>NZ_CAHOYM010000007.1 GCF_903679515.1 Bartonella gabonensis
TTTTATATAAAATTATAATTATTACTAATAATAATTTTTAAATATAAAATATATTAGCAAAAAATACAATACAATTATATTAAAAAAATAATAATATATATTAAATATAATTATGTATAAATAACATAAAATAAAATTTTATAATGAAATTTATTTCATATAAAATAATTATAACATTAATTAATAAAATGTTTTCTTTATTTATATAAAATCATAGAAAAAAAATTCTTTACTCATGAGCCATATCATATTCCGATAGAAAGGATTACCTTTTTTAGGGTAATTTTTATCTTAAAATAACTAAAGGGAACGTCCTAAAAATGAACAAACAAAATTTAGAAAGAAAACCTAAGAAAAAATTACAACGTGGACTCCATAACCGCCACATACAACTTATAGCTCTTGGTGGAGCGATTGGTACAGGTCTCTTTATGGGAGCAGGAAAAACAATCAGTGTAGCAGATCCCTCAATCCTTCTCATTTATGCGATTATTGGTTGCGCTCTATACTTTGTCATGCGTGCTATGAGAGAATTATTGCTTTCTAATACACAATACCGATCTTTTATTGACTTCTCGATCGATCTTCTAGGGCCATGTGCAGGATTTTTTATCGGCTGGACATATTGGTTGTGTTGGATTGTCACAGGAACTGCTGAAATTATTGCTATTGTCAGTTATGCGCACTTTTGGTGCCCTGAACTTAATCCATGGATTCCTGTTATCATTGGTCTTATATCCTTTTTAATCCTTAACCTCGTCGCCGTAAAACCCCTTGGCGAACTTGAGTTTTGGTTTGGTTTTATCAAAATCATAGCAATTTTAGTCTTAATTGTTGTGGGATTTTATATGATCTTCACTGGTTTTATCTCTCCAAACGGTACAGTTGCTTCCCTTAGCAATATATGGAATGGAGGAAACCTTTTCCCACGCGGGATTACTGGCTTTTTTGCTGGATTTCAAATTGCTATTTTTGCTTTTGTTGTCATTGAGCTCGCAGGCACAGCGGCTGCTGAAGTAAAAGAGCCTCAAAAAGCCCTACCACAAGCAGTCAATTCAATACCAGTTCGCATTGTATTCTTTTATATTTTCTCTCTTCTTGTGATTATGTCTGTGACACCTTGGGATCAAATCAGTCCAGAGAAAAGCCCTTTTGTAACAATGTATGCACTCATTGGTATTCCAACTGCTGCTGGTTTGATGAACTTTGTTGTCCTCACAGCAGCCGCCTCTTCAGCAAATAGTGGAATTTTTTCTACCAGCCGTATGGTATTATGGGCTAGCAACACAAAAAGGAGCTCCTAAATTTTTAGGAAAACTTTCTCGTAATCACGTTCCAGCCAACGCATTATTCTTTTCATGTTTATGCATCTTATTAGGTTATGCGGTTGTAACGTTATCTCAAACCCTCATAGCTGCTTTTACAATTGTTACGACAATTGCCGCAACGTTGTTTATATTTGTATGGTCTATCATTTTGATCAGCTATATCGTCTATCGTCGCAATCGTCCCCTCCAGCATACGATCTCTCCTTATAAAATGCCAGGGGGGGCTGTTATGTATTGGGCGCTTCTTATGTTCTTTGCATTCATTATTTATTGTCATTAAAAGCAGATACCGCCATAGCTTTAAAATACACGCCAGCATGGTTTGTATTTCTAGGCATTGTATATTTTTTTTGGAAGAAAAGATTATGCAAAAACTTGAAAAAGAAAGTCTATATACAAAAAACATATAAAAAAGGGCAACTAAAGTTACCCTTTTTTGATAYCTGTCTATAAAATTATAAACGTGACAAAATATCTCTGTAGAGACTTCAATTACGTTCTTTATCAACCAAAGCATTGGATTTTATCCAAGGCATCATAGAACGAAGTTTTTTACCAACTTCTTCAATAGGATGATTATCATTTAAACACCGCATACTTTTAAAATGAGCAGCACCAGCCTTATATTCTTGAATCCAATTCGATGTAAATTTACCCGTTTGAATATCTTTTAATATACGTTTCATTTCTGCTCTGGTTTCATCGGTAATCACACGTGGACCAGACATATATTCACCCCATTCCGCTGTATTCGAAATCGAATAATTCATATTAGCAATGCCCCCTTCATACATGAGATCAACAATCAATTTAACCTCATGTAAACACTCAAAATAAGCCATTTCTGGTGCATAACCTGCTTGTGTTAGTGTTTCATAGCCTGCTCGAATAAGCTCAACAAGACCACCACACAGAACCGCTTGTTCACCAAAGAGATCAGTTTCACACTCTTCTTTAAATGTTGTTTCAATCACCCCAGCACGTCCACCACCAAGTCCACATGCATAAGATAATGCTACATTATGAGCATACCCTGAAGCATCTTGCGCCACCGCTATTAAACAAGGAACACCACAACCCCGTTGATATTCATGACGAACCGTATGCCCTGGACCTTTAGGAGCAATCATCACAATATCAACGGTTTTTTTAGGTTCAATGAGACCAAAATGAATACTCAAACCATGAGCAAAAGCAATCGCCGCCCCATCCCGTAAGTGGTCATGAATATGCTCTTTATAAATATCAGCTTGCAACTCATCTGGTGTTGCCATCATGATGAGATCTGCCCATTTTGCTGCTTCAGCAACACTCACCACTTCAAAACCATCGGCCATAGCCTTTTTAACTGTTTCCGACCCTGAACGCAAAGCTATTTGCACATTTTGAACACCGGAATCTTTCAAATTTAAAGCATGCGCACGCCCTTGAGAACCATAACCAACAATGGCCACTTTTTTTCCTTTAATGAGATTAACATCTGCATCACGATCATAATAAACACGCATAAAATACTTCCTTTTCTCTAGCTTTAAATTGAATTTCAGATTATTTTTATTGAATAAAAAGTTAAAAACGACCTTAAGTGTTTTACACACTATAAATAAAAAAAACACCGCTTATAATAACAAGGAAATTGGGCAATCTTTTAAAATTTATACATGGCATAAAAAAATTATGGCCCCTAAACCCCTCAAAAACATATCCGGCTCCCAAACAGACCTTAACTGCCGCTTTACAAAAACGACATATTATACAAAATAATACTTCTGCAAAAAATACATGTACTAAGATTCTATTCTTCTGCATAATGAAGTATTGTACCTTAAAATTAAAGACACAGCATACAATCTTTAACATGAACCAAATTAAAATAGATAGCAAGAAAAATTATAAATAAGAATTATCGTTTTTATATTTAAACCTTTGATAGTCACTCTCTTCCATAAACTTAATTATAATGGAAATCACCACCAATCGTTTCAATAAACTATAGCATCTCTGTTGTGATCACTATAAGAGCCGCAAATAGTTTTATTTATTGAAACAGATGCAAAATTATTTCTTCGCAACAAACTAACAGAGCTTTTTAGAAAAATCCATCTTACCTCTTTGTATAGAGAAAATATTATACCAATAACTGTATAAAACGCTGAACAGTGTTACGCATTCCATATTCTAACGCATCTGCAATGAGCCCATGACCAATAGAAACTTCCTCAAGCCAAGGAATATGATGAACAAGAGCGGGAAGATTTGTAATGGTCAGATCATGCCCTGCGTTAACACCTAATTGCAGCTCTTGAGCTCTTTTTGCTGCTAAAACAAGTTTATTGAGCTCCTTATCCTGTTTAGTCTTGTCGTTAAATGCTCCCCCATAAGGTCCTGTATAAAACTCCACATGATCAGCCCCTATCGCTTTAGCAATATCAAGCCCTTCAACAACAGGATCAGCAAATAACGACACGCGAATTTTTTTTGCTTTCAAGCGTTGCACAATAGGTGCCAAAAATTCTGCATGGCGAGAAAAATCCCAACCATGATCAGAAGTTGACTGAGCTGGATCATCAGGAACAAGAGTAATCTGATCAGCATATTTTTCTGCTATATCCAAAAAAACATTACTTGGATAACCTTCAATATTAAATTCAGCACTAGGAAATGTGCTGTTCATTAAATCATCGATATCTGGCAAATCCGTAAAACGAATATGTCTTTCATCAGGGCGCGGATGAACCGTCAAACCCGCTGCTCCAGCTGTAAGCGCTATATGCCCAATAGTTTTGACATTTGGCCAAGGTAGATTACGCCTATTGCGCAAAACAGCAATAGCATTAAGATTAACCGAAAGTTTTATCGCCACGCCTACTCCCATTTTCATATACAATTCAAAACCAGAAAAATATATCCACCAATACCCAGAGAATAAGTTTTCTCTATCGAACAATTGTCAAACGCTCTGCCGCACGTGTAATTCCCGTATAAAGCCAGCGCGTAGACATATCACGAAAGGCAAAACTTTCATCAAACAAAACGACATCATCCCATTGAGAACCTTGCGCTTTATGAACTGTTAATGCGTAACCATAATCAAAATCATCATATCGCTTTTTTAATGCCCAGGAAATCTCATTATCAGGGTTTTCAAACGCTGCTTTTAAAAGTTTAATTTTTGCTACCCCACGCTCACTTTCTTCTGGTTTCACAAGAAGATTAATACTTGGTTTAACTGTCTCCTTCTGTGAAGTCATCACCTTCCATAAAGAACCATTTAACAAACCTTTAGAAGGATCATTTCGCAAACACACAAGCTTATCTCCCGTTTGCGGATAATCTGCTGTAAATCCCTTCAAAGCACGCAAACGCTGATTATAAAGATGCCGTGTTCGATTGATTCCAACCAAGACCTGATCAGCATCTAAAACCAATTGCTGATCAACCTCTTTGCGTGTAATAACGCGCGCTGCACCATAATCGCCATAAGCAATATCGCGTCCTTCACGCACATCCATAGCAAGCCGTATAATCGGATTATCACGTGCTTGCCGATGAATTTCTGAAAGAAGAAAATCGGGTTCACCATTGGAAAAAAACCCTCCTCCTGATATGGGAGGCAATTGACCTGGATCACCAAGAACAAGAATAGGTGTTCGAAAACTCATTAAATCACGCGCCAATTGTTCATCGACCATAGAGCACTCATCAACAATAATGAGTTTAGCTTGTGCAGCAGCACTTCTTCGATTTAATCTAAATGTCGGTGTGATAGACTTTTTTCCCGTAATTTCATCGGAAACTTCCTCTTCCCCACGCGGACAATAAATCAGCGAATGAATCGTGCAAGCATTACTGGCACCTTTAGAGCGCAAAACCTGCGCAGCCTTTCCTGTAAAAGCAGCAAACTGGACAGAACCATCAACTGTTTCTGCAAAATAGCGCGCAAGCGTCGTCTTGCCCGTCCCCGCATAGCCAAAAAGGCGAAAAAGAGGAGAACGCCCTTCCCTCAACCACGCGGCAACAGCCTTTAATGCACTATCCTGTTCTGACGAAAACTGCATGGCCTACCAACATAAGATTTGCATAAAAAGAGCAGTATTTTGAACAAACCCGACGATCAAAAAAAACTTTTTTATGAAGAATTGCTGACACACGCCCATCTAACAACTTTCGTAGCACAATTATCAATTACTTACCCATTGCTTTTTCAAGATATTGTAACAATCTAAATTTTCTCTATACACCGATCCTCGATGTAACACCAACAATGGAATATGCATATCTTAAATTTAAAATAACACCTATATACACTTTTTCTAACCAAAATTTTAAAATGAGAAAAAGAGCATTGCAATTGCAAAACCCTCGCTAGAAAAAATGTCCTTAACAGGATAAGAATAATATAATTTTATGAATACTATTTTACACAATCAATCAGATTCCTTAAACATAAAAATAAAATACATCCACTATTACGAAATAATAATTTAAATATACAAAAACCTTTTGGCAGAAATAGAAACACTCTCAACAAAACAACTTAATTCTATAGTGGATACATCCATAAAGTTCCTATCTCCCTCTTATCATGATTTTAATAAATTGACTCTTCGGGCTAAAAATAAGTTATATCTTAGCAAATAAAAGAGAGACATCACGCTTATATGAAGCACACTTCACCTCGCACAAATATGTAGGGGAGGTTTAAATTGAAAATATTAATTCCAGATGACTATCAAAAAGCCACCCTAACATTACAGTCTATTACAAAATTAATGAAATCGCATGAAGTGCTGGTTATAAATAATTTAGCTAAAGAATGTGATTTAGAAGATAAGCTCAAAGAGATAGATATTCTTATCTGAATCAGAGAGCGGACTATAGTTGATAGAAATCTTCTCCTGAAATTGCCAAATTTAAAATTAATCTGCCAAACAGGCCCTATAGGTTCCCATATTGATATAGAAGCATGTAGAGACTTAGGAATTAAAATATTAGACGGTGGTGGAGATCCAACTTCTGCTGCTGAATTTGCATGGCTCTTAATGATGTCTGCGCGTAGAAAACTCTATAAATCTGTATCTGATATGCAAAAAGGACAATGGCAAACAACATTTGGCAACCAAATGAAAGGGGCTACTCTTGGAATATTTTGGTTTGGGTGTATTGGTAAAATGGTTGCTCAATATGCTCAAGCTTTTGGCATGTCAATTTTGGTTTATGGGAGCGAACGTTCAACGCAAGAAGCGAAAAATTTAGGTTATCATTTTACGCATTCAAAAGATGAATTTTTTACACGTCCTGACATTATATTCGTACATTTACGTTTAAGCGATAAAACCAGAGGAATCATTCAATTAGATGACCTATTAAGCATGAAATCTCATGCTATTTTTGTCAACACAGCGCGTTCAGCTTTGGTTGAAAAAGGGGCGATAGAAAAAAATACTAAGTTTGGAAAATTCAACTTATTTTGCACTGGATGTTTATAACAACGAGCCAGTATATGAGAGCAAATTATTGCAATCAGATAGAGTTCTTTGCACACCGCATTTGGGCTATGTAACTGAAGAAAGCTTTGAGAATTATATTGAAAAAGCTTGCCAAAATATAGCGTCTTTTATGAAGAGCGCTTAATGCCAATTAATCCAATGTTTGTAAAATTTATTCTTTATCGCTAACGTGTCAAATTTGCACGACACATAATAGCTTATTTCCTTAAATTAAGCATATTCCTTAGCTTTCATATTAATACCAATCCTATTGACAGATTTTTATGTCATCAGCATAAAATACCTAATTGTTACAATAATTATTAAAAAGGCTAACCTGCCAAATTACCCTTTGATTGGAGGTGGCATGGATGAGCAATAATAAACTTATAGAAAAAAATTATTATCGATGGATTGTATTGCTTGTTGCCACGATCGTTCAAGCATCAGCCTGCTTTTTTGTTCAAGGGTTTGGTCCTTCAGCTGAATTTTTCAAGAAGGACTTCTCGCTTAGTGACTCTCAGATAGGCTTGCTGTCTTCAGCAGCGCAGTTCCTCCCTATTATTTGGTTACTTGTAGCTGGCGAATTACTAGACAAGTTTAACGAGCGCTATATTGTTGGAGTTGGCGCACTCGGCGTTTCTGTCGCTCTTTTGTTGGGAGCAATTTCAGATAACTATATTTCCCTTTTGATTTGTTTGCTCATTGTAGGGGGATTTTATAGTTCTGCTCAACCCGGTGGTGCTAAATCTGTTTCTTCATGGTTTCCACAATCGCAGCGCGGATTTGCAATGGGAATAAGACAAGCGGGGCTACCATTAGGTGGGGCATTAGCTGGAATAGTTCTTCCTGCTAGTGCACTTGTCTATGGCATAAAAGGTGCATTTTTGGTTGGCGCCATCGTTTCTTTTTTAGGTGGATGTATATTTATTATTTTTTCTCACTCACCAGCAAAAGTGATAGCTATCGTTCCAGAAAGCAAGGCAAGAGTTTCGTTCTATGCCAATGTAAGATCTCATCTTGCAATGTTGGCTGCACCGCATATGAAGAATATTATTTTTTCAGGCGTTTCACTTGTGATCGTTCAATATGTTTTAACCATTTTTATAACGGTTTATTTTTATAGAATCTATCACCTATCTTTAGATAAAAGTGCTTATTTGTTTTTTGTTTCACAAGCTTCTGGTGCCTTAGGAAGAATTATTTTAGCAGCGTGGAATGATCATTGTAGAAAAGGACGATTTTTTTCTGTCTTGTTTTGCATGATTGCGGTAGTTTTTGGATTTTTAATATTAATTTTGGGCATTAGTGAATCCATAATTTATTTAACTATTTTATCTGCTTGGTTAGTTTTTTTTGGATTGGGATGGTATGGTTTTTGGGTTGCTTATATTGTAGACTCTTCACCAAAGGAAAGCGTTGGCTTTTCTCTGGGTTTAGCAATGTCTGTAAATCAAATCGCAATTATTACTGCTCCACCATTATTTGGATTAATCCAAGATTTTACCGACACTTATTTACTAACATGGCTGATTTTAATTTTAATGATTGTTTGTTCACTTTTCTTAATAAAAAAGTAAAGAAATATAGCTGGGGAGGAAATTATAATGATAAATGAAAATATTTTTGAATTGAGCAACATAGAAAGAGACAAACTTTGGGAAGCTCTAGAGCATGTTATTTATGATCCATACGGTGGTATTGAATATTCGGTTGAGCTAAAAAATAGCATTTTCGCTGCTACCACATAGAATATTGACAATTCTTATGAAGCAAAAGATATCTATTACCCCTAGACCATATTTAATCTTTGAAAACCTTCCAATTGAGAGACAAATTAACACATCACCTAATCCTTATAATTTAGATGCGTCTTGTAAAAGTAGCTCTATGAGTGAAAATTTAATTATGATGTTTTCTTTATTAATCGGAGAGCCTTATTCAAGTAAGTTTGAAGGCGAACATATAGTAAATAACCTAGTTCCTTTAGAGGATAATAAAAAAGATTATACAGGATTAGGACCTGAAGTTGAGTTAGATTTTCATATAGAAAATGCTGCACTAAAATTTATAAAAGGTTTAAATTTATCTCCTAAAGGGATACTTTTAACTGGTGTTTTCGCAATGATGTCGATGACCCGTCAACGAGAATATCTGATACTCGTCTCGCTTTAAAACTTTCAAGTGAGGAGGATTTGAGTAGCTTAAGGGATAATTTATATATAATGAATGTTCCCTATAGATGGAGAAAAAATGGGGTAACCTCTACAAGTAAAGTGCCCCTTATTCAAGGGGACAGTGAATTCCAAGATATTAGCGCTGTTTTTTATCCGAGCATGTTAGAACCACAGTCAAAAAAAGCCAAGGAGGCTTTAGATCATTTTTATGAAGCTATTAAGGCTGTATCTTTTGGAATTGCTGTACAACCAGGAAGATTATTATACATTGATAACAGAATGGCTCTACACTCTAGAGATAAATTTTGGGGATGATTTGATCGTTATGAAAATTCAATGCGGTGGATTCAAAGAGTGTTTGTGTCTGCAGATTTATGGAATCATAGATGCATAGAACAAATAAAAGAAAGAGTATTTGATTTTCAATGTTAATGTCCTGATAATGATATGATATTGAGTATTATTCTGGTTTATATATTGACTACACGTCGCATACGTATAGATTTCTCTCGCTTAAATTAGGTGAGGTTACGACCTGATTATAAGCTATGGTGGCTAATTGATTTTCTATGGCTGCATTTGATCTTTATTATTTTTGCCCTTCCTTTCAAGCCGCTAGGGGAATTCTCCTATCAAACCCTTGAAAGTTAGAGTAATTTCAGAATGCGAAACCAAAACATAGTGACAAACTTTTCTATTGTTTTCATAAGTATGCCAGTTTTCATGGTTGCACCCTTCAAGCACGCTGGCTTTTTTCTTGCACGATGGAATCCTTCATATATAAGAAAACATAATTAATTTAGAATAGATAATTCAATGTATTATCTAAAAAATGCAACAAAAAAGCTATTAATGTGAACATATGAATTAAAAACAAACATCGCATACAAATAAATTCAAGCATTATTGGACACACAACTTATAACATTGTTAAAATGAACAAATAATAATACACCCCATGTTTTTATGTTGATAAATCTTGCTTTGAGAGACTTTGTAGCTGGACATTTTGCTAAAATCTTCAGGAACCCTGCATGGCTTTCTCACTTGGACTCTCTACAAAGAAGAGACAGAAATGAAGGCTCCAAAAAGACTTCATCATCACCATCTTTCACTATTTGATTAATATATTCCTTTTATACAAGAATCTTTCCCTCAGAAGACACAGCATTTTCAACAGCTTCCTCGCTTGCCTCATCAGGTAATAACATCTCATTATGGGCACAGCCCGATGGGATCATGGGAAAACAATTTTCTAAATGATACACACGGCAATCAAAAAGAACAGGCTTATCACTGTCAATCATTTGCTGAATTTTATTATCAAGTTCATCGGGTTTTGAACAATGAATCCCTAGGGCTCCATAAGCTTGTGCCAATTTCACAAAGTCAGGCATCGATTTCATATAAGAATGAGAAAGACGATTACCATGCAACAATTGCTGCCACTGGCGAACCATCCCCATATATTGATTATTTAAAATAAAAATTTTCACAGGTGTGTCATGCTGAATAGCCGTTGCAAGCTCTTGAATATTCATCTGAATGGAGGCATCACCAGAAATACACACAACAAGTGCATCAGGATGAGCTATTTGAACACCAATCGCCGCAGGAAGACCATACCCCATTGTTCCAAGCCCACCAGAAGTCATCCAATGTTTTGGTTCATCAAAGTGATAATATTGCGCTGCCCACATCTGATGCTGCCCGACATCCGTTGTAATGTAAGCACGAACATCTTTGGTCAGTACATACAGCCGTTCAAGAGCATATTGAGGCATGATAACATCTTTTTTTTCCATATATGCCAATGAATTACGAGCTCTCCAGCGATTAATTTTCATCCACCATATTTTTCGACGTTCTTGATCAAACTTTAATTGATGTTCATGCAAATGTTGCATTATATCTGCCAAAACATGCGCCACATCGCCAATAAGTGGAACTTCTGCCTTGACAATTTTATTGATGGAAGAAGGATCAATATCAATATGAATAATACGAGCATGAGGTGCAAATGCATCAAGACGCCCCGTGATACGATCATCAAACCGTGCTCCAACAGCCAACATAACATCACAATCATGCATGGCCATATTAGCCTCATAGGTTCCGTGCATACCCAGCATTCCGAGCCAATTTTTACCAGAAGCAGGATAAGCGCCAAGTCCCATTAAGGTTGAAGTAATTGGAAAATCTCCCCATTGAACCAAATTACGCAAGAGCTGTACAGCTTGAGTCCCCGATGAAATAACACCACCCCCAGAATAAATAACAGGGCGCTTTGCCTCAACTAAAAGAGAAACAGCCGATTTGATAGCCTCATGATTATTCCCCTTAAACGATGGAGAAAAATGTAAAGATTCCTGAACTTTAGGCGCTCTATAAAATCCTGAAGCAAATTGAACATCCTTAGGAATATCAATCAAAACCGGTCCTGGACGCCCTGATTGAGCAAGAGAAAAAGCCTCATGAATAATGTCCGCAAGATCATTAACATTTTTAACCAGCCAATTACGCTTCGTACAAGGCTTTGTAATTCCAACTGTATCCGCTTCTTGAAAGCCATTTGTTCCAATTATCGTTGTCGCTACCTGACCAGAAAAACAAACAAGAGGTATAGAATCCATAAGAGCATCTTGCAAAGGTGTAACAGCATTCGTTGCCCCTGGACCAGAAGTCACAAGCATCACACCGACCTTCCCTGTGCTGCGTGCATAACCTTCAGCAGCATGCCCTGCTGCCTGTTCATGACGCACCAAAATATGCTGCAGTGAATTTTGTTGATAAAGTACATCAAAAATAGGAAGAACAGCCCCACCAGGATAACCAAAAATATGTTGAACCCCTTGATCTATAAGAGCCTGAACCACTATTTCAGCCCCAGACATTACTTTTCCATCTGCACTCTCTTGCTGTCTTGGATCATTTCTCATCTTTCCCACTCACCTACTTGTTAGGACAATAAAAAAGCCCCTGAAGGAGCCTATAAAAAAAGGCTCTGAGAGAGCCTACTACACACAAAAACATATATTGTATGATTACCCCCTTATTCCAACGCACAAAACCTACCAGGAAAAGCCCTCCTGTAAAGGGGTTTTTAATGATATTGATAGCATCCGTCAATAAAAAATTAATATTTTCTTAAAAATTTCTTCTTAAAGCTCCAGCTCTTTTATCAAGAGATAAGCATCCATTCTTCATCAAATTGATGACGAAACCATGTTATTTGCCTTTTTGCATATCTCCTCGTTTGTGTTTTCACAGCTTCCAGAGCATTTTCAAAGCTTCTATATCCATCCAAATAAGCCATAAATTCAGGTATACCAATCGCTTTCATCGCTGGTAACGAAGGGGAGAGCTTAAGTTTTTTCATGGCCATCACCTCTTCTAAAGCACCTCTTTCAATCATAGAATCCAAACGTTTATGAATGCGTTCATAAAGCAGAGGACGTGGTCGCATCAGAAGAATTTTTTCAGCACAATTAGGCGCAATAAAAGGCGTTGTTTTTTGCGTCTGCCACCAACTGAGCTTCTCACCGGTTGCATCATAAACTTCCAAAGCACGGACAATACGCTGTCCATCTTGCGACGAAATTTTTTCAGCGACAACCGCATCAATCTGCCACAATTGGCGATAAAGACTTGCAACGCCTTCTTTATCAAGCAGCAAACGCCATTTCTGCCGCACAACATCTGGAACATGAGGGATTTGCGAAATCCCCTCTAAAAGAGCACGAAAATAAAGTCCTGTTCCACCAACAAAAATAACTGACCTCGATGTAAAAGTAACCAACAGCTTCTCAACATCACATAACCATTGCCCTACTGAATAATTCAAAGTAGGACTCACATGACCATAAAGATAATGGGGAACAACCGCGGTATCAGCCTCCTTGGGTCGTGCTGTTAAAATATTTAAAACGTCATAAACCTGCATTGAATCAGTGTTAATAATGAGAGCATTTCTTTCTTGAGCCATTTGTAAAGCAAGTTCTGATTTTCCACTCGCCGTGGGCCCTGCTATCAATGTAATTGTTCTCTGTGTCATGAAGAGCAATCCTCCCAATCAGCAACTTATTACAACATGCATGGCTGTTCGCAAAGCCCCTGTATTTTTTCTCGATTATCATAAAGTAAAAACTTTAAACAAAAATACGAACAAGACTTCTCCTTAAGATAAAGAAACCCCTTATAAAAATAATACTAAGCTAAACCTATACAATCAAACAGATTTATTTTTTTCCTATAACAACAGCATATTGCTCTGACTTATAATAAGAGCCTCTGAAACTTTCTTCTTCACGCTTTCTTTTTTATCATTATTTTTTCATTCATCGAAAAGAAAGATATCAATATATCACTAATTGATTGAAACCAATACGATTTTCTACGGAATAACTTTTTCAAACTGAAGAGAAAAAACATCCTCTACAGCACAAAAAATACAATCACAAACCGCTGAAAATCTCCCTAGATAAAATATTATTTATAATAGTTGAGCGTTTTGCAATTTGCATGCAAGACTCCAATATCATAAGATTTACTTATTTTACCCACTCTCTCATAAGGCATGATATCAATACCATTCACCTGCACAATCCAAAGATATAAAAATCACCTTAAGAAAGATGGCAAATATCTCTCCTATACATTTCAAAGCAAAAGCTTTTGCAATATTGAAAACCAGCAAATACTATTCCAACTTACACTTTTATTCAGCGAAAAAATGGAAGAGTCCTATGGATTTTATGTTATACAATCCATACTCTCCATCGTGAAACGGTTTTTTTAAATACTAAAGGTTACACGAGTAAGTTACCTAAATACCCATATATTAAGGCTAATAAAAAACAAAAAACGAATTCTTTAAACATCAATTCATTAGGCATCAATCCATTGGGAACGTTACGAACCGTAACTCTCCATCTGGACGCGCTACAATAAATAGAGCATTTTTGCGTCCAGCTTCACGTAATTTATGAAGACGTTTTTTAGCCTCATCAATTGTTGTAATAGCACTTTGATTGATATCAACAATCACTTCACCAACGCGAATACGCTTTTTATCCGCGGCGCTATTTTGTGCAACAGATGTCACCACGAGTCCTTGAAGTTTATCTGAAATTGAATAACGATGACGCAAATCCTCTGTCAATTCAGCTAACGTCATTCCCATCAATTGTAATGTCACGCTTTTCGGCAGATCATTATTTTTTTTATCATCAACTTCTTCTTCTGTATCTTCATTATCATCGGTCTCAATCAAACGTCCAAGCTTAACCTTTACGGTTTTTTCTTGCCCATTCCGTAAAATAGTAACATCCACAACTCTTCCTGCTGAACTCTCCGCAACCAAACGCGGCAAATCACGTGCACGCTTAATTTTGGAATTCCCAAAGGAAAGAATAATATCTCCAGTTTGCAACTGGCTATTATCAATATTATTTTTTTCCGTCTGTTCTATTTTACCAGCCACCAATGCTCCTACAGCATTGTCTAGTTTTAAACTTTTTGCAATATCCTCTGTTACCGGCTGAATACGAACAGCCAACCAACCACGCCTTATCTCTCCAAAATTACGTAACTGATTAATAACAGCAAGAGCCATATCCGATGGAATAGCAAACCCTATACCAATCGATCCGCCAGAAGGAGAAACTATTGCTGTATTAATGCCAATGACTTCACCCTTTCTATCAAATAACGGACCACCAGAATTGCCTCGATTAATCGCTGCATCTGTTTGAATAAAATTATCATAGGGACCAGCATTAAGATCACGGTTACGGGCAGAAATAATACCAACCGTTACACTCCCACCAAAACCATAAGGATTACCAATAGCCATAACCCAGTCACCAATACGTGCTTTTTCTGAGTCACCAAAACGCACAGCTTTTAATTTTTTACTCCCCGCATCCACTTGAAGCAGCGCCAAATCCGTTTTGCTATCCTTGCCAAGGAGCTTTGCTTTGAGTTTTGTACCATCCGTAAAATTCACTTCAATATCATCAGAATCAACGATAACATGATAATTTGTAACAATAATCCCTTTTTGCGCATCAATTACAAAACCAGACCCCAAAGAACGCACCTTTTGAAATTGACTATTTTTTTGCCCCTCTTTGGGTGTAAAAAAATCATTAAAATATTCTTCCAGCAATGAATCTTTGGGAATAACGGGTACCGAAGTATTTTCATCCTGCTCTGTTCCTTCAACAGTCTGTGCCGTAGAAATATTCACAACAGTCTCTAAAAGCTCAGAAGCTAAATCAGGAACAGAAAGCAATGTCTTGTTTGTCTCTGCGCCCCAAGACAAACGCATGGATCCTGAGAAAAACAAAATCACACAAAAAACAACTCTTGTGATAAAAGACTTCAAAAACGTATTTCTACTCACGACACTTCTATCCATGACATGCCTTTAAACCAAAGCTGCAAAGAGCCTTACTCAATATTTATTATGCAAAATCAGTAAAGCTTAACATTCTCTGACATTCATCATAAAAACAAACAACTATAGAGCATACTTCTCATACGAGTATCCTCCCTACATTGTTACTTTCTATTCCCCACCGGACTTTGAATCAGTTTTACTCAAACTAGGACTCATTGTAGATGAAAGTTTTTTCTTTGCTTGCAAAGGATTGCGAAAATAAAAAAAGAAATCTTCATTTAGCGAAATGACCATCGGAACTCTCTCTAAATTCTTATACTGTTCCATCGCTAACCAAAAGTCGTAAAAAGATGGATTCGCTTCCCGCGCATTGAGTAAAATGCGAATATTTTCAGCCTGTCCTTCACCGCGCGTAATTTCAGCATCACGCTTTGCAGCCGCCACAATTTCCTCATATTCACGATTTGCCTCTGCGACAATACGATCTCGCTCTTGTTGACCGCGAGCTCGAATATTTTCCGCAACCGCTTCCCGCTCCGCAGCCATTTGCCGATAAACATCTTCTGAAACAGCATCGGTTAAGTCGGTTTTTCGAATACGCACATCAACAATCCGAATACCCAGCGAACCTGCATCTATAGAAAATTGCCTTTGAACCTCCGCCATCATCGCACCGCGTTCATCCGATAAAGCTGCTTTAAATTCTCGCTTACCATAAACAGCCCGCAAAGCGTCAATAAAGCGTGGTGCAAGATTCTCACGTGCTGCAATTTGCGGACGCCCTGAAGCAATACGCTGTAAAAACAATTTAGGATCCGTGATACGATAAATAAAGAACGCATCCACTTCATAATAAGCCCCTCCACGAACTTGCACAGATTGCGTAGGAACATCGTAACGCAACAACCGATTATCCACCACAATCATCTTATCCACAAAAGGCATTTTCACATAAATTCCAGGATTAGATTCTACCTTAACGATTTGTCCAAAACGCTTAATAGCGACTTGTTGACGAGGATAGACAACAAAAAATGACATCCATAAAACCATCAAAAAGAATGCTATAGCACTGCATATAAACAAGAAACGGGACTGCTGCATAATTAGCGACCTCCAGAAATACGAGCATCCAAAAGCGACGTAGAACGCGCCGATGTTTTCTTCGCGTTTTCCGATGAATTGCTCCGCAGCAATTCATTCAAAGGAAGATAAGGCACCGCAGAAGAATTAATTTGATCGAGAATTAGTTTATTTGGTGAAGAAAAAATATGCCCCATCGTCTCCATATAAAGACGATAACGCGCAACCTCTGGTGAAATTGCAGCCTCACGAGCTATAGCCTGAAAACGTTCAGCACGCCCTGTTGCCTCTTCAACCATCTGTGCTTTTTCACCTTTTGCGATCTCCCGTGTCCGTGAAGCTTCACCATTTGCCAAACCAATCTTCGTAAAACGCACACGATTTCCTTCTTCAATCATTCTTCCACGTTCTTGCTCAGCCTGCTGAACAGAATTAAACGCTGCAGCAACTTTGGTAGGAGGAGCAGCTTCACTGATCGATACACGACTTATTTCGACCCCGAGTTGATACTTATCTACAGTCAACTGGGTAATCTTTCTCACATCGTTAGCAACGTCTTCTTTTTTATCGCGTAAAACATCATCAACAGGTCTTGAGCCAATAACCTCTCGCATTGCACTTTCAGCAACTTGGCGAACAGTTCCTTCTTGATCATTCACATTGAATAAAAATTGTCCTGGATGTGAAATGCGATAGTAAACAGAAAAATTGACATTCACAATATTTTGATCACTCGACAGCATCAAACCTTCACTTTGTTGTCCCTGTCCAGGCTTTCCACCAATTGCAATTGTTTTTTCCGTTAAAGGAACTTTCATATAAGTCTCAATTGGCCAAAAATGAAAATGCAAACCATCACCGATAATTTCTTCTTTAGGCACACCAAAACGCAATTCCACAGCTTGCTCATTTTGTTGAACAATATAAAGTGACTGATAGAGCAAAAAACACACAGCAAGCAGAAGGAATAAAACAAAAACTCCCCCTCGACTAAATTGTTTAAACTGATCCTGTCCTTTACGCAAAATATCATCAAGATTGGGGCCATTTCCGCCACCATGATTGCCACCAGAACCAAAAATATTCTTAGCTGATGTCTTTTTTTCACCACTATTCTTATTTTTATCGCCACTCCACGGGCCACCACCATTTTGATTTGTCCAGGGCATTATAACCTCTTTCACTGACTACCATTCATTCAAATACCAACCCTTCACTTAAAGCTTATAGGATTCTTCTTATCTCAATTACGCAACTGATAAACCTTTTCCACTTCATATTACAAAAAATTATTTCCGCTCATAAACAACAAAACGTGTTGGATGGCTATCTTTATCCCCTTTTGGAATATCTTGTGTTTGCACAATAGTCCACTTTTCTTTATCAAAAATAGGAAAAAAACTATCACCTTCTATAGAAGCCAAAACTTCTGTAAGGAATATTTTATCAGCAAAACTAAACCCTTGTTGAAAAATTTCACCCCCACCAATAATAAAAATCTCCTCGACATCATTTTGAGAAGCAACACGTATTGCAAGAGAACAAGCCTGCGATAAAGAGTGCGCAACAACACCCCCTTCAGCGCTGAAAGTACAATCGCGCGTAATAACGATATTTGTACGCCCTGGTAAAGGCTTTTTAAGAGAATCCCAAGTCTTTCTTCCCATAATAACAGGCTTACCGAAAGTCAAAGCTTTAAAACGTTGCAAATCTGTCGATAAATGCCAAGGCATTGCACCTTTACAACCGATAACGCTATTTTCTGCAACAGCAGCAATTAAACAAATAGAAATCGTCATATTGCTACCGGCGCTTTAATATGGGGGTGTGCTTCATAATTGAGCAATTCAAAATCCTCAAATTTAAAAGAAAAAAGATCTGTTACCGCTGGATTTATACGCATATATGGCAAAGCATTTGGAATACGAGACAATTGATATTTTGTCTGTTCAAAATGATTAGAATAAAGATGAGCATCCCCCAGCGTATGAATAAAATCACCCACCTTAAGCCCACTCACCTGCGCGATCATCATCGTTAACAATGCATAGGATGCAATATTAAATGGAACACCTAAGAAAATATCTGCTGAACGTTGATAAAGTTGGCAAGATAACTTACCATCAGCAACGTAAAACTGAAAAAAACAATGACAAGGTGGGAGAGCCATCTCTTCTATCAATGCGGGGTTCCATGCTGAGACAATGAGACGACGAGAATGAGGTGTCTCCTTAATCATAGTCAACAGATTACTGATTTGATCAATATGCCGCCCATCAGGCGCTGGCCAAGAACGCCACTGATAACCATAGATAGGACCAAGGTCCCCATTTTTATCAGCCCATTCATCCCAAATTGATACACCACGTTCTTTTAACCATGCGATATTCGTACCGCCTTTAAGAAACCACAAAAGCTCATAGATAATCGAACGTAAGTGCAATTTTTTCGTTGTCAACAACGGGAATCCAGCCTGTAAATCAAACCGCATTTGATAACCAAAAACCGACCGCGTGCCAACACCGGTTCGGTCAGCGCGATCAACGCCATGTTCTAAAACATGAGATAAAAGATCAAGATAGGTTTTCATATGGATATTATGACCGATTCTATTAATTATAGAAAATAGAAACTGTAAATATTGATAAAAATATAATTTAAATTTCTCTCCTCCAACGATCTTGCACAGGAAATAACCATGATTTGATTAAGTTTTTGACGCAAAAGATAAAATACTGTAGACAGGTTTTAGGGAAATAAATACAGGGGTAATAAATCAACAAACGCGAACAATTAAAGGGATAGACTTCATGGAGAATGAAACAACTCTAGCACCGCATGATACAAGAAAACGTATCCTTGCTATAGTATCCAGTGCATCAGGTAATCTAGTGGAATGGTACGACTTTTATGTTTATTCTTTTACATCGATTTACTTTGCATCACAATTTTTTCCTTCAGATGGTAATGTCGTCGCGCAACTTTTAAAAGCCGCAGGTGTCTTTGCTATTGGTTTTCTTATGCGCCCAATTGGTGGATGGCTCTTTGGATACATTGCCGACCGTTATGGACGCAAACGCTCCATGCTTATTTCTGTTTTTATGATGTGTGGTGGTTCATTCTTTATTGCTCTACTTCCTACCTATGAAACGATTGGAATGACTGCAGCAGTTCTTCTACTTTTACTTCGAATGCTCCAAGGACTTTCTGTTGGTGGTGAATATGGCACTACAGCAACTTATATGAGTGAAGTTGCTCTCAAAAATCGCCGTGGATTCTTTAGCTCTTTCCAATACGCAACACTCATTGGAGGGCAACTTTTAGCCAGCCTTGTTATATTCATTCTAGCGCTTTATCTTAATGAAGATCAGTTAAAAGCATGGGGATGGCGTATTCCTTTTGCGATTGGTGGATTTGGAGCAATTGTTGCAATTTATTTGCGTCGTTCGCTTCATGAGACAACCACAAAAGAAAGTCGCTCTCAAAAACAGGCTGGTAGCCTTAAGGAACTTTTCTGTACTCACAGGAAGGCTTTCTTTCTCGTTATAGGCTTTACAGCAGGAGGATCGCTCACATTTTATACATACACCACTTATATGCAAAAATATCTGATCACAACCACCGGATTTGATAAACACACAGCCACAACTATAATGACGGCTGCACTCTTTGTTTTCATGTTACTTCAACCTGCGTTTGGCTTTCTAGCTGATAAAATTGGCACAAAAGCTTCACTCCTTATTTGGAGCGCTTTATCTATTATCTTTACGATTCCTGGACTTAGAATGATTGCTAATACGAATGATGTGTGGACTGCACTATGCATCATTATCGGAATGCTATGCATTATGAGCTTTTATACGTCCATTTCTGGTATTGTAAAAGCGGAAATGTTTCCTGCTTCCGTGCGCGCAATGGGCGTGGGGCTCTCTTATGCTATTGCTAATGCGATTTTTGGAGGATCAGCCGAAGCTGTTGCACTTGGATTAAAAGATTATGGATATGAATCACTCTTCTATTTTTATATAACCGGCATGATGATCATTGCATTTATCGCAGCTATCTTGCTGCCAGATGCTCGGAAAAAGGGATATCTTCAAGGTGATGGTATCCATTAAAAACTTTTCTATACGAAATCAAAAGCCCTTAAAGGGCTTTTGATTGTGGAAATCATATAAATTCAATATTTCTAATTTTTATATAGATCCATCTCTCTTACTATAATTGGTATAATATACTTTCTTGAATATAAACTGTGGGAGCTGAACTTTTTCACCATATTATTATGTTCTTTTTCTTCTACTCAATTCAGTTTATTTAAGATCAAATTCTATTGAAAATAACTTCTTTTCATAACAAGATTTACATTTACCCCATTTTGAAAAAATCTTTTTTGCAACAGTATAAGCATCAAAAATAAACAACGACAACACTCTCAGCTATCAATGCGTGGATTTCAAATGATGACAACATTGAAGCGCATAGCAAACAGCCCCCAAAAAAACAAAAAAATTGTTTCATCTAATAAAAGCATTACAAATCAATGTGTTTAAATATTGCAAATTTGTATATGAGAACAAGCAACAATATACTCAACAATGACCATTTTATATAAAAACAGCAATTATATAAGCTTAGAAGTAATCTACTCTATAGACCTTGATATTGAGTACTTCATAATGAAAAAAAGATTATTTATTGCATCATATAAAATTTGTTACCTCTAAATAAATTACAAAATCAAAAGACATACCAATATTATAGGATTATAGTTTTCTGCCTTACGACATACATAAAGGCTTTTTAAAAACAGGAAAATATAATTTCAGTAAACCTTCTCTAATAGTTTCCATAAAAAATAACGATTAGAGAATTGAATTTTGATAATAAAAACCGTAATCAACTCTAAATAATAAATCTAAAAGGGGAAAATTCATGAAAAGTGCAACCACTTTAGAACCACACGATACAAGAAAACGTATCTTTGCCATCATATCTAGTGCATCAGGGAATCTCGTAGAATGGTATGATTTTTACGCCTACTCATTTACGTCAATTTATTTTGCTTCGCAATTTTTTCCCTCAGATGATGATACGGTTACACAACTATTAAAAACCGCTGGGATTTTTTTATTGGCTTTCTTAGCGCCCAATTAGTGCATGGCTATGGATACATTGTCGACCGTTATGGACGCAAACGCTCCATGCTTATTTCTGTTTTTATGATGTGTGGTGGCTCATTCCTCATCGCCATACTTCCCACCTACGAAACTTTGGGAATAACAGCAGCATTCCTTCTCCTATTAGTCCGTATGTTTCAAGGACTTTCGATTGACGGTGAATATGGTACAGCAGCCACTGATATGAGTGAAGTAACGCCTAAAAATCATCGTGGCTCTTTGCTTCTTTTCAATATGCAACAACGATCTCAGGTCAACTTCTCGCCAGTTTTACTATATTTATTTTAGCAATTTATCTCACTGAAGATCAGTTAAAAGCATGAGGCTGGCGTATTCCTTTTGTGATTGGTGGTTTTGGAGCAATAATTGCAATTTACCTGCGAAGCTTACTTCATGAAACAACAACCCTCAAAGGCCGCTCTGAACAACACGCCGGTAGTCTTAAAGAACTTTTTCGCAAACATAAAAAGCATTCTTTTTGGTTGTTGGCTTCACAGCTGGCGGATCACTCACATTTTATACCTATACCACTTATATACAAAAATATCTGATCACAACCACTGGCTTTGATAAGCAAACAGCAACAACGATCATGACTGCCGCCCTCTTTATTTTTGTGTTATTCTAGCCCCTTTTAGGGGCCCTAGCCGATAAAATTGGTGCAAGAGCTTCACTCATTATTTGGAGTGTCTTATCTATTATCTGCACCATTCCTGTTCTTAAAATGATTGGGAATGCCCATAATGCATGGAGTACACTCTTCATCATTATTGGAATGCTCTGTATTATGAGTTTTTATACATCCATCGCGGATATCATAAAAGCAGAATTGTTCCCTGCTTCAATCCGAGCAATTTGTGTTGGATTTTCCCTTGCCATTGGCAATGCACTGTTTGGTGGTTCTGCTGAATATGTAGCGCTTGGATTTAAAAATATGGGATACGAATCTGTTTTCTTCTTTTACATCATTGGGATGATGATCATTGCCCTCATCTCTATTCTCCTGATGCCAGACATCAATAAAGGCGGATATCTCGATAAAGACGAACTTCATTAAACTTATTTACCAGATAAAAAAGCCCAATTTCTTGGGCTTTTCTTATCATTATCACAAATTTAATATTGTTTAAATTTTATGAAGTGCATCGAGTTGCTTAGCAACTAAATAATAAAAAGTCATACGACTTTTTCTACGCTCTCCAGCCATCATCTGAGCAACTTTTGAAACAGCCATTTTAGCACTTTTCTCATCAGCCCCTAAAACATCCTGCACCCATTTTTCAACACGTTCTAACTCTTTTGGATCTGATGTCGCAACAAGCGACGCATCTTGCTTTTTCATCACCAAAGCCAAACGATGCTCAAGCCGCTCGACTGCTGCTTTATCGGGGTTTGAATCATATACTTTAATATCTGCTAGATCATTTGTCATTCTGCATCATCTCCTCTCCAAAAATGAGCGGCTGTATTTTACAACCACTTCACAATAGCTGCATAAATAATTAGAGGATTAAAAATATTAACAACCCCCCTTTTCTTAAGACTGTTCTTCATCTATATTTAAAGGGCTGGCTTTCCAGCTATGGTAATAAATGGACGGTGAAATAAACCTATTGGACCCGGGGGCGGTACCCGGCGCCTCCACCAAAATATAAACAACAAAAATTATATTTTGGTGGGGGCGAAATAGGATCGACAAGGGTGTAAAGATCGCTCTTTTACTCGGCATTGTACCACCGTTATCGGGCTAAATGAGTAGTTGCAAATGACAACTATGCGGAAGCACGTCTCGCTGCGTGAAGCAGTGTGAATGTTTCAAACTGACTCTTAAACCGTCGCAGGTTTAAGCGGGGTTGGAAGGCACCTGGCAACAGAAGCCTTCACTTTTTAAAATGTTATTGATTGATCTTTCAGACATTATCAAACATTGTTTTTCGTATTTTTTTGATTCAATGAGGTACTTCGCAGACAAAATACCGCTGGTTTTTTAATACATTCTATTACACAATATCAATACATCAATACGATCCATTCTGCTACGTGAAATAAAAGGAATAAACTTCGATGGTTAAAGATCAAATCCGTTACGATATTCTCGTTCAGGATGCGCTTCGTGGAGTTATCCGTAAAGTTTTATCGGAAGTTGCTAAAGCGGGACTTCCGGGAAATCATCATTTTTTTATAACTTTTTTTACAAATGCCCCAGGCGTTAAAATTTCTCCTCGGCTAAAAAATCGCTATCCTGAGCAAATGACGATTGTCTTGCAACATCAATTTAGAGATCTCAGTGTTTCAGAAACAGCCTTCGAAGTAACCCTCTCTTTCAGGGAAATTACCGAAAAACTTGTGATTCCTTTTACTTCCATTCAAGTTTTTTACGATCCTATAGCCACATTTGAAGCAGCATTTGATCTGCCCTCAAAATTCCCCTCTGTAGAAAATGAAGATTCAGAAAATACTCCATCTACAACACCCATCACTCTATCAAACAAACAAAAAAAGGAAAATACGCCCACAAACGAACAAAATATCAGTACCAATAAAGAATCTTCAAATAACGATACAAAACAAAGTGCTGATGTTGTCTCTTTAGATTCTTTTCGGAAAAAATGAATTTTCCCATGACTGAACCGTTAAATCTTCGTCAATTTCGAAAACAAAAAAAGCGTGCAGAAAAGGCTCTTCATGCTGAGGAAAATCGTTATCGTTTTGGACGAACAAAAACTGAAAAACTTTTTGAGCAACAAAAATCTTTCAAAACACAAAAATTCCTTGATCAAAATCGTTTACGAAACGACGAATAAAGGGGGAAAAATGAACAAAAATAATTTTATTGATTGGTCAAAAGTCATTCCACAAAAGATATCTGTTCGTGTTGATGGACACGCAACCAGCATCTCTTTAGAAAAACCCTTTCTCGATATTCTCAAAGATATAGCCCGCAAAAAAGGACAATCTTTAGCCTTTATTATTACTGATATTGATAGCCAAAGACCACAACAAATCAATCTTTCGGCCTCTTTACGTGTTTACGCTCTTCAAAGTGTTCTTGCTCAACGTCTTTAAATACTTGCTTTTAACATTTCTCGTTCAATTAAAACTGTTATAGCTTTTAGAAGAAAAGTTTTTTAAACCTAGCACTTTAATGAAAAAAAGATTACAAAAAAGGTATAATGAGTAATTTTTCCGATGACATACCTTTCTTTGAAGAAGATGCCCCCCCAGCCCATAGTGAGAAAAACTCAGGGATTTCTTCCTGTGTTCTAAAAGAAAAAAAATCATATAACACAGACTATTTGGAACAGCTCAATCCAGAACAGCAACAAGCTGTTATAAATACTGAAGGTCCTCTTTTAGTTCTTGCAGGTGCTGGTACTGGAAAAACACGCGTTTTAACAACGCGTATTTCTCACATTCTGCGCTCTGGACTTGCCTCTCCTCAACAAATACTTGCTGTCACTTTCACCAACAAAGCGGCTCGTGAAATGAAAATACGTATTGGTGAACTTATTGGTGAAGTTGTTGAAGGAATGCCTTGGCTTGGAACGTTTCATTCTACTGGTGCTAAAATTTTACGCCGCCACGCAGAGCTTGTTGATTTAAAAAGAAACTTTACAATTCTCGATAGCGATGATGTTCTCCGGCTTTTAAAACAGCTTATTCAAGCCGAAGGCTTAGACGACAAGCGTTGGCCCGCACGAAACCTTGCCATGATGATTGATTCTTGGAAAAATCAAGGACTTTCACCAGAACATATCTCAAAGAGTGAAGCGCACTCCTTTGGCAACGGCATGGGACGCGAACTTTATCACAGTTATCAAAGTCGATTAAAAGATCTTAATGCTTGTGATTTTGGCGATCTTCTGCTTCATTCTATCTCTATCTTCCAACACAATCCAGATATTCTTCGCGAATATCATTCTCAATTTCGCTATATTCTTGTCGATGAATATCAAGATACAAATACAGCACAATATCTTTGGCTTCGCCTTTTGGCACAACATCCTCAAGGTCAAAATGTTAATCTTTGTTGTGTTGGTGATGATGACCAATCCATTTATGGATGGCGTGGTGCAAAAGTTGAAAACATATTACGATTTGAAAAAGACTTTCCTTCTGCCAAAATTATTCGTCTAGAACGCAATTATCGCTCAACATCCCATATTCTTAAAGCCGCTTCCCATCTGATTGCTCACAATGAAGAAAGACTAGGCAAAATCCTTTTTTCTGCTCAAATAAAAAGTGAGGAAGAAAAAGTAAAAATTCATTCAGCATGGGATTCAGCAGAAGAAGCGCGAGCCATCGGAGAAGAAATTGAACGCGCAAAGCAAGCGGGGCATGCATTAAATCATATGGCTATCTTGGTACGCGCATCATTTCAAATGCGTGAATTTGAAGATCGCTTTGTAACGCTTGGCCTTAACTATCGCGTCATTGGTGGTCCGCGTTTTTATGAACGAATGGAAATACGTGATGCCATGGCTTATTTACGCGTTGTTGTCCATCCCGCTGATGATTTAGCTTTTGAGCGTATTATCAATACACCTAAACGCGGCGTAGGCGACGCAAGCTTACGCATTCTTTATGAGAGTGCGCGAGCACGTGCTGTTTCTCTCTTTTCTGCAGCCGCTGACATCATTGAAACAGATGAACTAAAACCTAAGGTACGCAGTGCTTTACGAAGCCTTATTGAAAACTTCCGTCGCTGGCAAAATATGCTGCAATGCACCCCCCACAGAGAGCTTGCCGAGATCATTCTTGACGATTCCGGTTATACCACCATGTGGTTAGAAGATCGCTCACCAGAAGCTCCCACACGACTAGAGAACCTTAAAGAAATGATCCGTTCCATGGAACAATTTGAAAATCTTCAAAGCTTTTTAGAACATGTTGCACTGGTGATGGAAACGGAAAATGATGAAAACATGGATGCCGTCAACATCATGACACTTCATTCCGCTAAAGGGCTTGAATTTGAAACAGTTTTTCTTCCAGGATGGGAAGAAGGGCTCTTTCCTCATCAACGCTCATTAGATGAAGGTGGACGTTCAGGATTAGAAGAAGAACGGCGTCTTGCTTATGTGGGGCTTACAAGAGCAAAAAAACATTTACATATATGGTTTGTATCCAACCGTAGAGTTCACGGTCTTTGGCAATCTGCTCTTCCCTCCCGTTTTCTAAATGAATTACCAGAAGAACATATAGAAGCCATAGCCATAGAAACATCTTATGGTGGTTATGGAAAATCCTCCTTTCAACATCATGATTCCTTTTATAATGACTATGCAATACCAAGGCAAAAGCGTGCACAAAAAAACAAGAACATTGAAGGAAAAGTTATCGCTCAATCAGTCTCTGAGGCACCATCAAATTTTGCAATCAATGATCGAATTTTTCATATAAAATTTGGTTATGGTCATATTACCGCGATAGACGATCATAAATTGACAATAATATTTGAAAAAGCTGGAGAAAAGCGTGTTCTGGATAATTTTGTAAGCAAAGCTTAGCGTAAAGATAACAACATAACCTTTCCAAACAAAAAGCCATTTTTCATTTTATTTTGCATATTATCTCCATTTTTGAATAAAAGCCTCGATGGGAAGATTTTGCATATCAGGCAATGCGTTATAAATTTTATCAAGTGGCCAATCCCACCAAGTCATCCCCAAAAGCGTCTGAATCACCCCTTCTGAAAACCGCATCCGCAATGGCTTTGCAGGAACACCAGTGACAATCGTATAAGGGAGAACATCTTTTGTTACAACAGCGTTAGCACCAATGATAGCACCATGCCCAATTTTCACCCTAGGCATAATAACCGCACCATGTCCAATCCATACATCATGCCCAATGATAACACGTTTTGCACAACGCCTTTCACGAAAAGAATAATCTAACGGTACATAGCGGAAATATTCATTAGGACGATAGGTTATTTTATGCGTAGAAACGCGCTCCATGGGATGCTCCAACGCATTCATCCTTACATGAGATGCAATAGAACAAAAGCGCCCAATATCACTATAAATAGCCTCACTGTTACGTTCTAAATAAGAAAAATCCCCAATGGTTACATCCCGCAAAATCACCCGTTCATTAATTTCCACATAACGCCCCAATTTACAACCATGCAATCGTGCCGTTGTATGAATACGCGGTTTGTTTTCATGGAATCGAAGATCATTCTCAATATTCATATTACCTTCCATCAATTGTTTCATCAAGAAATATGGAAAGACATATCAACCAAACCCATAAAATCAACCTGAAACAAACATTGCAAAACAAACCAACCAATGCTAGACTTTTTTGACTCGTTTAAGAGAAACAAGCTATGAAAAATGTAATCCGCATCTTAGGACTAACAATTATATTTCTTGCTGGCATTGCCATTTATGATACATTGATAAATAAACCTTTAGGTGATAGCTTTACTCTCACCGATTCAAATGGACAAACTGTTACGCAAGTTGATGTTCGCAGTAAACCTTCAATTATTTTCTTCGGTTTTACGATGTGCCCTGAAATCTGCCCTACGACATTACTAAATCTTGATCGATGGCTTACAGCTCTTGGGCCTGAGAGTGATAAATTAGGAAAATGGTTTGTGACTGTTGATCCTGAACGTGACACCCCTGAAGTCCTTCATGAATATCTCAGTAATTTTTCCAATAAAATTATTGGCATTAGCGGGGATCCTGAAAGAGTTCATAAAATAGTCAATTCTTTCAATATCGTTGCTGAAAAAGTACCAGGGCAAGATGGAAACTATACTTACGATCATACCGCAGCAATTTTTTTACTCAAAAAAGGCGGGAAGTTAGCAGGCGTTATCCGTTATGAACCCAATGAAGACGATAATGAATTAAAAGACCAAATCGCCATTGAGCGACTCAAAAAACTTGTCTCAAACTAAATAAAAAGCCGATTATAAAGAAAGAACAGGATGTCACAGCAAATTCGTTTGTATTATACTGCTTCTAAAAGTGAAGCAGAGCAATTTTATATGCTTATGGAAACAGCTTTTGATGAAGAAGGATATCCTCTTGCTCTTACCGAGATAGATGAAAAAAATGCCATCTATGAACTTTCGCTCTATGTAGACGACGATAATCAAGAGCATGTTTCGAAACGTTTTGCACAGGTCCTTTCTATAGATCCTCATAAAATCAACCATGAAATTTTACCCAATATTGATTGGATACAACAAAGCCTAGAAGGACTAAAACCTGTACATGCTGGTCCTTTTTTCCTTCATGGAAGCCACAACAGAGACACCATTCCAGAAAATGTTCTCCCCATTGAAATTGATGCAAATCAAGCTTTTGGCACTGGACATCATGGAACAACGGCCGGTTGTTTAGAAATGATTGCCAAAATAATGCAACACGAAAATCCACAAAATGCCCTTGATCTTGGTACTGGCAGTGGAATCTTAGCCATTGGCATGGCAAAGCTCAAACCCATTACTATTCTCGCATCCGATATTGATCCCATTGCTATCAAAGTTGCACAACACAATATCGCACTCAATGGCGTAGAAAAATATATTACAGCAATTACAGCAATAGGTTTTGCCCATGATGAAATTGCATCACGGGCACCCTTTGATCTCATCATTGCCAATATCCTTGCCAATCCGCTTATTGAACTTGCACCAGAAATGATTCAAGTTCTTCAAAAAGGTGGTTCACTTATACTCTCCGGAATTCTTGAAGAACAACATGATCTTGTATTGAAAGCTTATGTAAAACAGGGGCTCAAACTTATCGAAACATACCACCGTCAAGAATGGGTTACGATACATCTGAAATAAATGAAAAGGACGCTGTTATGTATCAATCTTTTGAAGCAACAACAGATCCCAGCCAAGCCATCGAGCGTATTTCCTCTCTTCGTAAAGAACTCAATCGTCTTGGGCTCGATGGCTTTCTTGTTCCACGGAGCGATGAACATCAAGGAGAATATGTTCCCCCACATGCTCAACGCTTAAGCTGGCTCACTGGCTTTACTGGCTCAGCGGGGATCGCTCTCATTTTAAAAAATAAAGCCGTTATATTTACAGATGGCCGCTATAAACTCCAAGTTCGTCAACAAACTGATCCTCATATTTTTGAATATGAAGATCTCATAACTTGCCCCCCCTCACAATGGCTTGAAAGAAATGGAGAACAACTTTCTATTGGTTTTGATCCATGGCTCCACACCATTGCCGCTATCGATACATTAAAAAAAACATTTGAAATAAAAACAGGCGGAAAGCTTATAGCAGTTCAACAAAATCCTATTGATATTATTTGGCATGATCAACCACCGCCACCGCAATCCGCCTTATCGATTCATCCTCTTAAATATGCAGGATCGGATAGCGAGGAAAAGCTCTCTTTAATTCGCAACAGTATAAAACAAGCCAGTGCAGATGCTTTTATTTTTACAGATCCCTCCTCTATTGCATGGATATTCAATATACGAGGCCATGATGTTTCCAACACACCGTTTTCTCTTTGTTTTGCCCTAATACCCATAAAAGAAACACCAATCTTATTCATTGACAGCAAAAAAGTTGGTGAAGAACAAAAACAATATTTGGAACGTTATGCAAAATTATATGAACCAGAACAGCTTATCTCAAAGATTAAAGATTATAATCAAAAAGGAATGGTTTTTGCCTTAGATCCCCAGTTAACATGTGAAAAGTTGCACACTGTACTTGAAGAAGATGACAAATCTTTCATAACACTTACTGACCCTGCCGCTCTACCTCGTGCCATTAAAAATAACACAGAACTAGAAGGTGCGCGAGAAGCACATCTGTGCGATGGTATCGCTCTTACCCGTTTTTTTGCTTGGTTAGACAAACAAACACCAAGCACAATAAGCGAAATTTCTGCTGCTCAGAAATTAGAAGAATTTCGCATCAATACAGCCAAAAACATGGGGACAAAACTTGAAGATCTCTCTTTTGATACAATCTCAGCAGCAGGTGCAAATGGAGCTATTATCCATTACCGTGTAACGACAAAAACCAATAAACAACTCAAGGCTGGTGAACTTTATCTTGTAGATTCAGGTGGACAATACCGTAATGGCACCACAGATGTCACACGCACGGTCGCAATCGGGGATATTGGAGGAGAAGAAAAACGCTGTTTTACTCTTGTTCTTAAAGGCATGATTGCCCTTTCAACCGCCTGTTTTCCAAAAGGAACACGCGGACAAGATATTGATGTTCTAGCACGCATTGCCTTATGGAAAGTTGGTTTCAATTACGCCCATGGGACGGGTCATGGCGTTGGTTCTTATCTCTCTGTTCATGAAGGACCACAAAATATTTCAAGCAGAGGATGTCAAGAATTGATTCCTGGAATGATTGTTTCTAATGAACCTGGGTACTATCGGGAAGGTGCTTTTGGTATTCGTATTGAAAATTTACTCATTGTAAAACCAGCCCAAGAAATTGAAGGTAGAGAGAAAGAAATGCTCTCATTCGAAACACTCACAAATTGCCCCATTGATCGAAGACTCATTCTCCCAGAGCTTTTAACACAAGAAGAACGACAATGGCTCAATAATTACCATGCCTGTGTTTATCAGATGAATGCACCTTATTTAAATGAAGAAGAGAAAGAATGGGCAAAAAAAGCAACTATGCCTCTTTAAAGCAGCGCAAACATCTTCTAGCAAAAATACTTACACTTTTTTCTAAGCAAAAATCTGCCTTTACTATGAGGAAATATATAAAATCTTTGCATCATCTTATCATCGTGAAAGACGATATTTTACAGCATTAAACAATAATTATAAATTGCCTTTCAAGATCAATAAATTGCATCTGATGAGGAAAAAGCGAGCATATCCATCATGCTTAAGAGTCATTCCCCTAAATATAATGTCCCTCAATGAGCTGCAACCAAGCCTCTTCATCGATAACCTCAACACCTAATTCCCCAGCTTTAGTCAATTTTGATCCAGCGCCAGCGCCAGCAACAAGAAGATCTGTTTTTTTAGAAAGTGAACCAGACGTTTTGGCCCCTAATCGCTCTGCCAATGCTTTTGCTTCATCGCGAGACATGCGCGCCAAAGTTCCTGTAAAAACAATAATCTTATCCGCTACTGGCGAAGAAGCTGTCATGATAGGCTCCTCATCGAGAGGGGTTACTTCTTCAAGCAAAACAGCCAAAACCTCACGGTTATGGGCTTCTTGATAAAAATCAACAATTGCTCCCCCTACCTGTGGTCCAATTCCTTCAATATTAGTAAGCTCCAGCCAAGCTTCATTACCTTCTTTCTTTTCTCTCTCACATGGCATAAGTGCTTCCATCGCTGCAGTTTCAAAAGCTGTATAAGTTTGATAAGCCCGTGCAAGGCGGCGTGCATTAACCTCACCAACATGGCGAATCCCCAATGCAAACAAAAAACGACTGAGAGGAACTTCTCGACGTGCATTAATGGCATCATAAAGTTTGCGTACGGAAACAACGCCAAAACCGTCCATGTTTTCCAACCGAATTAAAGACTTTTCTTGGCGTCGTTCCAAAGTAAAAATATCAGCTGGTGTATGAATCCGAAGCGTCTCTTCTTGAATATGAAAGAAAAACTCTACCTGTTTTTTTCCAAGCCCTTCAATATCAAAGGCATTGCGTGCAACAAAATGACGAATACGCTCAATCGCTTGTGCAGGACAAATAAGCCCACCCGTACATCGACGGACAGCTTCTCCATCTTCACGAACAGCATGACTGCCACAAGCAGGGCAGAAATGAGGAAAAACAAAAGCAGAAGAATCTTTTGAGCGTTTTTCCGAAACAATATCAACAACTTGAGGAATTACATCACCAGCACGTTGTATAATCACCGTATCGCCTATACGAATATCACGCCCCTCACGAATAAGCTCCCCTTTATAGCCAATGCCCTTAATATAATCCTCATTATGCAAACTGGCATTGGTAACCACCACACCACCAACAGTAATAGGGGTAAGACGCGCAACAGGGGTTAATGCTCCAGTGCGCCCCACTTGAATATCAATAGCTTCCAAAAATGCCATAGCCTTTTCTGCTGGAAATTTATGCGCAATAGCCCAACGTGGCGAACGAGAAACAAACCCCAAACGCTTTTGCAGCATCAAATCGTTAATTTTATAAACAGTGCCATCGATATCATAGCTTAAGGTATGACGGCGTTCCTCAATATCGCGATAATAGGAAATGATCTCCTCTACTGTCTGAAAAACTTTTGTCAATGGATTGATAACAAAACCACATTCTTTGAGTTTTTTCATCATCTCCATTTGACTTTCTGCAAAGAGTTCACTCACTTCACCACAAGCATAAGCAAAAAATTGTAGCTTTCTATGAGCAGTTATGCGTGAATCTAGTTGACGCAGTGAACCAGCCGCCGCATTTCGAGGATTGGCAAAGGTTAACTTCCCCTTCTCTTGTTGGCTGATATTAAGTGCTTGAAAATCGTCCCGCCCCATATAAACTTCACCACGAACTTCAAGAATATCAGGAAATTTGCCTTGTAAAACTTTTGGAATATCAGAAATCGTTTGTGCATTTACCGTCACATTTTCACCAACAGTTCCATCACCCCGCGTTACTGCACGCACAAGCCGCCCTTTTTCGTAGCGCAAAGACAACGACAAACCATCAATTTTTGGCTCCGCTGTTATTTCTAACATTTGTGTTTCTGGAAGCCGTAAAAAGCGAAGAACACGCTCAACAAATTCAATGACATCTTCAATGCTAAAGGCATTATCAAGTGAAAGCATGGGCTGTGCATGAACAGATTTTTCAAATTTTTCTGAAACCGGTGCTCCAATTTTATATGAAGGAGAATCAGCACGAATGAGTTCAGGAAAAAAAGCTTCAATTTCTGCGTTACGACGGCGAAGAGCATCATATTCTGCATCAGAAATTTCAGGTTGATCGTCCCGATTATAAAGCACATCATGACGTGCAATTTCTTTTGCCAACCACTCTAATTCACTTTCTGCTTCAAGAGCAGTGAGGTTTTTAATTTCGTCCTTGTTCATAAAGTCTATTCCAAATGATGGGCTATAGCCATAAAAATCTCAACTCTTTAATTATGAAGTAAATTCAAATGAACATACACTCGTCAGTAAAATAATTGATAAGCGATATTTTTATTGTTGAATCACTTAACCTTTATGCAAGAAGCTTTTGAGCAGCAGCTCGCGCCTCATCAGTAATCTGCTCTCCTGCCAACATACGAGCAATTTCTTCTGCACGCTCCTGCTCTTCCATTTTATGAATAGCCGTAACAAAGCGTCCTTTATCATCACTTTCACTCTTTGAAATAAGAAAATGACTATGCGCTTTCGACGCGACTTGGGGCGCATGCGTAATAGCAAAAACCTGAATCTTTTCCGACAAACGCTGCAACCGCTGCCCAATAGCCGCCGCAACAGCTCCGCCAACACCTGTATCAATTTCATCAAAAATCAATGTAGGAGTTGATCCGCGATCAGATAACACCACCTTTAATGCCAATAAAAAACGAGATAATTCACCACCAGAAGCAACACCCAGCATAGGCCCAGCCCGAGTTCCAGGGTTGGTCCGCACCCAATATTCGATACGATCACACCCCTCTGCACTTCGTCTTTCAACATCAGTCTGCATTTCAACAATAAATTCTGCCTTTTCCAATTTCAATGCCGGCAATTCAGCCATAACAGATTCCGATAAATGTTTTGCTATCTCTCGACGTTTTATTGTTAAAGCTTTCGCCAATGTATCATAATTTTTCTTTGCCTGCCCTGCTTCATCTTCAAAACGCGTTAATGTGTTCTGAGCCTCTTCAAAATCAGTAAGTTCAACATCCATTTTATCGCGCAACGGAATCAATTCATCCGCAGAAACTTGATATTTACGAGCAAAACCGCGAAGAGCAAAAAGGCGTTCTTCTATCTGTTCCAATTCATCAGGTTCAAAATCCAATGCACGTATTGCTGTCTCAATGCCTTCTTGTGCTGTTGCAAGTGCATGCAACGCCTCATCAAGTGATTTCACCACTGGTGCAATGAGCTCTTCTGCTTCAGGGATTTTTCGCTCCAAACGCCTCACCAAATTAGAAAGCACCGGAACTGGCGATTTTTGACCACTCAAAAGATCATCAGCTTCCTTAATATCTGTCGCTATTTTTTCTAATTTAAGCATATCCGCACGACGAAGAGAAAGAGCCTCCTCTTCTCCAATTTGAAAATCAAGCTTTTCAAGTTCTTCCACACACGCCCGAAGATAATCCATCTCGCGCATTGCATTCTCTACTTTAAGACGCTGTCGTTGCAAACGCTCTTCACATTCATGCCATACCCGATAACATTGACGTAAATTTTCCACGTCACCTTCAAGCCCCCCAAAAGCATCTAATAACTGGCGATGTGTCGCAACATCAACAAGTGCACGATCATCATGCTGTCCATGAATTTCAACCAACTGACGGCCAACATGACGCATTAAGGAAACACTAGCCACCTGATCATTAATAAAAACACGACTCCGCCCATCGCTCGATTGCACACGCCGTAAAATGATATCGCCTTCATCATCAAAACCATTCTCACGAATAATCAGACGCGCAGGATGTGAAATAGGAACATCAAAAACAGCTGTCACCTGCCCACGATCAGCACCATGACGCACAAGCGAAGTATCACCACGCCCACCAAGAGCCAGCGATAAAGCATCAAGTAAAATAGATTTCCCGGCCCCCGTTTCACCAGTTAAAACCGTCAACCCCGCCGTAAAATGAATATCGAGCGTTTCGATCAAAACAATATTATGAATCGAAAGCTGTACCAACATAAAGAATCAACGTGCCCTCTTCTTATCAGAAGCTAAAGCATTTGAGATCAAAGAAGATTTATGCTCCTGTGGCGATATTTTATTCTTTTGCAAGAGATTATAAGAAAATTTATACCACTCACTTGTGGGATAATTTCGTCCTAAAATAGCTGCTGCCGTCTGTGCTTCCCCTGTTAAACCAAGAGCAAGATTAACTTCCGTTAAGCGGAAAAGCGCTTCTTCAATTTGATTTGTATCGGAATACTCTTCAACAACGGTACGAAACCGTCTACTTGCAGCAAGATAACGCCGCCCTTCTTCATAATAACGGCCAATCTGCATTTCTTTACCAGCCAGCTGTTCACGCCCGAAACGTATTTTATCCTTAGCATCCTTGACATATTCAGAATTCGGATAACGCTCTATAAGGAGCTGCATCGCGGCAATAGCACGTTTTGTATCACGTTGATCACGCGTAACATCAGGAATTCGACGGAAAGAAGAAAGACCAATAATATAGTACGCATAAGCCGAGTCACTAGACCCTGGATAAAGAGTAATATAGCGTTGAGCCATACTAATTGAATCATCATATTTACCCAGTCGGTAGTTTGTAAAAGCCCCCATGACTAAAGATTTACGGCCCCAATCTGTATAAGCGTATTGTTTTTCAATTTTCAAAAACTTTTTCGCAGCATCCCCAAGACGCCCACTCTCAAGGCTAGCAAGCCCCTGATTATAGAGAACATCTGGTGGATCCATTTTCAAAACATAAGCAGATGAATCAAGGGTATTTTTCTCTTTAAAGAGACATCCCGCTAACATACAGGTGCTTCCCAAAAGCACTACCACCAATATCTTGCGTACAATGTTAGATTTTCTATATGCCATATTTCTAATGTACTTATGAGATTTTTTCATAGTTTTTCCGGCCTCCAGAGAATATCACCTTGTAGCAAAAATAATTTGTTAAAAGTTTTTATACCATATCACTTTAAAATGCACATAACCAATTTAGTAGTTTAGGTCAATCATCCCCTTAAAAATCAAATAAACAATAAAAAACTTATTAATTTTCTTTTACTCTTTCTCTAAAAAGCTTTTTTCGTAATATGATTCGTCTGCCAAAATAGCTTTCACCAATTGTGCATTCATTCTATGTCCACTACAATAAGAATGAAATAACCCAATAAAAGGGCTCCCGAGCAGAGCAGTATCACCAACCGCATCAAGCATCTTGTGCCGAACAAATTCATTTTCCCAATAAGGACCATCGGAATTTAAAATTTTGTCATTAAAACCGATAACAAGAGAATTTTCTAAAGAAGCACCTCTCGCCTTTCCAGAAAGCCGTAATTTTTCCACATCTTTGATAAAACCAAAAGTGCGTGCACGTGACAAATCATCTCGAAACCCTCGTGTGGTAAGATCAAAACTGAAATGTTGCTTACCAATGGCAGAAGAAGAAAAAGAGATTGTTATATCAAAACGACGCCCATCAAATGGCAAAAACTCTGCAAAACCATGAGTTCCTTCAACTCGCAACGGCTTTTTTATAATGAAATAAGAACGGTATGCATCTTGCTGGACAATGCCAGAACCTTCAAAAGCTTGACAATATTGCCATGCAGAACCATCTAAAATAGGGATCTCATCATGCGACACTTCAATAACAAGATTATCCAAATTATAAGCAGCAATGGCCGCCATCAAATGTTCAATTGTTTCAACCCTTACCTCTCCATCTCCAAGCACCGTTGATAACTCAGTTTCTCCCATTTGTGATGCATGGGCTTGAAATATTTTCTCTGTTCCGTCTAATCCATAACGCTTAAAAAGAATACCACATCCAACATCAGCCGGATAAACCTTGACCTCTGACAAACAGCCACTGTGAACGCCAATCCCCTTAAATGTTACAGCTTTTTTAAGAGTAGATTGATATTTTGGCATTAAATTCATCATATTATTTTATTGCATTGCTTTTACATCTTTTAACAAAATTTATAAAACCATAAAAAATATTCATAGTAAATAATAATAAAACCGCTTGTTATAAGCTGTTTTTTTAAAAACAAAGTATTTTATCTAAAATAACAGTATATTTTACTTTATAATTTCTGACTCATCGTTAAAGAAAGCATAAAATTTCTTACTTTCTTTGCCTCATTTTTTATCAATTAATTTGCCTGACGACGTAAAAACGCTGGTATTTCTAACTGATCTTCTTCACTTATAAACGTACGCTGATCCTGTGGAACCTGAGGGTGCAACTCACCAGAACGACGTGGAACATAAACAGAAGCATCTTGAGAAAGCACCTGAGAATTTTTATTGTAAACATGAGACTCTTGCTGCTGTGACGATCTCACAGCAGGTTCCAGCCTTGCTTCTAGCTCTTCCTCCTCACGATGTGACAAGCTCTGTTTCAAACGCTGCCAAAGATTACGAGGACCTTGATCAGTCACAGAGGTTCTTTGGCTTTGTCCATGAGCAACAGGAGGGAAATCCTTTAACTCAGGCATACGCATTGGAGCGCGCGCTTGCATCTGTTGCATTTGTCTTGGTTGCACTGGCTTTTCTTTTTGCTTCACAACCCCTGTCATCTCATCAAGAACATGCGCTGTTGCCTCCATGCTCACGGGAGCCGTCATAGCTTGTTGAGAACCTCGGCTTACTTGCATACGTGGACCATTTGATATCTGATCCTGCACAGTATTTGCACCATAAGCAACAGCTTTTGCCGCACTTCGTGTCGTCATTGCTTCTGCAGGCTGTGCAAAAATTTGACTTTTGGGACGAAACTGTTCTCCTTTTGGCTTCCCTTTTTCTATTTCAAGTGATTCGATGACTTCAACCATTGATTCAGAACGTAAAGGCGATGACTGAACATGAAAAGAACTGTGTGGCGTTCCAGGATCATTCTTGCGTGTTGAAGAAGTTGGCCTTTGGAGCTGAGGCTGAGAAGGCTGAACCACATCATTAACCTCACGATCAATACCCGTGGCCACCACAGAAACACGAATAACACCTTCCAACGACTCATCATCAATGGCCCCAAAGATCACATTCGCATCAGCATCCACTTCTTCACGAATACGATTAGCAGCTTCATCAACCTCAAAGAGAGTCATATCACGTCCCCCTGTAATAGAAATCAATAAACCACGTGCTCCACGCATAGAGGTATCATCCAACAATGGATTTGCAATAGCAGCTTCAGCAGCAGCCAAAGCTCGGCCCTCACCAGATGCCTCACCCGTTCCCATCATGGCGCGACCCATCTCGTGCATAACAGAACGAACATCAGCAAAATCGAGGTTAATCAAGCCCTCTTTAATCATCAAATCCGTAATGGAAGCAACTCCAGAATAAAGCACTTGGTCAGCCATAGCAAAAGCATCAGCAAATGTTGTTTTATCATTTGCAATACGGAAAAGATTTTGATTGGGAATAACAATCAATGTATCGACAGACTTTTGTAATTCTTCAATACCAGCCTCTGCCGTTTTCATACGACGTGCCCCTTCAAACTGAAATGGCTTTGTCACAACACCAACGGTCAAAATACCTTTTTCCCGCGCTGCGCGAGCAACAACGGGAGCAGCCCCTGTTCCAGTACCTCCTCCCATACCAGCAGTAATAAAAACCATATGAGAGTCTGCAAGATGATCGATAATTTCATCAATACATTCCTCCGCCGCCGCTTGTCCAACTTCTGGTAAAGCCCCAGCACCCAAACCTTCTGTCACAGCTGCACCAAGCTGGATAACACGTTCAGCTTTTGACATAGCCAAAGCTTGTGCATCCGTATTTGCAACAACAAAGTCAACTCCCTGAAGACCAGCATTTATCATATTATTCACGGCATTCCCGCCACCACCTCCAACACCAAAAACGGTAATGCGTGGCTTCAATTCCGCGATATCTGGCCGATGCAGATTAATCGTCATTTTCTTTTCCTTCTCATAAGACACCGCAAGCCAAAAGCGATGAAATTTATCCAACTAGACTTAACTAAAAACTCTCACGCAACCACTGACCCACACGCTGAAAACACCCAAGCGTGCCTGTCGATAAATGATTTCTTGCCGACTGCATTGTTTTTTCTTCAAAACCCACCAATTGCGGATAAATTAACAACCCAACAGCAGATGTAAACGCCGCCCCTTTTGCAAGAGAAGGAAGCCTCGAAATCCCTAAAGGCCGCCCGATACGAACATTTCTTCCTAATATAGTACGTGCCATTTCTGGCAATCCTGTTAACTGGCTTGCTCCCCCAGTTAAAATAACACGCTTACCAATGATGTGACCAAAACCAGAACGATTTAAACAATCACGAACCATTTCTAAAATTTCTTCAACACGCGCACGAATGATGCGCCCAAGAACGGCGCGAGGATATTGAATTTCATGCTGTTCACTGCCAATTTCCGCTACATTAATCATTTGTCGCTCATCAGCACTTGTTAAAAGTGCTGAACCATAAACAACTTTTAAACGTTCTGCCTCTATTAAAGACATAGAAAATCCGCGCGCAACATCAAGAGTGACATGATGCCCCCCAACAGCAAGAGCGTCCGCATGAACAAATTTCCCCTCAAAAAACACTGAAAACGTTGTTGTTCCACCACCAAAATCAATACATGCAGCCCCTAAATGCGCCTCATCATTCATCAAGACAGCAAGACTACTTGCAAAGGGGGTCGCAACCATTGCTTCAACACTCAAATGTGCACGATTAATACAAGTTTCTAAATTACGCAAAGCGGCTGTTTCTGCTGTTACCACATGCACGTCGACACCAAATGTTTCCCCTGCCATACCGACGGGATCAGAAATTCCTTTATCGCCATCCAAGATATAAGAAACTGGAACTGAGTGCATAACATGACGTTCAGCATCAAAAGCTTTACGCGAAACATCTGAAAAGGCCATACGCATATCACGCTTAGTGACTTCACGACCATTCAAATGGACCTTTCCATGAATCAAAGCACTTTGTAATCGACTTGAGGAAAAATTCACAATCACTGAATCCACCAGCAAACCAGCCATTTTTTCTGCTGCATCAACAGCCAAGCGTATTGATTGTTCTGCTGCAAACATATCCATGACAACACCAGATTTAATACCGCGTGAACGCTGTACTCCAAACCCTAGAATTTCCATAGAATGTGTACGACCATGTAAATAGTGCGCATCCTTCAAAGGACGCAAACAGGCGATCAGACAAACAATCTTACTTGAGCCAACATCAAGAACCGTTAAAAAACGTGTCTTACGCCCCCCCCGATGATGTGATCTGAGCAACATCATGGGTTTCCTACCTTTCGCGCCTTTAAAATACCTTCTTCTGCAACACGAGCATAATAACGCTCCAACGTTTCATCTGATAAAGAAACAGTCATTCGATCAGCAAGACGTAAATCAACACTGAGAATATCGCGCGATAAAAGATCTTGCATTGCACCGGATGAAATAAGAGAGGAAAGCCTTTCAAGGGCACCATTTTCAGGCAACATAATGCGCATTCCATTATCCAAAACAAGATCCCAACGCCGATCACCTACCCGTACAAAAGCACGAACACGATCATACACTTGCCGATAGACTGACAGCGCTTGAATAAATCCTTTAGCGGCATTTTGCGCACCCCGCCCAACCACAAGAGGCAAATCCCGAACAATTTCTCCTTTAAAAGGCACAATGACACGCCCTGTATGATCAACAATATCCATTATGCTATCATGTTGCCAAACAGCATAAGGTTCACGCTCCACGATGGAAATACGCATTCTATTGGGATAAATTTTCTGAACATTCGCCGATTGAACCCAAGCCTGTTTTTCCAAAAGAGAACATGCTCTTTCAACATCAAAAGTGAATATAGAAGGCGCAACATCCAGTTCTAAAATTTTCAAAATATCTTGCTTTGCCAAGCGCTTATTACCACTTATATCGACTTGCGTGACCACAAACCCACTATCCGATATGATCGTGTTTACGATCACAGCCATCTGACCACTTGATAAAAGTCCATAAAAAGCCGTAACAAAGAAAAACCATACAACAGCAAAAGAGCCGAAATGACGTGGAATATGAATATTGACAAAAACAAACTCAAACATAAACCGAAAAAAACGACGATAAAGACGTGGCAAAGCCGGCACTGAAAGCACCTCCATCGGAACATTTGTTTTATTAACATTCAACGCATACATGATGCGTCCTCCACCATCCATTGAACAATATCGCCGTAAGTACGGCCACTCACTTTTGCAATATCAGGAAGAAGAGACGTCGATGTCATACCGGGTTGCGTATTAATTTCAAGCCAAACCAATTCTCCTGTTTTCTCATTAAAACGAAAATCAGAGCGGCTAACACCTCGACACCCTATCGCCTGATGGGCTGCTAAAGACATTCTTTGCACACTTTGGTAAATATTTAGTGAAAGTTGCGCAGGACAAATATGAAGAGACCCACCTGTTTTATATTTTGAGTCATAATTGTAGAATGGAAAATGTTGGCTGGGGAGGATTTCACACACATCCAGCACTTCATTCCCTAAAACAGCACACGTTAATTCACGACCAGGAATATATTTTTCAACCATCACCTCATCGGCATATCCCCACTCAGCTCCTCCAATATTATGCGGCAGCACAGCTTCATTTTCCTGGACAATGACAACACCAAAGCTTGAACCTTCACACACAGGTTTAATAACATAAGGAGGTTCCATAGGATGCGTTGGCCCAACAGCAAAGCGGTTCATAATACGAGAAGTAGCAACACAAACGCCAACACTTGCAACAATAATTTTCGCACGCCCCTTATCCATGGCCAAAGCGGATGCCATCACACCAGAATGAGTATAAGGAATTTTTAAATATTCAAGAATCCCCTGAATCCGACCATCTTCACCAAATGGACCATGCAATGCATTAAAAGCAATATCGGGCTGCAACTGTTCAAGAACAGAAGCAATATGAGCATCAACATCCACGCGGCTCACGCGATACCCCTGCGATTCAAGAGCATCAGCACAAGCCGCCCCTGAAGATAAACTTACAGACCGTTCAGAAGAAAAACCTCCCATTAACACAGCTATATGTTTATCTTTCATAATAAATCACCCTCTTTCGTATACTATATGTAGTCTATATAAAATACATCAGTACTACATACAGGAAAAACACAGTTTATCCTTGCGAATCAATAATCTAGCATTTTGCATAATGAATCAGACTCAAAAGCCTGATGCAAGAGATTCTTTGTTAATTTATTGATTCTTAATAGAATTTTTTATTATCTCTTTGAAATGACTCAATTTTTTATTGACACTTTTTTAATGAATAATAAATCAATGAAATGGATCAAAAGGAGGAACACTTCGACCACGCTCAAATTGACCGATACGCTCTATTTCCCATTGTAAAAGGTGCGCTGAATGTGCAAAAACACGTGCACGCACTGTTTCTCCTAATGCTTCAAGATCATAACCTGTTGCTTGCCCTGTATTAATCATAAAATTACAGTGCATCTCACTCATTTGAGCGCCACCAATCCGTAAACCACGACACCCTGCTTCATCAATCACGCGCCACGCGGATGTATGCTCAGGATTTTTGAAAGTTGATCCCCCTGTCTTTTCGCGAATAGGTTGCACTGTTTCTCTGTGGAGAGCAACTTCATCCATAGCAGCCCGAATAGTATCTTTATTACTGGGTTCCCCTTCCAATAAAGCAGCCGTAAAAATAAAATCTTTAGGAATATCACAATGACGATAGGAGTAATGCATATCTTTCAAACTCAAGATATGACGTTGTCCTTTACGATCCAGCGCATAGACCTCAACAACACGCGCTGCAGTTTCAACACCATTTGCACCCGCATTCATTTTGAGAGCCCCTCCAAGACCACCAGGAATACCATGATAAAAATGAAAACCTGCAATTTCTGCCTTTAAAGCGGCAGCCGCTAAATGTTTATCCGCCGCACCAGCACCAACTAAAAAGCCTTTTTGAGAAACTTGCTGTATTTGCCCAAAATTTTTTGGCGAAAGACGAATCACAGCCCCAGGAACACCCCCATCACGCACCAGAAGATTAGAGCCGATACCTACAATTGTCACAGGAACAGTTTTAGGCAAATTTTGTAGAAAGAGAGCCAAATCTTCTTCATCAACCGGCTGATAAAAAAGCTCTGCCAATCCGCCCGTGCGAAACCATGTCACCTTACGCATCTCAACATTAGGGGTAAGCTTGCCCCTTACTCCACCCAACAGTGGTTGCAACCGTGCCAATAGCGCCTCACCATCAATGTGCTGAAAATTTATCATGATCATCAAGTCCCGACAACTGATGAGGCAACGCACAAGCCCATTGTGTGATATTGCCAGCACCAAGAAAAACAACATAATCCTCTGCCTGAGCAAATTTTGAGACAAGAGACACAACATCTTCCAGACCGTGTATCAAGCGCACATCACGGTGACCCGCCATTTTAATACGCTCTACCAATTCTTGCGAACCAAACCCTACAATAGGCTCTTCACCAGCCGCATAAACGGGGGTAATCAACACTGTATCGGCATCATTAAAACAAGCAGCAAAATCATCAAATAAATGATATAAACGCGAATAACGATGGGGTTGTGCAATTGCAATGACACGCCCTTTTGCACTCTCACGTGCTGCGCGCAAAACAGCCTTTATTTCAACAGGATGATGTCCATAATCATCAAATATTTCAATACCACGCCAACTTCCTGTTCGGGTAAAACGCCGTTTTACACCACCAAATTCCGCTAACCCCTTCTTTATCAATTCATTTGAAATGCCAAGTTCATGCGCAATAGCTATCGCTGCTGTTGCATTCGCAACATTATGCTTTCCTGCCATAGGCAAAAGCAAATTTTTCAACTCAACCTTTCTTCCTGTCTTTCGTGAACGAATAAGAACATCAAAATGCGTTTTTTGACCATCCATTGAAAGATTAAGAAAACGAACATCCGCTTGTGGATTTGCACCATAAGTGATCACCCAACGATCATCAATACGGCCCGCCAGAGACTGAACTTCTGGATGATCAAGGCACAAAACAGCAAAACCATAAAAAGGAACATTTTCTACGAATTGACGAAAAGCCTCACGCACAGCTTCAAAACTTCCATAATGATCCAAATGCTCAGCATCAATATTAGTAATAACAGCAATATCAGCGGGCAACTTTAAAAATGTACCATCACTTTCATCAGCTTCAGCAATCATCCAATCGCCCTCTCCCGTACGAGAATTTGTACCATAAGCATTAATAATACCACCATTAATCACCACTGGATCAAAACGACCAGCATCAAGAAGTGCTGCGACCATTGATGTCGTTGTTGTTTTACCATGTGTACCACCCACCGCAATTGCACGTCGAAATCGCATCAGCTCCGCAAGCATTTCTGCACGTCTGACAAGCGGCAAATGTCTTTCTTTTGCAGCAATATATTCAGGATTTGTTTTTTTAACGGCAGTAGAAAAAACAACGACCTCTGCATTTCCTAAATTTTCAGCACAATGACCGATATAAACGTTAATTCCTTTTCTCCGCAAACGTTCAACATTGGCACTCTCAACTTGATCGGACCCCTGAACTTTATAGCCAAGATTATAAAAAACCTCGGCAATTCCACTCATACCGATTCCCCCAATTCCAATAAAATGGATAACGCCTATATCAAGTGGCATTTTCATCAAAAAGCTCCTCTTTTATATCTGACAACAATCGCCCTGCAATTAAGGCTTCAGCCATATCAGCAAGGCAACGGGTTGCATGAGGTTGCCCAACTTTTTTTGCAGCAACCGCTTGTTTTTCCAATAAATGGGGTGCACAACAAGCTTGCGTTAGAAGAGTAGAAAGCTTTTGTGCATTTAAATCTTTTTCCAATATAATTTGTGCCCCCCCTACACGTGCAAGAAGAGCAGCATTGGCAGACTGGTCATAATCCAAAGCATGAGGATAAGGAATAAGCAAAGCAGGTCTACCAATCACCGCTATCTCACAGACCGATGAGGCCCCAGCACGCGACAAAATAAAATGGGCATGTGCCATACGTTCAGCCATATCATCAAAGAAAGGGGCAACCTCAGCTTGTACACCCATATCATGATAAGTTTTAATCAACTCAGTAGTTTCACCACGAACTTGTTGTACAATTCGTAAGCGTTTACGGTTCTGATCATCGAGCAAAGCAATCGCTTCTGGAACAACATGTGAAAAAAAAGACGCTCCTTGGCTACCCCCAAAAATCAAAAAATAAAATGGCTCATCACCTGTAGAAGGCTGATAGGAAATTTCAGCCGCCTTCAACACCGGCTCACGCACAGGATTCCCCGTCAAAAGCGTTTTATGAGCATAAGCGCCATGTGGCGACAACAAACCACCAGCGATTGCACGCACAAAAATTGCCAACACCCGATTAGCACGTCCCATAACAGCATTTTGCTCATGAATAAATGTTACACGCCGCATGAGGGCCGCAATAAAAAGAGGAGGAAAACTCGGATATCCCCCAAAACCACCAACAAGAACAGGACGTAATTTATAAAATAACACCAACGATTGCCCCATGCCCCTGAGCAAAGACCAAAACGTTTTTATCAAAGCAAAAGGATGGCGTCGTGTAAATGTTGCCGATGAAACGATATGTGTATGCTTTTTATCAAAGCTCCGTACAAAAGCTCGCGCTCTTTCATCTGTTATTAAATGCACATCATATCCACGCCGCCTTAATGCAACAGCAAGTGCTTCAGCAGGAAAAAGATGTCCACCTGTACCACCCGCCGCCAAAACAATAACTTTTTTATTATTCATGAAGAGCTATCCAAGACAGAAGAAGAAAAAGCTGAAAGACGCGCTTCTGGCCAACGACGTGTTAAACTGAGTAAAATTCCCATTGAAAAAGCAATTGCCACCATCGATGAACCACCATAAGAAATAAACGGCAATGTCATGCCTTTGGGAGGGATTAAGTGAAGATTAACGGCCATATTAATGGCTGATTGAAAGCCTATCATCATAGCTATGCCCGTAATACCAAGACGTATAAAGAAATCACGTGTATTCATAGCTATATATAATGAACGCATAACGATAAAGCCAAAAAGCATCATAATTAACAAACAAAGAATAATACCATATTCTTCAGCAGCAACAGAAAATACAAAATCTGTATGGCTATCAGGAATGATACGTTTTACTGTTCCCTCTCCCGGACCTTGCCCAAACCAACCACCATTTAAAATAGCCTCACGTCCTACATCCACTTGAAAGGTATCTCCTTCGCCTGTCAAAAAACCATTGATACGATCGCGCACATGTGGCAAAAAAAGATAAGCAAAAATAATTCCTACAACGCCGAAAATGAGAAAGAGAAAAATAATCGTAAGAGGCACACCAGCAACAAAAAACAGCCCCCCCCATGTTGCACTTATTAAAAGTGTTTGTCCAATATCAGGCTGTAAAACCAGAAGTACACAACAAATGGCATAAAGTGCGGTTGCTAACATGTAATCTAGAATTCCCCTCCTGCGTATCTGTTCTGAAAACAGCCAAGCGGACATCACCACAAAAGCTGGCTTCATAAACTCTGAAGCTTGTATAGAAAAACCAAAGAGCAAAATCCACCGCCGTGCTCCCTTTAATTCAGAACCCCAAAATAAAGTTGCCACCATAAGAGCAAGCGTTACAATGAGCAAAAGGGCACATAAACGACGAATATTAGGAAGCGAAAAAAAAGAAATGGTAACCATCGTAAAAAATGCTGAAATGCTAAAAATAATATGCCAGCGAACAAAATAAAAACTATCAGCAATTCCGATTTTTTTTGCAATAGTGGGGCTAGCAGCAAAAGACAGCATAATGCCAATCCCCATTAAAATTAAACAAGCAGCAAAGATAGAGCGATCAATTGTCCACCACCAATTCGCAATTGGGTCCCTATCCGCACGCGTAATCATTTATATCCACCTTATCCGTTTCATAAATTGTCTCAAAGTGATAAGGTTCCCCAACCTGTTTAACAAACACTTTAAAACTAAATTACACAAAAAAAGATTCTGGAGTCTTAACGCAAAAATATTTTTTTATAATTGATGCTTCTTTTTACTGTTATTGTAACTGCATCACCAAAGAGACAAATGCTTCACCCCGCACCTCATAATTTTTAAATTGGTCATAACTTGCACAAGCAGGTGACAAAAGAACCACGACCTCCTTTGCCTTACAATGCATTGCATCAATGGTAGCTTCACGCACCGCATTTTCTAAAGTCAAGCTCATAGAAAAAGGAAGATCAGAACCAATAATGCGAGAAAATTCTTCCGCTGCACTTCCAATCAAATAGGCTTTACGAATTTTAGGAAAAAATTCTCTAAGAGACTCAATTCCTCCTTTTTTTGCCTGTCCCCCAACAATCCAAAAAATATCATTAAAAGCGCAAAGTGCAGGCGCTGTTGCATCTGCATTCGTCGCCTTGCTATCATTGATAAACAAAACCGCCCCCATTTTACGCACCTGCTGCATACGGTGGGGCAATCCTTTATAACTTGCTAAATGCTCATTTATAGAAGGACCGGTTATTTTTAAAGCCTGCAACGCTGCCAAGGCCATAAGAGCATTTTGCGCATTATGACCTCCGCGCAAAGCAGCCATAGACGCAAGATCTGCAAGCATATATCGCTGTCCTTGACGAACAGAAAAGAGCTTGGTCCCCTCTGCATAAAAACCATTTTCAACAAAATGATCCTTAGAAATTGCTTCAATTTTATGCCCCTCGTGAAGCAATTGTTGATACAACATCTCACAAGCTGCATCATCAACTGAAATAAAAGCCTGAGAAGCCTGAGCAATTAGATGCCTTTTGGTTTGCACATAATGCGCAAAACTCCCATGGCGATCAATATGATCAGGTGCCAAATTCAATAAAAGCCCAATGGTTGGCTGAAGAGAGGGAGTAAGATCAATTTGAAACGATGAACATTCAATCACATAGATACGTTGTTTAACAAAGGGCTTAAGCGTCAATATCGGCTCGCCAATATTTCCCCCCATTTGCACATCATAACCCATTTTTTCCAACAAGTGTGCAAGCAAAGCCGTTGTTGTCGACTTTCCATTCGTCCCCGTAATCGCAAAGAAAGGAACATCCGCATCACAAAAACCATAATGCTGTAAAAAATGACGGCGTGCACGAACAAATAATTCAATATCACCGATAATTTCTATATTTTTTTTTCGCGCTTTTTCAACAACCCAATGGGGTTGAGGATGATTTAAAGGAACTCCCGGTGCGAGAATCAATGCCACAAATTCTGACCAATCTTCATCATGAAGATCTTTTATTGGAATATTTTGCTGAAAAGCTGCTTGCACACTCACAGGATTATCATCCCATGCCACCACTTCTGCACCGCCACTCATCAATGCTTGTGCCGTTGCTAATCCAGACTTCCCTAATCCAAAGAGAGCAACTTTTTTACCCTTATAACACGTAACAGAAATCAAAATCTCACCGCAATTTAAGTGTTGAAAGACCAATGAGAGCAAGAACAATTGAAATAATCCAGAAGCGTATCACCACTTGGCTTTCAGTCCAGCCTTTTTTCTCAAAATGATGATGGATCGGCGCCATAAGAAACACGCGCTTTCTTGTCAATTTGAAATAACCAACCTGAATAACGACCGAAAAAGCTTCCACAACAAACAGCCCACCAATAAGAGCCAAAACAATTTCGTGCTTCGTAGCAACCGCAACAGTCCCTAATAATCCTCCAAGAGCCAACGAACCAGTATCCCCCATAAAAATAGCAGCAGGCGGTGCATTAAACCATAAAAAGCCAAGCCCTGCCCCAACAACAGCTCCCAATAAAACAGCCAATTCACCTGTTCCAGATACATAGTGTATTTGGAGATAATCAGCAAAATTCATATTACCACAAAGATAAGCAATCAGAGCAAAAGATAAGGCTGCCACCATCACAGGAACAATAGCAAGCCCATCAAGGCCATCCGTCAAATTAACCGCATTCCCCGTCGCAACGATGACAAAAGCAGAAAAAGGAATAAAAAACCAGCCCAAATTGATAAGATAATCTTTCAAAAAAGGCAAAGCAAATCCAGATGAGCCACTTTTCAGGATAACAAAAGCAGCAATTGCTGCCACAACAAATTCCAAGCTTAACCGTGCTTTCCCAGAAAATCCTTTGTCTGTTTGTTTTGTGACTTTAAGATAATCGTCATAAAATCCAATTGCCCCAAAAGAAAGCATAACCAAAAGCGATACCCAAAAATAAATATTCGATAAATTACACCACAAAAATGCCGATACAACAATGCCGGTTAAAATCATCAATCCACCCATTGTAGGTGTTCCGGCCTTTTTAAAATGTGTTTGAGGACCATCGGCACGAATTGGTTGCCCCTTGCCCTGCCGCAATTTAAGAGAAGCAATGATGCTAGGTCCAAACAAAAAAACAATGAGCCCCGAAGTCAGCATCGCCGCTACCGTACGAAAAGTAATATAGCGGAAAACATTGACACCTGGAAGCCAATCACTAAACGAAGAAAAAAACAGCATCATGGAACAAAAAAACTCTTAAAAACTACGAAGAAACCACTTTATAGCGATCAAGCAATACAGTCACAATATTTGATGAACAAAGGCTATTGGATGATTTAACCATCAGTAGATCCCCAGGAGAAATTTCTGCTAAAAGAAGCGGTAAAATTTCCTCAATATTTTCAGCATAAAAAACCTTCTCATAAGCAGATAAATCACTGGCTAAAGATTGCATCGCCTCACCAAATAAAAAAACGGGATTAGCCCCAGAAAGACGTATTGGCTCCCTTAAATCACGATGAAGCTTTTCACTATACTTCCCTAACTCTAACATATCTCCTAAAACAGCAATTCGCCGCCCCTCTTCCCCGACTGGTCCTGTAGCAAGAAGCTCAAGAGCAGCACGCATAGATGCGGGATTAGCATTATAGCTTTCATCAATGAGATAAAATTCATCCCCATTCGATAAAGACAACCGATAACGAACACCCCGCCCTTTTGGAGAAGAAAAACGGCTCAAAGAAAGCACAATAGGATCCAAATCAACCCCAATGGCATCACAAGCCGCAAGAACAGCTAAACTATTTTGCATAATATGGCGTCCAGGAGCACCAATTTTGACCTCCCTACCCTGTCCTCCAATACGCACCATCATAGAAGAATGATCGGTTAAAAGACATATATCCCGCGCCTGATAATCAGCATTTTCAGTCTCACCAAAGCTTAAGATCTTCTTCACACCGCATTGCTTTGCTTTTTGAACAAGATAAGAAAAAAAAGCACTATCCGCATTTAAAATGGCAATGCCTTCCTCATCCAATCCTTCAAAAATTTCAGCTTTTGCCTCTGCTATTTCTTCAAGATCTTTGAAAAAACCCATATGTCCTGCACAAATATGCGTAATGAGAGCAACATGCGGACAAACCAATTTGACCAGAGGGCGAATTTCATCTTTATGATTCATGCCAATTTCAAAGATACCATAATCACTCTCCATCGGCATCCGCGCTAAAGTAAGTGGAACCCCCCAGCAATTGTTTAAAGAAGCGAGATTAGCATGAACATTCCCAGCCGTTGCAAGTACTTGTTTCAAAGCTTCTTTTGTTGTTGTTTTTCCTACCGATCCTGTTATCACGATAATTTTAGCTCTTGAACGTTTGCGTGCGGCTTTCCCAAGTTTTTCGAGGGCTTGCAAAACATCAGGAACAACAATCAATGGAGCCGATATCTTTTCCATATCCTTCAAACGGTGTTCCGCAACAATAAGAACGCCTGCACCGCGTGCATAAGCTTGCGCAGCAAAATCATGACCATCAAGATGATGTCCCTTAATGCAGAAAAAAATATCGCCTTCTGCAAGAGTACGGCTATCAATGGAAACCCCAGAAAAAGTTTCTGGCACGCTTCCTATTACAATACCATCAATGGCCGCAACAAGTGCTTGTTTATCCCATAAAGCTGTCATCTCCTCCGGTCCTCTAAAGCTTCTATCGCTTTCAAACGATCTGAAAAAGGATAAATTGTCTGCCCTATAATTTGGCCATCTTCATGACCTTTTCCAGCAATAATGAGTGTATCACCCGCTTTCAAAAATCCCACCGCATAAGAAATAGCTTCACCACGATCTGCTATCTCTATTGCTGTTGGTACCCCCTGTAAAATATCCTTGCGTATTTTTTCTGGTATTTCTGTGCGAGGATTATCGTCCGTTACAATAACAATATCCGCTTTATCTGCGGCAATTTTTCCCATCATAGCTCTTTTTCCTTGATCTCGATCCCCTCCACAACCAAAAACAACAACCAAACGCCCTTGCGTAAAAGGACGAACAGAAAGCAAAACCTGCTCCAAAGCTTCTGGTTTATGCGCATAATCAATATAAACAGGCGCATTATTTTCTGTCTTTCCAACAAGCTCTAACCGACCAGGTGCCCCCTGCAAAGTTTCAAGTGCAGAAAAAACCTTATCAGGAGAAAGTCCTGTTGCAATGGCTAGTCCTGCCGCTACAAGTGCATTAATCATCTGAAAATCTCCAGCTAAAGGCAAAACAAATGTATAAATCTTGTTTTCCACACGACACTCAATACACTGTTTTGAGCGTTGATGTTCAACACGATTAATCGTGATAAATTGCCCCTTACGTCCAATTGTCAAGACACGGCGGCGTGCTTGTGTAACAGCATCAATAACCTTTTGTGAATAAACATCATCAGCAAAAATCACAGCAGGAGCAGATACAGGCAAAAGTGTATCAAACAACCTCATTTTAGCCCGCAAATAATCCTCTACACCCCTGTGATAATCCATGTGATCTCGCCCTAAATTGGTAAAGGCCCCAGCCGTTAAACGGACTCCATCAAGCCGTCCTTGATCAAGCCCATGCGAAGAAGCTTCAAGAGCTGCATGGGTCACACCTTCATGAGAAATTTCACAAAGAAGACGGTGCAAGACAACCGGATCAGGTGTTGTAAGAGAACCATAGTCATTTCGGTGAGGCGAAACAACACCAACCGTTCCTATACTCGCAGCACACAATCCAACATGAGTCCAAATTTGCCGAATAAAAGAGACAACTGATGTTTTACCACTTGTACCTGTCACAGCAACAACCGTTTCCGGCTGAGAACCATAAAAACGGGCGGCTGCCAACGCGAGACTATGACGAACATTAGAAACACGTAAAATTGGAACAGATAAATCCTCAAGAACAGCCTGACAATCAATAACGATTGCGTGTGCTCCACGCTTTATCGCATCATTGATATAGTGTCTTCCATCCCCTTGTTTTCCTTGAACAGCAACAAAAACATAGCCCGGCAAAACTTGTCGAGAATCTGCACTGATCCCTGTTATTTCCATTGAAGAAAGCTTCTGATCTTCAAGACATTCTGTAAAAACTGTTCCAAACAACATAACGACGCACCTTTATATTTATTTTACCGTTGTTTAACGAAACTTGAATGGCTCTTTTTATCTAAAAGAGGCTCATATTCTTTTTTAAAATTGGGTTTTATACCAAGAAAACTGGCTGAACGACGAACAATATTAGCAAGCATTGGTCCAGCATTCATCCCTGCTGTCGCCGAAATTTTCCCCTCCTCTGGCTTAGGTTCATCAATAATTGTTAAAACAACATAAGCAGGATCATCAATCGGAAAAGCAGCCAGAAAACTATTGAAATTTTTTGTTTTAGAATATTTTCCATTTTCGACTTTCTCAGCTGTTCCTGTTTTTCCGCCCACCCGATAGCCTTCTACTTTTGCATTACGTCCAGATCCCATATCACTATTTAATTTATAAAGGTAACGCATATTTTGACTTGTTTTGGCCTTCAAAACCTGTTTCGCATAGTGCAAGGTTTGTTCTTTTGTCCGTTTTAAAAATGTTGGCGCAATCAACCAACCACCATTCATTAAAGCAGCAGCCCCAACCGCCGTTTGCAAGGGTGTTGTTGCCATACCATGCCCAAAAGAAATTGTCATAGAATGGATATCCTTCCAATGATGGGGCACTATAGGATGGGCAACCTCAGGCAACTCTGTTGTAAGACGATCCAAGAGCCCAAGTTTTTGCAAAAAATCACGATGTTTATCAATCCCTATCGCTAATGCCTCTTTAGCAGAACCAATGTTGGAAGAATAAATAAAAACCTCCCATAACGTTAAGGGCCGATTTTTTCCGTGAAAGTCACGAATCATATAGCCACTACTTGTTTTTATGGGCTTTGAGGCATCAATAACACTGTTTAAGTGAAAAATATCAGAATCAAGGGCCATGGCGGTCGTAAAACTTTTAATGATCGATCCCATTTCAAAGGTTCCAGCCGTCATCCGATTAAGACGATCACTTTTTAAAGCTTCAATAGGATTTCCAGGATCAAAATCTGGTAGGGATGCCAAAGCCAAAATTTCCCCCGTATGTATATTTAAAATAACAGCGCCTGCAGCAATTGCCTGATAACGCTTCATAGCCTGAATAAGTTCATCATGAACAATTGCTTGAAGTCGCACATCAATCGAAAGCTGAACTTGTTTTAATGATTCTTCCATCGCAAGACCAACGGCACGCAGAGCACTCAACCCCGTATCATCAATATATTTTTCCATACCTGCAATGCCCTGATTATCCACATTGACCATACCGAGAATATGGGAAGTTATAGGTCCATCGGGATAAAAACGACGAATTTCAGTCCGAAAACCAATTCCTGGAATACCAAGAGCCATAATTTGCGTCTTCTGCATAGGTGTTAACCCACGCTGTATCCAAGAAAAACCAGTTTTTCTTTTTAAACGCTTATAAGTTTCCTGCCAATTCAAATCCGGCAAAACTGTTGAGAGCAATTCAATTGTCTCATCCACATCAATAATACGTCGTGGCTCAGCAAAAAGTGAATAGGTTTTAATATCTGTTGCTAATAAACGACCATTACGATCAACAATATCAGGACGTGCCATCAATTGAAGAACGCTTGGCCCCTTTGCTTCTTCAATCTGTCCACCTTCCAACCCGTAAGAAATCAGGCAAGCCCCCATGATGCCATATAAAATTAAAAAGCAGAACAACGAAAAAAGCAAACGTGGACGATTAGAATATGAACGACGCACAGAAACATTATGATTATTCAACGAATTCCTTAAGCGCTTTTTTTTCTGTGAGAATAAAAAGGCCAATTTCATTGCTGTACGCCTTTTTGAACAATGCGATTGACTTGAGAAGCGCGATTATTCGCCAAAATATCCTGATTATCTTCCAAGATATTTTGTTTAATTATTTCTTCAATTGGATCGTGTTCCCGTACCGGAATGTCTTTAAACTCCACGATTTGATGCGGCTGTATAACCTCTAACCCCAGTTCTTTTTGATAACGTTTCGCAAGTTTTTGCATGCGAGAAGGCTTTATCATGACAGCCCACTCAGCATGAAGCAAACTCACCGTATTTTTTGCTGCAGCAATTTCATGCTCAAGATGACGAACCTCGCTCATTCGTTTTTGAACATCATATTTTACTTTATAAGTAAGACCTGCCATACAAATCATAATCATCACCAAAATCATATCAAATGTACGGAAAACTGTCATTTCTTGCTGCCTTCAAAACTGACAATTTCTGCTAAACCAAATAATTTCATATCTTCCCCAAGAGCCTCTGCTTCAGTCCGCACCCCCATACGCAATCTCGCAGAACGTGAACGAGGATTTTGCTGCAATTCCTCTTTATTTGCCATTATTCCTCCTTTAAACAAAGGAAAAAATGTTGCTGGAGAATGTTTTAATTCAGGCAAATAGCGTGATCTCATACATTCTCCAGAACGAGCCGAAAAAAACCTTTTGACCATACGATCTTCAAGAGAATGAAAACTGACAACACCCAAACGGCCTCCAGCTTTTAAAACGCGTTCAGCAGCAAATAAACCACGCGCTAATTCACCAATTTCATCATTAACATAAATACGAAGAGCCTGAAATACACGTGTTGCAGGATGAATGCGATCTCCTGGCTTACGCCCTATCAACGCTTCGATAGCATAGGCCAAATCACCTGTACGCAAAAAAGGCTGAACAACACGACGCTTTTCAATCATTCGTGCAATTCGCCCTGCATAACGCTCTTCTCCTAATATCTTAAAAATACGCGCTAAATCCCTTGCTTTTAAATGATTTACAACATCGCTAGCTGTAAAACCCGTCTGAGCCATTCGCATATCCAATGGTCCATCTTTTTTAAAAGAAAAGCCTCTTTCTGCTTCATCAAGCTGCATTGAAGAGATACCAATATCCAAAATAACCGCATCCACCTTCTCTTCAACAACACGATCGAGCTGTGAAAATTCCATATGGGCCAAACGAAGCCGTGGAAAAAATTCATCAACAAGGGATTGGCCCGCACCAATAGCATGAGGATCACGATCAAGAGCAATTACCTCTGCCCCTGCCTTTAATAAAGCGCGCGTATAACCACCAGCACCAAAGGTGCCATCAATCACTTTTGCTCCAACCAATGGCATAAGCCCAGCCAAAACTGGCTGCAACAACACTGGAATATGGCGTTCAGCTCTTTGATCCTGTTTTGTCAAAATAATCCGTCTTGAAGTTACGCTGTTTCAAATCAACAGCTCTCTCATGGCAATCAATATTAGAATAACCCAATCCTCAACATTCATATTAATCACTATGAACGAAAAAAGCTAAAGTTATCCCAAGACACATCCTAACGTATTATACTTAAAGAAATGTTATAACTTTTTAAAACGCTCTCTATTCAAATGTTCATTTCAAACACAGACCCCATAAAAGCCCATATGACATTGAACTTATAAAATATCGCGTATCATCATGAAATATCAGTCGGCCTATAAGCCGGGTTCTGTATAGTAAAGCTTATACTTTACATGGCAACCATTCATCTGGGACGGATGTTACCATCCGCCTCGTGCAACCTACCCGAATGACTCGCCCGGAAATCGGCTGCAAATTAAATCTTGCACGTCATTTCTATTTGGTCTTGCTCCCGGTGGGGTTTACCTTGCCACATTCATTACTGAATGCGCGGTGGGCTCTTACTCCACCCTTTCACCCTTACCTATAAAAATAGGCGGTTTACTTTCTGTGGCACTTTCCCTAGGGTCACCCCCGCCGGGTGTTACCCGGCACCGTCTTTCCATGGAGCCCGGACTTTCCTCACTTGCCGCTTTTCAGCATTAGACAAGCGCGGCTGCCCAGCCGACTGACGCACTAACTTATAAAACATTTTCTGCTCCGTGAAAATAGTATCTTAAAATATTTTATAACCAATCTCTTTCAAAAGACGTTGTTATTTTAATGAAGCCAAATACATTTTCACCTTTGCGCAATATTTTGCTGAAATGGAATTCATTTTTTTTGCAGCATGACCTGCATTATATTTAAGAATTGTACCACACGTACTTCCACCACTGAGTTTATAAGCCCGTGCCAAATAACGCATACCATATTCGAGATTAGTCGCAGGATCGTATAAATCTTTTACAGAACCACTAAAGCCCAACCCTCGTGCCGTAGAAGGTTTTATTTGCATCAAACCTATTTCACCCGCTGCTCCTTTTATGCTTGCCTTATAATTACTTTCAACTTTTACAACAGCATGTGCTAAATTAACGGGAACATTATGCTTAGTTGCAAGTTTCTCAATAAGAAATTCATAAGGACGAGCAGGTGTTTTAGAAGCAACAATCACTGAGCCTTCTTTTGTTTCTGAAATATTTAAAGCACTATGAGATCTGCTTATATCAAATACAAAAAATACAGCGCACGCTGTATTTAACAAGATTTTCCAAAATTGCATTTTCTTTCTCTTCACAACATTCTCAAATTCTATCCACCAATAATTTGCAAACGTATTGTACAAAAAAAGAAAGCAAAAGAACGGCTTGAAAAAGGTAATACTAAGACTATTTAAAGATAAGTTTCTATAGCAAAAGAAAATCTCTTTATGCACAAATTATAGATTGCTCTATATCATAAAAATATCATAAAATAAAAAAATAAATAGACTATAGTTAAACTTATAGCATATTCAATAAAATG
>NZ_CAHOYM010000008.1 GCF_903679515.1 Bartonella gabonensis
CTTTACGACAGCTTTACGACAGGTTATACATTAGAACAATTAGATGAGATTTCGATCAATCTTGAGTCTTTACCGGCTTCTTTAGACAGCCCTCGTTGGCAAAGTGGAGCGCCTATCCTTGGTGGTTTTAACGATCAAAATCATCTTGTTGTGTTTACAGGAGCCCCAATGGAGGCAACGGTTGTTTCGCAAGAGATGGGGGCACCAGATGGAAGTTTTAGCTTTATCACGAAGATGTTTGCAGAGATTGATACGACGCAAGGTCTTTTAAGCATAGGGGAACGTCGACTTCGCAATGGTCAGACACCGATCACATGGCACAAGGAGAGGGTGTGTTCTTACGTTACAGGTGCTTATCAAGGGCGTTCGCGCAATCGTTATCACCTATTTAAATTGCGTATTCCAGAACATGAACATTGGACAATGATTACGGGCTTTAACGTTGATTTACGTCCTTTCGGTAGAGGGTAATGGCAAAAGTCTATTTGACCAGTTCTTGGGATATGGAGCGCATAGCCCCGTATTTTGAAGAGATATTTGCGTCATTGAGTGCGTATGTAGAGCGTTTCAAACATGAAGTTACGTTGCAAAATCTCATTGAAGCTATTTGCACGGGCAAGAAACAGTTGTGGCTTGTTTTGGATGATGACGAGCGATTTTTAGCGGCTTTTACGACCCAGATACAAGAGACAGTTTTGGGCAAGAAGCGCGCCTTGATTTGTGAATGTAGTGGCAAGGGTGTTCTTGATCAGATTGACAATTTAAAAGTTGTAGAGGATTGGGCGCGTGAGAATGGCGCTTTTGAGATAGAAATTTTAGGGCGTCTTGGTTGGAAGCGCGCCTTAGACAAGCAAGGTTACGGCATAACGATGCTTTATTACAGGAAGGAATTATAACATGGGGAGCAAAACACCGACAACGACAGAACAGAAGCAGGTACAAACAAGCGCCCCGCCTTCTTGGATGGAGAATGTCTTTAAGCGTGGTGGTGCGGATGCTTATCAAATGTATAACACAGGGATGGGTGGTAATGTTTACGGTGGACCGCGCGTTGCGCCGTTAAGTGCACCAACTTATCAAGCTATAGGTGGTCTTGGAAGTGTTCCACATCAGTACCAAAATTATATGAATCATTTGATGAATATGCCTATGCAGGCAGAAAGAAATATAGGTGAATTGGCTTCTAGTTATAAAGGGGGATATGATCAAGATTTTGAAGATGTCCTTCAAAAGTCTAAAGAGGATGTGACAGATACAATTAACAGCTATTTTGCAGGTTCTGGTGGTTATGGATCTGGTGCGCATATGAAAGTGTTGGCGCGTGAACTTGATGCATTGTCTAAAAGTGCTAGGATTAATCATTACCGTCAGAATAAGCAGGACATGCTACAAGCTAATGCCTTACTAGGTGACTTTAATAAGTATCGGGTAGGCATGGTAGGTAACTTATTCCCCGCTTACAATAATGCTTATTCCAATATGTTGCAGGGTTCATCAGTTCTTAATGACTATAATCAACGGCTTGTCGATGCCAATAGAGAACGTTGGCTGGAGCAAGACAACAGCGGTTGGAACAGACTGAACATGTTGATGAACGCCGGTCATGGCTTTGCAAGAAATTACGGAACGACGATGAATAATATGACCGGTTATGAGATGCAAGGCAATAATCCTTGGCAGAATTTAGCGACGGCGATTTATGGAGCAAAGCAGGCAGCGGAAATGATAGGAAAGCCTGCTGGAAAATAAACAGTTTTAAAGAGGTAATATAATGGTTTTTATGGATTTTGACCCGAGATATAAACGTTTCGCATTTAACCCGCAAAAAACGAAAATAGGGTTATTGCGGGAAGAAATGCAGAATAAAAGACCGGACCCCAAAGCATCATTTATTCCACAAGTACCAGCTATGCCTAGTATGATTCCTATGAACAATCTATATGATCTGGCGTCCTTTTCTCCTCCTCCAATAGGCTCTATTCCCCCTATTGAGAATAAAACCACTCCAGTTCCAAGAGAAAAAATTTCACCTAGTGCATCTATTCCAACAGCATCAGTGATACCCCAAGAACAGCGTCCTGAACCAGAACCTAGTTTTTGGGATAAACTTTCTCGTTTTTCACAGTCTGATGCTAGTAAGAAAATTGATGACTTTCTTTTAGGAGCAATGACAGCGAGTCCAGATTCATCTGGATGGCAACTTTTTGCCAAGGGTCTGAAAAACGTGCATCAAGGGGATAAACAAAGAGGGCAGGTTAACCAAACCGTCGAGTATCTAAAGTCCAAAGGCTACAGCGAAGAAGAAGCTGCGGTCATGGCACGTAATCCGCAAATGCTTAGTGCGCTGCTAACAGGTGGTGATAAACCTAAACTTTCTGCTGATTATCAGTTTATTACCAATCCTGAGACTGGAGAATTGGAAGCAAAGCTTATCAAGGGTAGTAAAACATATGAGGAAGCTGAGCGTGCAAAAAAACTCCATGAGAAGAATATAGTACGCGACACTGTTTTATTTAATGATATTGGATATCTTGATGAGTACATGAAGAAACATGGTACTTATTCAACTGGTCTCATTGCTTGGCTTAAAAGCTGGATTCCCGGAACGGAAGCACGCGGTGCAGATAGAGTTGTGCAAGCGCTTAGGAGCCATATAGCAAGTAATCGTATAGACGAACTGAAAAGCTTATCAAGGACAGGAGGGTTAGGACTTGGAAATGTCAGTGACAAAGATCTTGACATGCTAAAGGATTCTTTAGGTGCACTAAGTATTGATATGAATGTAGAACTATTTGCGCGAAGTCTGTCTCAAATAAAAGATGTTCTTGAAAAATTATCCCCTGAAGCAAAAACTTTTTTATTAGGTAAAAATAATGAGGTTCAGACAATATCACAAGGAGGCAGTGCAAACTTGCCAACGATAAGTAGCATAGAAGAAGCTAATAAAATGCCAGTAGGAGTTAAATTCATTTACAATAATCATTTTTATACGAGGGCTCAATGATTAATAATAAGAATTCTCTTGTAGTTGATCGTGCATTAGGTTCTACGAACAAGCAAGGTAAAAAAATATCAGAACTTGGTCCAAATTTTATCAACCTTGGTTCTGTTTCAGAATATGCGGCTAATCGACAATATCCATCAGAGCTTGGTCCGAATTTCATCAATTTGGGTTCTATATCAGACTATAACAACCATTCTTATGAAGAAGAAGCAGAACATCCCGAAATCACGCAAGGAGAAGCGTTTAGGAACTCTTTAAAACACGGGCTTAGTTTTAATTTAGATGATGAAGTTGCAGGAATTATAGCGGCTGGACGAGATCATGAGGATGAGAATGCGCTAAAGGCTTTTGCAAAGGGGATGTTCAGATATTGGTTGTCTGGAGATAAGCAATACGAAGAAAAGTATGAGCAAGAAGCCAATAAACTGCGTGATTATTACCGTAGGATGAGTGATCAGCATTATTGGACGTCGTTTTTAGGAAATGCTTTAGGGGCGGCAATTCCTTCTCTTGCGACTTTAGGCATAGGAGGGGCGGCAAGATTAGGACTTCTTGGATCTAAATTAGGTCAATCTTTTTTGAAGGCAGGTCAGTCACGTGCAAGCAAACTTGTAAGCCCTTTTTTAGGTATCACGACAAAAACAACGTTTCCTCATTTGGCTAAAGTAGGTGCGGCATCTAGTGCATTACATGGTGCAGGTGAAGGGGAAGGATTTTGGAATACGCTTGCAACTACGGGATTTGGAGGAGGTTTAGGAGTAGTAGGGGCAGGGGTTGGAAGTGCTTTAGGTCATTTGGCTGGTTCTACGGTTGGTGGAATACGAAGAGTTTTTACACCTTCTCATAAGGAAGGTGTTGAAAAAGCAACATTAAGAGCAATCAGTAAACATTTAGGTAATGAGTCCTCTGAAGCTCTTGGAAAATCTTTTGGCAGTAAAGCTGTTGATACCGATTATGTAGCCGATCATAGTCCTTTTTTACAAGATCTTGTTTTTGATATCGCGCAAAAAAATCAAGGGGCTTATCTTGATTTGACCAAAAGGGCTTCTCAAAGAGCTCTTGGAGGAGGGGAACGTATTCATCAGGCGGCAGATCAATACTTTGTTCCTCGTCAAAATGTTACAGGTTTAAAAGATGATCTTATTGCGAGTAGGAAAGCAGCATCCCATGATCTTTACGAAATAGCCAAGAAGACGCCGATAGGAGAAAAATATTATGGCGCTCTTAACGAATTAATGGAGCGTCCATACTTCAAACAAGCTTATAATAAAGGGCTAAAAGGGTTCATTAGTGATGGCAATAAAGCCAGTCCGTTCTCTTCTCAAAAATTTAGTCTCCTTAAAGAGAAACCAAACATGGGGGTTCTCCATAAGACTAAGGAGGCTATTGATTTTATGATAAGGACAGAAAAGAGAAAAGGAGATAATAGCAAAGTTCATAGCTTAGTTGGCATTCAGAAAAAGTTATTAGAGATTATGGATGATATATCGCCTAAATATAATAAAGCGCGTGAATTATTTCATCAATATAGTTCCCGTGTAGACGCTATGCGTGAAGGTTCAAAAATCCTTAGCAAGTCGATTAATAAGGATCAATTTAGTAAAATTTTTGATGAATTACCAGAAGCACAACAAGAATACTTTAAAAAGGGCTCAAGGGGAGAACTTCTCAAGGGCATGGGGCAAACAGAAGATCAAGTCTCTAAAGCAAAGGAGTTTTTTAGTACGGATGATCTGTATGATAGGTTTGCAAAGGTTTATGGCGCCGATAAAGTTTCTGCTGTTAAGAGTGTTGTGGATAGAGAAGCTAATTATGCAGATTTTTATAACAGAATACCAAATCGTAGAGCGAATAAAGATATCTCTTTTACGCATAATGTCAGTATGCCAACGGGTAAAGGTGATGCGGTTATGCAAGCGGGTAAAGCAGCGGTAAAAGCTTCTTGGCTTCCTTTCAAGGAAGCGGCGTTTAGAGAGCGTCAACGAATTGAAAAGGATGTTGTCAAGTTGTTAACAGGGGGGTCAGATATTTCAAATGAGAAAATTGTAGAGCTCATTCAAGGTATGGTGAAAGCGCATCATAAGGGATATGTTACGAAAGAGTGGGTGAAAAAACGGTTTGCTGCTTTGGCTAGATTAAGTGGAAACGAAGTTGTGAGAATGTTTAACCGATGACCCGTTATAGTCCTTCAGTTGATCAAGCGATAAGACAGGCAGCAGCGCGTTATGGCTTGCCGGAAAGCTATTTATACCGCGTTGCGCAAGTGGAAAGTGGCGGTAATCCGAATGCAAGGAATCCACGCTCTTCTGCGGGTGGGTTGTATCAGTTTATAGACAGCACCGCTAAACAATATGGTTTGCAAGACCGTTTTGACCCCATGCAAGCAGCTGATGCCATGGGGCGGTTGACGCTTGATAATCGCAACCATTTAAGCCGTGTCTTGGGAAGAGCGCCAACAGAAGCAGAATTGTATTTAGCACATCAACAAGGGGCAGGAGGAGCCGCGCGGCTTTTACAAAATCCCCATGCCAATGCAGCACAATTGGTTGGCAGCAATGCGGTTGGTTTGAATGCAGGTAATAACGCAATGCGCGCAAGTGATTTTGTTAATCGTGTTTTTCAAATGTATGGTGGACAGCCTTATAGAGCAAGCCCTATCGCCCGTGGGGGCATTGGCAATAGAGAGAACTTGCTAGAGGTTTTACGGGCATTATTAGTGTCACAAGAAGAGCCTTCAGAAGAAGAAGAGCGTGAAGATGATAATCCTTTGATGACGCAATTGATGCGGGCTTTTTACGGAATTTAGGATAACCCATGTCAACGATATATGATTGGTCGCTAAGAGCGTCGGATAATACGCGTGCGGATGATTTGATTGATTGGTCAGAAGGGCAGCACCCTAGCACAGTTAATAACAGCGCCCGTGTGATGATGCAGCGTATCAAGGAATATTTGTTAGATACGGGTGGAACGCTTAAAGGGATTGTGACGAATGATCATACCCAACAAACGAGTACGATACGTCTTGAAAGCCAATCGCAATTTTTAGAATACAAGAATGGTATCGTTTTGCGTTTTGTTGCGATGGATAAGAATATTGGAGCGACGAGGGTTTTTCTGAATGCTTTAGAGGGCAAGTCTGTTTATAAAGCGACCGCCTTAGGGGTTGGTCCTTTATCGGGTGGAGAAATCCAGCAGGGATGCATTTATACATTGGTTTATCATGGAGATCATTGGCATCTTGTTAATCCTACCTCTATCCCTTTAGAAGAAGAAAGCAGTCTTTATCCTACTGGTTTCATAGGAACGTTTGCGATGCGAAACATTCCAAAGGATTGGTTAATCTGCGATGGGAAGGCTTATTCGCGGACTGATTATAGTGATTTGTTTTCTGCGATAGGGACGGTTTGGGGAGAAGGGAATAGTGTTACGACGTTCAATGTTCCGGATTTTCGGGGGCTGTTTTTACGGGGTGTTGATGGGGGGCGTCATATTGATGAGGGGCGTTCTTTTGCAAGTGTACAAAAAGATTTAATCGAGTCACATCAACATGAGGGGCAAAATCTTTCCTTTCCCCATTTTACCAGCAATGAAGACTTTTGGGATGGGAATACGACGGATGTGTTGGGGTATCGTCTAGGGTTGTTTGGAGGAAGTTCTCTAGCGAGTTTTATGGGCATAGAGCGTGAGAATTTAGGAAGCTATATTGCAAGTCCTTATACTCTTGATGAAAGCGGAGAGGTTGACTTGAGAAACTCTGGTGAAGGTGAGACGCGTCCAGTGAATGTATCTGTTCTTTATGCGATTAAGACATGAGGTTTTAAGATGTCGACGATCTATGATTGGTCTTTGAGAGCCTCTGAGAATGCCTATTGTGATGATTTGATTGATTGGACACAAGGACAACGTCCAAGCAGTATCAATAACAGCGCGCGTGTGATGATGCAACGCGTGAAGGAATATTTATCGGATACGAGTGGTCTGATTGAAAATAGCTTTACGGTTGACGGGGAACAACAGACAACGTTGATAAGACTTCAAAGTTCTTCTCAGTTTTTAGGCTATGAGAATGGGATATCGGTCTGTTTTAAAGCGAAGGGTAAGAATGTAGGGGCGACCACGATTGCCTTGAATGATTTAGCGGGTAAGCCGGTTTATAAGGCAACGGAATTAGGTATCAGTGCTTTGATAGGAGGCGAGATACAAAAGGGGTGCATTTATTGCTTGGTTTATAGGGATAATGGTTGGCATATTTTAAATCCTACCCCTTTGCCTTTATTACAAGAACCGATGATTTCAGTTTATCCTACGGGTACGATAGGGATTTTTGGAATGCAGTTTTTTCCAGAAGGCTGGTTACCCTGCGATGGGGCGGCTTATTTACGTACGGATTATCCAGCTCTTTATGAAGCGATAGGGACGAGGTGGGGCGGTAGTGATAGTTGGACGAAGTTTAATGTTCCCGATTTGCGAGGTGTTTTTTTACGGGGTGTTGATGATGACCGTGAAATAGACCGTTGGCGTTATCTTGGCACATTACAGCATGATGCGATGAGAAAGCATGATCATGGCGGTCACTCTGTTACGATTTTGAATGATGCCAATGAAGAAGAGAGTTGGTATGGAAATATGATGGTTATCTGGGGGTATATGCTGAATGACCAGCAAAGGGAAAAGCTTGCTGAACGTTTGGATGTGCAGGCAAAGGATATACGGGTGCATCATACGCTTGCCTTTCCCCATTCTCATCTTCATATGCGTGATGTTGTTTGGGCAAGTTCAGGGGTAAGTGAGACACGCCCGATTAATATGAGTGTTGTGTTTGGGATTAAGACGTGAGGTCAAAATGTCAACGATTTATGATTGGTCTTTAACGGCATCTGAGAATGGTGGTGCGGATAATCTTATTCATTGGTCAGAAGGACAGCATCCTAACACGGTTAATAATAGCGCGCGCTTTATGATGCAAAGGGTCAGTGAGTATTTATCGGATACGGGAGGAGTGAGTGAAGGGATTGTTACGGTTAATCATAAACAAAAGACGAGTGCGATATATCTTCAAAGCCAATCGAGATTTTTAGCGTATAAGAATGGGATATCGATCTGTTTTAAAGCGAAGGGTAAGAATGTAGGGGCAACCACGATTTCTTTGAATAATTTATCCGGCAAGCCGGTTTATAAGGCAACAGAAACGGGTTTATTAGCCTTATCGGGAGGTGAGATACAAGAGGGCTGTCTTTATACGCTTGTGTATGATGAAGAGATAACCGGTTGGCAAATTCTCAATCCAACAAGAGAGAAAGTTTCTTTCTTAAAACGCTTACCGTCTGGTTTGATAGGTCCTTTTGCGATGGAACGCTTACCGGATGGCTGGTTGCTTTGTGATGGGCAGGCTTATTCGCGAAGTACTTATAGAGCGTTGTTTGATGCGATAGGAACGATATGGGGCGATGGGGATGGCGTTGCGACGTTTAATGTTCCGGATTTTCGGGGGATGTTTTTAAGGGGATTGGACCATGAACGTGGTCTAGACCCTTGGCGTTCTTTTGCAAGCCAGCAAGCATGTTCTTTGAAAGCCCATGAACATTTTGTCGGTTCAAGCGCTACTGATGAGAGTTCTTCACGCAAGAAACGGGATGTTTCTTTACCAAGGCGAAAGAGATCAGTGGACGAAGAGTGTTTAGGGCTGAGTGGTGATGCGTTGCAAAGGTGCAATGAAGCCTTTGACGAAATAGCCGGCAGTCCACAACCAGAGGTTCCCTTTTGGTTTACCGATAAAGATAAACCACCCCGTTTACCTTGGTTTATCCGAAGCCCTTTTGCCAACTTTTTATATTATTCGATACCGCTAAAAGAAGGGATACACGACAGGGATCACCATGAACATCACCTTATGGCAGAAAGGGTTGGTGGTATTGAAACGCGCCCCGTTAATGTGAGTGTTGTTTATGGGATTAAGACATGAGGAGTTAAAATGACCTTAAAACCGTTTGCGATATCAGAGCTTAGCGACCCGTCTCAAGTACGGGTCGTTTTGTATTCTGGGGGAGGTTTAGTGCACGCGCCGCTTAATGGGGTTTTGGATTTGATGAAAACAGCCTTGAAAGCAGAGTTTGATGGTTCACTGAAAGATATAGAGCAGCGCTTGGAAGCCTTAAGCGAAGATTTTGAAGAATTGAAAGAGTGTTCTTTGGATGAAGTTATTCATAATGATGTAAGGACGAAAGCAGATGAAGATACCCGATCATAGTCATGAATATTTGATACCGGTAGCCACCCGAGAAGAGATGCTAGAGGGTCGTTCTCAAGATAGTGTCGTTGTTCCCAAGTTGTTAGGAACAGCTTCTTTGTATTCTTATGAAACTTTTGCCCCGTTAGAACAGGTTGTGAATACAAGGCAAGAGGCTGAAAAAGCCATGGCGCGTGCAAATGGAGCGCAACAGGTTGCCGAAGAAGCCAAGAGGGTATCGGAGCAAGCGCTTACAGAGGTCACGAAAACGGGTGAAGCGGTTACAGCAATAACGACAACCGCCAATGGTGCGAAAGAAACAGCGGATAGCGCCAAGGGCTTAGCCGAAGAAGCCAAGAATGCTTCTGATGCTGCGAAGCACATGGCAGAAGAGATCAAATCCGCCGTCGATAAAGCTACAGGAGAAGTAGGCGCAACGAAAGGTTCTTTAGCGACGGCATTGGAAAGTTTTGCAGAGGTCAAGCAGGCAAGTGATAGTGCAGTCCATGTCTCAACAGAAGCTAAGAGGTTAGCTGATGAATCGAAGTCCATTGCTGAACGTGCAGAACAAACAGCCAGAGAAGCTTCACAGACGGCAACAGAGACGACCCAAGTATCTGCGACAGCAGTAGCAACGTGTCATGAAGTAAAGACCATAGCGACAGAAGCAAGTAGTAAGGCGGATGGAGCCCAACAGATAGCTGATGATGCCAAAGATATGGCAAAAGAGGCAAAAGAGTTATCGGAAGGCGCGACGGCTTCAGTTACAGAACTCACGAAAACAGTATCCCAAGTAGAAAAGTCAGTAGAGACAGCTTTGACAGAGGTCAGAGAAGGCAAACAGACAGCAGATACTGCGAAAGAGATGGCGGAACAAGCGAAGAATATTGCGGATGCAGCCAAGGGACTTGCGGAAGAGGCAAAAGGTTTATCGGAACGTACAACAGCTTCAGTTACAGAACTCACCAAAACGGCATCACAAGTAGAAACATCCGTAGAGACAGCTTTAACAGAAGCAAGAGCAGCCAAGGGTATAGCAGAGGAGGCATTGACCGCGTCGAAAGATGCGCAGTCGAAATCAGAAGGTTTAGAAGTTGTAGCCAATGCAGCGAAAGCCACGAGTGATGAGGCAAGCCAAAGCGCCTCTATAGCTAAAAGTTTATCAGAAGAAGCAAAAGACGAGGCAAGTCATGCGAAGGCGACAGCGTTAGAAGCAAAAAGTACAGCAGATGGTGCAAAGGCGAAAGCGGAAGAGGCGCAACAAGAAGCAAAAGAAGCATCTCGCGTAGCTTCTGAAGCGAAAGCCGCCGCAGATCAGGCATTACAAGCCGATAGGCAAGCGGTTCGTGAAGGCAATGAAAGCACCAAGAGTTTGGTCGAAGCCGTTCAAAAGAAAGCTGAAGAAGCAGAGAGAGTTTCACAAGAAAGTAAGAGAATTTGTGAAGAATCCAAGCAATTGGCAACAGAAGCCAAAAATGCCTCTAGTAATGCGCTTACAGAAGCAAGCGATGCGAAGGGGATTTCTGAAACGGCTAAAAGTTTAGCAGAACAAGCGACGACGGCATCTACAGAGGCGCAAAAGACATCAGAACAAGCGTTAAGAGAAGCAAATACAGCGAAAACAACGGCGGATACGGCGTCTAACACAGCCAATGATACCAAGAGGATTGCTGGAGAAGCAAAGGCTGAAGCCGAAGAGGCAAAGAACCTTGTTCAGGAAAACAAGGCAGCTTTTGATGAATCGAATAAAAGCCTTGAAGAAGTAAAAGGAATTGCGGAACGGGCATTATCGAGAGCCACTACAGCGAAGCAGACAGGTGATGAGATAAGCCAACAAACCACAGAAGCGTTAAGGAAGTCTGGAGAGGCAAAGTCAGAAGCCGAAAAGGCACAACAGTTGGCATCAAGCTCACAAGAGGCAGCAGAAAAAGCAAAGGCTAAAGCCGAAAGCGTAGAAGCCGTTGCGAATGAAGCTTTACAGACAGCCACAGAAACAACGCAAGCAGTAGCGACTGCGGTAGCGACGTTTCAGGAAGTTCAGACCATAGCGACAGAAGCAGGGAGTAAGGCGGATGTTGCGAAAGAAACAGCGGATGCAGCCAAGGTTATTGCCGAAGAATCGAAAGGTTTATCGGAACGTACAACAGCTTCAGTTACAGAACTCACAAAAACAGTATCACAAGTAGAAACATCCGTAGAGACAGCTTTAACAGAAGCAAGAGAAGCCAAGGGTACGGCAGAGACTGCGAAAACGACAGCCGAACAAGCATCTCAAACCGCATCGGAAGCGAAGGGTTTAGCAGAGGAGGCAAAAAGTACAGCAGATGGTGCAAAGGCGAAAGCGGAAGAGGCGCAACAAGAAGCAAAAGAAGCATCTCGCGTAGCTTCTGAAGCGAAAGCCGCCGCAGATCAGGCATTACAAGCCGATAAACAAGCGACAACGGCATCTACAGAAGCGCAAAAGACAGCAGAGCAAGCACTAAGAGAGGTTAGCGATGCGAAAACATCCGCAAGGAAAGCGACGGCAGATGTTATTTCATTTAAGGCAAAGGCATTAACAATAGAGTCTGGTTTGCAAACAGCCAAACAAGTTTCAGAAACAGCTAAGAATTTGGCAGAGGACGCCCAGAAGAAGGTCCAACAGTTAGAGACAGTAGCCGGAGAGGCGAAGAAGGTTGCGGATCAAGCCAAAGCAACAGCCGATACGACGAAGCAAGAGTTTGGTGGTATCAAGAGTTCTCTAGCAACAGCGACAGCAGCTCAAACAACAGCAACAGCAGCAAAAGCGCTAGCAGAAAAGGTAAACACTTTTCTGAAACAGTCTAATTTAACGGTTTTGTCAACTTTCACTCCGTTTCTTGTTGCGACAAGCAAAGCGCAATTAACCGTGAAAAAAGGAACGTGTATAACCTTGGCATTAGACAATGATATTTTGGTTGCAAATAATACGGTAGATAAAATAATAAACGTTCAGCCTCTTTCGGCGGGCAAGGATTATTATCTTTATTTGGTATCAGAAGGAAGGCAGTCTCATAAATTTGTTGTATCAGAAAACTCTACCTATCCAAGGGGTTATACAGTTAATAATTCGCGCAAGATAGGAGGGTTTCATACGCTTTGTGCGGATGTTGGTACGATTTACGGACACCCCTTATCTGGTTATAGGGCTGGGGATATCTTACCCAATTCAGTTTGGTGTCTCAATCACCGCCCGCATAGTTCACCAGAAGGAATGGTCTACGACCCCTCTACAGATCTTTGGGTTGATATTTATCTTCAATCAGGCACGGGTGCAAATACAAAATCGGTCTATCGTACCAATATAACAACACACCGTAGTTATACCGAACATGCAACAGATATGGCACGTGTTAAAAAATCTTTACTGAGTGATGAAGCGTTTGCTTCTGCGATGTATGGAAGTAATGAGAAGACAAGTATTGTCGGTAAGAAGGCACCCTTTCCTAAGACTTCAGGGGGATATAAGGATACGGCAAATCGTCGAATGATTTCGTATATCGGTTGTGAGGATGGTTGCGGTTATGTTTGGCAATATTTATCAGGAATGTTTCCTGTACCAGCAATAAGCGGTGTGCAAAATACGTTTGAAATGAGAGCATTGATAGGGGGCGGCAGCTGGAGCAATACAGTGCAGAATGGGCATTTTTATCGAACAACCATGGGTATAAATGGTAGAAATGAACAAGTTGCGGCGCGTGGTTGTAGCCATACGCGTCATTTTTCTTAGGAGGGAGAGATGATAGAATATCCAGAGCATTTAAATAGCAAAGAAGATTATCTGAATATGCTTGAATTTGATAAGGCAGAAACGGTAAGAAGGCTAGAGATGCTTTTATCAACGCGTTTTTATTGGGTGTTTGTTAAAGAGCTTAGTGAAGGAGAAGAGGGGTTAGAAGATGATACGCATAAGGTTTTTATAACATCAAATATACCATTTGATTCAAATGGAGATTTTGTAGAAAAGCGTTGTCAGTATGAATTACAGGAAAGCGAATATGCCCCGCTTTTTCAACTTGGCTTTAGCGTTGAAGAAGTCGAGCAGTTGATCAAAGAGCATAGCCAATAGAGATCATAAAAAAAGAGTTTTATCCAGCCCCGCGTTTGTGGGGCTTTTTTTATGGAGGATTGAGATGAGAAAGATATCCCAAGAAGGACTAGAGCTGATTAAACAATGGGAAGGTTTACGTTTAGAGGCTTATAGAGATACGGCATGTATCTGGACGATTGGTTATGGTCACACCAGCAACGCAGGTCAACCGCTTGTAAAAAAAGGCATGCGTATCACACAAGAGCAAGCAGAAGAAATTCTTCGTGAAGACTTAAAGCAATTTGAGAAGACGGTAGAGGAATCCGTTACTGTTTCGTTAACGAATAGTCAATTCGCGGCATTGGTATCATTTTGTTATAACGTAGGAACGAAAGCTTTTTGTAAGTCAACATTGTTGAAGAAGCTTAATCAAGGGGATTATGAATGCGTTCCAAGTGAACTACAGAAATGGAATAAAGTGGGGGGTAAGCCTCTTGTGGGATTATCCAATCGTCGCGCCGCAGAAGCCGGTTTGTGGGCAAAAGGGTCTTACATTGCTTCAAATTATCAACGGGTAGAAACGAAGGAGGCAACGGGTCTTTTAAAGATAGAGGCGTTAGCGCCGATTATCGGGTCTTGTTCTGGATTTGGCGGTTTTTTGGTCGGCAATGGACCGATTCAATGGGCATTAGCAGGGATTATGGTTTTAGCCGCGTGTACAGGACTAGTGATTGTCGCCAAGCGGTTTAAGGAACAGCGCTTGTGATGTTTTGATCAAAAGCTTTAACAACAGGGAGCACGCTTATGTGGTTGGCAAAATGAGGTGCAAGGAAAGTAAGAAGGAACGAGATCTCTCAGAAACAGAGCAACGGCTGCTTCATGAGATGATAGAAACCTATCAAGGCTTAAAGATGATGTCACGCATCATGAAGTGGTTAGCCTTCATTGTTTTTATGTTTGTCATGGATTTTTCCCGTTTCATGGACGCGCTAGGAAATAGCTTCTCACATTTAAAAAAATGGATAACCAAGAGTTAGAGACAATCTATGTTTGATATACCGCATAGAATTAGATTTTTAAAAACTCATAATGGAGATGCCAGTTTAGAACAAGATTGCCTCTTAACATCAACAATGAATCGTCAATGGCAAAAAATTTTTAATAATCTTCTCATAGCTAGCTATCATTCTCGTAAAAAAAATAAAGTAAAAAATCCAGATATTAGTTTTCAGAAGGATGTGATTGATTTTTCTGATAATGACGTGATTGAACAACGTATTGCGTTGATTAGTTATTATTTGTCTGATTTCTTCAAGGAAGATTTTGATGATTGCTATATTGCAAGATGCTATAGTTCTGGTAGCTTTGACGATTTTTATTTCGTAGCAAAAGTAAACGGTTTTAGTTTTCCACTTCATTTAGGAAACAAGAAATACCGTAAGATTTTTCATTCTAAAATTATCCAATTCTCTCGTTAAAAAGGAGTTTTGATTCGCAATAATTGAAGAAATTTTTGAAAAGATTTGTTAGAATCAGAAGGAATGTTTCTTCTCTAACAGGACTTTTTATATGCTTACATCTTTTGGTAAAATCTTACGTAAACTTCGCGTTGATCACTCAGAACGTCTCTTAGATATGGCTGATAAATTAGGTATATCTGTAGCATTTTTATCTTCAGTTGAGATTGGCAAAAAATCCGTACCCATTGGTATGGAAGACAAGATTATAGAGCTGTATGCCTTAGATCAAGAGACAGCTTCTTTGTTAAGAAAGGAAGCTGATGTTTGTCGTAAGAATTTTACAATGAAATCTTCTAATTCATTGCAACATGAAACTATTGGTACGTTCGTTAAGAACTTAGAAAATTTTTCACCACAGGACTTAACAAGATTTAAAAAATTGTTAGAGAAATTCGATAAAAAAAGAAGCGTCCTATAGAGGCATATTGCAAAATCCTATYCCCYTACKTTTATTCGGAAATCCCTTACTGTAAAAAAGATTTATAAATACAGTAAGTTATTTTTATATAAAACTTACACTTTATCCGTGAATGGTATAACGGGAAAGATTCTAGGAAGTGTATAAAATTTATAAAGACTACCTCTTTACGCTGCATAAAAAAGCAAGCGGGTACCATCATACATTTTGCTAACTTCCAATGTTGCCGACCAGCGCTTGCCACTTGAGATAGTTCATAAGAGGTGTTTTTAGTCCTCTTGTATCGTACACCATTCTCCCCGTTGATGACGTGCCAGCAAACGATTTTGATTGATTCAATATCAACAGATTTGAAATGAGAAAATACTACGATATTTGGATCTCTCCTTCAACATGAAAAACAACAAATTATTATTATAAATCAATGTGATGATTCTATCATGAAAAGAAATCAACAATGCGAAGAGTTTATAAACTTTGGGCATCCAAGTCATTAAAACGCGTTAAAAATGCGTTTTCAATTTGTTGGGTAGAGGAGGGGTGTAAATTCAGATCATCGGGTGAAAGATTATTGGGAGAGCCAAAATAACGAAGGGCTTCTTCTGTATTAAATCCAGCAAGCGAGATCGCTTCATGATATGCAGCAATACGGTCGGCTTGTTTAATTTTTTTAAAAAGTTTTTGAGAAAGATCAACGGGCAGAGAAAAGCGCATGTGGATCGCATCTTGGATGCGCTTTTCAATACGTTCATATTGTTTTCCTATGACAGCTTTAAAGGGTGAAATGATATCGCCGATGACATATTCTGGTGCATCATGAAGGAGAGCACAGAGACATTCATGATGCGGCGACTGTGGAAAAAGTTTTTGAAATATTTGTTCGACCAAAAGTGAATGTTGTGCAACAGAATAGGCATGCTCTCCTTGTGTTTGACCATTCCAACGTGCCACGCGAGCAAGTCCATGGGCAATATCTTCAATTTCAATATCAAAAGGAGAAGGATTGAGAAGATCAAGTCTGCGTCCAGAGAGCATTCTTTGCCAAGCGCGTGCTTCTCCACTTTTTAATAATTCAGCTTTAGCCATGCGTATTTTCTATCGTATTTTCAGAAAAGGTAAAATTCATATTTTCAGCAATATGTATGGTGACAGGAATGTTTTTTACAGTAAAGGGAATATTATGATCCATAGCATCTTTGACGTGGTCAAGACGCATTAAAGCAAGAGCTTCATTTGCAACACATGTTCCCAAATGCCCAAATACTTTTGTTCCTGCTTCAATACTCGATTGAGGAGGAAGATTACACTGGCTTTTTACAATTAAAAGACGGCGACGTGCTGCACGTCGGTGGTGCATTCGTGAAACAATTTCTTGTCCAATATAACACCCTTTATTGAATGCAAGTCCACTGATTTGATCGTAATTAATATCATGAGGAAAGACTTTGCCGACTTCATAGTCGTGATCACTTTCCGCAATTGCATAACGAATACGCAATTGATTCCATGTGTCGTAATCTTCTGAAGTCCAAAAAGGAACTTTGCCATAGATTCGTGTTATTTTTTCTTGTTGTGGGAAGCGCTTATCAACAAAATTTGAATAAAAATTTAAAGTATCTGATTCATTGGTCCAAAAAACTGTAACAAGCTCTTGTAATGGTTGTGTAATTTCTACTTTTTTACGCAGTTTATAGAGCAACAAGCGCTTGTAGAGTGTATCGGCCAAAGACATTCCAATATCAATAAAATAACCATCATCTTTTTTACCGATAAGAAAATCAGCAAGGACCTTTCCTTGTGGGGATAAGAGGGCGCCAGGGAAAATTTCTTGGGGACTGATTTTTTTTACATCTGTTGTGATCAGGGATTGTAGAAAATCTGTTGCTTCTTCGCCTGTAATTTGAATAATTCTACGGTTTTTTAAGCAAATGGCATTTTGTTTTTCAATCATGGTTCTTGCCTTTCTGCTCAAAGTTACATAATCGATAAGTGAGCAATATGTAAGGAGCGTGGCTATGTTTAAAACATTTGATACAATTTTTAAAGGTGCAACACTTGTGAATCATGATGGAAAAAGCAAGCGTGATATTGGTGTTACAAATGGCCGTATTGCTGAAATTGGCGACCTTACATCTGCCTCGGCTGGTGAGGTGATTGATTGTACGGGGCTTCATATTTTGCCGGGAATTATTGATAGTCAAGTGCACTTTCGTGAGCCAGGTAATGAATATAAAGAAGATTTGGAAAGTGGCTCATATTCTGCTGTGTTAGGGGGGGTTACAGCAGTGTTTGAGATGCCTAACACCAATCCATTGACAACCTCAGAAGAAATATTATGCGATAAGGTTAAGCGCGGATTTCATCGAATGCATTGTGATTTTGCATTTTGGGTTGGAGGAACGCGTGAAAATGCTCATGAACTCTCTGAATTAGAAAGACTTCCTGGTGCAGCTGGAATTAAAGTCTTTATGGGATCTTCTACCGGTGATCTTTTGGTCGATGATGATGAAAGTGTACGTCTTATTTTGAAAAGTATACGCCGTCGTGCAGCTTTTCATTCTGAAGATGAGGAAAGGCTTAAAGAGCGTAAAATACTGCGTATTGAAGGAGATGTCTCTTCACATCCGATTTGGCGTGATGAGGTTGCGGCGTTAAAGTGCACACAGCGTTTGGTAAAAATTGCTCATGAGACGAAAGCACGCATTCACGTGTTACATCTTTCAACAGCAGAAGAAATTGATTTTCTACAAAAACATAAAGATGTCGCAACAATTGAAGTGACACACCATCATTTAACTCTTACGGCTGATGATTATAAGCAGTTTGGTACATTAATTCAGATGAATCCACCTATTCGTGAATCGCGCCACCGTGAAGCTCTTTGGTATGGTGTTCAACAGGGGATTATTGATGTTTTGGGCTCAGATCATGCGCCTCATACCCTTGAGGACAAGCTTCAATCTTATCCCTCTTCACCTTCAGGAATGACAGGAGTTCAAACAACAGCAGCAATTATGTTGACACATGTGAATGCTGGAAAAATGTCTCTTGAGCGTTTTGTTGATCTCACTTCACATGGCCCTAGTCGTATTTTTGGTATCAGTTGTAAAGGACGTCTTGCTGTTGGATATGATGCCGATTTGACCATTATTGATCTTAAACGAGAAGAAGTTATTACGAATAACTTAATTGGTTCGCGTGCCGGTTGGACACCTTATGATGGTCAAAAGGTTAAAGGTTGGCCTGTTGGGACTATTATTCGTGGTATGCGTGTTATGTGGGAAGGTGAAATTGTCACTTCTTCACAAGGAGAGCCTGTTAAATTTATAGAAACTTTGGTGTAAACAGCATAAGTTTTATCCTGTTATGCCAAAAACATCATCTTTTAGAGCGGTGATGTGATATAAGGTATATCAGCTCCCTTGACACATAAATGTTGTTTAGTGTGTGATGAATGTCTTAGGCTTTTTTGTAGAGTTTTAATGAAGCAAATCACATAGGCGGAAAGCAAAGTGGAATTCACGAGAATTTGGGCTATTTACAAACCAGATTGGGTTAAGAATTGCATCCTTTAAGGGGGAAGGAAGCTAAAGAATGATTTTCTACAGAGGAAAAGCATATCAAGGCATTATTCTGCAAAAGTTTTTCTATTTTCTAGAAGACAACTTATTGCTCTCTTCATGAAGGGGGCATCATTGATATCACTTAAATTGAAGGTGATACTTTTTATACAGGTTAATTGCTATACTGCATGAGAAGGTTTTCAGATAAAGTTCTTCCTTCTTTAATATATCTTTGATTGGCTTCAAGGGCTGTTTGTGTACAATGATGATAATTTTCTGAGAAAGCACGATACGCCTCATTGAATGCTTCATAAAAATAAGCGCGTCTTTGTGGAATAGGGTGTTCTGTTTCAATGAGTGCGTTCATATAATCATACCATTGGTTTGTTGGAGGCTCACAAAGATTTTGGAGAAAATGCAGAGATCCTAAAATTTCTGCGAGACGAAGTAATTTTTTCTCATAAGGTGGAGATCGTTGCGCAAAGGTTGGCATTGAAATGACAAGAAATATTAAAACAATGATTGTTCTCAATTTATTACGCATTATTTTTATTGCTTTCTTTGAATAAAACTCTGTACAGATAAAAGAATTGTGTCGTGAGAACAATGTAAAAAATAGGGTTAATTGCGACATTATTCTCAATGATTAATGATAAAATATAGGGCGTAAGAGACAGTAAGGAAGCCATTGTGGAATATTGAAAATACTGATGAAGCTTTGCGTGTTTTAAGATTTGCTTCCTGTAATCTATTTTTCATATAAATATTCTATTGCTTATGAAATTTTTTTCTAAACTTGTTGTCTTCAAGGGGGTAAAAGCTCTCTATCTATAGAATACTTTTGTCCAATCAAATAAAAGAGATTTTTTTATGATAAATTGATGGAGACAGCCGTGAATACAATAGAGAAAGAAGAAGTGACTATAAGGTGAAAGTTTTAGTCTAAACCGTATAATGTGATCATTTAAGATAAGAGACATCTAAAGGAGCGGTGTGTAATATCGTTCACGGAGTATAATGATGAAAGAGTTGCGATTTTATAATACGCTGACACGTAAAAAAGAAAATTTTACACCAATAGATCCGACAAAAGTACGTCTGTATGTTTGTGGCCCAACAGTTTATGATTATGCGCATATAGGAAATGCACGCCCTGTCATTGTTTTTGATATTTTATTTCGCTTATTGCGTCATGTTTATGGCAATGATCATGTTCTATATGCGCGTAATATTACAGATGTCGATGATAAAATTAATGCACGAGCCGCCCACGAATATCCAAATTTGTCATTGAATGAGGCTATTCGTCAATTAACAGAACGTACATATTCTCAGTTTCAACAAGATACAATAGCACTTGGTTGTCTATTGCCAACCAGCCAGCCGCGTGCAACAGAGCACTTAGAGGAGATGCACGCGCTCATCGAAAGATTGCTTGAAAAGGGGCACGCTTATAAAGCGGAAAATCATGTGTTGTTTTCTGTGAACAGCATAAAAAATCCTCCACATTATGGGGTATTTTCAAATCGTTCTTTAGATGAAATGAGGGCGGGGGCGCGTATCGATGTTGCTGCTTATAAACGGGAGGAGATGGATTTTGTTTTATGGAAGCCTTCTGTGGAAGGAGAGCCAGGTTGGGAGTCGCCGGCCGGAATACCTGTTTTAGGTCGTCCAGGTTGGCATATTGAATGTTCCGCAATGTCAATGGCAAAGTTATTAGCGCCTTATGGTGGTGGTTTAACTTGTGATGATCCGATCGCGAATATTTTTGATATCCATGGTGGTGGGCTTGATTTAATGTTTCCTCACCATGAAAATGAGATTGCACAAAGTTGTTCAGCTTTTGGGACGGAGCGAATGGCTAATTTTTGGATGCATAACGGCTTTTTGCAAGTTGAAGGGAAAAAGATGTCGAAAAGCTTTGGCAACTTCATAACCATTCGTTCTGTTTTAGAAAATAATTTTTTGGAATTTAATGGTGTTTTAACCGATGAAATGAAGCAAAATTGGGCGGGTTTGTCTGCACGTTTTTCGATGCTTCAAACACATTATCGTGAACCATTAAATTGGACAGCGCAGCGTTTAATGCAATCGAGCAGTGAACTGTATCGTTGGTATGAATTGCTTCGCAGCAAAAAGAGTATGATGGAAAGAAATGAAGTGATTGATGATACTTTGATAGATGCCCTCAGGGATGATCTTAATACACCAAAAGCATTAACTCTTTTGCGAAAATTTTATAAAGCAGGAGATGCTTTGGCTCTTTCTAATGGGATGAGTTTATTAGGACTATTACGACAAGAATGGGTTAAAGAAATAGACTGCCCATTATTTATAAAAAAAACGTCTCTTGATTCAAAATTTATTGATCAGCGTATTGCCGAAAGACTGCGGCTTATCCATAATAAAGAGTGGGAAGCTGCGGATACAATTCGTGATGAGCTTGCAGCCGAGGGGGTTCTCTTAAAAGATAGTAAGGATCCGCAGAGTGGTGAGCGCATAACCGTGTGGGAAATAAAACGACTCTAATTTCTTTATTCCAGCAGCTTTCATAAATTAAAGGGAGAATATGATGGAGTTTTTATATCATTATGGATATATCGCGCTTAAGCTGGCTGTAGGTCTTGTTGCCTTCCTATTTATTTTAAGAACGACAGGGCGTGGAAGTCTTAGTCAGATGACACCCGTTGATTTGGTCAGTAATTTTGTGATGGGAAGTATCATTGGAGGCGTTATTTATAATCAGAATATTAGTTGCATTCAATTGTTGCTTGTTTTATTAATTTGGCAAGCTTTGATTACCTCTTTTAATTTTTTTTCACGCTATTCAGTTTTTTTTCGTCGTCTCATTGCGGGACGAAATATTGCACTGGTTTTAGATGGTGTATTTCAAATGGAACAGATTAAAAACTTAGGGATCAGTGTGAATGATTTGATTACTATGTTGCGCATTAAAGGCTGTAGTTTACATGAAGCAGCTTTTGTTCATTTAGAAACGAATGGTGATTGCACTGTTATTAAAAGGGACGAGGGGAAAAAATCGACAATTGTCGTAGAAAATGGTGAAGTTATTGATGATGGCCTTAAAGAGATTGGTAAAACAAAAAAGTGGCTTCAGGCAGAATTGAAAAAAAAGCATGTAAAAGTTGAAAATTTATTTGCAGCAGAGTGGTATGAGAATACAGATCAAAATAATAAACTGTATAGTGGATTATTTCTTGTTCCTTTTTCAAAAACAGTCTAACTTCAAACAACGAGTAGGTAGCTTATCTAGAAGCGCAAGAAACTTATAAACAACTACAGGAGGGGGATATTTGGGCTGTTTGTGTGGATGATAGAGAAGTAAGGGCTTTATGAAACGTAATGAAATGACAAAAACTGTATCATCAGATACAGGGAAAACTCTGCACACACTTTACAATTTATGGCCTTATATGTGGCCGGCAGATCGGCGTGATCTAAAAATACGTGTACTGTGGGCAATATTTTATCTTGTTTTGGCCAAGCTCATTCTTATATCTGTACCGTATTTCTTTAAATATTCTACGAATGTGCTTGATGCAAGCTTTCAGCTTCTTGAATGGTTTTCATCCAGTTGGATTATTCCCATCATGCTCGTTTTGGCGTACAATGTTGCACGTATTTTGCAGGCTGGATTAAATCAATTACGCGATTCTCTTTTTGCTACTGTTGGTCAACATGCGGTTCGTCAATTAGCTTATAAAATCTTTGTACATATTCATGAGTTATCTTTACGATTTCATTTAGAACGCCGAACTGGTGGGCTTTCTCGTGTGATTGAACGTGGGACAAAAGGAATTGAAGCAATCGTAAGATTTTCAATTCTTAATACTGTCCCGACAGTTTTAGAATTTATATTAACGGCCCTTGTATTTTACATTAATTACGGATGGCATTATCTTCTCATTGTTGTTGTAACGGTTTTTTTATATACCTTGTTTACTGTTAAGGCGAGTGATTGGCGTATTCGTATTCGGCAACAAATGAATACAGCAGATACTGAAGCAAATATGCGCGCTGTTGATTCTCTTTTGAATTTTGAAACGGTCAAATATTTTGGCAATGAAACTCTGGAAGCCGATCGTTTTGATGCTTCTATGGCAGGTTATGAAAAAGCCGCAACAAAGATTTGGACATCATTAAGCTGGCTTAATTTTGGCCAGGCTCTTATCTTTGGGATTGGAATGACGATCATGATGCTGCTGTCAGCTTATGAAGTTTTTTATAAGACACAAACTTTAGGAGATTTTGTTTTTATTAATGCTCTTTTAATGCAACTTTCCATTCCACTGAATTTTATTGGTTCAATTTATCGTGATGTTCGACAAGGTTTAACGGATGTTGAAGCGATGTTCGATCTTTTAGATATTCCGCAGGAGATCGTTGATAAATCGGATGCTACACCGTTAGAGATAAGCGATGGGACCATTCGTTTTCATCAGGTAAAGTTTTCTTATGATTCAACGCGTCAGATTCTCAGAGATATTGATTTTGAAGTTCCTGGAGGAAAAACAGTCGCCATTGTCGGTCCATCGGGTGCAGGTAAATCAACCATTTCTCGATTACTTTTTCGGTTTTATGATGTTGATGCAGGCTCTATTACAATTGACGGGCAAGATATTCGTGACATAACACAAAAAAGTTTGCGTGAAGCGATCGGCATGGTTCCACAAGATACGGTGTTATTTAATGATACAATTGCCTATAATATTCGCTATGGGCGACCAAATGCGACAGATGAAGAGATTCACAAAGCTGCTGAAATGGCACAAATATCAAAATTTATTGAGAGGTTACCGGAAGGTTTTCAGTCTATGGTAGGAGAGCGTGGACTCAAATTATCAGGGGGTGAAAAACAACGTGTGGCTATTGCAAGAACACTCTTAAAAGCTCCCCCACTGCTTATTCTAGATGAAGCAACAGCGGCTCTTGATACGGCGACGGAACAGGAAATTCAACAAGCATTGGATATTGTAAGCCGTGGACGTACAACATTGATTATTGCACATCGTCTTTCTACGGTTATCAATGCTGATGAAATTTTGGTTCTTAAAAGTGGTCGTATTATTGAAAATGGAACGCATACAGAGCTCTTACGAAAGAAAGGCTTATATGCTTCAATGTGGAATAAGCAGCTTGAAGCATCACAAGCTGAAGAAAAATTACGTAAAATGCGTGAAGAAGATGAGACAGGTATTGTTAATCGGAAAAAATAAATAGGGCAAAATCTAATCTATATCTTTATAGAGAGTGATTGATTAAATACATAAAAGCAAGAGGAACAAAAAGATTTATTGCTTGTTTTAAGTTTAGGATGAATAGGAAATTATATGAGTATTCTACAATCTGTCCATAATAGCTTTGCGCCGATTCACAAAGAAGGCTATCCTTTTATTATAGCATTTTTTGTTATTTCGCTCATTGTTGGTTGGATATGGGCCCCGTTATTTTGGTGTGGTCTTGTTTTCACTGTCTGGTGTATATATTTTTTCCGTGATCCAGATCGTGTGATCCCTTTGAATTCTAATTGGGTTCTGGCACCTGCAGATGGGCGTATTTCATTTGTGGAATCATGTGTTCCACCTGAAGAATTAGGCTTAGGGAAAGATGAAATGATCCGTATTTCCATTTTTATGGATGTTTTTTCATGCCATATCAACCGTATTCCTATCAGTGGTACAGTAGAGTCTATCGTTTATTATCCAGGTCGGTTTACCAATGCGGAGTTTGATAAGGCTAGCCAATTTAATGAGCGGAATGGGGTGGTTATTGATAGCAAACATGGTAAAATTGGTATCGTACAAATAGCAGGGATGTTTGCTCGTCGGATTGTTTGTTGGTTAAAAGAAGATGATGCCGTTATCACGGGAGAGCGATTTGGATTGATTCGTTTTGGTTCTCGCATTGATATTTATATACCAACTGAAATTAAATTGCGTGTTGCTGTTGGGCAGATAGCAATTGCTGGAGAGACAGTTTTGGGTTCTTTTGATGATAACAGTGCCACAACGGATTTCAGATACGATTAGGACCACGCAATGAAAATTTTTTCGCTATTTTCTTCATTCAATCCTGAGGGGCAGCACGATGATGTTGCAAATCGGCGACGTTCACCTACATCAATGCGGTATGTTATTCCCAATATCATTACTATTTTAGCAATTTGCGCAGGGATGAGCAGCATTCGTTTGGCTTTTGAGAATCGCTATGAGGCTGCTATTTTAATGGTGCTTTTGGCCGCAGTTTTAGATGGGGCTGATGGTCGCATTGCACGTTTAATAGATGGTAGTTCATCTTTCGGGGCACAGATGGATTCTCTTGCTGATATTGTCAATTTTGGTGTTACTCCTGCACTTATTGTTTATTCTTTTATTTTGAATCAAGCAAACCACATTGGTTGGGTTGCGGCTCTTGTTTATTGTGTTGCTTGTTGTTTGCGATTAGCGCGTTTTAATGTGATGTTGGATAATGCTGATATACCACAATGGCAGAAAAGTTATTTTGTTGGTGTTCCTGCACCTGCTGGCGCGTTACTCCTTTTATTGCCTACCTATTTAGGCGCTCTTGGTTTGGTCCCCAGTTGGGGGTGGGCATTATTTTTTAGTCTTTATACTGTAATTATTGCTTTTCTTTTGATTAGTCGTTTACCAGTGTGGAATGCAAAGACAATTGATCAAAATTTGAGGCGTGATATTGTTATACCTTGCATGTTGTTCATTGTTATTTATGTCGGTTTTCTTGCGACTTACACATGGAAAACTTTATTGATTACAGCTGTGAGCTATATCATTTTTCTCCCCTATAGTTTTGTCGCTTATAATAAACGCGCTGCTTTAGAAGCTTCTTTAGAAGAAAAAAAGGCTGATGCTAAAGCTATCCAAGAATCATAAAATGCTTCATTCTTCTGTTGAGAAGTACAGGAAAAAGAGAGAGATTCAATGATTTGCGTCTCAGATGATGATCAATGAGGGATATGATAATCCACAAACCGATTTTTACGGACATTAAAGAGTTTTCCAGTTTCTTTTAAATCAGGGGATAGCAAATGAACTATTTTTTTTGCAACCTCTTGTGGTGAGGGGAGCGTTTGTGGATCTTCACCAGGCATAGCTTCAGCGCGCATGGCAGTGCGTGTGGCTCCAGGGTTGACACAATTAATCTTGATAGGGGTTTGTTTGAGTTCTTCTGCCCAACAGCGGGAAATCATTTCTAAAGCCGCTTTAGAGGCTGCATAAGCCCCCCAGAAAGGGCGTGCAACATGTGCAACGCTTGAAGATAACAGGATGGCTCGTCCAGCATCAGATTCACGTAATAAAGGCTCAACGGCTTTCATTAAGCGCCATTGACTGAAAAGATTTATTTTAAAAACATCTTCAAAGACCGTATTTTCTATATGTGCTATGGGTGAGAGTGATCCAAGGGTTCCTGCATTTGCAACGATAATATCGAGTTTTTTCCAGCGATTGGCAATTGAGAGTGCAAGGGCATCGATGTTTTCCATATGATGCAAATCCAGTGGAACAAGGGTAGCAAGAGCCCCTTTTTCTCGGATTTGATTGTCCAATTCAGTAAGTCCACTGACTGTTCGTGCAAGAGCAATAATATGAGCGCCGCGTGCGGCGAGTTCGAGTGCCAAATAATAACCAATACCTCTTGATGCACCAGTAACAAGTGCGACACGCCCATGGAGATTAAAGTCATGCTTTATCATCATTAATCTCTTGTTTTAAGAACAGATGATTGATGAATTTTGGAGAGATTTTCTTGATCAACCAGATGCGTAGGATAATATCCAGTAAAATAATGGTCAGTAAATTGTGGATCGTCGTTATTTCGTTTTTCTCCTGCTACAGCAAGATATAATCCATCCGTTGAAAGAAATTCTAAAGAGTCTGCTCCAATAAAATTACACATAGATTCTAAATCTGGATATTGATTCGCTAAAAGGCTTTCAGCTTTAGGTGTATCAATGCCATAAAAGTCAGGATAGAAAATCATAGGGCTAGAAATGCGCATATGAACTTCTTTTGCTCCTGCATCGCGAAGCATGCGTACAATTTTAAGGGATGTTGTTCCTCGTACAATAGAGTCATCAACCAGAATAACACGTTTTCCTTCAATAACAGGACGGTTTGCAGAATGCTTTAATTTGACACCAAAAGCGCGAATTTGTTGTGTTGGTTCGATAAAAGTGCGGCCAACATAGTGATTACGAATAATACCAAGCTCAAAAGGAATTCCAATTTCTTGTGCATAGCCAATTGCGGCAGGTGTTCCACCATCTGGAACAGGAATCACGACATCACCTTCACAAGGGGCTTCCTGTGCTAAACGGATTCCCATATTTTTGCGTGTTGTATAGACACTACGTCCCCCAACGATTGAATCTGGGCGGGCAAAATAAACATATTCAAACAAGCAAAGTTTTTCTGGTTTTGCATTTTCTGGTTTTATAATTTTTTTCGTAATTTCCTTATTTTTTTGTATTTCACATATGATGATTTCTCCATTTTTAACATCACGGACATATTTTGCTCCAATAATATCAAGAGCACAAGTTTCAGAACAAAAGATAGGCTTACCATCAAGTTCTCCCATCACGAGAGGTCTAATTCCTGTTGGATCTCGTGCCGCAATAAGCTTTGTACGTGTGAGCGCTAACATAGCATACCCACCTTCTACTTGCCGAATTGCATCAACAAAACGATCAGAAGACGATTCATAACGTGAGCGGGCAATAAGATGGAGAAAAACTTCTGAATCTGACGTTGATTGACAGATAGCACCGGAAGCGATGAGTTCACGGCGCAATGTAAGACCATTGGTAAGATTACCATTATGCGCAATAGCAATACCTCCAACTTTCAATTCAGCAAAAAGAGGTTGAACATTGCGTAATGCCACTTCTCCAGTTGTTGAATAACGGGTATGTCCAATAGCGCGATTACCTGGTAAGCGTGCAAGTGTGGCAGGGTTTGTATAGTGATCACCAACAAGACCTAAATGCTTTTCTTGATGAAACATTTTATTGTGATAAGAAACAATACCAGCTGCTTCTTGCCCACGATGCTGGAGTGCGTGGAGTCCAAGAGCGGTTAATGTTGCTGCCTCTTCATGCCCAAGAATGCCAAAAACCCCACATTCTTCATGAAGGGTATCATCATCTAATGAAAATTTTTGACAGGAAATATCGCTTTTGATCATCATATTCTTTCAGTTGTGATAGAGAGGAATCACTCATATCACATTTTACATCATTTAGTTCTCTTTCCTTATGAAAAGCTATTCTCCATTTTTGAGAAGTGTTTTTTCAGGAGGGTGTTGCTTATTCGTATATTTATCGCTGTCTTTAAATAAACTTTCTGCCTTTTCGAGAACAGATCCAAGATCTTTTGGGAGTGTTTCCCAAACTTTTTGTCCCAGTGAATCTAAAATAGGCCTTGTTTTAGCATCTTTTAACCATTTTGCTTGGTGTTCGGGTTTGATCAGGGCATTAATTAGCAATATACCGATGACCATAATTAGTAAACCGCGAAGTGCTCCAAAAATAAAACCAATAGTACGGTCAAGGATACCAATTCGACTATCAATAATAAAATCGGAGATTTTCATTGTAATAATCGAAGTAATGATGAGAACAATAATAAAAATTGTGACCAATGTTGTGATCAATGCAATCATTTTATTAGAGAAATATTGTCCAAAGAAAGGTAAGACAGGTTTGAATAAAAACAGAGTTGTAACAGCTGCAACTGCCCAAGAAATCAACGATAAAACCTCACGTGAAAACCCTCGAAGCATAGCAAGAAAAGCGGACAACAGGATGATTACTACGACAATTCCATCAAGGATTGTTATGATCATTTGTTTGTTCCTTATATATAAAATTGTTTTCTTTAAATCTGTATGCAAATATACTTCAGTTATGTCATTTTTTATTCTTATAGCAAGGATATTTTGTATTTTATAGCATTTTTTCTATATTATCCTGCCTGTGGCGTAGATCATTTTTTACTTGCAGTAAGAGTGGCAATGAGTTCGGAAAGGTCGGAGAAAGTTTTTTGTTGAAAATTGAGCGACTTCATCATTTCGGTTGTTGTCGTGGGATGAAATGCTCCCTGAAAGCCGAGTTTTTTTGCTTCATTGATGCGTTGTGCTGAATGTGCAACAGCGCGAGTAGCTCCTGAAAGGCTGACTTCACCAAAATATACATAATCGGTTGGCAAAGGGATATTGGCAAGAGAAGATACCAAAGCAGCGGCTACAGCTAAATCCGCAGCAGGTTCTGATATACGATATCCACCTGCTACGTTCAGATAGACATCATGCTGTCCAAAACGAATGCCGCAATGGGCTTCTAAAACGGCAAGAATCATAGAAAGACGATTTCCATCCCATCCGACAACCGCACGTCGTGGTGTTCCAAGGGAAGAGGGAGCAACAAGGGCTTGAATTTCCACCAATATCGGTCGTGTTCCCTCCATCCCCGCAAAAACAGCAGCGCCAGGTGCTTTTTCATTGCGTTCTCCTAAAAACAATTCGGATGGATTTATCACTTCGCGTAATCCTTTGTCAGACATTTCAAAGACACCAATTTCATCTGTTGGTCCGAAGCGATTTTTTACAGTTCTAAGAATGCGATAATGATGCCCTCCTTCACCCTCAAAATAGAGGACGCCATCAACCATATGTTCAACGACCCGAGGACCGGCAATTTGCCCATCTTTTGTCACGTGACCAACAAGAATAACAGTGGCTCCTGTTTTCTTAGCAAAGCGTATCATAGCTTGAGCACCAATACGGACTTGTGTGACAGTGCCGGGTGCTGAATCTGCCGAATCCGACCATAAGGTTTGAATCGAATCGATAATCACCATATCAAGGTTTTTATGCTCGCTTAAGGTTGCAAGAATATCTTCAACATTGGTTTCAGCAGCAAGTTTTACTTCTGTATTATGAGCTCCAAGCCTTTGCGCACGCAAACAAATTTGCGCAATAGCCTCTTCACCTGAGACATAGATCACATGATATCCTTTGCGTGATAAAGCAGCCGCTGTTTGTGTTAGTAATGTTGATTTTCCAATACCTGGATTACCACCAACAAGGAGAGCTGATCCACGGATAAAGCCCCCTCCGGTAACACGATCAAGTTCAGCAAGACCAGAATGAATACGTGGAGCATCTTGGATATCTCCAGAAAGAGATGTAAGAGCGACAATGCGTCCTTTACGTGTATTGTTTTGCTTAGGACCACTTCCTATGCCGCCATTTATATTTTCTTCAACAAGAGAATTCCATTCTCCACAGGCACTACATTTCCCTGCCCAACGAGAATGGACGGTTCCACAATTTTGACAGATAAATTGAATACGAGGGCGTGCCATGGTGATTTAGCCAATTTGCTCTGGAAGATAATTGCTATCTGCCAGATCACTAAAGCGTGTAAAGTCAGATTGAAAGGCAAGGGGCACGATTCCTGTTGGCCCGTGACGTTGTTTTGCAACAATAACATCAGCTTTTCCCATAATTTTATCCATTTCATCTTGCCATTTTTGATGTTCCACAGTGCCTAATTTGGGTTCTTCATTTTTGAAATAATATTCTTCGCGATAGACAAAAAGGACGATGTCAGCATCTTGCTCAATTGAACCAGATTCACGTAAATCCGAGAGTTGTGGCCGTTTATCCGTTCTGTTTTCGACTTGACGTGAAAGCTGTGACAGAGCGATAATAGGGATATTCAACTCTTTAGCTAAGGCCTTGAGCCCAGTCGTAATTTCTGTGATCTCTTGAACACGATTTTCTGATGAACGTTTTGAACTGCTTGTCATGAGTTGGATATAATCAATAAACAAGACATCTAAACCATGTTGCCGCTTAAGACGCCGCGCACGGGCAGCGAGTTGCGTAATTGATATTCCCCCAGTTTGATCAATATAAAGAGGAGCTTTTTGGAGCTGGTTTACTGCACGAATTATTTTTGAAAATTGCTCATCTGAAATATTACCCCGTCGAATATCAGAAGAAGAGACTTCTGTTTGTTCAGAAATAATACGCGTTGCAAGCTGTTCTGAGGACATTTCAAGGGAGAAGAACCCTACAACGCCTCCTTCATTTTCCTGGATATTGCCATTGTGATTATAAGCATTAGCAATGTTAAAGGCAATGTTGGTGGCTAGTGAAGTTTTCCCCATACCAGGGCGTCCTGCAAGGATAATTAAGTCAGATGCTTGTAATCCTCCCATTTTTTCATCAAGTGTTTTAATATGGGTAGCTATCCCCGATAATTGTGAAGAGCGCTTTTTCGCAGCACTTGCCATATCGATAGCTTTTTTGACAGCCTCATTAAAATTTTCAAATCCGCCTCCATATTTCCCTTTTTCTGCGAGCTCAAACAACTGATTTTCAACAGTTTCAATTTGTTGGGTAGGCGTAAGCTCTACAGGAGCATCAAAGGCTGTATTGACAACTTGAGTTCCAAGGTTAATCAAAGAACGACGGATAAAAAGATCGTAAATAACGCGTCCATAATCTTCAGCGTTAATAATGGTGACTGCCTCTTTGGCTAAGCGAACAACATATTGATATACGGTAATATCTCCAATTTTCTCTTCCATTTGGATATAAGGCTTGATCGTAACCGGATCTACACGTTTTCCTGTTTTAATAAGGTGAGATAAAACCGCATAAATCTTTTTATGCAACGGTTCAAAAAAATGTTCTGGCTTTAGAAAATCAGAAACGCGGTCGAGAGAATCATTATTGATAAAGATGGCACCAAGTAATGCCTGTTCAGCTTCAATATTATGTGGAAGTTGCCGAAAAGAAGGAGAATCTTCTTTTTTCGAAGAGATGACATTAACAACGCTAGTTTCTTCCATAATATTTTTCCACTAAAATTCTGATTCTAGCTACTTTAGGCGATAAATTAAAGGACGCACATAATAAAGAATAGAGCTACAAAGCTTCATTTTAAGTTAAAATCATATAATTTTTAAAAACTCTCTTTTCGTTGCTCATTGATTATTCGTGTATTATTTATATAACATATTTTTCCTATGTTTTATTTTTATAATATGTGATTTTTAAGTGGCAGTTCCGATAATCTAAATTTAAGTATGTTGAAGTTGTATGATCTTAAAATTCTAATATTGGTGTAAGCAGAATTACTTTTCTGTGGTTGAAATTATTTCAGATCATATGAAGATGTAATCAACTTACCACTCACGCAAACCTTACTCTTAGGATAGAATTTTAAATTATTTTTTATTTCCATGCTGGAAAAAATACTTCCTTTTAGTGATATTATCATTTTAGGCATGCAATATCTTTAGATAATATATTTTCTAATTCTTTTAAAAAACAGCTATACACGATAGTCATAAAATACTCAATTTTAAAGCGTGAGTATTTTATGACCAATATTATAAATGAAATAAAAGAGATAAAACAGAAAGCAAAAGAAACAATTAAGCTTCTTGATGAGGATTGTTTATATCGTTGTCATTAATTTCTTCTGCCAACAATTCCTCCTGATTTTCTTCTAATATTTCTTCTTGAAGATTATATATTTCTTCAGCAGAAATGAGCGTTTCACCTTCTGCTTGGCGTTGTGCTTCACTGGCGGAACGTGCAACGTTAACAACCACAGAAATTTGAACTTCAGGATGGAGGCTAAGAGTAATTGTATGAAGCCCGATCATTTTTATTGGATGATTAAGTTCAATTTGATTTCGCCCAATAGAGAAACCTTCATCTGTTATGATTTCAGCAATATCACGCGTTGACACAGATCCATAAAGTTGTCCTGTTTCACCAGCAGAACGAACAGCAATAAAGGATTGACCATCAAGTTTTTCAGCAATTTTTTGTGCTTCGCTTTTGCGTTCAAGATTACGTGCTTCAAGTTGTGCGCGTTGGATCTCAAAATGTTTTTTATTAGCTTCATTTGCGCGTAAAGCTTTCCCTTGAGGCAGGAGAAAATTACGTGCATAACCATCTTTCACGGAGACAATATCACCCATCTGACCAAGATGAGGAATGCGCTCAAGTAGAATAATATCCATAGTTTTTCCTTTCGAACAAATAAATAAATTTAGGGAAGTTTTTTGCGTGATTGAAAGTTGTATTGAATAGCAGCCCAAATACCCATCAAAAGCATCATGATAGGAATGGGTGGGAAAAAAAAGACAGTTAAAATAGCAATATAAACAAAAGAAAGTATAATAATCCGACCGTTGATTCCTTTTGTAATATTGTGAAGATAGGCTAGACCGCTAATTGATATGATGACAGTATAAGCAGAGATAAAGACAAGTGTAGCAAAATTAAGAGAATCGCTCAATTCAGCCATTGATGCGATGGAAACAAGGATGAAAATAACAATTCCAGAAATTGGAAGGCGAAGAGTTTTGCTCCAGTCATCTCTAGGTCTTTTCAGCCACTTCATATATTGGGCTGTTATCATTGAAAAATAAAGATTACCAATGAGAAAAATCAAACTATAAAATACCATAGCGATAGCTGCTAAAATTGCAGCATGTGCCATTAAAAAATCACTAAAGTTAAGTATATTAGCTTCTTTTAATGCCGGCAATTGTTGTAGAGCTTGTACTATATTTTCAATGATTTTTTTTGCAATGAAAGGAGTGTTTGGACTGGCTTTCACATAGAGTCCAATAAAGGTAACTATAAGAGCAATAAAGTTGGTTAAATGAAAAATAACGGATGATAATGGGTACCATATCAATGTGTTTTCTTTTTGCGCTGTTTTCGCAAGCCCAAGAAGCCAAGAGGCATAAACAGCAGGAAGAAAAAATAACAGCATAAGCCCAAGTGCAATATAGATATCCGTGGCAATGAAAAGAATAACAGTCGCACTTATTAGGGCAATAAAGCTGGCAAATGTTCCTTGACTGAACGCAACAATAAAAATTGGCAATGAAAAAAAGCAGCCAAGAAGAAAAGAAAAAAAGGGAACGATATTGGCAACCCTAATAATTGCCATTCCTATCACAACAGCAAACAATCCCGCCAAAACACCGGTTAATATCTTATAAGTACGATTTTCATTCATTTATTGCTGTCCTGCCTTCTGCAGTTAGAGGCATATCGATACCCCAACTTTTATATTTAATAGCTTAACATAAGATACAATGAGCTATTTTTCTAAACCATATAAGAAAAGCAACTGGAGAACTCCTCCAGTTGCAAAGTGTTTTGATCGTTTACTTTATAACGTATGGAAGTAAGCCTAAAAAACGAGCGCGTTTGATAGCATTAGCTAATTCACGCTGTTTTTTCTGACTAACAGCTGTAATTCGTGAAGGGACAATTTTTCCACGTTCAGAAATATAACGTTGTAACAATTTGATATCTTTATAATCAATTTTAGGAGCATTAGCGCCTGAAAAAGGACATGTTTTACGACGACGATGAAAAGGGCGACGCGCAGAGTTTTGATTTATATCAGTCATCATTCTACCCCTTCCATAGCATTTTCACGTTGACGACGCGGGGAACGAGAGCGCTCTTCATCCTGACCAACGTGAGTATTGCGATCAAGATGTGAAAGCATCGCAGATCTTTCTTTTTCGTGTTTTTCTACACGAATAGTCATGTAGCGTAAAATATCTTCATTGATTCGCATCTGACGCTCCATTTCAGCGATTGCTGCAGTTGGTGCGTCAATATTAATCAATACATAATAAGCCTTGCGGTTTTTACGAATACGATAAGCAAGAGGACGAAGTCCCCAATTTTCTACACGCCCAACCTTTCCACCGTGCGTTTCAATGACACCTTTGTAAAGGCTCAAAAGTTCATCAACTTGCTGCGGTGCAATATCTTGTCGGGCAAGAAACATATGTTCATAAAGAGCCATTGTTTTGCCTTTCTTCAATTAAATCTTACCGGTTTTAGCGCAAAGCCTCTGCGACTTGTCTTTTTTGGAAACCCAAAGAAGAAAGGACGCGTTTACGATTTGAGACATCTCAGAGCGGAGACACGGGAGGCCGGAAACATTGTATTTCCTACTGATATTTTTCAGCCCTCCGTTCAACCTCCAGCTAAATGCCGGCAACGAACATTTCATATCTACAGGTTATCTCTTAAAATAGCAAGTTTATGCACATAAAAAAATGGATTTATTAAATCTTGATATATTATCAATATATTTCCCTCTTCTACAAAGAGGTAGTGCTGTAACATACAGATAAAGGAGAGAAAAATGGATTTTTTAAACCAGATTGATGTTATGCTCTTTAAGATGTTTGTAGGCCACCATCAGTCTTGGTCAATTTTAGTGTTGTTTAGTGTTTTTTGTGCAAAGTTTTTAATTTACATTATTCCTCTTCATCTTTGTGTGTTGTGGTTTTGTGGTGGAGAAAGGGAACGATGTGTTGTACTAAGCATTTGCTTGAGCATTTGCATAGCTCTTTTTATAGGTTATCTCATTTCTCTCATTTATTTTCATCCACGCCCATTCGTTGTAGGGTTGACGACACCACTGATTAAACATCGTGCAACAGCTTCTTTTCCTAGTAATCATGCCTTGACCATTGCATCATATGCAGTAAGCTTTTATTTTTTCGGATACAAAGGTACTTTTAAATTTGCCGTGGTGTTTTTATGCTTGATTTGTTGGGCACGCATATTTGTGGGTGTACATTATCCCTTTGATATTTTAGCAGGTATAATTTTAGGAAGTCTCATAAGTCTGGGCGTTATTCAGTTTATAGCCCCATATTTTCCTAAGTTTTTATATCAAATTCCACCCTTAAAATATAATTTGAAGAGAGAATTTATTCTAAATAAAGCACTTTATCTTGACTTTTTGCGGATGAATAAGGTCAAAAGAAAATAATTTAATTGCACAATTTTAGGAGTCTATTAATGGGTGCAGCTTTTATTTTTCCAGGGCAAGGGAGTCAACTTGTTGGAATGGGGAAGGCGCTTACAGAGCAATTTTTTGCGGCGCGAATAGTTTTCGAGGAAGTTGATGATGCTTTGGGTGAAAAATTATCAGAGATCATTTTTGAAGGACCAGCAGATGTTTTAACGTTAACAGCCAATGCACAACCAGCATTAATGGCTGTATCCATGGCTGTCATTCGTGTGATGGAGCACTTAGGGCTTCGTATAGAAGAAAAGGTAAAGTTTGTTGCTGGTCATTCTTTAGGTGAATATTCGGCTCTTTGTGCTGCTGGTACATTGAGTCTCACAGATACAGCTAGGCTTTTGCGCATTCGTGGCAATGCTATGCAGGCTGCTGTTGCAGTTGGTGAAGGCTCTATGGCAGCACTTATTGGTTTGGAAGAGCACGTTGTGGAAGAAATTTGCCAAACTGTTTCTGGAGAAGGACTATGCCAGATTGCCAATGATAATGGTGGTGGGCAAATTGTTATTTCAGGTAAAGCAAAAGCTGTTGAGGCTGCGGTAGAAATTGCATCAACAAAAGGTGCAAAACGTGCACTTCTTCTTCCCGTGTCTGCACCTTTTCATTCGTCTTTAATGCAGCCTGCTGCGGATGCCATGAAGAAAGCACTTTTGACTGTTAACAAAATAACCCCTATGGTTCCTTTGATTGCCAATGTTTCTGTTGCACCAGAAAGTGATCCTGAGCGTATTGCTACTCTTCTTGTTCAACAAGTGACAGGAAGAGTGCGGTGGCGTGAAACAATAGAATGGATCGGTGTTAATGGGGTTGAGACGCTTTTTGAAGTTGGTTCTGGAAAAGTATTAACAGGTTTAACGCGCCGTATTAACAAGGATATAAAGGGGGTAACAGTTGGAACAGTTGATGAAATAGAATCAGCGCTAGGAATGCTGGGCGTTTAATCTATAAGGAGTAAAAAAATGTTTAGATTAACAGGACGTAAAGCTCTTATAACGGGGGCATCGGGAGGAATTGGTGAGGCAATAGCACGTTGTTTTCATGCAAGGGGAGCCATGGTTGGACTTCATGGAACACGTGAAGACAAGCTCAAAGAAGTGGCTGCAGAATTAGGACAGAATGTTTTTGTGTTTCCTGCTAATCTTTCTGAACGTCTATCGATTAAACAATTGGCTGAAGTTGCAGAAAAAGAAATGGATGGCGTTGATATTTTGGTTAACAATGCCGGAATCACGAGGGATGGTCTTTTTGTGCGTATGCAAGATAAAGACTGGGATGATGTCTTAGAAGTTAACCTAACAGCTGCTTCTCTTTTGACGCGCGAATTAACACATTTTATGATGCGTCGTCGTTATGGAAGGATTATTAATATTACATCTGTTGTTGGTGTTGTAGGAAATCCTGGACAAACGAATTATTGCGCAGCAAAAGCAGGGGTGATAGGTTTTTCTAAAGCATTGGCAAAAGAAATTGCTTCACGAAATATTACTGTCAATTGTATTGCTCCAGGATTTATTCAATCTGCAATGACAGATAAGCTTAATGAAAAGCAAAAAGAAGCCATTATGGCTGCGATTCCAATGAAGCGTATGGGAAGTGGGCAAGAAATAGCCACTGCCGCTGTTTATCTAGCGAGCGATGAAGCGGCTTATATGACAGGACAAACTCTCCATATTAATGGTGGAATGGCAATGATTTAAGTATTTTCTTGTATTCCACATTGATTTATAAGCTGTATTATTTTAGATAGGAATAACGATTGAAATGGAAAGATGCGCTATTTCTTTAACATGGTTATTGATCAATTGATGTCGGAATGTCAGATTGGTTCATTTTGTAGGGGATATCCACAGGATGTTTTAAATCATTGCTAAAATCTTTTAAAGGAATGCATCTATTGCTTGATTAGATGAGCCGATATAGTTAACCAAATTATAGGAAATATAAATTCGAGGATTTCAACATGAGTGATACAGTAGAGCGCGTTAAGAAAATTATTGTGGAACATCTTGGGGTGAATGCTGATAAAGTTGTAGAAAATGCGAGCTTTATCGATGATCTAGGGGCTGATAGCCTTGATACGGTTGAACTCGTTATGGCTTTTGAAGAAGAATTTGGTGTAGAAATTCCAGATGAAGCTGCTGAAACGATTTTCACAGTTGGTGATGCAGTCAAGTTCATTGATAAAGCTTCTGCATGATGATTAAAGGGCAAAGGCATTCATTGCTTTTGCCTGTATTCTGCGGGGCTCCTTTGAAAAAAGAGCTTTGAGAGCTAAAGTTTAGTTCAAGGTTAGAAGTTATGAGACGTGTTGTTGTTACTGGTTTAGGATTGGTGTCTCCATTGGCTGGTAATATTGAATATAGTTGGAAACGACTTCTTGAAGGGAGAAGTGGTGTTCGGCGTATTACTGAATTTGATGTGTCCGATTTGCCATGCCAGATTGCAGCGCGTATCCCCTTAGGGGATGGAACAGAGGGGACCTATAATGCTGATTTGTATATGGAACCTAAAGAGCAACGTAAGGTTGATGCATTTATTGTTTATGCAATGGCTGCTGCTAACCAAGCACTTACAGATGCTGAATGGTTTCCTAAGAGTGATGAAGATCAGATTTGTACGGGGGTATTAATCGGTTCGGGGATTGGGGGGATTGAGGGCATTGTTGAAGCTGGTTATACACTGTGTGATAAAGGTCCGCGCCGTGTTTCTCCTTTTTTTATTCCAGGTCGTTTGATTAATCTTGCTTCTGGTTATGTGTCTATTCAATATGGTTTACGGGGACCTAATCATTCGGTTGTGACAGCTTGTTCGACAGGGGCCCATGCGATCGGTGATGCGGCACGTTTGATTATGTTTGGAGATGCAGATGTCATGGTGGCAGGGGGGACCGAATCTCCGATAAATCGTATATCTCTTGCGGGATTTTCTGCTTGTAGAGCTCTTTCTACTTGTCGCAATGATGATCCTGAACGGGCCTCACGTCCTTATGATGTTGATCGTGATGGTTTTGTGATGGGGGAGGGAGCGGCTGTTGTTGTTTTAGAAGAGTTGGAACATGCCAAAAGGCGAGGAGCGCGTATTTATGCTGAGGTTATAGGCTATGGTTTATCGGGTGACGCTTATCACATTACAGCGCCTTCAGAAAGTGGTGAAGGGGCTCAGCGTAGTATGATGGCCGCTCTTAAGCGCGCACAAGTGAATGTGAGTGAACTGGATTATATTAACGCCCATGGTACATCAACAATGGCTGATTCCATAGAGCTAGCAGCTGTTGAGCGTGTTTTAGGAAATTATGCACCACAAGTTTCTATGTCATCAACGAAGTCTTCTATCGGGCATTTACTTGGTGCAGCCGGTGCTGCGGAGGCTATTTTTTGTGTTTTAGCTATACGAGATAATATAGCGCCAGCGACACTTAATCTTGACAATCCATCGATTGAAACAAAAATTGATCTTGTCCCACACAAACCACGTGAACGAAAAATTGATACGATTCTTTCCAATTCTTTTGGATTTGGTGGGACAAATGCATCGTTGGTGATGCGACGTTTTAGGGGATAATAAGTATTTCCACTTAATTTCTGTTTGAGTTTTTACCTTTATTATAAGGTAAATGAGAAATTACAATATTATCCTTAATCGCTATTGAGGGGTTAGGTCCGATGTGAAAAATGGAACATCACTAAAGGACGTAAGTGATTCCTCTTCGAATCATTGAGCGGATAATTGCGGTATGTTAACACATAAAAAACAAAAGAAATCATCTATCGTCCGTAATCCGTTGGTTATTCTTGGTCATTTTTTTCTCATGCTGATTGTGATTATTCTTTTCGGCATAAGTGCACTTCTTTATATTGGAAAAAGTATTTTTGAAGAAAAGGGGAAAATTGAGGAAGAACAAGTTGTTCTTATCCATCCGGGGACAGGAATTCGTGAAATTGCTTCATTACTAGAAAAACGTGGTTTCATTCGATCATCAGATATTTTTGTTTATGGGGTTGGTTATTATAAAAACACAAGTCACCTGAAAGCTGGTGAATATTTAATGCCAGCCCATGCTTCAATGCACGATATTATGGATGTTCTTGTGAAAGGAAAATCCATCGAATATACATTTACAGTACCAGAAGGTTTAACGGTTCAGCAAGTTTTCGATCGATTAGCGGAAAATGAAATTTTGATTGGAGATCTTCCAAAAGTTTTGCCTCCAGAAGGCTATTTGATGACGGATACGGTTCGCTTTCTTCGGGGGACAACGCGTAAAGAAATTATAAACAGATTGCTCGAAGGACAGAAGAAATTAATTCATGCAATATGGGCTATGCGTTCACCTGATTTACCCATTAAATCAATTGATGAATTTGTCATATTGGCTTCAATTGTTGAAAAAGAAACAGGAGTTGCAGCAGAGAGACCAATGGTTGCTGCGGTATTTTATAACCGCCTTGCAAAGCATATGCGTCTTCAATCGGACCCAACGGTAATTTATGGTCTCTTTGGAGGAAAAGGAAAGCCATCGGGCCGTGCAATTTACCGTTCAGATCTTGAGAAGGAAACACCCTATAATACTTATAAAATTAATGGTTTGCCTCCAACAGCTATTGCAAATCCAGGTCGCGATTCATTGAAGGCGGTGGCACATCCACCAAGCAGTGATGTGCTTTATTTTGTTGCTGATGGTTCAGGAGGACATGTTTTCTCTCGAACTTTAGAGGAACATAATGCGAATGTTCGCAAGTGGCGAGAATTAAAGGCAAAACATTGATTTATAATGATACCGCATCTTTGGGCATTGTAAATGAGAACCTCAAATAGAGTAAGATTTTTCACCTTAAATTTTTGATGAGAATGATAAAAAATCATTTTCTCGTATGTTATAAGTGGGATTAGCGTATCGATACAAAATATTTAAGAAAGAAATTAATATATTTTATGATAAATTATCTCAATGAAAGTGTAGAATAGCATGGAGAACTGCTAAAAAAATAATTGATTAAGGAAAAAGTTGAGATAAGGTATTGTTCAAATTTTGAAAAAAATTTATAAACAAAGTAGAGTGGTGGAATGACAGTCATTGAAAGTGAATTGAATACTCTCAAAAAAAATCAACGCCGTGGTTTTTTATTTATTCTCTCTTCACCTTCAGGGGCTGGTAAATCAACAATTTCTCGGTTGCTTTTAAAAGATGGACAATTAGAGCTTTCTGTCAGTGTGACCACAAGGAAAAAGCGTCCCAGTGAAGTAGATGGACTCCACTATCATTTTATTTCACAGGAAGAATTTGAATATAAACGTGATAGAGATGAATTGATTGAATGGGCAGAAGTACATGGGAATTATTACGGCACGTTACGTGAAACTGTTGAAAATGCATTGAGTGCTGGCCGTGATATGTTATTTGATATTGATTATCAAGGCACCAAGCAGATGCAAAAAAAGATGCCAGGAGACACCGTATCTGTTTTTATTCTTCCACCATCAATGAAAGAGCTTGTTTCGCGTTTACATCGTCGAGCAGAAGATAGCCAAGATATCATCAATTTACGATTGGAAAATGCACGAACGGAGCTAGCGCATTGGCGTTCTTACGATTATGTGGTTATTAATGAGGATTTAGATCAATCTTTATCACTTATTAAATCGATTTATTTAGCTGAAACAGTAAAACGCGAGAGATGTGCTTYTCTTGGCTCTTTTGTTGATAAACTTATTGCTGAAAAGATTGATTAATATTTTTATTGTTTTTAAAAAATGATACTTTTTAAGTTATCAAATTCGCTAAAGTCACAAATTCAGAAATTGAAAGTGTTTCAGCACGGCGTGTTTCATCAATTCCTGCTTTTTTTAAAAGTATTTCATCTCCAAGAGTTTTAAAATTTTGACGAAGCATTTTTCGTCTTTGTCCAAAAGCGGTTTTGGTTACAAAGCTTAGTTTTTGTGCAGAGCAGAAAAGAGGCTGTCTTCGCGGCATGATATGAACAACGGAAGAAGTTACTTTAGGCGCTGGTGTGAAGGCTTGAGGAGGAACATCAAAAGCAATTTTAGCAATAGTACGCCATCCCGTTAAGACACTAAGACGTCCATAATGAGAAGATTGAGGTTTTGCTGTAATACGTTTGGCAACTTCACGCTGAAACATTAAAGTCATTGATTCATAAAAAGGAGGCCATGGTTCCACTAACAGCCAGTTTAGTAAGAGTTGTGTTCCAATATTATAGGGAAGATTCGCAATAATGCGAGGTTTTTCTATAGATGTTTCAAAGAGTTTTGCAAAATCTTGTTTCAGTGCATCATTACAAATAACTTTTAATTTGTTCGGATAGTGCTTTTCTATTTCTAAGAGAGCTGGTATGCAGCGTTCATCGCGCTCTATTGCTGTTACAATCGCGCCCTTTGCTAGCAAGGCACGCGTAAGCCCTCCAGGACCAGGCCCCACTTCAATAACAGGTTTTCCTTCTATATTTCCTGCTTGATGAGCAATTTTAGTTGTTAAATTCAGATCAAAAAGAAAATTTTGCCCCAAAGGTTTATGGGCTCGTAACCCATATGTATCAATGATTTCACGCAGAGGAGGGAGATTATCTATTGGCATGTTATCGAATTATTTTTTGCAAGTTGATTTGCAAGTTTAAGAGCAGCAATAAAGCTTTCAGGAGAAGCTATGCCTTTATCAGCAATGTCAAAAGCAGTTCCGTGATCTGGAGACGTACGAATGAAAGGTAGACCTAACGTGACATTAACGGTGGTATCAAAATCTAATGTTTTAACAGGGATAAGAGCTTGATCATGATACATACAAAGAGCAACATCATATGTTTTTCTTGCGTGCTCATGAAACATTGTATCGGCAGGAAGCGGACCTGTAATATTGAGTCCTTTCTTTTTAAGATATTCAATAGCAGGAGTGATAACCTCAATATCTTCTTTTCCCATTGCACCTTCTTCTCCAGCGTGAGGATTAAGACCAGCGATAGCGATCCGAGGTAACGTTATTTTAAATCGTGTTTTTAAGTCATATTCAGTAATGAAGGCCGTTTGAATGATTAAATAACGGGTCAGCTGTGAAGGAACATCTTTGAAGGGGATATGAACAGTTATTGGTACTGTTTTTAATCGAGATCCTGCTAACATCATAACGGGATGATAACATTTATGAAAAGCTTTATGGGCCAAATCGGCTAAAAATTCTGTATGACCTGGAAATTGAAAACCGGCATCGTAAAGATTTTTTTTGGCAATAGGACAAGTAACCAATGCAGAAGCATGCCCACTTTGAATCAATTGAATACCACGCTCAATAGCTTCAATTATTCCAGCGGCATTGTTTGAAGAAGGAAAACCTAATTGATCACTTTGTTTGTTTTTTAATGGTATAATAGGGAGAGCGTTTTGAAAATTTTTGACAGGATTGGTGGTGAAAACAGATTCCACTTCAACATCCATCTGTAAAAAACGAGCGCGCGAACGAATAACATCTGGATCAGCGATAAGCGCAAAAGCTGGAACTTGACGAGTAACACGCAAATTCCACGCTTTTAGAGCTATTTCAGGACCAATTCCGGCAGGATCACCACCACTAACAACGAGAGCAGTCATTATTGAATACGTGCTACGCGCCGCAATTCTTCTAAATATTTTTCGCTTAGTTTTTCAAGTTCTTTCGGGCTTCTTTTTTTATTATCTTGAAGAGAAAATATCAACCGAGCAACATAATCATCAGAAACCCTTTTTATTTTGCAAACAGCAATTGCTTCGATTCCATCTGTTGTTTCTTGTAATTTTGTCATTTTCCCAGCAGGTGTCGCAAGAATAGCTTGCTCCCATGCAGAGGGAAGTTGAGGTTCCAGAAACTTTCCTAAGGGGCGGATCGTAACGTCTAAAATACCCCTTGCTTGATTGTGAGCATTTGCACATCCACGGAAATGTGCGCGGAAATTGCTTGCTTCTCTTTGACGTCTTTCAAAGATTTCTGAGCGACGATGTGCAGGAATAACAAAAACAATGCGCTGTAATGTATATTCGTTGGTTGAAGGTTTAACACCACCATTTTTTAATATTCTGCGCACAGCTTCTTGTTCACTAACCATACCCATTTGAGCTTGATAGCGTGCGCTAACAAGACGCCCCCATCCTATTTGTCCACGGATGTAATTTTTGAAATGTTGCACAGTAATATCATTTTGGATCAGAATCTGGTTGAGCTGATCAATTATCATATTATTTTGCGTTGCAAAGTTTTCAAAAGCTTTATCAACTTCGACATTGCTTACCTCGACATTACGGCGTTTTATTTCAATATTTTTGAGCTCTTCTTCGATAAGCTCTTTTTTAGCCTGTGCCACCAAATTGCCTTGCTTTTGTTGCAGTCTGAGAAATGCAACACGCCTTTGTATATCATAATTCGTGATAGGATTGCCATTAACTGTAACAGCAATAGCAGTCTGCGCAAAGGCCAACGGAATCGAAAATTCATTTATGAGCAGGCTACTTACGCTCAAAGACGTAATACAAAATAAAGCAAGAACACGCTTTTTCAATTTATTCATGTCAATAGGCTTTCGCATTGTTTATTAATTCTCATCAGTAACTTAAACTATACGCTTTCTTTCATAAAAACAATAATAAGTTAAAACACTTATATATTCTCTTTATAAATTTGGATCTATCTTTTTCCCGATATCTGCGATTGTACGTAATGAAAGAGAGAAATTAAAGTTTTGCAAGGGGGGGGGGCTTCCCGGATTCATTACCTGTTGATAACCGAATGTCACCCCGAAACATTCATCTGCATAATTCAAGTTAATTCCTCGTTTTACAAATGTACCAGACACGAGATCATAACCGGCGTTGCTATTAATGTACCAATAGTCTGCCAGTTTGAAGCCCGTTTGAAAAGAAATTTCTTGGCGTTCTTGTGGATATTCATAATTCGGTTGGCTTGCAATATAAGCATATTGTACAGAGGTCCAAAAAAGTTTCCACTTTTGTGATACTTCAATTTCACTACGGCGGATTTTTCCTGTTTTTTTGTCAAAGCGTCCACGCGTTTCTAAGGAAAAACCGTTTTTATGGGTTGCACCAAACATTGCAACATAGTCTGAACGTTTTGCCTCTAAGCTAGAATGAATACCGACATTAACAAGGTCCTTTTCTGCAAAAGAATTCTTTCCTGCCAGATGAAAGGATTGTCCAATGAGACCATAAAGAGACCAGTTGTCATTAAAGTTTCCAGAATATCTTAGACCTATATTAGCTCTTGTCCCACCTTCTACACGATCATAACCAGAAAATTTATCTCGTTGAAAAAGAGTGGTTGCATCAAAGACAAAGCTTTGTGCATCTTCATTAGGAAGTTGTCCGATATATTGTTCGTTATTGCGTATAAAAATTTGTGCGGTTGGTTCTATAATATGTGTAGAATGAGCAGCTGTAATGAGGAAGGGATAGCGTGCCTCTAATCCTGCTGTTGCCATGCCACGAATTTTTGAGCCGCGCATTGCGGATAAAGCATTGTTTTCTAAATAATTTTCTTGTCCATTGATTGTAAGGATATCGGCCCGTAGAGAGAAAAGGGGGGTTAATATGAGGCCATTGCGCGTGTTAAAGCGCTTTTTCCACTCAACTTCATTTGTTAAACGCAAACTATTTCCAGCCATACCAGAAAGTCGTAAAGTGTTGAGAGGATTTTCGTTCAAGTCGGGTGAACTGAAGTCGGCATGACGACGGTAAATTGATTGTATATTGCTATGGAAGGTAAGTGCTCCATTATAAATGGGCTCATCTGGTGTAAAAGAATAATCGATGCGTGGTAGAACCCATGCTTGCTGAGAGTGACGTTCATAATGGGGATCGTTCAATATCGAATCTTGAATTTTAAAATGATAAAAACGCATGTCAAAATAGTTTTTTCCTGCAATACCATTCAGATAGATCTGAGAAAGTTGTGTAGGATCGCTATAGTTTTCAAGCTTATAGGCATGACTAAAATTCCGATCGGATTGTGCAAGAATATCCCATCCATAAGTCCAGTGTGAATTAATACGAAAGTCTCCCTTTGTCGCCAGCATATAACGGTTTTTATGCTGTGCATCAATCGTATCATTGTCAAATCTATGCGGTTTCATTTGATATATGTGAGCAAAACGAATGTTATAACTGCCCATTTTTAAACGCTGACGCCATTCTCCTTCTGTTAAAAGCCCTTGTTGAGTATAAACCGTAGAAGAAAGTGTAAAATCATAATGGGGAGCGAGATTCCAGAAATAAGAATTTTTCATCCCCATACCGAGATAATCAGTATAGAAAAAATGGGGCGTAAGCAGACCACTAGCACGCTTGACAGTTGGATCATAGAGCTCAAAATTTGGAAATTTTATAATCGGTACACCAAAAACTTCAAAACTGCTATTTTCAAACCGAATTTTTTTTACGCTATTATTCCATATAATCTTTCTGGCTTTAATTTTCCACAGGACCTCTCTATCTGGTTTATAAGAGCAAGGTTCACAGGCTGTATAGGTTGCATTTTCAAAGATTGTTACCTGATTGTTTTTGCGTGTAGCATTTTGAGCGGTAAAGTGCACATTGTTGGCTGAATCAATCCGTAAAGCGTTTACAAAACCCTCGCCAAGATCTTTGGTCATATCAATTTGATTAGAGTAAATTTTATTACCATCTTTTTGAGTGATTTCAACGTTTCCTTGTGCTACAAGCCGGCCTGTATTTTGGTTGTAAATGATTTTTTGAGCGACAACTTTATTGCCATCATATTCAACTTGGACATTTCCTTGTGCAGAAACAGTGTTTTCATCACGATTGTAGATGAGTTCATCTGCGGAGAGCAAAAGAGGCAGTTCCGAGTTTTTAATGCGACTTTGAGAAGAAGACATAAGGCTTTGAGCGTGTGCACAATAAGGCAAGGCTCCCGTTAAAATAACCGCCATCACACGTCTAAAAGCGAAAGCACTTAATTTTGTTAAAATGATTTTCTTACGCGTTAATGCTTTCACTTAACCATCCTCTTTATGAAGTAAAAAAGAGATTCCCAAGAATAATGCAATAACGACAGGTGTCCAGGCGGCAATAATTGGTGGAATATATCCAGCGTTACCAAAAGCTTGAACAAGTACGGAAATAACATAAAGCGTAAACCCAGCTATTACGCCACCAAGAATCAACGTTCTAGATTGCCCAAAACGCGTAAAATTTAAAGATACAGTTGCTGCAATGAGAGTCATTGCCACAAGCAATGCCGGTAAGGCAATCAAAGATTGTAAATACATGTCAAAATTATTAGCAGAATAGCCAAATGAACGTGCGATCATAATTTTTTTAGGTAATTGGTAAAATGGAATAGTTGCGGGATTCACTAAACGTTCCGTTAAAAATTCAGGTTTTAGATTGGTTTTTATTTTTAATACGGTAAATTTTTCAGGAGGATGCCCTATTTTATAGATTATTCCATTTGTTAAGAGCCAAGCGCCATTGGTCAAGGTTGCTTTTGGGGTATTAATCCAATTTTTGACGGTTGCGTCGTCTTTGTATTGGACAAAGGTTGCATCGAGAAGAGAAAGTCCTTGATCGGTGATAAATTTAGCACCAATGGTGGTTCTGCCTAAATCCGTATGCTGTGTGAACCAGTGGATACGCGTATTATGAAGAGATGTTAATACATTATTATTGCGCCATTCAGTTATCTTTTTTTCTGCTTGAGAAAATCCCCATGCAGCAAGTGGATTAATGAGAAAAATTGAAAATAATCCCAAAAGAAAAGCGCCCAAACAAGCTGGCATAAGAAATTGCCATGCAGAAACACCGATTGAGCGAGTCACGACAAGTTCAAGCTTTTTGTTAAGCGAAATAAGCGTTGCCATTGCAGAAAAGAGTGCAATAAAAGGAATAAGTTGTTGCATAATAAAAGGGATGCGTAAAACAGAGAGGAGAAATGCGTCTTTTGCTGTATAATGTGGAAGGGAAGGTAGCTTACCAGAATTTTCTGTAAAATCGATTAAAAGAGCAAGAACAAAAATACTTCCCCAAAAATAACACGTTATTTTAAGGTAACGTATAAAAAAATAGCGTCCAAGTATCCACCCAATCATGATATTTTATCCAGAGAATCTTGAGATTTTCGATGTTCAAATTTGTTCACTACTTTTTGAAAAATGATTTGAAGTACCTCATTAAATTTTGTGGGGAGTCCAATTTTATGATTCGTTAAAAGTATAAAAAAGACAAAAATACTTATGCTTATGGGTGTAATATAAAGGAGAGGAATATATGCAAGATCGTTCTTTGCTTTTTCGGCAAAAAAATACCCTATCCAATAGACCAGAAAAGAAAGAGCAATCGCCGAGAAATTTGCTAAATGGCGTCCTTGTCGATGAGAGCATACATCTCTTGCCGCTGCTAATGCAATAAGTGTAAAAACGATTGGATAGAGCCATTGTGTTAATCGGCGGTGAAACTCAGCTTTATATTGGAGTGGTTTTCGTTGATAGTAGGGATCTGTTGGGTCAGGGTTTTGTAAATAAGAAAGAGATCGATCTTTGGGATAAAGAGTAGGTGTTTTATCACTGGGAATAAACTCTCCTAGGCTAAAAGTATATGCGCTAAATTGAACGATTGAAACACTATTATTGTCGTGATTGACTCTTTCTATTTCACCGTTATCGAGGATTAAAAAACGACCATTTTGATTGCTTATAATGGAGGCTTTTGTTGCATAATAAAAAAGATCCGTTTTAGGGTCACGCTGGTCGGCGATGAAAAGACGTTCAAGTGTTCCGTTTGGATTCCGTTTGCCAATTTCTATGTAAAGGTTATTGGCGAGTTTTTGAAAGCTCCCTTCACTAATGAACAGATTAATAAGATCAAAATGCGCATTTGCTAGCATTTGTCGCATATGAAGGCGCGCTTGAGGAACAACAAAATTAGCGATAGAAAAGGAGATACATGATGCAACAATAGCAAGAAGAAGAATAGGTTTCCAAACAGTACTCTTAGGAAAACCAGAGGCATTGATGACAGCAAGTTCGGAGTCTTGATTCATTGCTGAAAGGATGATTGTAACTGCGATTACTAATGCAAATGGAATGACAAGAAAAATAACCGAAGGAACCAATGAGAGTGAAAATTGCAAGACTGTAAGGAGTGTTTGTTTACTTGTTGTGAGAAAGTTTAGCCGTGCAAGAATCTGCACCGTCCAACTAACGCTCACTGCTGCAATCATCACTGAACCAAACAAAACAAAGACACGTTTCAGGATGTAAAACTCAATAATACGCATAAATTAGGGATCACCCTCAGTCTCTAATTCGATAGCAGATATTTTTACTGCTTTCACTTAAAATATAATAAAATTTAAAAAAACACCCCTCCATGGACTGGATATTTTTAGCAAATAAATAATATAAAATTGCTTGTTAAATTCCCTCTTAATCTTTCCACTCATTATATTTTATTTTCAAATATAGTCTACAAAAAATCTAGAAAATAACTTAAAAACTTTTTTGTTAACATTGAAAATAAATTTTTTATCTTTTAAAGAGTCTTTTAAAACTACAGGCAAAAAGATAATGTATCTCAATCAAAAAAGAGGTTTATATCTTGAACCATTTCCTTTTATATAAGGAATATAAACGTTTATCTAAAAAAGATGTTCTCTTTTGTATAAAGAGTGATGAGGGCTTAAGAGGTTGGATATTCTGTTCTATCATTTGACGCAGTCAACGCTGAAAGATATTTTGCCAACGCTTGTGGAGCGGGCATTGGCTCGTTTTGATAAGGTAACAATACAATGTGTGAGTGAAGAACAACGGGATTCTATAGATATGCATTTATGGGTTTATGCTGATGAATCGTTTATTGGACATGGAACAGAGTGTGATCAATATTCAAATTTTCAGCCTGTATTTCTGACGACAGGACAAGAGAACCCCAATGATTCAAAGATTCGTTTTCTCATAGAAGGAGCTGTTTGTTCGGATATTGATGCTTATCAACGGCTTGTCGTGCTATTTGATGGTAGAAATGATGAGCAGTTGAATCTTGCTCGAGCACAGTGGAAAAAATATAAAATGGAAAATCATAATTTAACATATTGGCAACAGACTGAAGATCGTTGTTGGGAAAAACAGGCTTAATGCATCTCATATCTTTTGTTATGGTTTTTATAGGATTGGTAGGAATCGTAAATCCAGAACTTTTTATTGCGGAAGAATCAGGGGGGAGGACGTTGGGTCTTTATTGTGATTTTTCTTTTAGGCATGTTAAAAATATGGCCTATAATTAAAAAAATGAAATGGCATGATGATTATTATTGATCGAATTTTGCTTGTTTTATGGGCTGTTGTTTTAGCTTTTTTTTGCGTTTCGTGGTTGGGGACAACGCATATCCTATCAAGGATGTTTACTGATGTTGATATAAGCAATATTGCAGATTCTTTATTTTTCTTTTTGAGTGCATTGTTTGCGGGAATATTGTGGTGGAGTATACCGCAACCCATGTTTTTAAAAATGAGACTGGCAGCATTTTTTCTGCCAGTCTTTATTTTGTTCTTCGTTATTATATTTTAGCTCGATATTTCATTATCTTTAAATCCGACGAAGCAAAGCAATGAGATGAAAGAGGCGAGAAGTAAATAATAACCAATATAAGAAGTATTAAAATTTTGTACTAGGTATTCTGCAATATAAGGAGCAAGAGATCCTCCAACGATACCAGATAAATTGAAGGTTACAGAAGCACCTGTATATCGAACTTCTGTTGGATATGGTGAAGCCAAAACAGCACCAAGAGGGCTATAGATCATTCCCATGAGTGATAAACCAATGATAGACATTGCAAGAATTCCTATAACTCCAGAATTTAAAAAATAAGGAATTGCGAAAGAATAAATACTGGTAATTATTGTGATCAAAATCATCAAAGTTCTACGCTTAATACGATCGGCAAGTTTTCCGGTTATAACGGTAAAAATTCCACAGAAAATAGCACCAATCACTTCTACTTGCAAAGCCTGATGATAGGGCAGTTTCAGGTGATTTGTTGAATAGCTTAATAAATATGCGGTGACCAAGTAAAATAAAACAAATGTCCCCATACCAGAAAATATTCCAAGAAATAGGACTCTTGGATATTTCAAAAAGACATCAATGATAGGAACTTTGACACGTTCTTTACTTTCAAGGGTTTTCTTGAATTGAACTGTCTCATTGATTGAAAGGCGAATCCACAGGCCTATAATCATAAAAATGATAGAGGCAATAAAAGGAATGCGCCATCCCCACGCTAAAAGTTCATCATGATCAAGAAAGTGCAATAGACCTAAGTACACTATAATAGATAAGAATAAACCGATTGGAACGCCCAATTGAGGGAACATTGCATACCATCCGCGTTTTTCTGGAGGAGCGTTTTCTGTTGCAAGCAAAACGGCTCCCCCCCATTCACCTCCTAAACCCATTCCTTGTCCAATACGACACAGGGTTAAGAAAAAGGGTGCCCACCATCCAGCTGTTTCATATGTGGGAAGAAAACCAATAATGACTGTTGAAAGACCCATTGTGAGAAGAGAGGCAATAAGCGTTATTTTTCGTCCAATTTTATCTCCAAAATGTCCAAAAACAATCGATCCAAAAGGACGTGCAAAAAAAGCTGCTCCAAAGACTAGGAAAGACTGTAAAATAGCAAGTTGGTCATTTTGCGTTGGAAAAAATACATGAGGAAATATAAGAGCTGCGGCAGTTGCAAAGACATAAAAATCAAAGAATTCAATTGTTGGGCCAATAAGGCTTGCAAATAAAATTCGACGAGGAGAATTCCTTTTGCTTATACTTTTTATTTCTGAGTTTATAGACATGAATAGAATGTCCCTTTCAGTGTATAACAAATCAAATCACGAAATTGAACCACTATAACTATAAAAATTTCAGATCAGTGTCGAGTCGATATTATGACGTTTCTTAATATATTCGAACAATGATGATCGACTGATGACCATCAATAAGTGTTTTTTGGATTATCAAAATTGAAGTGAATAAAGACTGTGTTTTAAATGCTGTAAAAGATGGAAATATGTGGCCATAAAGGCAGCTCTCATTCATAGTGCTGTTTCCTTTAAAGTTTAAGGCCATTTTTATCTATTGAGGATCAATTTTATTCGTAGATCAGTGTTTAGCTTCTCAAAAAGATTAAAAAAATTTTTATGAATATAATTACAACACTTTTTAGGTGTATTTATTAAAAATTAAATCTTTGGTTGTGTGTGCATTTAAAAACACATGGTGTATATTTGATCTGTCAGAGCTTAATCATCGAATACTTTATTTTTAAAAAAATATGAGGTTGAGCCATTACAGAATGTTGTTTTGGTCGATGCATTTTTTTCTAAATGGGGAACTTAAATTTGGAATTGTGGAGTGTGAATCATGCAACGCAAATTGAAGTTAATTTTTTGTGCGTTAATGACCAGTAGTTTTTTTATCAAGATGGCGAATGCAGACGGAGTAGCGACACTAAAAGAAAAAACAGGGGGGGAAAAAATGATAGTGCATGAAAAGAAAATAGAAGGAAAGAGGTCTTCAGAAGAGGAAAGGAAGGGATTAGAAAACCTGTTCTTTGAAGTCTTCACAAATTCAATAATAAGTGGTGGTGCTACGATCTATATTACCAACCGTGACTCTGGAGATTCTGAAATAAATAGTTTTAGCTATAAAGCTGCCGGCTATTCTATTAATAATACGGTTCAGGAGGGTGGAAAACTTTACATTGATGCAGCAGGTGTCAGCAGGGATACGACAATTGAGCATGATGGGATTGAGTTTGTCCAAAACCTAAGCTCTTCAGAATATGCCATGGTTAAAAAAGGGGGGAAACAAGTCGTTGAGAGTGGTGCAAATGCTGAAGGGACTAAAATCTATGGTGGTGAGCAGGTTGTTTTTGGTGGTGGGGTCCTTGGAGATGGTTTGTCACGTAAAGATAAGAAAAGTAGTGCTCATAACACTGAAATTTATGCTGCAGAGGGAATGCTAGGAATACAAAGTGTCTATAGTGGGGGGATGGTTGTTGACACAAAGGTTATGAAAGGAGGAGTTCAGAATCTTGATGGGAAAGAGAGTTTTAATAACGGTTTCTCAGAAGATGTTGATACAGCCAATACAGAAGATGAAGATTTTACAATCAATGAAGGTGCTTTTGCACTGAAGACCAAAATTTTTAAAAATGGGATGCAGAATATCTTTGCAGGAGGAAATGCGAGCGAAGTTACTTTATACGATAGAGCTACTCAAAAGATATATAATTCTGGATATGCGGATACTCTAACAATTAATCATCAAGCAAGGTCATGGATTTTTGCTGGTGCAATATTAGATAAAGATACAAATGTTCGTGATTTTGGAAGCCTCTATCTTTATGTTGGGAATGGTGAAGCGGTTACGAAAGTAAAAAATCTTAATTTAAATGGAGAAGATACCAAGCTATACATTATTGCTTCTGAAGATAACCGCAAAAAAACTCAGGTTAGTATCCAGAAGTTAACAGGAAATGGGAGAGTTATTTTTACGTCTTTAGGGACTGATAAGCATTACTCTCAGCTTAATGTTGATGATCTTTCAGGTTCTTTCCATTTCGATTTTAATGTCAACTTTGCCAAGAACCTTAGTGATTATCTTGTCATTAAAAAAACAGGTTCTGGTTTTCACGCTATAAGTGTGACGGATTCTGGGCGTGAAATTACAAATTCTTCTCACAAAAAGCTTAAATTAATTTCTGATCACAGTGGAGATGCTCATTTTACTCTGACAAACACTTTTGGTGAAAAAATTGAAACGATTGATGCTGGAACCTATAGGTATCGTTTGAAACATAGAAATGATAAAGGCACCGGTAAAATTTGGTATTTAGATGCGAATTATGCTCTTGATGAGACAAATTCTTTATTTTCTGATTTTAGCTTGCAGCCATCTACTATGGTTTCATTATCGAAAGATCTTACAGAACTTACAGTTGAAAAGGGCATGATTGTCACGATTGCGGATCCTAGCTTTGACATGAGCAGCACAAAAGTTAAGAGTAATGGAGAAACTTCAATTAGTAATACAGTTAAAGATGGTGGAAAGCTCTCCGTTTATAGCGGTAGTTTTAGCTTGTATACGACAATTCAAAGAGGCGGGATTGAGCTTATTAAAACACAGGGTCTTTCTCTGGATAGTGCTGTTCATAAAGGTGGACAACAAAGGATTGAAGAGGGGGGAAAGGCTGAAGGGGCTAAAATTTCCGGTGGTGAGCAGTTTATTTCAGGAAAGTTTGATATCAAAGGTGCGATGGTAAGAAGCAGCGCTTATGACACCGTCATTTCTGGTGAAAATGGGGTGCGAGGATATCAGAATGTGTACGATGATGGAGAGGTTTTTCATACAAAGATCATGGAAGGAGGGGTACAAAATCTTTATGTAGAACAGGATCTAAACGCTTATAGCAGTTTTGCATTTGATACGAAGGTCTTTTCTGGTGGAAAGCAACACGTTTTAGCGGGAGGAATTGCGATTAGTGTTCTTTTACAAGGGAATGCTTTCCAAGTAATAGATTTAGGAGGCTATGTAAAAGATTTAATCATTAAGCATCAAGCACAATCATGGTTACATTCTGGTGCAACATTAGAAGGAAGCACCATGATTCATGATTCTGGACGAATTTATCTTTATGCTGGTGCTGAGCGATCTCGTACTGAAGTAGAAAAAATTGTTTTAAAGGGCAAAAATACAAAATTATACGCTGTTGCTTCTAATATGGATGGCGAAAGTTCTTTGATTGAGAATTTAAGTGGTGAAGGCAGCGTTATTTTTACTTCTACGGTATTTAATCCACATTACTCTCGACTTGAGGTTGGTAATCTTTCAGGGAGTTTACGTTTTAGATTAAATACTAATTTTGAGGAGCAGCGTGGTGATTATCTCCTTATCAAAAAGGGGGAAGGACATCACACCATAAGCGTGATTGATTCTGGTATTGAAATTGCCGATTCTTCTCTACAAAACCAAAACTTAGTTTTAGAGCTTGATTTAATTCATGAACAAAGCGGAAATGCGCATTTTACTCTGACAAATTTTTCTGGTGAAAAGACGAGTACGATTGATGGTGGAGCCTATTTGTATGATCTAAAGAAAAAAGATTATAATGGTGGAAAGACTTGGTATTTGGCGACATTACAAACAACGTCTATTCCTGTATTCCCCTCACCTCATGCAGAGTCGTCTATAGATAAGCTTCCTGAAAAAGAAGAAAATATTACGCTGTCACAAGATGTTAATATTAATTTTGATCCATATTCTGATGTCATTAATTTCAGTATTCGTGAGGGAGGAGGAATTCTACAGAACTTTTTGCTTGATGATGACAGGGTAGTTTATATTTCTGATGATGGAGGAGCTCTTAAGCAATCCATGAACGCTACAGTTGAGGGATCTGGAACACTTTATGTTGAAGCAGGTGGTTTTGTTAAGAATACAACAATTGAAAATGGTGGTTCAGAGATTATCGGGGAACAGGGGCTCTCAGAGTCTACGATTATTTACGAGGGTGGACAACAAAAGGTAGAAGGGGGAGGATCTGCATTAAGAGCTGAAATTTATGGTGGTAATCAACTGATTTGGGGAGATGGTTATGTAAATGGTGGGATTGTTGGGAGCAGTGCTTACAACACAACAATTTATGGTCAAGGGGATACGCTGGGCCAGCAGAATGTATATGATGATGGAATGGCTGTGGGAACAAAAGTGATGAGTGGAGGAATACAAACTCTTGCTAAATGGTTTCCCGATGATGATAACTTTGCAGAAAAAGCCGGTGGTTTAGCCATAAATACTGAGGTTTTTGCAGATGGTGTACAGAGGGTATTCGCAGGGGGTGAAGCAAATACAGTAATTTTACGCACTGGGGGTGCTCAAGAAGTTCACGCTGGGGGTGTTGTAAAAAATCTAACAATTGAAGAAGGAGCCAATTCATGGGGCTTTGCTGGTGCGATATTAGGAGGAGAAATAACGGTTCAGGATTTGGGACAACTCCACCTTTATGCTGGAAATGATCATCAACAAACTAAAGCAGAAAATATCAATCTAAATGGAGAAAAGGCTCAATTATACTTCATTGCTCATGAATTTGACGACAAAAGTACTTACATTCAACAGTTAAGCGGTATAGGAAATGTCATGTTTACCTCTTCTGAAGGTGATTTGTATTACTCCAAGCTTTCTGTTGATGATCTTTCGGGGAGTCTCAATTTCGATTTTAATGTCAGCCTTGCAGAAAGAAAAGGTGATTACCTTTTTATTAAGAATGGAAGGGGTTTTCACACAATAAGTGTTGTAGATTCTGGTATTGAAATTGTTGATCCTTCTTCAACAGAACTTGATTTAATTTTGGATCAAAGTGGAGGCGCATCTTTTACTCTACAAAGTTTTTCTGGAGCAAAAATTCAAATTGTTGATGCTGGAACTTATACCTATGGCTTAAAACACAAAAATATTGAGAATGAAGAGGGAAAAGTTTGGTATTTATCTGCAGTTTACATGGATAGAGCGCCAAGAGGACCACGGAGGATAAGCAGATCTGCGCGGCATTTAAGTCAAAATCAATCAGTTTCTTCTCTTTCAACGTTTACAAATACACAAGAGCATGCGATTAAGTTGCCACGTMAAAGARAAAACCGCCACAACGTGAGTCAAAAATCTCCAGCTTCTGTTTCTTCAATTGTTTCAAATCTGGGAAGTCAAATGATTAAAGGAGCAGTTCCATCAGTTTCACATTCTCTTTCTGTTGACAAACAACAGATGGCTGTTTCAGCCTCTTCTCAATCTTTAGCCGATCATATGACTTTGCGTCCAAGCAACCAAGAACAACCTTCTTCACATTTAAGTGAGAAGCTTTCAGTTTCTGACTTTTTAACCACGCCTTCTACAGATGCGGTATTGTCTATGTCTGTAGCTCCAGCGATGGTATTTCACAATGAAATGCAAAGCGTGCGTATGGGAAGAGGAATTC
>NZ_CAHOYM010000009.1 GCF_903679515.1 Bartonella gabonensis
AAATAATAAATAATATATCATTGAAAACCATCCTAACAATATTTGTAGATATGTCTTTTATTGAGATATCTATAAAATTATTATGATTTCAGAGATATATTGCAGATATTCTACAAATTACCAGCATTGATAATGCGTGATGCACAACTCCAAAGACCTCCCCCTATTAGAGCGCCGTTTATACTATCATCCCCACTGTACATCATCCCATTCCCACTGTAGCAGTCCCAAAGATTGTCGGAGCAGCCACATCACCTATTGCAAAGCCGTCCCTTCTGCGATTCCTCCAAGCACAGCGCCATCCTTCTTGCCCCAACAGGCGCACCGCTATTCGCTTCTCCCGTTTATCCTACACAGTTTTTATTTCATCCAAATAACTTGAAGGACCACATAAATTAGCTGAATTACGCGATGAATTCAAATTCCCCTTTTTATTTCTCCTTGTTTATTTTAAAGTAAAGTATCATAGATAATACAATTAAAATTTTCTATCACGCAGGTTAGAAAAAAGTAAAATAGTATTTATAATAAAATAAATAAAAATACTCTATAAAAAATAAAAATATTTTGTTTATACTATATATATACAACTTATATATTTTTATTAAACAATAACAATATATACAATACTATAGTATGAGCTATTAATATCTCTTTATTATTAATAATATAATGAGTCACTCACCCCAATAAGTTTCTATCACTCTTTTGATATACAAAAAAAATATGTACATAATTTATCTGCATCATATAGCCAGCATAAATAACAATATTTTATAACACGATAGAATTTATTCACTCAATTTTTTATTTTTATAAATCAGGCAGACTTTTATATTATCCCCCTAATCCATTAAATTCACGAATTGTTTTTTTATAACTTATGAAAGTCATGATCATGGAAAGAAAAGCGCTCAACAGAAGATATCCAATATTCCATTCACTTTTACCAAGCAAGAGTGACACGGGAAGAGAAGCCGAAAAAGCTAGGGGCAGCAGAAATAGCAGCCATTTCACGATGCTTGAGGGATAAATTGCTATGGGGATAAAGGAAAGTTGGTAAAGCATTGCCTGAAAATAGGCAACGGGCATCTTACGGCTGACCATGAATGTTATAAAGTTGAACATCATGAAAAAACATAAATTAACGATAAAGATACAAGCAATTGCTACGATAAAAGAAAACCATTTCAGCTTTATTTCTGACATATCCGGTAGTGAGACAAATGAATAAGCACTGGCACAAACAATAAAGAGCTTAATCAAATAAAGAGGTCTGCACCAGCCAAACAAGATTAACAGCCAAATTGAAACAGGCTTTGTCAGATATCCCTCAATTTTACCCTCTGCAACTTTTTCAAAAAATGTTTCAATAGAAGTGGTAAAAATATTCCAAGTAAAATGAAGACAACAAAAATAAGATGAATTTCATCTCTACTATAGTTTCCAATGCTACCTGAAAAGCCAGAGATTTTATCARTAAAGATGAATTGAATAAAATAATAACATAGAGAAAGAATAAATTCTCCAATGAAGTTTTTACCGTAAACAATTTGTCGGCGTATATTCATGCTGATAAAGTAAAGGATTGTTTTCACCTCATCCCCCTGCTTCATGATAGGCTTTCATTCCTTTTTTCCAAGCAATATGAATAAAGAACTGTAGAAAGAAAATTTATGATATTTGAAAACTCATCACTCCAAAACACAATTTTCTCATAGCAATTACTTAAGGCTCTCTACAAATGATACCCTATCCATCTTAATCAAATTTATAGATAAAATTAGCACCAATCAAAAAGAACAAATGAAGTTTTTTATTCTGTTTCAGCATCACGCTCATTAAAAGACAAAAGATTAAAACTTTGAACCATATGAGGAGGCAAAGGTGCAACGATATCTAATATGCCTCCTGAAGGATGAGGAATACGAATACGACGTGCATGAAGATGAAGGCGATTTTGAATGCCTCCTGGTAATGTCCAATTACTATCAGAAAAAAAATATTTTGCATCGCCAATGATAGGATGGTCCATATGGGCAGCATGCACACGGAGCTGATGAGTTCTTCCCGTATAAGGTTCCATTTCAAGCCACGAAAGAGCCCGCCCACGCGTATCTAAAACGCGATAATAGGAAACCGCATGATGCGAATCTGGTTCTCCATGTTCACAAACACGCATTTTGTCACCTTGTGCAGTCATCTCCTTAACCATCCACGTTGAAATTTTGTCCTGTTTTTTTTTAGGAACGCCCCGAACCAACGCCCAATAAGTTTTTTTTGTTTCCCGTTCTCTAAAAGCAGCTGTTAAGGCCTGTGCTGCCCCCCTTGACCGTGCAACAATAAGCACCCCCGATGTCTCACGATCAAGGCGATGAACTAAACGCGGCTTTTCACCTTTTTTATTGCGCCATATCTCAAGCATACTGTCTATATGACGCGTTAAACCAGAGCCTCCTTGTACAGCAAGACCTGCTGGTTTATTAAAAACAAAGACCTTTGGATCTTCATAAAGCAGCATTTTTTTTAAAAAAGTTTCATCATCCTGCCCACGAAGTGTTTTATCCGTTATTGGAAGACTTGTCGTATCATTAAGAGGGAGAGGTGGAACACGAACAGACTGCCCCACACAAAGACGCGTATCAGCTTTAACACGTCCACCATCAACCCGTATCTGACCAGAACGCAACAATTTTTGCAAAGCTCCAAACCCAAGTCCTGGATAATGCACTTTAAACCAACGATCTAAACGCATACTATTTTCGTCTGTCTCAACCTTTTTTATTTCTACACCTGCCATGAAAGCGCCCTTACCTGATAATTTTTCCAGCCCAATATTTTTTGCCTAATAATTTTATTGGTCTATTTTACCTATTTATAAATATAAAAATTCATATTCTCGCTGGCTTTATCACACCATATTACAATAAGTATCCAAAATTGCCTTTTCTTAACGTTCAAATTTTATTAGCTAGAAATTCAAGTATTATAACATCTGTAGCCTTTACGCTTAACAGCGAATGGAGATTATTAACAGTGTCCTTATTTAAAACCTATGCACGTGTTCTCACTTACTTAAAGAGAGAAAAAAATGCATCCTTTTTAATCTGCACCGCTAATGTTATGTTGGCTATTATCACAATTGCAGAACCTATTTTATTTGGACACGTTATTGACTCCATTACAGAAAAAACAGGGATCATCCCTACCCTTGCCATTTGGGTTTGTTTTGGTCTTTCTCATATTATCGCTTATGTCCTTGTTGCTCGTGGTGCAGACCGCTTAGCCCATAGACGCCGTTTAATGGTTTTAACAGAATCTTTTGAACGTATCATTGCCATGCCGTTAATTTGGCATCAACAACGCGGAACTTCCAATGCGCTCCATACACTTTTACGCGCGATAGACGCGATGTCAACCATATGGCTTGATTTTATGCGCCAACATCTCTCAACGCTTATCGCCTTATTGGTTCTCATCCCCATAGCCTTTCGTATGAATTGGCGGCTTTCAATAGTTTTGGTTGTACTTGCCATCATCTATGTCTTAATTGCACGTTTAGTGATGCGAAAAACAAAAGACGGACAAGCCGCTGTAGAATGCTATCATCATAACCTTTTTCATCATGTCAGTGATTCAATCTCTAATGTTTCTATTGTACAAAGTTATAACCGAATAAAAGAAGAAACGTCCATACTGCACCAACATACAAATGCTCTGCTTAAAGCACAAAATCCTGTTCTCAATTGGTGGGCGCTCGCCAGTGGCTTAAATCGAATGGCCTCAACAGTTTCAATCGTTTGTGTTCTTCTCCTTGGGGCTTTTTTTGTTGCAAAAGGTCAATTAAGGGTAGGTGAAGTCGTTGCTTTTATCGGATTTGCACAACTCATGATTAGCCGTCTAGATCAAATGAGCAATTTTATTAATTGTGCGATATCCTCACAAGCAAAACTGCAAGAGTTTTTTGAAATGGAAGACTCAACCTTTCCTATCAACGAACCACAAAATCTCCCTTCCCTCCAAAATGTTAAGGGCACCATACAATTTCATCACGTTACCTATAAATTCCCAAATTCTTCTCAAGGTGTTTTTGACATTTCCTTTGAGGTTAAAGCAGGACAAACTATTGCGATCGTAGGACCAACAGGATCTGGAAAGACAACATTGATCAATCTGTTGCAGCGCGTATACGACCCTGCCTTTGGGCACATCTCCATTGATGGAATAAATATACGTTCGATCAATCGCGAATCTTTACGTCAATCTTTAGCAACAGTTTTTCAAGATGCAGGGCTTTTCAACCGTAGTATCCATGACAATATCTCAATAGGAAAAGAAAATGCAACAAATGAAGAACTTTATGAAGCAGCAAAAATAGCAGAAGCTCACGATTTTATTCTAAAAAAAGCTGATTGTTATAACACAATAGTGGGCGAACGAGGATCTCAATTATCAGGTGGAGAAAAACAACGATTAGCAATTGCACGTGCAGTTTTAAAAAATGCTCCCATTCTCATTCTAGATGAAGCAACAAGTGCTCTCGATGTTGAAACAGAAGCGCGTGTCAAAGATGCTCTTGATTGCATAAGCCATAACCGCACCACTTTCATTATAGCACATCGCCTTTCAACAATCCGTAATGCTGATGTAGTACTCTTTCTTGAACATGGTCACTTAATTGAAAAAGGAAACTTTCAAGAATTAATCAATAAAGGAGGCCGTTTTTCTAAATTTTTAAAAGTAAGTGGTTTAACAATTACATCACCAAAAAGAGAAGGAGAAAATGAAAACGTCATTCCCTTACATGAAGCCATAGCATCATAAAAATGATACTCCTCACAAATCCCATAAAAAACATTGCAAAAATACTCTGTTCGTGCGTAAGCAAAAAATTTCTAAGAATGCCATAATCTATTTTAAATGCGGAAAGTCACAGAGAAAAACTTTAATTAATATAAATCTTTAGTTTTATTCATTATTTATATGATTAATTTACATTCCATAACTTGCAATAAAAACCTATTTTCTTACACATAATCCGCAAAGAGAACTAATAAAACGACTCTAAAAAACAGACCTTTTATGAAGAGCGAGCAATAATTCAAGAAATTTAAAAGCGAAAAGATGATAGTTTATAACTTCATAAGCTTTAAAAGACTATTCTGAAATATACAAGCAATTGATTTATAATGATAATCTAGCGTTATTCATATTGAATTAGAACACCGAATAACGTAAGATTCTCTCATTTCAAATCTGTTTATGTTGCATCAATTAAAATCACTCATTTGCACATCACAAGCGGGATGAGTGTGTGGATCAAATTTGTATAAGAAAGGAGTAAAAATGGTCCTTATGAACCGTCTTAATGCAAAGTCTGTCGCAACATTGGGGGCTGGCAAATAGTGTGATGGTGCCTGCTTGCTTCTTCATAAGCGTAAAGATGGAGGTGCTCAATGGATTTACCGTTATACCATCCACAGTCGGCGCCGCGAAATGGGATTGGAGGCTTTAAGAGATGTTTCTTTAAAACAAGCGCCTGAATGTGCAAACCAATGGCGTTCTGTTTTACATGAAGGGTGTGACCCCATTAAAGAACGCGATAAACAAAAGCGTGAGGCAATAAGCAATCTTCATTATTTAAAAGATATCGCGTTGGATGCTTTTGAAAGTCGGAAAGCTGAATTAAAAGGGGATAGTAAAAATGGGAACTGGTTTACACCTTTACGCCTTCATATTCTCTCCAAATTAGGCTGTCTGCCCGTTTTAGAAATTACACAAACAGAGATACGTAATACCCTTGCCCCTATTTGGCATACAAAAGCTAAGACAGCATTGATACGTCTTAATCTTTGTCTCAAACATGCGGCTGCCTTAGGGTTGGATGTTGATTTACAAGCAACAGAAAAAGCACGCGCGCTTTTAGGAAAACAACGTCATAAGGTCACTAATAGACCAGCTATGGATTGGAAAGATGTTCCGACTTTTTATAAAACGCTTTGCGAAGCATCAACCCTAACACTACTGGCTTTGCGTTTGCTTATCCTTACAGGGGTTCGTACACGTCCTTTACGTCATATTCGTGAAGATCAAATTGATGGGGATATATGGACTATCCCTGCTGAAAGTATGAAAGGTAGACCTGATGCTACAACAGAATTTCGCATCCCCTTATCATCAGAGGCATTAGAAATCTTAAAACAAGCGCGTTTACTTTCTCGCAATGATTTCTTCTTTTCTGCAACAGGTCGGGGTCCCCTTGCTGCACGCTGTATGGCTCAATATATGCAACAGACTGGACTTGAAGCCTGCCCGCATGGATTTCGTTCTAGTTTACGCAATTGGCTTGCTGAAACAACCGATGCCCCCTATGAAGTTGCTGAAACTATTCTAAGTCATACGGTAGGAGGGCAAGTAGAGCGTGCCTATCGTCGTACTGATTATTTGGAACAGCGTCGTGTCTATATGGATAAATGGGCGGCTTATGTCACCGGTCAATCTTAAGATATGGGGTGCAATACCCCATTATCTGTGGATAACTTTATCTCTCTCTTCTCTCATTCTCTCTCAATTAAACTCATAAATTATCACATAAGAAAATGTATGATAAAATACTGTTTTCTATGAATAAAATACCTTCAAAAATAAACCAAAATGTGTTTAATAAATAGGCATGATTTGTTCTCATTTTTTTATATTTGAAAGGATTTTATTATGATAGAAAATGATATTCTTTTAACAGACCGTGAAAGTGCAAAATTGCTTCATATGAGTGTTTCAACTTTCCGCCGTCATGTGACCAATGGCTCTTTACCAAAACCTTTAAAATTTGGTTTTTTATCCCGTTGGTTACAATCGGATCTTATCAATGTTATCGAGCAAGCAAAACAGCAGCGTCAAAGTGATGCGGCATAAAAAAACTTGTCACATAAGGATGGACAAGACTTTCCATTTTTACACGAGCCTTACAAAATGCAGAGTCCGTCCTATGATGCAATCATTATAGGATCAAAAAATGTCTTCTTATATAAATGCTTGGGGCATGCTGGGAGTTTGGCATGGGCGTTATGGAACAGCCCGTTGTCCTGCCCATGATGATTAATTGCCTAGCTTATCTATTGAATAAATTAGCGTATCTTATAAATTATACTCACCAGCAGCTTTAAGAATTTCTAAAACAACAAGAAAAGAACCAGCTATACAAGAAAACTCAGTATCAATAATAATTCCCCTACTCTGTTCTTTCGATTAAAGTATCAAGCTTATGTTTGCACTACTCTTTTCTTCTATTGATAGTTTCTCTTTCAATATGGAGTAGAACAAAACCATTTTTGTTAGCATATTCTAACAATTCCAAGTTTTTGATTGTCTGTATCTTGTCAATCACGAGAAACACGTAAATAAGCGTAAAATTTTGTCATGTTTAATAAAAATCGTCAATTAAGTGTAATATTAGTATCAGAAAATACGATAATTTTCTTTGATATAAACAATCACAATGATTAAAGATAAAAACAGCTATCTTATTTTCATTTCAAACAACAAATTGAAAAATTCATAGGAAATTTGATTGATCATATTTAACCATTAGATTAATATTTCAAGACAGATTACAGAAAGGAATTTCCTATGCAAAAGAAATTACCAAAAAGTTACATGACAAACGCTGAACGTGAAGAATTACGAGCAGGTGGATTAGATCAAAACTGTATTTATACTGCTGAATCAGAAGCGGCTGACCGTGCTAACGATAACAAAGCGGCGTGGGAATGGTTGGCAATGACTGAACCTCCAGCACATACGCTTTTGTTTCTTAAAAAGCAGCATGGAGCACAATTTATTCGTGATATGGGATTTTCCACCAAAGATGCTGATAAAGAATATGGTCCCGATTGGTTAGATAAAGATGTTATCATAGGAGGTCATCATTTCTAGAGAATTTGAGGAATTAGAGCGTATCTTTGTCCACGAAAATAACTATATAAAAAGTCGTGATGAGACATTGATTACCAAGAAATTACATAGTGTACGCAATGATTTACGTAATCATATTCGTAATGTTGGAAAAAATGGTGATTTGTCATTACTTATTGATACGGAACGTAGTCTTGTAGAAAATGATTTGCTTCGGTATGCTAATAGTAAAGCTATGATCAGTAGTCTTGAAATAGGTGTTGTTAAAGACCACATAAAACTGATTTCCAATCCTGAGAAATATGATGCGATAAATAAAGGACATAGTCTATCAAAGCACCGAAAAGGTGGATTACCTTATGATGAAGCTCGGAAAGCAATGGCATCTCATTATACACGACTAGGGAATCTAGACAAAGCGCGCTTAACAGATATTGAAAAATCTATCATTGATGCGCGAAGAGAAAATATCAAGGCCATGCAAAAACTCTATGAGAAGATGCAAACCAAAGCTATTGGTATAGATTTCTGACTCAATAACATACTCATAACAAAGCTTTTTATATTAATTTATTCACACATCTTTAGAGGTAATACCTAAATGAAATATCCCTGCTGGATGTTAATCGTCCTAATTTCTTTCTCTATTCAATCAAAAAACTTCATTTCTTATTTTTTTAGTTCTGTTTGTATTTTTCATAGCAATATTTAGCTAGATCTAAAGTTATCTTTGTATATGTCAAATTCCTATTCGAAATATAATTGTGGATCTCTTAAATTGATTGAAAATATATTCAYTGTTGTTTGAAATACATTTTCATCACTAACAGAAAAACTAAAAAGTTTTCTTTCATTATGAAAATCTGAAATGGTTAGTGTTATTTCTTTTTTGTTTTTTTCTTTAATAGAAAACTATAAAGAGGGATACTCACTCTGAAAGCTTACAATCGCATCTTTTGAAAATGCCTAAAACCATAGCAAGTCTTGCGTTGATTTTTGAATTGACCGAAGGGGGGTGTTTTGAAATCAATAAAGGTGCTCTTCAAACAGCGTTGCGTTGGGAAAAATATCTGTTAAGCCATGTCAAAAGGCTTTATGCGGCGGGGAATGCCTCTATAGAAGATTGTGCAAAATTGATTATCGAACGTTGTATCATTTACCCGATGTCTTTACTTTACGTGATATTCATCAACGTGACTGGACGGGTTTAAAAGATCATGCCATTCTAAAACAATCTTTAGAGATTTTATGCCGCTCCAATCATATTCGTCAAATATCAAGTGAAAATAGCTCTAAGGGCAGTCGTCCTACTATACGCTATGAATAGCCCACCTTGGTGAAAAATCATAGGACCACACAATAGAGAAATCTCTTTTGAGGGTTTTTCAAGCCAATCGCTCAAAGCTCTTTTTAGTGATATTCTCTTCATTGCTCTTTTTACAAAGAAAATGATCAGAGTTCTTCTTACAAAGAATTTTGTTGCTTTTGGAGAATTATTCCAGTGTTTATGTTATTTTTTAAATAATAAAAAACATTATATTTTAATATTTTTGTTTAAGATCTCGAGCTACTCTATGGAAATTTCTATTTTTGTAAAAAATCCAAACGTACAACAGCATGGTAAAATATATTTCTATGATATTGGTGATTATCTCAAGAGAAAAGAAAACCTTACGATAATAGAAGCCATTTGAGAGTATTGATGGTATTACGTGAATATCAGCTACAATATCATCTGGATTTACATTACTCGTTATTGGCATTTTGGATGCATGGCTCATTTGTTCTGCGAACTATTGGACTTGAATGTTTAATCTACAAAGCTCGGTATGGATGATATTAGAATAAAAGCCATCTTGATTTGTAAGTTTAATCGAATGCAAATTGAGAACATTCGATATAATAACAAGCGTATGCTTTTTAGGTAGCCCCATTTAAGTAAGATAACAAGGCCACTTGCTATACTGTTCTGGTTGAGGTTGAGCTCAGCTTTATAATAAACATGAAGCTTAAAAATACCGTTCGCTTATTTTGAGTTACAGCAAGCTGAAATACCTATAATTCTTTCTCATCAAAAATCTTGAATAAAAAAGGCAAGTTGCTGCTTAAATTACTGCTAATATCAAAAAAATCAAAGCCAATTTTGCCACCATCTTTGACACTTTTAGTATATGAGATTCCGATACATGAGACAAGCACCATATCGTTCTTCCATCGGTATGTCCTATATCTATTCACGAAACATAGCTGCTTCAGAGTGAGAAATACTTATATATTTGTGGCAATTTCTTTTAATTTATTCATATCAAAATACAAATCCGATACCTTTCGGCAAAATTTATCAAGATAAATAAACAATTCATTAGAGAGATATATCTTTTTTTCTCGAACTCTCATTAAATCCTCAGTTTTATTACTTAACGGATGCGCTTCAAAATTACTTGCACGATTTCCTGCTAATTTGGTAGGCATATAATGATTTATGATGTTACAAAAAAGGGCCAGAAACATTCCTTCCAACCATACCAACGTAGTTATTTTTATTCTCAAAACACTTATATAATTCTTTAATATTACTTGCAAATGGCTTATAGACAAAAGCATTATAGCCATATTCGTGAATTTTTTCATAACCACATTTCACGAATGTCTCATCAGCGATATTTAAAAAACCCAAATCTGGAACTTTTGAAGGAAATTTCATAGGCTGTTCTATTCCAAACAAATTATTTTTATCTATCCTATCAATAAAATAATTCCACTGCTCAAAATTAATACTTACATTGAAATCAATAATAAATTTTATATTTTTGTTTTCATTAACAATTGCAATTGTATCATCAAATACTGATTAGATGATTTCAATTTTATCAAATCGTAATTACGTATCTCATCATCAATAATTTCACCTATTCCTATCGTTTTAATAGATTTTATTAATCCAGAATTAATAATCTTAGCCATTTCAACTTTTAAAAAAAATCTTCCAACCCAAAGAAATAGCTTAAAGAATTTGAAAAGTGTTTACTTTTATTTATTGATCTTTCATTTATAGATTTTATAAAATCGTCCGGCATTTCTCCGTGACTAGGTGACAATGACAACTCCATAGCAAAGGGCGAAATAACTTTATCCCGAGCAGTAAATAAAATTATCAGCTCTGTTTTTTCAACTAACACACCAGAAGAACTGTGAAAAGAATTCGATAGTTTATATTTATTGGTGTAAACTCTGATGCGTATATCCATATTTTATCTCACAGCCAGAAAAAATCCCGTATCATATTTAACTGAAATGTATTCTCGTACTTTTTTCTATTTTCAAAATTAACTAAAATGAACTCGGGAGTAGCGATACATATTAGAGCTAACACTTCTGCCAAATCGAATCTCTCCGATAAAGTAATCGTCACACTATATGGTACGCTATTTTTTTTCATATATTCTATGTTAGGCACCCACTTTTGTTTATACTTTTTACTGTCTAGATTTCTTATCTCTGAAATAACATCTGTGCCTATTTGTATCCCTAAAAAGAACGGATTGCTCTTTAATAGCTTCAAATATGGTTGAATATAGATGTGCCCCCCTGTTGCAATCCGAAAATATTTTTTTACAAATGAGACACATACAAGTATATTTATGAAGTAAATCATAATTGAGCTCAAAAGGCTCTCCACCAGAAAGAATAATAAAATCAGATTTTATGTCATTTATTGTATATAAAGATTCAGGAAACGCATCATCTCTCACCATACATTCCATCGAATACGGACAATGATTGCAGCCTGCACTACAATTTTCATTATAAATTACAATATTATCGCCCATGAAATTTCTCATTCAAGTTCATATAATCCAATACTAATTGTTTCATGAAAATATTTTGGTATAGACAAAGATCAGAAATTTTTTTAGCTATAAGCGCTTTTATCATTGGTAAAGCTTCATCCTTTGATATAGACAGCAAATGAGAAATATAGTCTATCCGTTCTTCTAAATTGAGAGATAATCTTGGACTGGTGAAAAATGTTAAGATATCCAATTCCGGACTGGCTTCTTGACATAAATCCCAATCCACTACCATAAAAGAATTATCAGGATGTAAATCTCCATGTGATAAGATTATATTCTTGCTTAATCGATCTTGAAAGATCTTATTGATTTGATCAATAATCGCCTTTTGATGTAGCAAATCCACTTGGCTCAATACAGTCCCCGGATAAATTCCCATTCGACTACTTCATCGCAAAGTGTTATCAAATTTGGTGCAGGATAGAGACTTTGTCGAAAAGAGCCATCCTTGATGTTTTCATTAATGCACGATGCTTCCGGATAAATTTGCCCATAGCAAAACTCTTGATGCTTGCGTTTCAAAAAATGTTGTTTTGACGATTGTGCATTTTTAGGCTGTAACCAAATGATTTCTTGTTTTCTGACAAAAATAATTAAAGCAGACACCCAAAAAATCACAGCCATAATCACTGCCAACCACAAATTAGCTTGCCAGAATGTTGAAAAAACATGACCGTATAAAAAACTAAATGCAAAGGATACAACAGCTGTAATAATGGCTAAAAATGATAAAACAGTCGCGATAGCTTTGGGATCAATCAGTGAATTTATAAGAAGAGACGACAGATAAGATCGATAAGCAGATTTAAAAACACATAGCAGTAAAAAACCTAATATAAGAGCCGCAATGATTTGAAATGACATGAGAAAAAAAGCAATGGTTACCATACAACCAATCATTAAGACGGAAAAAATAGGATTTTGAAACTTTGAAAAATATTTCTGAAACAATATATTGGAACTTGCTGAAAAAAAATTCCCAATGATAAAAATAATCGAAACCAAAATAGCAGATTGAAATCGCAAAAAATCAGAAAATGCGATAGAAACAGTTCGATTATTAACCAAAATAGCAAAAGCTGAAACTGCACTTAAAAAAATAAGAGTGAAGCGATAAGGATTTTTGACTTCTTTACGGCTTGCGCACATAACTGTGAAAATACTCGGATGAGCGTTGATATGAAAACTATCTAATCCCTTCGTCAGTTTTGAAAACATAAAAATAGCAAAAATTAATGAAAGGACTTGAAAAATCACAGGCAATGCAGGATGCACATAATAAAGTATTCCCCCTAAAAAATAAGTACCATTGTCACACTATAGGTAACAGCAGCCACTTCGGACTTAACGGAAAACAGTGTGCGATGCTTTGATACTACAGAAAAGAGTAAACTATCTTCCGCACCTGAGAAACAAGCGGCTGCTAATGTAATACACAACAAATAAGTGGCGTAAGCAAAATATGCATAATTCATAAAAAGAGCTAAAAAACCGCAAAGAAAGAAAAACAGCCCAGTATAAATAACGCGCTTACTTCCATAAACATCTGATAATAAAACCAAGGGGACTTCTAAGATCAAAGGAAGCAATAAAAAATAACTAACACTATAAATCTTAAATTGCTTAACCTTATCCACAAAATACCTTGCCACGACATCCGCTACATGCGCCAGATTCTTTCAAAGATTTTAAAATGCTTTGAGCAGACCAATCTATTGCCTCATAATTTCGTAGATTCCCAAAAGCTTCTGAATAAAAGCAATTTTTTAAATCTCCATTATAGTCCAATACCAAGGATAAAAATGGAAATAAACACATCAACGGTGACGAAACGTACGTAGAATTTTTTCCTAAGTAATAATTAATTGATTTTAAATAAAATTATTAAAATTCATCCTATCATTAATAAGAATTTGCCTACTGTTCTGTATTTTCCTCCATACTGATACGAATAAATCATTTTTTTGACAGTAATATCCAGCGTAATGATAACAAATCAAGGCAGATAATTTTTTACATTGCTCCCAAAGAGCTTACAGATTATAATAATGCCTTAGGTTTCATATTTGTCAGCTTATTGAATAGGAGAACATCATGAAGTTGTTAGCAAGAGCTCTTATAATAAGTGCAACACTGTTTACCTTATCAGCCAATTCTCAAACGCTGAAAATAGCAAGTGATGCTTCCTATCCCCCATTTAGCTATATTGACTCAAATAATGAACTTCAAGGGTTTGATATTGATATATCGTACGCACTTTGTAAAAAAATGAATGTTGAATGTACCATTGTCACGCAAGATTTTGAGGGAATGATTCCTGGCCTTCTCGCCAAGAAATATGATGCTATTGTTTCTTCTCTTTCTCCTACAAAAGAACGCTTACAAAAAATTGATTTTACAGATCCTTACTACAACACAGCACTAGCTGTCATTGTTAGCAAAAATTCAGAAATTAAAGAAATCTCCCCACAAGCCTTTAGAGGTAAAAACCTTGGTGTACAATCAAATACAACCCAAGCTGCATATGCAGAAGATCATTATGCTTCTGAAGGAGTGAATATCAAACTTTATCCTACAGCAATAGAAGTGAATCGTGACCTTTTAAGCCATCGGCTTGATATCATCATATTTGATAAATTAAAGGCATTAAATTGGCTTGAAAATGAAGGAAAAGATTGCTGTCTCCTCCTAGGAACTTTAGAAGAAGCAAAATTTCCTGTTGCAATTGCAATCCGTCAAAATAATAATGATCTTAAGGATAAATTCAATGAAGCAATAAAAGAAATACGCGCCGATGGAACCTATGATAAAATTATAAAAAAATATTTTACATTCGATATCGATTAAACATCACTATCAATTAAATTTGAAGCTCTTAAAAAAATATCTTTTAACTTTTTATTGGAAATGAAAAAATATTTAGAAATTCAGCATCTTCATAAGAAAAATTTACATTGATTTAAAAAGATTAATTTTTAATTGTTTCTCGATAGTTAAATGTTTATGGAATTCAATGACAATAATGGAGTTTTATCTTATCTGAATTTCGTTTTTATGTTCAAATTAAATAGTCTTATTTTTAAAGAAAATCCCTGAGTTTTTACTCATGAAATGATGTAAACTATATCGTTTCATTAAAATTAAGCCTCATACAGCAATAAGATATTTATTCTTTTTTCAATCAATACAAAAAATAATTTTTTGATAATAATGTCCAGCATTATAATCTAAAATAAACAGCGATAAATTTTTCCATTGCTCCAGAAAAACTTACAGATTATAAAAATGTGACGATTTCATATTTACCCGCTTATCCAATAGGAGAATATCATGAAACTATTAGCAGGAGCTCTTATAGTAAGCGCCGCGCTATTCACCCAATTGGCTGATGCGAAAACATTAAAAATCGCGAGTGAAGGCACTTATCCTCCCTTTAGTTATATTGACTCAAATAACAAATTACAGGGATTTGATATTGATATATCTTATGCACTTTGTAAAAAAATGAATGTTGAATGTACGATTGTCACGCAAGATTTCGAGGGAATGATCCCTGGACTTATTGCAAAAAAATATGATGCGATCATTGCATCCCTCTCTCTTACACAAGAGCGTTTACAAAAAATTGACTTCACAGATCCTTACTACGATACAGCACTGGCTGTCATTGTTACCAAAGATTCAGAAATTAAAGAAATTTCGGCACAAAGCTTTAGAGGCAAAAGTCTTGGTGTGCAATCAAATACAACACAAGCTGTTTATGCAGAAGATCATTATGCCTCTGAAAAGGTAAAAATCAAACTCTACCCTTCCACAATAGAAGTAAATCGTGACCTTTTAAATCATCGACTTGATGTGATTATTGTTGATAAATTACAAGCATTAAATTGGCTTAAAAATGAAGGTAAAGATTGCTGTCTTCTCCTAGGAACTCTGGAAGAAACAAAATTTCCTGTTGCAATTGCGTTGCGTCAAAACAATAATGATCTTAAAAATAAGTTCAATGAAGCAATAAAAGAAATCCGTTTGGATGGAACTTATGAGAAAATTATAAGAAAATATTTTACAAGCGACGTTTATTAAATATCACTATGATATTTAAATGAAACCTACTGTTTATTTCTAAAAATATTATCTAACTCTTTCATGAGGAACACAAGAATGATTGAAAATTTAGCATTGCTATCATTTAGCAATGGGGGATGGGGAATGATTATACTTTCTAGTGCAGGAATGACATTGTCATTGGCGTTATGTTGCGGCCTTCTAGGGCTTCCTCTAGGACTTCTAAATGCAATGATGATTCGATCCAATATTAAGATGGCTAAAGCTATAGCACGTCTCTTTTCAACGGTGTTTCGTGGACTACCAGAGCTTTTAACCTTGTTTTTAGTGTACTACGGATTACAAAACCTTATTCAAAATGTCTTTGACTATTTTAATCTTGAAATCACGTTCACTATCAATGCTTTTGTTGCTGGTGTTCTTGCACTAAGTATGGTTCTTGCTGCTTTTTCTTGTGAAGTTTGGCTTGGAGCATTCAACATTTTTGATAAAGGGCAATATGAAGCGGCCAAAGCTTTAGGCCTTTCACGGTCAACCACATTCTGTCGTATTGTCTTCCCTCAGCTAATCCGAAATGCCTTGCCAGGACTTTCCAATAATTGGCTTACTTTACTGAAAGATACATCCCTTGTTTCAACCATCGCGCTTGTTGATCTCATGCGACAAACGAATTTAGCTGTTGCTGCAACGAATGAACCTATGCTATTTTACCTTGTCGCCTGTTTACTTTATTTATTATTTTCAGCATTTTTTTCCGCAATCTTACGCCATTTGGAAACATACACGCAAATAGGCTATAAAAAGGTACTAAGTCAATGATTCCTGAGTGGCTTTATTTCCCTTTTAGTCCTGATCTTTTAAGCCGTTATGGACCAAAATTCATTGATGGCTTTATTGTTACTGTTGAGCTTGTTTCTATTTCTTGTTCTCTTGGTTTTTTCCTTGGTATGCTTATTGCTTTTGCACGTTTATCAAAGAATACATTTTTACAATATTTTGCAAATGCTTATGTCTATTTTTTCCGCGGTTCTCCTTTGTTAGCCCAACTCTTCCTTTTTTATTATGGGCTTGGTTCAATGAACAGTTTTTGGCAACAAGTTGGTCTATGGTGGTTTTTTCAAAATGCGTGGTATTGTTGTCTTTTTATCTTCACACTCAATTCTGCTGCCTATCAATCTGAAATCTTTAAAGGAAGTTTTTTATCCGTAACAACTGAGCAACGTGAAGCATCAAAAGCTTTAGGTCTAAGTAATTCTGTCACATTTTTTAGAGTTATTCTTCCACAAGCAATGATTGTAGCATTACGCCCCCTAGGAAATGAGTTGATTTTAATGATTAAATCAAGTGCCATTGCCTCACTTGTTACTGTTTATGATCTAATGGGGATTGCTAAACTCACTTATTCACGTACATTTGATTTCCAAGTTTACGTTTGGGCTGCACTTATCTATCTTTTTATTGTTGAACTTATTCATCGTTTTATTATTTTTATCGAAAATCACCTCACTCGATATTTACGGTAAAATAAAATGATCATAAAAAAACTTTACCAAACCAAAATGTTGAAGTAATCAATTTATTCATCAATGAAAGAATAAAACAAGATGAATTCAAAAAATAATCTATCGATCTCTCCCAATCAACCCTCTGTGATCTCCATTCGAAATTTCAATAAATGGTACGGAAACTTTCAGGTCCTCCATGATATCAACTTTGATGTTCAAGCTGGTGAACATATCGTTATTTGTGGGCCATCTGGATCAGGAAAATCAACGTTAATTCGTTGTATTAATCAATTAGAACAAGCACAAAAAGGTTCAATCTGTATTCATAACGTTGATATTAATACCGCTCCTATACAACAGCAAAAAAATGTTCTGCGAAAAATAGGAATGGTTTTTCAGAATTTTAATTTATTTCCTCACATGAGCGTTATACAAAATTGTATTTTAGCCCCTATGACAGTTCAAGGACTTTCTAAACAACAAGCAAAAGAACGAGCAATTCGTTACTTAACTCATGTCGGTATTGAAAAACACTGTGAAAAATATCCTTTACAACTTTCTGGTGGACAACAACAGCGTGTTGCAATTGCCCGTGCGCTTTGTATGGAACCTGAAGTCATGCTTTTTGATGAACCCACTTCAGCTCTTGATCCAGAAAGTGTGGGAGAAGTTTTAGAAGTGATAGCTCAATTGGCCGACACTGGGATTACAATGCTTTGTGTTACCCATGAAATGGGCTTCGCACGAAAAGTTTCAGAAAGAATACTCTTTCTAGAAAATGGAAAAATTGTTGAAGATACAGCCTCTGACAAATTTTTTACCAACCCTAAAAGCCAACGTGCCCATGAGTTTCTTGCTAAAATTAAATATTAATCATTAAGATATTATTTTATTTATACAATTTTATCCTTACTTTTTAAAAGAGTGATAATTTTTTGCGCACCAACAAGTCCCGATGGGACTTCAGTTTTCATTTTCTGTTCCACCACCTCAAAAGCATCAAGTTGAGCCTGGCGCAATAAAGGATTATATAACAGTTGCTCTACCTGTCTTGCTAACATACCAGGGCGTATAAATTCATTCAGATATTCTGGCATAATAGGTCTATCAGAAATAATATTTGGAAGAGCAGCACTCCATAACGTTATTTTAGGAAGAATGAATAACTTAGAGAAAAGATCCAATTTATAGCAAAGAACCATGGGAACTTTTACTAATGCTAATTCTAATGAAACTGTTCCATGTGATGCAAGTGCAACATCTGCTTGTGCAAAAGCACGCCATTTTGCATCTTCACCCACAACAATTTCTACTTTGCTTGTCCAGCTCTGTACAAAATTACGAAGTTCATCCACCAAACGTGGTAAGGTTGGTAAAATAATATTTAAATGAGGAATACGTTGTGTAAGAATTTCTACTGCTTCTCGAAAAGACGGCATTAAAGAACGAATCTCTGAATGGCGTGATCCTGGCAAAAGAACTAATGTAGGCGATGATGTTTGTTTACAAGACAATTTTTTTTTCTCTGCTTGGTATTTTTTTTCCGCTTGAATCGCCAAAAGCGGAGGATGTGTCAGAAGAGGATGCCCAACATAGGTAGTGGCAGGACCTCTCAAATCCTGCATAATTTTTTCTTCAAAAGGAAAAACTGCTAAAATATGGTCAATAAACTTGCGCATCACCTTAGCGCGCTCTGGACGCCATGCCCAAACGGATGGTGCAACATATTTAATGATAGGAATAGAAGGCGCTAGAATACGCACCTTTTTTGCAACACGATGGGTAAAATCAGGACTATCAATAAGAATTAAACAATCTGGCTGTTCTTGTACGATAAACTTGGACAAATTACGAATATGCATCAGCAATGATGGTAGTTTTTTTAAAACTTCCTTCAAACCAATTAAAGCAATATCATGAGAATCAAAAAAGCTCTTTAAGCCTAATGCTTCTAAATGTCTTCCCCCAACACCAATCAACTGAATATTACATCCTGTCTGTTGTGCTAAACAAGAAATCAAATCCGCTCCAAGAAAATCACCAGATTCTTCACCTGCAACAATAGCAATTTTTAAACAACAATTATGCATGATCAAACCTTTCAAATGTTTCTATAAATAAGGAATATTGGTTGGCTTTTTCTATTGTTTTTTTTGCTGATAATATAAGACTTTTATTTGCCTCCACCGCAATGCCAGATAATCCACTTTTTGCTATATTCATTATTGTCGCAGGTCCAATTGATGGTAAATCAACACGATGATCTTGTTGGGGCTTTGCACATTTAACAAGAACACCACCTTTAGGAGGAATTTGTCCTCTTTCTCGCATTTCACAAACACGCCACAACATATTATCAGTTCCCTCAGAACCCTCCAGAGCAACCACCCTTCCTTGAACAACGACAACGGCTTGCCCGATATCCAATTGACCTAAAAGCTTTGCTGCTTGCGCTGCTAAAAAAATATCTTTCTTTTCTTTCTGCGTAGCACGCCGTACTGTTAAATTAAATTCTATGGGAGCTACAAGATCTGGGACTATTTCGTGAGCACCGATAACACAAAAACCATGCGATTCAATAACCCGTATAAAAGCTTTTAATAACGCATCATCCCCCCTCCTCAAAGCTCCAATTAACTTAGGAAGAGCTAAAAATGTTGTCCAGTCCAATCGTAATTGTTTAAGAAGTGGTCGCTTTTTGACCCCACCTGCCAAAACAATATTATAAACACCAGCCTCTTTTAAAATTTTAACGAGTCGCGCTAACTCTACAATTGATAACTCGCAGTGCTCATAGCGATAAAGAAAAGAATCGGCCTCACCATGCAAAAGAACAAGAAAAGGATTCTCCCCATTCTTCTCAAGAGCCTGCGCAACAGTAATCGGTAGAGCACCACTTCCTGCTATAATAGCAGTACGGACGGAAGGAAAATTTCTGCCACCCCAAATAGACATTTTTAATCCTTATGTTCTTTTATTCTATCACTTTCATACTTTGGTGTACAATAAAAACGCTTTCCTTCTTCTTTAATAAAATTAACAACATCAGAAACCGACTGAGAAGACGAATAGAAAGAAGCAACATCGCTAACACGTTCTTTAAATGGCTTGCTATGATCAAAAAGCATAGCAACCGCATGACGAAGTGCGTGAATATCTCGACGCTCAAGCCCTGCACGCTTCATACCAATAATATTGAGTCCAGCAAGTTTTGCCTGCACACCAACAGCTGTTCCATAAGGAATCAGATCACCCACCAGTGCAGATACACCGCCGATAAATGCATGATGCCCAACACGAACAAATTGATGAACAGCAGCACCACCACCGATAATCACATAATCACCAACAGTAACATGACCAGCAATCATTGCATTATTAGCAAATGTTACATAATTGCCAACATGACAATCATGAGCGATATGCGCATAACAAAAAAATTGGCAATTATCACCAACAACTGTCATTCCCACACTTGAATCCGAGCCTCTATGCATTGTGACGCCTTCACGAATCGTACAATTCTTACCGATAGAAAGGGTCGTAGCTCCCCCTTTATGTTTATTATTTTGCGGATCTGCCCCCAAAACTGCATGAGAAAATACTTTACTCTTGGCTCCTAACGTTGTCTTTCCCATTATTACAACATGACTTGTCAAACTACATTCATCACCAATAACAGCCTCTGAACTAATATGGCAAAATGGCCCAACGCGTACATTCTCACCAAGCTGCGCTCCCTTCTCCACAAGAGCAGTTGGATGGATTTTCGTACCGGACATTTTTTAATTCCCATCAAATATCATTTATTCTTCTTCAACAATCATCGCAGCAATTTCTGCTTCAGCGACGCGGACATCTTCTACTTTTGCAACACACAAAAAACGCCTCATACCAGATCTCTTTTTCAAAAGCTGAACATGAATTTTAAGCTGATCACCAGGCATAACCGGCTTACGAAATTTCGCATTATCAACCGTCATAAGGTAAACTAAATTTGTTTGCTTATTACCTAAATTTAAAAGTGCTATTGCTCCGGCCGTTTGTGCCATAGCTTCTAAAATCAAAACTCCAGGCATAATAGGTTTTGCGGGAAAATGTCCCGTAAAATGTGGCTCGTTAATCGTTACATTTTTAATACCAATAGCTTCTTGTTCACCATCAATATCAACGATACGATCGATCAATAAAAATGGATAACGGTGTGGTAATATTGATAGAAGTTTTCCAATATCAACAGCCTCTAAATCTCTCATTCCTTCAGTGCTGATCATCTCAGCTCTTCTCCTTTTTAATTTTTCCCATACTGCGCAATGTCGCGACTTCACGAAACCATTGTTTAAATGGTCGCGCTGGACTACCTCCCCATTTTTCACCATCCGGAATGTCATTCATAACAGCACTGCGACCAGCGATCTGAACAGATTTACCTATTACAATATGATCCGATACTCCAACCCCCCCGCCAAGCTGAGACATATCGCCTATCGATGTACTTCCCGCGATTCCACATTGAGCAGCAATAAGGCAATAACGACCAATTTTTACATTGTGGGCAATTTGTACAAGATTATCAATCTTGCTTCCTTCTCCAATAATAGTATCTTGAAATGTTCCTCGATCAATCGTGGTGTTCGCACCAATTTCCACACCATCCTCAATAATAACGCGACCAAGTTGTGGAATTTTCTCGATTCCAGCCCCTCCGCCAACATAACCAAAACCATCTTGCCCAATGCAAACACCAGGATAAAGCTGAACCCTATCACCTATTAAAGAACACTGAATGGTTACTTTAGGACCAATATAGCAGTCACATCCAATACGGCAATTTTCACCGATAACAGCTGTGGATGAAATAAGCGTTCCTGCACCAATCTCAACATTTCGACCGACAACAGCTCCTGCTTCAATACACACATCATGGGCAAATTTAGCCGTTGGATGAATATGTGCATGCGGTGAAATCTCTTTTTGTCCCAACCAAGGCATTGGCTTGACAGAATCAGGAAACAAAATACGACCAATCTGAGCAAAATCACGCTGTGGTGTGGATGTCACCAAAATTGCCATAGTGTCTGGAACTTTAAAAACGATATCATTCGTACAAAAAACAGCAACAGCAGAATTCTCTAGTAGAGCATCAGAAAATTTCCGATGCTCCACAAAAACAAGAGAGCCTTCCACAGCACTCTCAAGCGAAGAAAGAGTATTGATAACCTTATGAGAAAACTCTCGATTAAGAAGCTTTGCACCCGTCAACTCAGCAACATTTGCAACTGTTAATTGCCGGGACGGCGTAAAAAAAAATGTATCCGCCATCAAAACACTTTCTCTCCCAGCTTAAGCTATTCTCTTCAAGTTTTTCCTTCTTAAAATAACTCAAATCAGAACTTCGTAGAAATACCAAAGTTTAATTGCTGCAAACGATCTCCCTCCTGCTTTGTTATTGGCCAAGCATAATCAAAACGCAAAGGACCAAATGGAGAATCCCACATCAAACTCACACCTGCAGATGAGCGCCAAGCTCTTTTGGTATTGGTAACAGGCGGTTCACCCTTAAAAACGGCTTTATAATTATTACCATAGAGCGTAGCAACATCTGCAAATAAAGCACCGCGTAATCCGAATCCTTCGGGCACAACAGGAATGGGAAACTGTACTTCAGCAGTCGCATTCATATATGTCGTCCCACCTAAGAAATAAACTTCACCTTTACTGGAAACCTGACGTGGACCTATTCCATTGTATTTGAACCCTCGGATCATATCAGTATTCGCCTTAAACATATCGAAAATACGAACACCTTCTTTACCTATTTCGTGGATATAACCACCACCAAAGGAAAGCAAACCAACAATATCCCTCTGATCAGAAAGAGTCTTGTACATCATCGCCTTACCCGTGGTCTTCAAGAACTTTGCACTCCCGCCAAGTCCAGCATATTCCTGTAGAAGATGCGCATACCATCCATCATGGGGGTTTCTCATATCATCAATCGTATTATAGGTTAAACCATAACTAATTGATGAACGTTTCCAAGGGCTTTGCTTTGCTGCTTGAACAATCGCACCAGAATATTTCCCATATAATTCTATTATATCACTCTCTTTTTCGAAATCATACTCTCCGCCAAAATCATATTCTTCTTGGACATAAGAATAAGCGACATTCGCAGATAATTGATTATTAATCGGCAACGAAAACCGTAGTGATCCCCCTGTCTGTCGTACATCATAGGCTTTATCAGCACGATAAGTGCTGCGAAAAACATCAACACCAGCTGATAAGCGGTACCCTAAGAAGTAAGGATCAACAAATGATAAATTATAATTACGAGATTTTTCTTGACCCGCTCCTAGTCCCAAACGAACGTACTGACCACGTCCCCCAAGATTACGCTCAGTAACAGAAACTTCAAGTGACATACCAGGGCTTGTTCCCCCTGTTGTATATCCTCCAGAAAGAGAGAGGTCTCCTGTTGAAGCTTCAACAACATCTATCACCAAAATAACTTGGTCGGATTGCTCAGTTGGAACCATTGAAATATTAACGGCTTTGAAAAAACCTAAACTTTCTAGACGACGCTTCGCCCGCTGTAATAAAGTTTGATTGTAAGCATCTCCTTCATTTAAATCAATCTCACGACGAATGACGTAATCACGCGTTTTCTCATTGCCACGTATATCAATACGCTGAATATAAGCACGTGTACCTTGTTCAATATTATATAAAATTGAAATTGTATGATTTGCTAAATTACGGTTTCCCCGTGGTTCAACCTTAGCAAAAGCATATCCCGAATCAGCAACCTTATTATTAATCATAGCAACAGACTGTTCAATATCTTCTGCACTATAAACATGACCTGGCTGGGTTTTAAGCTTGCCCTTCACGGATTGAATGTCAATTCCATCAATATCACTTTCAACCTGAATATCACTAATTTTATAGCGTGGACCTTCATCTAGAACGAAAGAAATTTTATACGTATTGCTTGCAGCATCAAAAGTCGCTTTAGAAGAAACGACACGAAAATCTGCATAACCACGATTATAATAAAAGCGACGTAAAGCTTCTTCATCAGCAGCGAGGCGCTCTTCACTGTAAACATCGCCTCCCAACAACTTCGAAAAAAGTCCTGAAGATTTTGTCGAAATCACATCACGCAACCGGCTACTTGCAAAGATAGTATTTCCCTTAAAAGTAATATTACTAATCTTTGTTTTTTGTCCTTCAACAACATTAAACACCACATTAACACGGCCTTTTCCAAGGTTAATTGTTTGAACGTTAACAGTGATATTATTACGACCAAGTGTTTTATAAGCTTCACGAATTGTATTTATATCAGCAGAAAGCTTAGCAGAATTAAAAGGCTCATTTGGCTTTAAAGAAATAAACCGTTTAAGATCTGGGTCTTTAAAAGATTTATTTCCCTGAAATAATATTTGATTGACAACCTCATATTCTTTTACGAATACAATCAATTTATCACCTACTTGATTTATTTTAACATCATAAAATAAACCTAATTCGAAAAGATTCTTCACAGCATGATCAACATCACCACTGGAAATCCCTTGCCCAGCCTTAATACCCATATTGTCCCGAATCGCCTGAGAACTTACAAACTTATTCCCACGGACCTCAATAGAACGGACTACAGATGCTTGTATTTCTCCAATCGCAGCAATTGACATAAAAACCGTTGCTGGGGCAATCATCCCCATCTTTAACACCAACACAGATGCTGCATTTAAAAACTTTGAATTCGTAGTCATTGGCTTTTTTACCTTACTCTTGTTCCTTGGACATGATGCCTTAAAAAGCTAACTGCCATAACAACCTTTTTACAGTGATACTTTTCATGCCTTAATTACTCATTACAATGTACGACGCCACAATATTTTGCAGACATGGTAAACAACCTTCAATTTGCTTTTGCTATTATTACCCAATTTATAAAGCGTTTTCCATAATTTAATTAGCTAAACCAACAAAAATAATCATTAAGGAAGGCAAAAATTATAAACAGGAGAAGAAAGGAAAAACCTAAACGAAAAAAAATCCCCTGAATTTTAACGGAGATTTTCCTCCCAGTAATGACTTCAATGATATGAAATAAAAGATGCCCACCATCAAGCGGTAAAATCGGAAACAGATTAATAAGCCCAATGCTTATTGAAAGAAAAGCGGACAAATTCAATAAAGAGATAAAACCTGTCTCGCTTACTTTCCAAGCAATCTTAACGGTTCTAGAAGGCCCACTTAGCTGACAACGATCTTCTTTGCCTCCAATTAAACGACTCATAAAAAGAACAGTTTGAGTGGTAATAAACACTGTACGGTTTAATGCTTCTCTTATAGCTGTTACAAAACCATAGCGAATATGTTGTATATAATTTGGATCTAAACGTGCAGAATTATTTAAATCAACAGGAACACCTACACCGATCATAGCACTTTGTGTTCGATTCCCAAATCCATCATCTCGCTCAACAACTTTCGGGGTAATGACCGTTGTAAACACGCGCCCCATGCGTTCTATTTTAAACTCTATCGGTTCTCTTCCATGAAAAGCTACATAATTCATCAAATCTTCAAAACTTTCAACCCGTTGACCATCCATTTCAACAAAACGGTCTCCTAATTTCAAACCGGACTGAATAGCAGGGCTATCTTTTACCAAAGAACCAACAACGGGTTCAATGACAACACGACCATAAATAAAGAAAAAAAACGTTAGAATAACAACAGTAAAAAGAGCATTGAAAAAGGGACCAGCAAAAACAGTTGCTGCTTTTTTCCAAGCACGCGCACTGGCAAATGAACCGTAAACAATCTGAGATGATGAAGATAATAGCGTATCGTTTTTTTCTTCTTCTCCAACAAACTTGACATAACCTCCTAAGGGGATAAGTGATAAACGCCATTTTGTGCCATGCTTATCTGTGTAACTAGCTATTTGTGGTCCAAATCCAAGTGAAAAAACTAACGCTTTAATACCACACCACCGACCAATGAGATAATGCCCAAGTTCGTGCACAAAAATGATAATCATAATGATGACAAAAATACTCAAACTTCTTAAAAGAAGATCACCCATAGTGACCATATGATTTAAAAGTTCCAAAATATCTCTCCCCATTAAATCATACTAAAAAGATTAAAAGGTGCATCCATATCCGACATCAATGAACCAATTAAATAAAGCAGACACGTTGCCCCTACCAATCCATCCATACGATCCATAAAGCCACCATGTCCAGGCAATAAAGAACCGGAGTCTTTAACAGAAAACCTTCTTTTAAGCCATGATTGTCCTAAATCACTCAATTGTGAAACAATTGACAAAACAAGTGTCAGGAGTGGCACAAAAAGACTTGCTAAATTTATATCAAAAAATCCAAAAGCAACCCATATACCACAGAAAACGCCGACAAATGTACCACCAAGTGCTCCTGACCATGTTTTATTAGGAGAAAATTGTGGTGCTAATTTAGGCCCCCCTAATGCATGTCCAATAAAATATCCACCAATGTCAGTTCCCCATACTATCGTAAATAAGAAAATAACAACTTGGAACCCCAGAACTTCATGATCCCGTAAAAAGCATAAAGCCGCAACAGGAAAAGATGCATATAAAAAACCACAAAAAACCCAACCACTGTTTTTTATAGATATAAGAGCCAACACTCCAGCCAATACGATTAAAATACAAAAAACCAATGAAGCAGATACATTCAACACTAAAAAAAAGCCAAAGAGAGAATAAAAAATACTTGCTAATATCTTTTGTAAAATACACCACTTCTCTTGAGTAATATTCATCCACTCAWAAARAAGAAAACCGCCAATACACCATGCAAACAGAAAAAAGGAGGCCCCTCCCAACCATGTTAAATACAAAGCAATAACGCCAAACACAAAAGCTGTTAGAACACGATAAACCAAATTAGACAAAACAACATCCAAACAATAAAAATAGAAAATACAAGCTCTAAAATTGATGCAAGAAAAACTTCCCTACCCAGTATTTTTTTATACTTATGCAAATTTCTCTTATAATTTATCATAAATGATCCAGTTTACCAAGATAGCGCTTATAAGATGAATAATCAATGAAGGCAGATCAAAAATCTTCCCTCTCTAGGTTAATCCTAAAATAAGTTTTCAAATATAAAATGAAAAAGCGGTTATCTGCGCCCCACATAAACTAACTTATATATGTTTTCCTATAAAAGAACCCCTCTATCTAATTCTTCATCATTAAAAAATGAATTATGCCTGATAACATCCATTTGCCCCATTATCCTACGCACAACTTTTATAATGGGCGGTAAGAGTAAGGCATTATTTTTTGCACTATATTATTTTTCCAAACCCACCTTAGAATAGTAGAGTCATCTCTCATAATGTTTCTCATCATGCTGTTAAATAATGTCCTTCAGTAAAGGTGAAAATTCACTCGCAGATTAAAGAATAAACCCTTTTAAATCAATCTCTTCCCTATCAAGACGATAAAATAGCTTCCTGCATCACACCTTGCTATCAGAATGCACATAACCTCCTATTCTTATCCATAAAAATATTACACACTGGAAGTAGAATATTTTTTCTAGCGAAAAAACCGCCTTAAACGTGCATAATTTCAGATTCTTTCACAGCTAAAATTTTATCGATATCAGCAATCGTTTCATCTGTGAGTTTTTGCACTTTTTCGGATAAACTATGGGCTTCATCTTGCCCAATTTCACCATCTTTTTCTAACTTTTTCAAATTGTCCATACCATCACGACGAACATGACGTGTCGCAACACGCGCTTGCTCTGCATAGTGATGCGCAATTTTTACAAGTTCTTTACGACGTTCTTCATTCAACTCAGGTAAAGGAATACGTAAATTCGTACCATCAGTTATGGGATTCAAACCAAGTCCAGAATCGCGAATAGCACGCTCGACAGCTCCTACCATCGTTTTATCCCATACAGCAACGGAAAGCATCCGAGGTTCGGGAACAGAAATATTAGCAACCTGATGAATGTGGACAATAGAACCATAAGATTCAACAGTCAACGGTTCTAATAAACTCGCTGACGCCCGCCCAGTCCGCAAGCCGCCTAATTCATGTTTAAAAGCCGTAATAGCGCCATCCATGCGACGTTTCAGATCATCCATAATTGATGCAACATTCATATTTCTATCTCCTCCAATTGTCCTTTGAAGCTTACCCTTATTCCGATACTATTGTAAAGCGCCCTGTTCCTTTTAAGACCTTAGCTAAACCGCTTTTTTCATGAATGGAATACACAATAATCGGCACGTTATTCTCACGTGCTAAAGTAACCGCCGTTGAATCCATAACTGATAATCCCCATTGCAAAATTTCAACATGTGTTAATTGATCAAAACGCTTAGCCGTAGGATCTATCTTTGGATCGGCTGAATAAATACCATCGACTTGTGTTCCTTTAAGAAGGACATCCGCACCGATTTCTGCTGCACGTAAAGTCGCAGCAGAATCAGTGGTAAAAAATGGATTTCCCGTGCCGCCCGCAAAAATAACAACTTTTCCCTGATTCATATAAGCTATTGCTTTACGTTGCGAGAAACTTTCACAAATTTGTGGCATGGCAATCGCAGAGAGTACAACAGTTTCAACACCTAATTTTGTCAATGATGTTCGCAATGCTAAAGAATTAATAGCTGTTGCAAGCATTCCCATATGATCACCTGTCACGCGATCCCCACCATGCGAAGCAACAGCAACACCACGAAAAATATTTCCCCCACCGATAACAACCGCAACTTCTACCCCCATTGCACGCACTTCTGCAATATCAGCGGCAATACGGTCGACAACAGAAACATCAATGCCAAAACTCTGCCCCCCCATAAGAGCCTCACCAGAAGCCTTTAAAAGAATACGTTTATACGGAAGTGATAATGACATTCATAATCTCCTCAAAAGCATATTTACTGTTTGCTTTTGACACCACGAAGGGCACCACTTTTTTCACGTGACGCCCTCACAACAATTACATTGTTTCCATCAGAGTTTCTAAAACCAATGATGATTTTAAATCTCTGATCAAAAGTTTGCAATAACTAGCCTTTTGCTGCTGCCGCAACCTCTGCAGCAAAATCAGACTCCTCTTTTTCTACACCTTCACCGAGTGCAAAACGAACAAAGCCTGTAATTTTCGCTGGAGCACCAATTGATTTCTCAGCATCCTTTAAAGCAGCCTCAACAGTCATATCAGGATTCATAACAAAAGCTTGAGAAAGCAAAACAACCTCTTCAAAAAACTTACGCATACGCCCTTCAACCATTTTTTCAATGATATTTTCAGGTTTTCCAGACTGACGTGCTTGATCTGAAAAAATTGCTTTTTCACGTTCAACAGCACCAGTATCAACATCTTGTGCTGTAAGCGCTAATGGATTGGTTGCCGCAATATGCATTGCGACCTGCCTGCCAAAAGCAAGAGCAGCTTCTTGATTTCCCGTTGTTTCAATTGCAACCAAAACACCAAGTTTTCCAAGCCCATCAGCCACACTATTGTGTATATAAGTCGCAACAACACCATTCTCAACAGAGAGTTTAGCGGAACGACGAAACGTCATATTTTCGCCAATTGTACCAATTGCGTCTTTAATTGTAAGCTCTACAGTCTTCTCAGAGCCTGGATAAAGAGAAACAGAAACAGATTCAACATCACCTGGCGTATCCAAGCCCGCAGTTGCTACATTGCGCACGATGTCTTGAAATCCATCATTGCGTGCAACAAAATCTGTTTCAGAATTAATCTCGACCAAAACTGCATATGAATCTTTTGATACGACGCCTATTAATCCCTCAGCGGCTGTACGACCAGCCTTTTTATCTGCTTTAGCTATCCCTTTTTTACGAAGCCAATCAACAGCAGCTTCCATATCACCATTGGTTTCTGCCAACGCTGCTTTACAATCCATCATTCCAGCGCCAGATAATTCTCGAAGTTCTTTTACTTGTACAGCAGTAACGCTCATATTTGCCTCTTTATTCTGTAACAGTGAAAGCGTGCATTTTCTGCACGCCTATAACTTTTTCTTTAGACAATAAAAATACCTTAATTAGGCGTTTTATATTACTCAGAAACTGCTGAAACCGCATTTTCCTCCAAAACAGGCTCCACAGGTGCATCAACTTGAGCTCCTAAATCGACACCCATTGCACCTTGCTGACGCGCAATACCATCAAGAGCAGCGCGAGCAAAAAGATCACAATAAAGAGAAATTGCACGTGCAGCATCGTCATTACCTGGTATTGGATGTGTTACATCATCGGGATCACAATTGGTATCAATAATAGCAATCACCGGAATGCCCAAACGTTTTGCTTCTTGGAGCGCAATATTTTCTTTATTTGTATCAATAACAAAGATAAGATCTGGAACAGACCCCATATCTTTAATACCACCAAGCGCACGGTTAAGCTTTTCACGATCACGTTCAAGATTTAAACGTTCCTTTTTGGTAAAACCTTGTGCTTCAGCCGCGAGAATTTTATCAAGCTTCCGCAAACGATGTATTGAATTGGAAATTGTTTTCCAGTTTGTCAGCATACCGCCAAGCCAACGCGCATTAACATAATATTGGGCGGAACGATTTGCTGCATCAGCAATAATTTCCGATGCCTGCCGTTTCGTACCCACAAAGAGAATACGGCCACCACGCGCAACAGTATCTGAAACAAGTTTAAGCGCTTGATGTAAAAGTGGAACGGTCTGAGAAAGATCAATAATATGAATATTATTACGCTGACCATAAATATAGGGGATCATTTTGGGATTCCAGCGATGAGTCTGGTGACCAAAATGCACACCTGCTTCTAAAAGCTGGTGCATAGTAAAATCGGGTAGTGCCATAAATCTTATCCTTTCCGGTTCAACCTCCGCGGAAAAAGCAGGAAAACCTACTACCGGCGGATGCTTGCTAGACTTTTCTCACAGATCATCTATAAACACCCAAACTCCGCGTGTGGAATAGCGCAAACATACTAATATTTGATTCTTTTTCAAGTCATTTTCTTCAATCATTTAATATTCACATTTTTACATTGATCAAGATCTTTTCCAAGTTCAAGAAATTCAAGACTGTTTAATTTTGCACGCACTGAAAAAGTTCCATAATCTATATGAATATCACGCATGACACCATTCTCATGTAAAAGAAAACTGCTTTGATAAATCGGCAATCCATCTTTATTTTCACCATCATCAAAATAAGAGATTGTAACAGGCCAATATTCTTCTTCATCCAATTTTCTCATTTTTTCCGTCTCGCTATCAGATAAAAGGGCCCTCTTTTCCCCGATGACGATACTTTCTTTTGTAACTTTATCTGCTTTGTTTGTCCCATCAAAGACAGTAACATTATAAAAATGATCCCCCGCTTTTGCATGGCGGATAATATTCTTTAGTTGCATCATTGGAAATTCAGCCATTGCAAGCTTATACTCTTTTTCCTTTGGCTTTTTTAAGGTAACTGTAATACCATCTTTCGTTCGCTCCGCGACCCCTTCAGCACGATGTGCAACCTCTTCTCCCTCTTGATCGGTAATATTAAAACGAAATGTGCGGCTATCTCCTGTTTCATAACTCGTCGTCTGCTGATCCGTTAAACGGACCGGCATATCTTCAAGATGAAGACGGCTAATAAAGCGAAAACGTGTGCTATAGCCTTGGCATGCCGAACCAGTAAGCTCGTAAACCATTCGCCCTGACATCCCAGAAATTGCCATTTCATGAGAAACACTATCGAGATGAAAATCATAAATTGCTCGATGAGGCACAATAAAAATAGGTTCTTCCGCTCTCGCCGTACAGAAAAAAACAACATATAAAATTATTATAAATAATGCTCTAATCATTCCCAACTTCCAAACTTTATCCCGGCTGCATAGCATCATACAATAAGGCAAAAAAGGCTAATTTCTCAATTAACCACACATTTCCTTAAATCAAAAAATAGGTTATGCAATAAATATATTATAGAACAGCTATGGAGTTTAAATTATGACCAATGTGATTGAAAAAAACTTAGAAAAATTTGGAATCACTCTTCCAATAGCAATGCAACCCCTTGCTAATTACATCACCACTTCACAAAGTGGCAATCAGCTCTTTATTTCTGGGCAGCTCCCGCTTATAAATGGAAAACTAATAGCCATCGGTAAAGTTGGTGCAGCTGTGAATATCGAACAAGCCAAAAAAGCATCTGAAGCTTGTGCTCTCAATATTCTCGCCCTACTCAAAGCGACTCTGGGTGACCTCAATAGAATAAAACGCGTGGTAAAAATTACTGTTTTTGTGGCGGTCGATTCTCATTTTACCGATATTCCTTTTKTCGCCAATGGAGCTTCTGATCTATTTGTCAATATTCTTGGTGAAATTGGGAAACATGCCCGCTCTGCTATTGGCGTTGCCTCCCTTCCTATGGATGTTCCTGTAGAAGTTGAAGCCATCATAGAAATTTAAATCTTCATTAAAGGTAGTGCGTCTTCTAAAGATAATTGAAGTCAAAATATTTTTTTGTCTTACACTCTGATAAACCTTGCATTTTTCCGTTTTGAAATTAGAATTCTAAACTGACAATAAAAGGAAATATTTGTATGAAACAAGCTTATGACAATAACAATATTTTTGCTAAATTAATTCGTAATGAAATCCCTTCTGTTCGTGTTTACGAAGATGATGATGTTATTGGATTCTTGGATATCATGCCACAAGCACCAGGTCATACGCTGGTCATACCTAAAAAAGGCTCTAGAAACTTACTTGATGCCGATACTGAAACATTATTTCCTGTTATTAAAGCGGTTCAAAAAATCGCTAATGCTGTCAAAAAAGCCTTTCAAGCAGATGGCATAACGATCATGCAATTGAATGAAGCGGCTAGTCAACAAACCGTTTATCACCTCCATTTCCATATTATACCACGTATGGAAGGAATCGAACTTACCTCTCACAATGAGGTGATAACGCCTATAGAAATACTTGAAGAGAATGCCAAAAAAATTCGTGCTGCCTTGTAACATGTTCTTAAGATATTGTGCTTTTCTTTCCTACATGTTTTTTTGTAAAATTTTTTATTTTATTTTTCTTTGAGCCAACAGATAGATCGGAAGAAGAAATTTTTAACTGTAATCTTTCTTTGTCGCCATTTGATTTTTGTGTCAATACGCGAACGATGCCGCCATTGCGTAACTTTCCAAATAGAATTTCATCCGCTAATGGCTTTTTAATATATTCTTGTATAACATGGCCTAATGGGCGTGCTCCCATCTGAGAATCATATCCTTTTTTGGAAAGCCATAAAATTGCAGAAGGACTTAATTCAAAACAGATTCCTCGATCAGCCAATTGTGCTTCAAGTTGAAAAATAAATTTTTGTACGATCTGATTGATGGTTAAGTGAGATAAAGGCGCAAATGGAATAATTGCATCTAACCGATTACGAAATTCTGGTGTAAATAACCGATTGATTGCCTCTATATCCTCACCATCACGATGGGCTTTCCCAAATCCAATAGCTGATTTTGCCATATCTGAAGCACCAGCATTGGTTGTCATAATCAAGATAATATTGCGGAAATCAATTTTCTTACCGTTATGGTCTGTTAATCGACCATAATCCATAACCTGCAATAAAATATTAAATAACTCTGGATGGGCTTTCTCAATCTCATCGAGCAATAGGACTGCGTGAGGCTTCTGATCAACTGCATCTGTAAGGAGACCTCCTTGATCAAACCCTATGTAGCCTGGAGGAGCCCCAATTAAGCGCGCTACCGTATGGCGTTCCATATATTCTGACATATCAAAACGTAAGAGTTCAATGCCTAAAGATGCTGCAAGCTGTTTTGCAACTTCAGTTTTTCCAACACCTGTTGGTCCTGAAAATAAATAACTTCCTATTGGTTTCTCTGGCTCGCGTAAACCTGCTCGCGCCAATTTTATGGATGAAACTAAAACGGAAATTGCCTGATCTTGCCCATAAACAACATGCTTGAGTTCTCTTTCAAGCTTACTCAATATCTTCTGATCATTTCGCGAAACTGTTTTAGGTGGAATCCTTGCAATTGTAGCAACGGTTGCTTCAATTTCTTTAACACCTATCGTTTTTTTGCGCTGTTTTTGTGGCAAAAGCTTTTGCGCTGCGCCACTTTCATCAATAATATCAATTGCTTTGTCAGGTAATCTACGATCAACCATATAGCGTGAAGATAATTCTACGGATGCCTTCATCGCCTGATCTGTATATTTGATCTGATGAAAATCTTCAAAGTAAGGTTTCATCCCCTGCAAAATCTTAATCGCATCAGGAACAGAAGGTTCATTAATATCAATCTTCTGAAAACGGCGCTCTAAAGCACGGTCTTGTTCAAAGAATTTTCGATATTCTCTGTAAGTTGTTGACCCAATACATCGCATAGTTCCAGAAGATAATGCAGGTTTTAAAAGATTTGCTGCATCCATATTTCCCCCTAATGTTGCCCCTGTACCAATTAAGGTATGAATTTCATCGATAAATAAAATAGCATCTGGATACAGCTCAAACTCTTTAATAACTTGCTTTAATCGTTCTTCAAAATCACCGCGATAACGTGTACCAGCAACAAGCCCCCCCATATCAAGAGAAAATATCGTTGCATTTGATAAAACTTCAGGCACTTGCCCATCAACAATACGCTTTGCCAATCCCTCAATGATAGCAGTTTTTCCTACTCCAGGATCACCAACCAAAAGCGGATTATTTTTTGATCTTCGACATAAAATCTGAATCATGCGTGAAATTTCTTTTTCACGGCCAATTAATAAATCAATTTGCCCATTTTGTGCTTTACAATTGAGATCAACACAATAACTCGTTAAAGCACTTGTTACCCTTTCACCATTGTCTGAAATCTGCTGATCTAATTGCTCTTCAAGTCCTTCAAGTAACATGGATAATCCATCATCACGCGTAATACCATGTGAAATAAAACGTACAGCATCATAGCGTGTCATTCCCATCTCTTGAAGAAAATAGGCTGCATGGCTTTCACGTTCAGAAAAAATTGCAACAAGAACATTTGCCCCTGATACTTCATCCTTTCCAGCAGATTGCGCATGGATTACTGCACGTTGGATAACACGCTGGAAAAAAGCTGTAGGCTTTGTATCCTCATCAGCTCTAATCTGTTCATCTAACTCTGAGCGAAGATAATTGGTTAAACGCTCGCGTAATTCCTCCACATCTACTTGGCATGCCTGAATAACAGAATTTGCATCAGCATCATCTAACAGCGCAAGGAGAAGATGCTCTAATGTTGCATATTCATGCCGAGCTTGAGTGGCAATTGTTAATGCACGATGCAAAACCTCTTCAAGACTAGGTGTAAAAGATGGCATAACTCCTCACTTCCATTCCATTACGCATTGTAATGGATGTTCATTTTGACGTGCACACTCCCTCACTTGTACGATTTTCATTTCAGCTATTTCATAGGTATAAACTCCACATTCGCCTACCCCATTGTGATGAACATTTAACATAATCCGCGTTGCCTCTTCGAAACTTTTTTTAAAAAAGTTCTTCAAAACGAAAACAACAAAATCCATGGGTGTGTAATCATCATTAAATAAAAGAACGCGATATAATTTAGGTTTTTGGAATTTTACTCTAGTCTTAGGTATTATAACTGCACCATGCCTATCTTCAGCCCAATTCTTGCCCTTTTCATTATGTATAATGCGAAGTATAGAGTTTATTATGAGTGTTTGTCCCATTATCATTTTCCATGTAGCAAATTTTTTATTAATTTTAAGTTCTTTCAAAACTATTGCAATACCTCTTTCGTATAAAAAAACAGATAAAGACTTTTCCCCTATGGTTAGATTGAAGTCCCTCATAAAATAACTTCTGTAAATAAATTAGTAATACCATTCTTCTAAACTGCGTCAACACGTTACAGAAAAGGAAGCTTTATAGAAGTTTTTCAGGGTTAATGGAGAAATAGGATACTGCAAGTGTATATTAACAATCAAAAAATTATGCGCTGCTATAAAAAGATAGCAATTTCTTTCGTTATGTTAACTTTTTCTTACTGTTGGGCATCAGCAACACCTCAAGGAGCCTATCCTGATAAGTATGCGGCTATTGTTATAGATGCAACAACCGGAAAAACTCTCTTTCAAGCTAATGCAACACTGAAACGTTATCCTGCTTCTTTAACAAAAATAATGACAGTGTACCTACTGTTTGAAGCTATGCAGATGCGTCGTGTGACACCCAATACTCCAATTCCTGTTTCACATTATGCAGCAATGCGTCCACCAACAAAAATTGGATTTAAAGCAGGCCAAACAATTTCTGCAGAAGCAGCCGCTAAAGCACTCATTACAAGATCTGCAAATGATGTTGCTACAGCCATTGCTGAATATCTTGGAGGGAGTGAAAAAAATTTCGCTCGGATGATGACAGCAAAAGCGCGTAAACTTGGTATGAAACATACACATTTTGCCAATGCTTCAGGACTTCCGGATGTGCATAATTATTCTACGGCACAAGATATAGCCACTTTGTCATTAGCACTCCGTAAACATTTTCCAAAACAATATAAATTGTTCAAAATAAAAAGTTTTAATTTCCGAGGGCATACGATTAACAGCCACAATAATCTCGTCAAAATAATGAAAGGTGTCGATGGAATTAAAACAGGTTACACACAAATGTCAGGTTCTAATTTAGCAACGTCGATGCGTCTTGAGGGGCGCTCTATTGTTGCTGTTGTTATGGGAGGAAAATCATCTACTGCACGTGATGAGCACATGGCTAGCTTATTAAATAAATATTTGCCCCAAGCAAGCCAAATGAAAAGTGGAGAACGTTTAATGGCTTCTGTACACTATCACTTACCCACTGGCGCAAAAACGCCTATACCAACCATTAAAGCTAATTTAAGTGATTTTGATGATGACACTTCGGCTATGTTGACAGCATTTGCAGAACAACCTAAAAACTCCAATGTCGCAATAACGGCTGTAAATAGGGTAATTGTACCAATACCTAACCCTCAAAAAGCTATACCGGTTGAGACTCATAAAATTGTAAACGTTTCTTTGTCCACAAATGCCGGATGGGCTATCCAAATTGGTTCTCTTCCTAGTGAAAAACAAGCAAACACTCTGCTTTTAAAAGCAAAAGATACAGCTTTTTCTACTTTAAAGAATGCTTCTTCACATATGCAACTGTTTGAAAAAAATGGGCAGCGTTATTACCGAGCTCGGTTCACAGGATTTCAATCAAAAAAAGAAGCATTTGATGTTTGTTCTACATTAAAGAAAGCAAATTTTAACTGCTATACTGTAGCCTACTAAAAGTTTTTGAATTCTGCGTTAAGGATAGTATTATGACAGATAATGCTTTTGCTTCATTCCATGAAAAAGAAAAATTATTGAAGCAATCATCCCTCCTTTCATTGCGTTCTCTTCACGAAGCTGCAGTAAAACTTACCAGTTTAAAATATAATTCGACTGCATTAGATACACAATCTCTTGTTAATCTTCTCATTTGCCAAACAATGCGCAATCGCCGTCTCATGATGCCTCCTGTACGCATTCATTTACGTGTTGCGAGTCAAACTGGTAATGTCCCTATCAAAATTCGTCTCGGAGCAACAAATATTTAATTCTACAAAGCTTTTTTAAAAGAATTATTCTATTATTGCACCCTTATCTAGAGTCTCAGAAAATCCTTTGATAGACATACTTCTTTCTTAAGTCGTGGGAATTGTCGATGGCTTTTTCAATTATCCAATATCTTTAAGCTTCCAATCAAACTCTTTTCTAAGGAGACAAAGAATACCAAATATTTTCCATTTTTTGATTTAATAGTAAAAATTGTCCTTGATATCTTTCTGGAAAAAATGAACCCAGCATAGAATGAAAGCTTATCACTTTAGAGGCTATTATAAAAGTGCAATAAAGAAAATCCCTCTTAATAACGATTTGCTCTACAACATAAACGTTGTAAAAAATAATCTAAGTTCTTCTATTTCTTTCAATAAACAAAGCAAACTTGAAAATAGAAATACTATCGATAAAAAAATGTAAAAGAAATTATCAAATTAAATATCATGATATAATTTCTATAAGGTTTTAACTTATCATGATAATTTATTTTTTGCATATAGCTTGATACAGCAGCAAGTGAAATAGGACAATGCGACAAAAAATAAAATTACTTTTAGAGATGCAACAAGCTTTCAATTATTTTCATTGCTTATAATGATAAAGGGATACGAAATTCTCCTTTAGCATCTCATTGACCTTTCATATCTTCAGTAGGGATTCTCCATAAATCATCTTCAATCTAATTATCACAAATATAACGCAATGGATGTATACGAATCCCTGTAAGAATAAATATACGCAAAATCAAATGTGTTATGCTTGTTGTTTGGCAAAGTTTTTTTATAAAAAGCAGACTTTCTCTTCAGTCCGTTGCTGGGGAACTTTGTGTTTTAGAGAGTTGTTTTCCTAAGAGAGCCCGTGTTTTTTCTATTGCCTGTCAATCAACCATCCAAACCCAAAACAGTCGCATGTTTGAGACAAATATTAAGACGATTTAGCGCTTTTTCTGCTGTTGCAGATTTTGTATGCTAAATAGGAGCAAGGGTATCAGGTATCTCTTGTTTGGATAAGCTCTAAAACAGGCAGAAAACCTAATTTGGGAAGAATATGAAGTTTTAAAGGTGAAAACCAACCCTAATCCTTGCCATTTCCTTTTAATTTAGCTTTACGGCTTTCAAAAATATCTAAAGCAATATCCTTTAAATAATTGAGATTACGCATTGTCTCACACTTTTATTTACTGCGTTCTTAATGGTATCATAACCTTCACATAAAACAGAGTGCCGCTGGGTTGTTCATTCATAAAAATTTTGACAAATATTTTGTAATGTATACGTCATTATTTATTTCAATTTTTTTGACGGGACAGGATTTATAAATAAAAGTGGAAAATAAGATTTTCTCAAATCCCTTTCAATTATTGCGAATTAGAGTTTATTTTCAAGGTATTTTTTTGCCATAACAGCTATCCAAAAGATCTTTATTAAAAAAATAAAAATCTTTAAAGCTCTCTCACATCTCATCGCAATCATTTAGATTTACAACAAATTTGCCTTAGATACCAAGGTATAATCTTCCCTTCCTTAAAAGATATTGCTACGAAAACTTTTAAAAGCCATAAAAACCCACCGAGAAAGTGGTGACAGATTAATCACTCATTTTACTTGAGGCTTTTTTATTTTTTCCAATGAGACTGTTTTTCTATTTCAGAAATAAATCAAACAGAGATAAGCAACAAAAAACATAAGCTTTCTTAAGAATAAGGAATGTGACCTTTCTCCAACGAGTCCAGTTATGAAATGAAAAAAATATTCCAGCTCCTAACAAAAGATCGTACTCTTAACAAGATATTGCATTGACTGCGAGACCACCTTTACTTGTTTCTTTATAACATTCACTCATATCATGACCCGTCTGACGCATTGTTTCTATACAAGCATCAAGAGAAACAAAATGTTCTCCATTACCATATAATGCAAGAGAAGAAGCCGTTACTGCCTTAACCGCCCCCATTGCATTACGCTCAATACAAGGAACTTGTACAAGACCTGCAACCGGATCACATGTCATTCCCAAATGATGCTCAAGCGCAATTTCCGCTGCATTTTCAATTTGAGCTGGTGTTCCACCTAACGCTGCGGTCAACCCCGCCGCAGCCATTGAAGATGCCGTCCCAACTTCACCTTGACACCCAACTTCTGCACCAGAAATAGAGGCATTATGTTTGATAACACCGCCAATAGCTGCTGCCGTCAATAGAAAATTATGTATTCCCTTTTGATCTGAATCATCATTAAACTGAAGATAGTAACGCAAAACTGCAGGAACAACACCAGCTGCACCATTTGTTGGTGCTGTAACAACACGACCACCTGCTGCATTTTCCTCATTGACTGCCATAGCATATACCGAAAGCCAATCGTTTGCCCAAAGTGGATAATTGCAATTTTTCTTCTGCTTTTCCAAAAGCGTTTCATGCAGCTTTTTAGCACGCCTTAGAACACGCAATCCACCAGGCAACTCACCTTCTTGTGAAAGACCTCTATCAATGCAATTTGTCATCGCTGAAAAAATTTCATCAAGCCCTGCATCCAGAGAAGAACGCTCTATCTTTGTTTCTTCATTTAAGCGTTTCATTTCAGCAATCGAAAGTCCAGATTTTTCTGCCATCGACAACATTTTACGTGCAGAATCAAAGGGATATGGCACCTCAAATGCTTTTGGTTGTATATCACCATTCATATGAATTAATTCATCCTCAGTCAGAACAAATCCCCCCCCGATAGAATAATAAATCTGCCGTAACAGAACATTCCCACCAGCATCAAGTGCTTCAAATGCTAGCCCATTCGTATGTCCAGGTAAGATTTCCTTTCGTTCAAAAATAAGATCACGTTGCAAATCAAACTGATAAGCGGGATGGTCTTCTGGTTGCACTTTTTTTTCATGTATAACTTTTGCTAACAGAAATTCCATATTATCAGGATCAACAGTAGAAGCTTTTTCTCCTAAAAGCCCTAATATAATAGCTCTATCTGTTGCATGACCAATCCCCGTGAAAGCTAAAGAACCGTAAAGATAAACACGTATACGAGAAACTTGAATAGCAGATGACTGAGAAAAATCTCGTATCTTTTGCAAAAACATATTAGCCGCTGTCATCGGCCCCATCGTATGTGAACTAGAAGGACCAATCCCAATTTTAAAAAGTTCAAAAACAGATAAAAACACACGTCACCTCAAAACTGTAGTATGGTTTGAGCATGCGCTTTTTATAACGTTTGTCCCGTTTAAAATCAAATTGCGAGATAAACCAAAAAAATGACAGCAACAAACACGAATGTCGCTCGTCTTGCTACCACCCAACACTTTTTTTCTATAGTGCTTTCCATAGTCAACCTTCAAAATCGACAATGCCCCTAGAGTCATCACTCTCTTAACTTTCCAAACGTAGTCAAATAAGTGTTAATATGCAAGACCAGAATTCAATAAGAATGTGAGATTCTTACTGAAAATATTTCTCATCATGCAGCAAATTCTTCAAAACGTATGCTTAATTATACAAAATATTTTATGGATATGCTTCAATGAAACGTACAAAGTTTTCCAACGGTTCTCGTTCTGTCTCAAAATTGTTTTCTGGAGCATTTATATCGCGATAACCAAGTGCCATACCACAGATAATATGGCGATCAGAAGGGATCGATAAAAGTGTACGAATCTGTTTATGATAATCAGCAAAAGCTGCTTGAGGGCAAGTATCTAATCCAAATCCACGTGCTGCTAACATAATAGTCTGCATAAACATACCCAAATCAAGCCAACTCCCGATTTCCATGTCGTGATTCATTGTAAACAAAAGTCCTACCGGTGCATCAAAAAATAAAAAATTTCGCGCCTTTTGATAAAGCATTTTTTCTTCATCCCCTTTTTGAATTCCAAGACTCTGATAAAGATCCAAACCGACTTTTCGACGCCTTGAAAGATAAGGCTCACGCCATTGGCGTGGATAATAATGATATTCACGCTCTCCTTTTACCCCTGAAAGCACAAGTTGTGAAAGCTCTTGCCCTACTTTCTGTAATACACTTCCCGTAAGTACAATTACTTGCCATGGCTGAATATTTGTTCCAGATGGTGCACGTGCTGCAAGTTTTAAGATTTCTTTGATTGTTTCCAAACTGACTGGCTGGTCAGTAAAAGCGCGAATTGACTTTCGCGACAAAATAGATTGAAAAATACTCATGGGAGAAACTGCCATTGTCTTTACTTTCTTTAATGAAAAATATTTTTTGCTTATCAAGGACAATATACGACGAAAATACCTTTGCTGTTTTTTTCGCACGCTCTATTTCTTCAATTGACTTACAAATTTTACGCAGTGTGAAAGACCACCCACCCATTAGGATAGCACAACCTGTCTCTTTTAATAGAAAGAAAATTGTCTAAAAGTAGATGAAATAAATTTCATAATCAACGATTACCCCCCAATTCCGCTAAGCTCTAAAAAAAATTCTCCTCAATTCGTTCTAAATCCTGTAGAAGATCATCAATATCATGCTGCATCTTCTTTAAATCAGCTCGTTTTTTATGAATTCCTGCAATTAATTTCTTAAGCTTTTTCTCATCATCAGGTGGTTCTCCAACCACAGCCAACATATCAGATATTTCAGACAATGAGAATTTAACTCTTTTAGCACGCAGTATTTGTTTTAATTTATGACGGTCCGTTTGTGTATAAAGTCGTGTACTCCCGCGCCGGAAAGGAATAAGAAGTCCCTCTTCTTCATAATAACGCAAAGTTCGAGCTGTTATTGAAAACTCACGCGTTAATTCTCTAATTGAATAATATTTGTACATTTTATCATTCTGTTTTCGTAAACTACATTGTTATAAGAAATATGTCTTCTTTTTATAAAACTTTAGGCAAGCACTTTATTCTCTACTTTCCCGCACTCTAAAATATAAAGACATATATGGTTATCACACAGATATTATACAGCAAAAAACCAATTATTTTTTTAATGATAGAAAAGACTATTGATCTTTTTATTGTATGGGCTTTTGAAGCTTTACAGAAGATATCAATCAAAAAATTTTCTTAAAACTCGAAATCAGTCGTTATTTTACTTATAAAGAATTCTCTCTTTTCCTTAAAATACGGCTTTTAAGATTCATATAGCTTGGACAAAAATTTCTATACTGCATTCAAAAATAAGAAAACTTTAAAATGATTATCGGTTTATAATTTTTTATGATTATATTTTTCAGAGAAATATGAAACTTCTACATTTTGATATAAAAAACGTCTGAACTCACTATTCAGACGTTTTTATATCATATGACGTTGTCTTTAAATTATTCAGCAACGGTTCCAGCTGTCATATTTATCAACATAGCCTTAGCCACTTCGTTATTACTAGACTTACGCTGCTCATCTACAATCAAATCATCACGAACGGCTGCAATACGACGGATTTGAGAAATCGTGCCGCCTGTACCAGCAGGAATAAGACGACCGACAATAACGTTCTCTTTAAGCCCTTGCAAAGTATCAATTTTACCAGAAACCGCTGCTTCAGTAAGAACGCGTGTTGTTTCCTGAAACGATGCTGCTGAAATGAAAGAAGGCGTTTGAAGAGAAGCTTTTGTAATTCCAAGAAGAATGGGATTACCAGATGCGGGCTTCTTCCCTTCTGCAATCAAATTATCATTGATTTCATCAAGTTCAATACGATCAACATTATCACCTGGAATATAACCAGAATCTCCAGATTCAGTAATTTCAACTTTTTGCAACATTTGACGAACAATCACTTCAATGTGCTTGTCATTGATAAGAACCCCTTGCAAACGATAAACCTCCTGAATCTCATTAACAAGGTAAGATGCCAAAGCTTCAACACCCTTAATCGCTAAGATATCATGAGGAGCTGGATTACCATCAAGAATATAATCACCCTTTTCAATTTGATCGCCTTCTTGGAAGTGGAGCAACTTACCTTTGGGAATCAAATATTCTACTGGCTCAAGAGTTTCATCATTTGGTTCAATAATAATACGGCGTTTATTCTTATAACCACGGCCAAAGCGAATTGTACCACTGACTTCAGCAATAATCGCATGATCCTTTGGACGACGCGCTTCAAAAAGTTCTGCCACCCGTGGTAGACCACCCGTAATATCTTTCGTCTTGGCACTTTCCATTGGCAAACGAGCAATAACATCACCCGCTTTCACATGAGCACCAAGCTCAACAGAAAGAATAGTTTCCACTGACATCATATAACGGGCTTCACCTCCCTTATACAATTTAGCAATGGATTTACCTTCTTTATCTGCGTGGATAATAATGGCTGGTTTGAGCTCCGCACCACGTGGATTAGCACGCCAATCAATCACTAAACGCTTCGTAATCCCCGTAGATTCATCAGCTGTTTCAGTAACCGATAAACCATCAACCATATCTTCAAAACCCACATAACCTTCAACTTCCGTTAAAACTGGACGTGTATAAGGATCCCATTCTGCTATACGCTGGCCACGTTTAACCACATCACCATCGTCAACAAAAATATGCGCACCATAGCTAACACGATGCACAACGCGCTCTTTTCCTAACTCATCCTTGATAAGGATAGCCATATTACGCCCCATAACAACCAAATGACCTTCAGAGTTACGAACCACATTACGGTTACGAATCTCCACCGTACCTTCATAAGAGGCCTCTAAATACGATGAATCAACAACCTGTGCCGTTCCTCCTAAGTGGAAAGTACGCATAGTAAGCTGTGTTCCAGGCTCACCAATTGACTGAGCAGCAATAACACCAACAGCTTCTCCCTGATTAACCGGTGTTCCACGCGCCAAATCACGACCATAGCATTTTGCACAAACACCAAGACGTGTTTCACATGTTAAAGCAGAACGAATTTGAACAGATTGAATTCCAGCGTCTTCAATCTTCGCGACATCAGCCTCCTCAATCATCGCTCCACCCTCAAGAATAACCTCTCCAGAGACAGGATGTAAAATATCAACAAGGGCTGTACGACCAAGAATTCTTTGCCCAAGAGAGGCAACAATTTGTCCTGCATCAACAATTGGCTGCATAGTAAGCCCTTTTGCTGTACCACAATCAACTGCTGAAATAATAGCATCCTGTGCAACATCAACAAGACGCCGTGTTAGATAACCAGAGTTCGCCGTTTTTAACGCAGTATCAGCAAGTCCTTTACGCGCACCATGTGTCGAGTTGAAGTATTCGTTAACAGTGAGACCTTCCTTAAAATTTGAAATAATAGGTGTTTCAATAATTTCACCTGATGGTTTTGCCATTAATCCACGCATACCAGCCAATTGTCTCATCTGGTTAGCTGAACCACGGGCACCAGAATGCGACATCATATAGATCGAATTCATGGGCCGTTGACGACCTGTTTTAGGATCAAAATCAACAGCTTGAATTCGTTTCATCATTTCATCCGCAACACGGTCTGTACATTTACCCCAAGCATCTACAACCTTATTGTATTTTTCACCTAGTGTAATCAAACCATCATTATATTGCTGTTCGTATTCCTTCGCCAAAGCTTCTGTTTCTGCCACTAAACGCGACTTGCTATCAGGAATAACCATATCATCCTTCCCGAATGAGATTCCTGCACGACAAGCATAAGAAAAACCAAGCTGCATAATACGGTCACAAAAAATAACCGTCTCTTTTTGTCCACAGTGGCGATAAACATGATCAATCATTTTAGAAATATTCTTTTTTGTCATTTCTTGATTGATAATATCAAATGAGATATTTGGATTTTTGGGCAAAAGCTCACCGATAATCAAACGACCAGGTGTCGTATCATAAAGTTTAGCAACTTCTTTTCCATCCTTGCCAATATTCTTAACACGGCCTTTAATCTTTGTATGAAGCGTTACGACCTTATTTTCCAAGGCATAATGAAGCTCTCCTATATCAGAAAAAGCCATTCCCTCACCTGGTTCTTTTTCAGAAACAATTGAGAGATAATAAAGACCAAGAACCATATCCTGTGATGGAACAATAATAGGGGCACCATTGGCTGGATGAAGAATATTATTGGTCGACATCATCAAAACACGGGCTTCAAGCTGCGCTTCAAGAGAAAGTGGAACGTGAACCGCCATCTGATCTCCATCAAAATCCGCATTAAAAGCGGTACATACCAATGGATGAAGCTGGATAGCCTTCCCTTCAATTAAGATAGGTTCAAATGCCTGAATTCCCAAACGGTGCAATGTTGGCGCACGATTGAGTAAAACAGGATGTTCACGAATAACCTCATCTAAGATATCCCAAACTTCTGGATGCTCTTTCTCAACAAGCTTTTTTGCTTGTTTTACAGTTGAGGAATATCCTTTTGCATCAAGCCGCGCATAAATAAAGGGCTTAAATAATTCAAGGGCCATTTTTTTGGGAAGACCACATTGATGTAATTTTAATTCAGGACCTGTCACAATAACAGAACGACCCGAGTAATCAACACGCTTTCCAAGCAGGTTTTGACGGAAACGGCCTTGCTTACCCTTTAACATATCTGAAAGAGACTTGAGCGGACGTTTATTGGCTCCCGTAATCACACGCCCACGCCGCCCATTATCAAACAATGCGTCAACAGCTTCTTGTACCATACGCTTTTCATTACGCACGATAATTCCAGGAGCACGCAATTCAATCAACCGTTTCAAACGGTTATTACGATTGATAACACGCCGATAAAGATCATTGAGATCTGATGTCGCGAAACGTCCACCATCAAGTGGAACCAATGGACGTAAATCCGGTGGAATAACCGGAATTGTTTTTATAATCATCCACTCTGGCTTATTCCCAGATTCAAGAAAATTTTCAACGATCTTAAGTCGTTTAATCAACTTTTTTTGCTTTAACTCTGAAGTTGTTTCAGCTAATTCGAGACGCAAATCGTTGGCGATTTTATCAAGTTCCATACCAGCTAAAAGCTCGTAAATAGCCTCAGCGCCAATCATCGCTGTAAACTGGTCTTCTCCAAACTCATCAATAGCAAGCATATACTCTTCTTCAGAAAGAAGTTGGTGAAGCTTAAGAGAGGTTAACCCTGGTTCAGTTACAATATAATTCTCAAAATAAAGAACACGCTCAATATCTTTTAAAGTCAAATCTAAAAGTGTAGAAATACGGCCTGGTAACGATTTAAGAAACCATATATGTGCCACAGGTGCTGCAAGCTCAATGTGCCCCATACGCTCACGACGTACGCGCGAAAGAGTAACTTCCACACCACATTTCTCACAAATAATCCCCTTATATTTCATGCGTTTATATTTACCGCATAGACATTCATAGTCTTTAATCGGGCCAAATATACGTGCACAAAAAAGACCATCACGCTCTGGTTTAAAAGTCCGATAATTAATAGTCTCAGGCTTCTTAATCTCACCATACGACCAAGACAAAATTTTCTCAGGACTCGCAATAGAAATACGAATAGAGTCAAATGTTTGCGCTGGCGCTTGAGGATTGAAAAGATTCATGACCTCGTGGTTCATGCTGTTCTCCTTCAAAGATTCTTAGAACCTGTTGTAATATCTCATTCATTTTGTAACAGATCTTCTTTAAAATACATTTACTTTTAAAAATGATCTATATCACCTTAATAAGGTTATTGAGCCTCTTAAAGTCATCAGAGCGCAACCTTTTTTTGGTGCGCTCCTTGAATTATTGTTCTGCCGTATCAGATAACATGCGCTGCGCAATAAGTTCACGCGCATCATCAAGCTCTACATTAAGAGCAAGTGAACGCATTTCTTTTACCAACACATTAAAGCTCTCAGGTATACCGGCTTCAAATGTATCATCACCACGCACAATCGCTTCATAGACTTTCGTCCGACCAGCGACATCATCTGATTTTACTGTCAACATCTCCTGCAAAGTATATGCAGCACCATAAGCTTCAAGGGCCCAAACCTCCATTTCACCAAAACGTTGACCACCAAACTGTGCCTTACCTCCCAATGGCTGCTGCGTAACAAGTGAGTAGGGACCAATAGAACGGGCATGAATCTTATCATCCACAAGGTGATGCAATTTCAACATGTAAATATACCCCACCGTTACTGGACGATCAAAAGGTTCTCCCGTACGACCATCATAAAGCGTAACCTGCCCTGAACTATCCAGACCAGCATCTTCCAGCATCATGTTGATATCAGACTCATGTGCTCCATCAAAAACAGGTGTGGCAATTGAAACCCCCTTCTTCATCTGAACTGCCAATTTGTAAAGGCTCTCGTTATCATACTGACGCACTGGTTCATTATGATTATCATCTGGCATAAGATTTTCAATACGTTGACGTAGAGGCAATATATCACCAGTCTCTTGATATAATTCTAACAAATCACCAATCTTCTTGCCCATCCCCGCACATGCCCAACCAAGATGCGTCTCAAGAATTTGCCCAACATTCATACGACTAGGAACACCAAGGGGATTTAAAACGATATCAGCATGGGTTCCATCTTCAAGAAATGGCATATCTTCTACGGGAAGAATACGTGAGACAACACCCTTATTTCCGTGACGTCCCGCCATCTTATCACCTGGTTGGATTTTGCGCTTCACAGCCACAAAAACTTTAACCATTTTCATGACACCAGGAGGCATTTCATCACCTCTTTGGACCTTTTCAACTTTATCCATAAAGCGACGTTGTAATGCTTCTTTTGATTCATCATATTGCTTGCGCAAAGCTTCAATTTCATTTTGAAGCTTTTCATCCTCAACAGCAAATTGCCACCACTGCGAACGTGGATAACGCCCCATTACCGTACTATCAAGCTTTTTGCTCTCTGAAAAGCCTTTCGGACCTTCTACAGCGACTTTGCCTGTTAACATGTCGGTAAGACGCGCATAAACATTGCGATCAAGAATCGACTGCTCATCATCACGGTCTTTTGCTAAACGTTCAATTTCTTCACGCTCAATTGCCATAGCGCGCTCATCTTTTTCCACACCATGGCGATTAAAAACACGAACTTCAACAACAGTACCAAATGTCCCAGGAGGCATACGCATAGAAGTATCACGAACATCTGATGCCTTTTCACCAAAAATTGCACGTAGAAGCTTTTCTTCCGGCGTCATGGGACTTTCACCCTTCGGTGTAATCTTTCCAACCAAAATATCACCCGGTTGAACTTCAGCACCAATATAAATAATGCCAGCTTCATCAAGATTTCTCAATGCTTCTTCAGCAACATTCGGAATGTCGCGAGTAATTTCCTCAGGCCCAAGCTTTGTATCACGTGCTGCAACTTCAAATTCCTCAATATGAATTGAAGTAAACACATCATCCGCAACAATGCGCTCAGATAACAAAATGGAATCTTCATAGTTATATCCATTCCAAGGCATAAAGGCGACAAGAACATTCCGCCCAAGAGCTAAATCACCAAGATCCGTGGACGGACCATCTGCAATGATATCACCCTTTTCTACCCGATCACCGACATGCACAAGAGGACGCTGATTAATACAAGTGGACTGATTAGAACGCTGAAATTTTTGTAAGCGGTAAATATCAACGCCAGATTTTGAAGGATCTAAATCTTCTGTTGCACGAATAACAATACGGGTAGCATCAACTTGATCAACAATACCACTCCGTTTTGCGCTCACAGCAGCTCCTGAATCTCGTGCAACAACGGATTCCATTCCCGTCCCAACAAATGGTGCTTCAGCGCGTACAAGAGGAACTGCCTGACGTTGCATGTTCGATCCCATAAGCGCACGATTCGCATCATCATTTTCCAAAAACGGAATAAGCGCGGCCGCGACTGAGACCAACTGTTTTGGTGAAACATCCATCAAATCAACATGATCGCGCGGTGCCATTAAAACTTCACCAGCATGACGGCAAACAACAAACTCTTCTGTAAAGCGTCCTTCACCATCCAATGAGGAATTCGCTTGAGCAACATAATGCTTTGCTTCTTCCATCGCCGAAAGATAAATAACTTCTTCGGTGACTTTACCATCAATAATTTTACGATATGGGCTTTCAATAAAGCCATATTTGTTAACCCTAGCAAATGTTGCCAAAGAGTTAATGAGACCAATATTGGGACCTTCTGGTGTTTCAATCGGACAAATACGGCCATAATGGGTAGGATGGACGTCACGAACTTCAAAACCTGCACGCTCGCGAGTCAACCCTCCTGGACCAAGAGCAGAAAGACGGCGCTTATGGGTGATTTCTGATAATGGATTGGTCTGATCCATAAACTGCGACAATTGTGAAGACCCAAAAAACTCACGAACTGCTGCTGCAGCAGGCTTTGCATTGATCAAATCCTGCGGCATAACTGTATCAATTTCAACCGATGACATACGCTCTTTTATCGCACGCTCCATACGAAGGAGACCAATGCGATATTGATTTTCCATCAACTCCCCAACAGAACGAACGCGACGATTGCCAAGATTATCAATATCATCAATTTCACCACGACCATCACGCAATTCAACCAACATCTTAACAACAGCAAGAATATCTTCTTGACGTAAAACACGAACTGTATCCGGACAATCAAGATCCATCCGCAAATTCATCTTAACACGTCCAACAGCTGAAAGATCATAACGCTCTGGATCAAAAAACAATGAATGGAACATTGCTTCTGCTGTATCGATTGTTGGGGGCTCACCCGGACGCATTACTCGGTAAATATCAAATAATGCATCCTGTCGACTTTCATTTTTATCCACCTTTAAAGTATTGCGGATATAGGCACCAATATTCATATGATCAATATCAAGGATATTGATTTGATCAGCACTAACATCAAGCAAAACTTTCAATACTTTTTCATCAATTTCATCGCCTGCTTCAAGGTAGATCTCACCTGTCTCGTAATTAACAATATCTTCGGCAAGATAACACCCTAATAAATCATCCTCACTAACTTTAACCGCCTTAAGGCCTTTTTCTGCCAAAGACTTCGCCGTACGAACTGTTAGCTTTTTACCAGCTTCCGCAACTACTTCACCACTATCAGCATCTATAAGGTCAGAAATGAGCTTCATTCCTTTAAAGCGATCAACAGAATAAGGAACACGCCATCCTTCTCCATCACGCTCATAACTCACTTTATCATAAAATGTTGACAAAATATCCGAAGCATCCATCCCTAACGCCATTAAAAGACTGGTAATAGGAATCTTACGCCGCCGATCAATACGCGCATAAATGATGTCCTTAGCATCAAACTCAATATCCAGCCAAGAGCCACGATACGGAATAACACGAGCAGCAAAAAGAAGCTTTCCGGATGAATGGGATTTACCTTTATCATGGTCAAAAAAGACACCAGGAGAACGGTGCATCTGAGAAACAATAACACGCTCCGTACCATTAACGATAAAGGTACCATTGCTCGTCATTAAAGGCATATCACCCATATAAACGCCCTGCTCTTTAATGTCTTTGATATCTTTGGAGCCAGTATCCTCATCAACATCAAAAACAATCAAACGCAATATTACCTTTAATGGGGCTGCATAAGTTAAATCACGTTGACGACATTCTTCAACATCAAATTTTGGTAAATCAAATTCATAACCAACAAACTCAAGCATAGCTGTACCGGAAAAATCGGAAATAGGAAATACCGATTTAAAAACAGCTTGCAAACCTTCATCGGGTCGTCCACCCTTCGGTTCCTCAACCATGAGAAACTGATCATATGACGCTTTTTGAACCTCAATAAGATTCGGCATCTCTGCTACTTCAGGAATCTTACCGAAAAATTTGCGTACCCGCTTACGACCATTGAATTGAGACATCATTGCGTGAGTCTGAGCCATCGTCGCTCCTTGATCCTTACTCTTCAAGGTAAACCAACCTTGAAAGCCTTATATCATTAACCTGCATATGCAGACCAGTTCACTCGACACCCAATAGTGAGCATCGTTAACTTTCATCACAAAAACAAGCCTTTCATTGACTTGGCTTTATGATAAGGGATGAGTAGCCCAACCCTAGACCCACGAGTGCAATTAAATCGTTGGCAAAAGTTTTTTCACTCATTATTTTTCCTCTTTTTAAAGAAAGAAAATCGGCGAACATAAATGTCCGCCGATAAAATTAAATTTATTTAAGTTCAACTTTAGCACCGGCAGATTCAAGTTGAGATTTAATTTTCTCTGCTTCTTCTTTAGAAGCGCCTTCTTTAATAGGCTTAGGTGCTCCTTCAACTAGGTCTTTTGCTTCTTTAAGACCAAGTCCAGTAAGAGCACGAACTTCCTTAATAACATTAATTTTTTGCGCGCCACCTTCAACAAGAATAACATCAAATTCTGTTTTTTCTTCAGCAGCTGGAGCAGCAGCACCAGCAACAGCAGCAACAGCCACAGGAGCAGCAGCCGAAACGCCCCATTTTTCTTCAAGTAACTTAGAAAGCTCAGCAGCTTCCAAAAGGGTGAGATTAGAAAGGTCTTCTACGATCTTCGCTAGATCAGCCATTTTAAAATTCCTTCAATTAAAAGATTTGAACCATTATTAAAACTTATTCAAAAAAATAGAAAAGCATTAAAGCTCTTCCATCAACGTGAATAAACAGCCTTAAGCCGCCTTATCCTCCTGAGCATATGCTCCAATGACACGTGCAACCTGACCTGCAGGTGCATTAACAACCTGCGCAATACGGGTCGCAGGGGTAGAAATCATACCCACAAGTTTTGCCCGCAACTCGTTTAATGAAGGCAATGAAGCCAATGACTTCACAGCATCTACAGTTAAACTCGTTGCACCCATTGAACCACCAAGGATGACAAATTTGTCATTGCTTTTTGCAAAATCAACAGCAACTTTTGGTGCTGTGATTGGATCTTCTGAATAAGCAATAAGTGTTTGTCCTTTAAACAAATCCACCATTGATTCAGAATCCGTGCCCTGAAGAGCGATTTTAGCAAGACGGTTTTTGGCGACTTTAACGGCACCGCCAGCTTCACCCATTTTTGAACGCAGATCGTTCATTTGTGAAACTGTCAGACCGGAATAATGTGCAACAACAACAGAACCAGACTTTTGAAAAGTCTCGTTAAGCCATGTAACAAATTCGCGTTTTTCCGCTCTATTCACTGTCTCTCTCCATTTAACAGATTTATTTTAAAACAAACCTGTTGGTTACCTTTGATAACATAAAATACTTCATGTCACCGATGAGGATCCTGTCCCCTTTTTCACGCACAGCGTTCAAAGGCAACCCTGGCTCAAACCCTTTAAAGTTTTTTAACTCTCAGTTTTTACCCCAGTCTCATGCAGGTTTTTTTTGATTAAGATACTTAAAGCATCACCTACAATCTCGGACAGGATATCCCGGAATTTTTCCGGTATAACCTAAGCCCTAAAAAGCTTAGATAACTAAATGCCGCAAAAAACGACATTCAAAATATAATTTCGATCGTCACATACCTCAAAAAAATTATAAATCAGCTTATACTGACTCTGAACGAACCGTTGCTGGATCAACTTTAATACCAATCCCCATCGTTGAAGAAACAGCAATGCGCTTAATATACTCACCTTTTGCACCTTGCGGTTTCGCTTTAATAACTGCACTTGCAAAGGCTTTAATATTTTCTACGATTTTTTCAACGCCAAAAGAAGCCTTCCCAATACCAGCATGCACAATACCTGCTTTTTCAACACGAAACTCGACAGCACCACCTTTAGAAGCTTTGACAGCACCGGCAACATCAAGTGTTACAGTCCCAACTTTTGGATTTGGCATCAAACTCCGCGGACCAAGAATCTTACCAAGACGACCAACAAGAGGCATCATATCTGGTGTTGCAATACAACGATCAAAGTCAATCACCCCACCATTAATGCTTTCAAACAAATCTTCAGAACCTACAATATCAGCCCCTGCCGCTTTAGCTTCCTCAGCCTTATCTCCACGAGCAAAAACGGCAACACGAATATTTCGTCCCGTGCCATTCGGCAAATGAGCAACACCTCGAACCATCTGATCTGCATGACGAGGGTCAACACCCAAGTTCATTGAAATTTCAATTGTTTCATCAAACTTAGCTACGGCACGCTCTTTAACCATTGAAACAGCATCTTTTAAAGTGTAAAGTTCATTAAAATCAATATCTTTTCGGATATTTTTTATTCTCTTTGCTACTTTTGCCATAATATTAGCCCACCACTTCTAAGCCCATCGAGCGCGCAGAACCTTCGACCATACGCATTGCTGCCTCAATGTCATTCGCATTAAGATCTTTCATCTTTGATTCTGCAATCGAACGAATTTTATCGCGAGAGATACTTCCTACAGACACTTTACCAGGCTCTTTTGAACCAGACTTAAGTTGTGCTTCCTTCTTTAAAAAGAAGGACACAGGAGGTGTCTTAAGAGAAAACGTGAAAGATTTATCTTGGTAATACGTAATAACAACTGGAATCGGTGCTCCCTTTTCCATTTCTTGTGTCGCCGCATTAAACGCCTTACAAAATTCCATGATATTAATACCACGTTGCCCAAGAGCTGGACCAATCGGTGGAGATGGAGTCGCAGCCCCTGCAGGAACCTGCAATTTAAGCTGACCTATACTTTTTTTTGCCATAATAATCTGCCTTCAATTTTACTGGTATACTAACAATTTATCTTGCTCGCTACCCGCTGCAGTCATGTGGTTCGGATCATTAAGCCGACAAAAACCATAAATCACCTCCCACTCATTCCTTAAAGTAATTAAAACCACTCTAAGTTTAATCAGAGTTTTTCAACCTGACCAAATTCCAAATCAACAGGCGTAGGACGCCCAAAAATGAGCACTTCAACCTTAAGACGAGAGCGCTCTTCTTCAACCTCTTGAACAATTCCATTAAACGAAACAAAAGGACCATCAGCAACTCGAACTTGTTCTCCAACCTCAAACAATACAGAAGACTTTGGAGACTCAACCCCTTCCTGAACTTGCTTGAGAATTTGTTCAACTTCCCGATCAGAAATGGGAACAGGACGCGCATCTGATCCTAAAAAACCTGTCACTTTAGGCGTATTCTTAATAAGATGATAAACCTCATCTGTTAATTCAGCACGAATAAGAACATAACCAGGAAAAAATTTTCGTTCAGTATCAACTTTACGCCCACGACGAACTTCTACAACACGCTCTGTTGGGACAAAAATCTTTTCAAACAGATGATCAAGCCCTTTTTGCTTTGCCTCTTTATCAATAGCCTCAGCTACTTTCTTTTCAAAATTCGAATATGCCTGAACAATATACCAACGAGCCGCCACAGTCACACTTCCTTACATTATCAACTAAAAAGATATTTCAGAAGATCAATAACCCGCCAAACACTAAAATGCATAACCTGATCCACAATAAAAAAGAAAGCCGAAGCTAATGCCGTTACCAACAAAACCATAACAGTAGAAATAACTGTCTCACGGCGCGTAGGCCACTTTACTTTAACTGTTTCTGCATAAACCTGCTTCAAAAAGGCAATTGGATTTGTTTTAGATGCCATCTTCACACTATATTTTCTCTAGCCCTATTATACTTTCTTTTAGTCCTATTGTGCTTTACCTAACAAGACAGATACGAAAAAATGCAAAAGCCAACCTCAAGACTGATGCAATTTTTACTTCCTATTCAATAACGTCTCACACACAAAAAAACAAGCCCTAGATAAAAAAAAGCGAAAAAGGCAGCAAGATCCGCTCCCCCGCATCTAAAACCCTATTTCCCCTTTGGCAGGGGCAGCAGGACTTGAACCCGCGACCTGCGGTTTTGGAGACCGCCGCTCTACCAACTGAGCTATACCCCTAACTCTCAAAAATAAAAAACCTTTAGTAACCTTTTAACAAGCATTATTTATTCAATGATCTTAGAGACGATACCGGCACCAACAGTACGACCACCTTCACGAATAGCAAAACGAAGCTTCTCTTCCATCGCTATCGGGACAATAAGAGAAACATCCATGGCTACATTATCGCCGGGCATAACCATTTCTGTTCCTTCTGGAAGTATAACAATACCCGTAACATCCGTCGTACGGAAATAAAACTGAGGACGATAATTCGTGAAAAACGGTGTATGAC
>NZ_CAHOYM010000010.1 GCF_903679515.1 Bartonella gabonensis
CCCTTGTGAGGCAGAAGCTTTAGCAGCGGCTGCTTCCGAATCGGATAGGCTTTGTCGAGCCATGGGCAGTGGCTCTTTAAGCCTTGAGGGGCGCCCTGAAATCATGGCCGGTCAACCGCTTTTGCTTCAAGGTTTTCGAGGCGAAATCAATGGCCCAGGGAAAGCTGCAACCGTAACCCATCGCTATGAAAAGCAAAGCGGATACACCACAGAAATTACCTTTGAGGGGCACCAGATCAAGGAAAGGAACAAAAATAGAGGCTGGGCTGGTCACCCAGCCAACGGGAGATAGTTTTGCGAATACCTCGTCCGATGCAACTTAACTTAACATCGCAGCCACTTCTTATCACTTAAAGCAATGAGATGAAAGAGTGTTAAAAAATAATGGATATACTTCACAAAGAAAAATTAAAATCTGTCGAACCCATCTCGCCAGCTGCTGCTTATATTGGGGGCAAAATCAAGTTAGCCAAAACAATTATCAAAATCATTGAGGGCATTCCTCATCGTACTTATGCTGAACTTTTTGTTGCTATGGGAGGAATATTTTTTAGGAGAAAATTGATTCCCTTATATGAAGTTATCAATGATCGCTCAGGGGATGTGGTGAATTTTTTTCGGGTGTTGCAACGCCATTATCACCCTTTTATGGATCTGTTGCAGTTCCAGATAAGCAGCCGTGAGCTGTTTCAACGTTTCACTTCACAAGATCCAAGCACCCTCACGGATTTAGAGCGGGCTTTGCGGTTTTTATATCTCCAGCGATTGAGTTTCGCTGGTCAGGTGGCTAAGCGTACATTTGGAGTTGATCTTAACCGTGGAGTACGGTTTAATTCTTTAAAACTGGAAGGATTATTAAAGCTTATTTACTGCCGTTTAGCGGATATTACCATTGAACATTTAGATTGGTCTGATTTTATTGTGCGTTATGACCGGTCAAATACTTTGTTTTATCTTGATCCACCTTATTTTGGTGTTGAGGATTATTATGGCAAGGACTTGTTTCAGCGGGAGGATTACCAGACAATGTCTATGCTGCTTGCACAATTAAAGGGAAAGTTTCTTCTCTCTCTCAATGACGTGCCAGAAGTTCGCAAAACCTTCAATCAGTTTACCTTAAAAGAGGTGAGAACAACTTATTCCTGTAATTTGTCAAATAACGCGATTCCAGCAAAGGAACTGATCATTAGCAATTGCGATATTTAGGAGAAGAGAAAAAGATTCATTAAAGAGGCTTTAAATGATCTTTGAAAGGTCTTTGAAGACCCTTTGAGAACCCCTTAAAAATCATTGAATGAAAATAAATTGGTACAAAACCTAGTGTCAAAATATACAAAACCTAGTGGCAAGCTACATCTACAAAATCAATAAGTTATAGCACGATAAAAGTGTTGTGGCGGAGGGGGTGGGATTCGAACCCACGGTACAGTCTCCTGCACGCCGGTTTTCAAGACCGGTGCCTTAAACCGCTCGGCCACCCCTCCAAAGTAGATACGCCTTTTGACAAAATTTTTACAAAAGGTCAATCATTTTAGTATGCATTCTAAAGCGTTTTTTGTAAAATTATTTAAGTTTTAAGGAAAATAATTCCTCATAAGTCAATTCTTTGAGTGTGTTACCTAATAGTTTTATTTTAAAACATAATAATTCGTTCTGAAAAAATGAAAGGCAAAAATGGTATTTATCATTTCATTTTCCTGTCTAAAAGTTTTTCACAAAGCAATATTTTTTTAATTTAGGATAATCATTTTGTAATGATAAGATATATTCAATTGGAGATGTTTGATAAATTACATTAAATTGTTTTCGGACGTATATTTTTGAATTATTTTACCTTTCCAGATAGTTATTCTATTTAGATTGTTAATGTTATGCGAAAAGAAAATGTTATTGCTATGACAGTTTATGGAGGTGAATTGTAAGAACAACATATTATTCAAGATAAATTTGTATTGATTTTAAATAAGTATGATTTAATAAGAAAATTCTTTAAAAGATTTCAATTTTTTTAATAAAAATATTTAGATATCTCATACAGCGAAAGAGCAGCCTGAAGAAAACAGGAGATTTACTCTCATAGAGAAAAAACTGAAAAATTCAGCGAGAATCACAGCAAAATTTTTATTGATTAACAGTGATTTTTTTAATGCTTATACCATTTGAATAAAATTTTGCGCAATCTTTGCATTGACAGTGTAAAACCTCTTCCAAGCATGACTGGAAATTAGATATATTTATAACGCTTTTTTCTGTAAAATTAGTAAGAAGTTGATTTGAATAGAAGAAAAAGCTTATTGAGCGATACACTTAGATTAATAGAGAAAAATCCTTCTATAAAAGAATTAAAGCTTTCACAACAACATCTTTTAATTCTTTGAATTATAGAGGTAAAAGAAATGGACAGCGATTCTGAAAATACTAGAAGTTTGTTAAGGCCCTACATCGTTTTTCAAGTAGAAATTAAAAATGCTAATTCATATAGAAAAAAAGCATAAACCTTAATAGATAGGCTCTAAAAGTCTATTCGCTTATTCGGGTATCCGGCACATAAAAAACGTATGTAAAACCAATAGCTCATTTGTGATATGAAATCGTATGGTGGGCGATGAGAGACTCGAACTCCCGACATCCTCGGTGTAAACGAGGCGCTCTACCAGCTGAGCTAATCGCCCAATGCAATGATCAGCAACTGAATGAGACCTCTTTAAGGAAAATTTTTTCTAAACGCAAGAATAAAGATGGTATTTAATAATTTTTTTAAAAAATGCATAATCCTTCTTGACATAAACGAACGAACCCCTTACACGACCGCTTGTACCAAGARTAAATTGGTGCAAAAAAATGCGCGGGTGTAGCTCAGTTGGTTAGAGTGCTGGCCTGTCACGCCGGAGGTCGCGGGTTCGAGCCCCGTCACTCGCGCCATTTTATGTTTTCTTATGAAATTTCTTTTTAATTTATGTTCTGTGAATTAGGTCGTGGAGTGTCTAATTTAGGGGGGGGATATATTTTTTCTTCCTTTTTACATGGTTTATAAGAATAGGGCTTGCGTCTTTTGTTGCTCTGCGTTACCTATGCCGATAAGAAAAGTATCGCTCTGTATACCTTTCAAGCAGTATGTTAGAATGAATAGAGCGATTATAATTTGTCTGTTTGATCTCGCAATATCGAGTCATTGTGTTAAATTCAGGCATTTCGTTACGATGGAAGAGGGTTATGGCTTATTTATTGAGCTCTTATTTGCCAGTCTTGATTTTTATTATTGTCTCAGCGGTTATTGCTGGGGTTTTGTTGATTATACCTTACATTGTAGCATATCGTTCTCCCGATCCAGAAAAGTTATCAGCTTATGAATGTGGGTTTAATTCATTTAGTGATGCACGCATGAAGTTTGATATTCGTTTCTATTTGGTTTCAATTTTGTTTATTATTTTTGATCTTGAAGTTGCTTTTCTTTTTCCTTGGGCCGTTTCCTTCGAATCGATAGGTATATTTGGTTTTTGGTCGATGATTGTGTTTTTAGCGATTTTGACTATTGGATTTATATATGAATGGAAAAAAGGAGCTCTTGAATGGAATTAAGGTCTAATAATTCAACGATTACAGCTCCAAAACCGAAAGGAATCATTGATCCCAATACTGGTGAATTGATAGGATCAGATGATAAGTTTTTTCGTGATATTAATGCTGAGTTATCAGATAAGGGTTTTTTAGTTACCTCAGCAGATGCTTTGATTACTTGGGCACGTACCGGTTCTTTAATGTGGATGAGTTTTGGTTTGGCTTGTTGTGCTATTGAAATGATGCAATGCTCAATGCCTCATTATGATAATGAGCGTTTTGGATATGCGCCACGAGCTTCACCCCGTCAGTCCGATGTTATGGTGGTGGCAGGTACTTTAACAAATAAGATGGCACCTGCTTTAAGAAAAGTGTACGATCAGATGCCAGAGCCACGTTATGTGATTTCTATGGGATCATGTGCAAATGGTGGGGGATATTATCATTATTCCTATTCAGTGGTGCGTGGATGTGATCGTATCGTGCCTGTCGATATATATGTTCCAGGGTGTCCTCCTACAGCAGAGGCATTATTATACGGCATATTGTTGTTACAGAAAAAAATCCGTCGTACCGGATCTATAGAGCGATAGAGAGCTTTCGTGTCATGATGGATAAATCATTGGTTGAACTTGCTGCTTATTTGGAAAACAAGTTAGAAAATAAGCTTGAAGAGACTGTTCTTGCTTTTGGTGAATTAACCATTGTGGCACGCCTTGATGCAATTACTGATGTCTTAATGTTTGTTCGTGATGATTCTCGCTGTCAATTTATTAATCTTACAGACATTAGTGGTGTGGATTACCCTTCTCGCGATAAGCGCTTTGATGTCTCTTACCAATTATTGTCTCCTCGTGAGAATTTACGCTTACGTGTTAAGGTTCGTACGGATGAAAATACTCCTCTTGCTTCAGCTTGTACAGTTTATCCTGGAGCCGAGTGGTATGAACGTGAAGCCTATGATATGTATGGGATTTTATTTTCAGGTCATCCAGATTTGAGACGGATTTTAACAGATTATGGGTTTGAAGGATATCCTTTACGTAAAGACTTTCCTGTGACAGGATTTGTTGAATGCCGTTATGATAATGAAGCAAAAAGGGTGATTTATGAACCTGTTGTTTTGCGTCAAGAAATGCGTAACTTTGATTTTCTCTCTCCTTGGGAAGGCGGACAATATATTTTACCCTGTGATGGAAAAGCAAATGGAAAAAAATAAAATTGGTTGTGATAAGGCGTTATATTAGAGTAGTGTGTTCCTTAAATAATTAAATGTTTTTAGTGTGATAGATTTTTTAATATTTGATATGAAGTTTTTTAAAAAGCAAGGGGTTGATTGTGGCTGAGGTCAATGTTCGAAACTTTAATATCAATTTTGGTCCGCAGCATCCTGCAGCGCATGGTGTTTTGCGCATGGTTTTGGAGTTAGACGGTGAAGTTGTTGAGCGTGTAGATCCACATATTGGATTATTGCATCGCGGCACAGAAAAATTAATGGAAACAAAGACTTATCTTCAAGCGGTGCCTTATCTAGACCGTTTAGATTATGTTGCTCCTATGAATCAAGAACATGCTTTTGTTCTTGCGGTTGAAAAGTTATTAGGTGTTGAGGTCCCTAAAAGAGGGCAATTAATACGTGTTTTGTTTTCTGAAATTGGGCGTATTCTTAATCATTTGCTTAATGTAACAACACAGGCGATGGATGTTGGTGCTTTGACTCCACCGCTTTGGGGATTTGAGCAACGGGAAAGATTGATGATTTTTTATGAGCGTGCCTGTGGCGCTCGTCTTCATGCAAACTATTTTCGTCCTGGTGGCGTGCACCAAGACTTACCGGAATCTTTAGTTGAGGATATTGGTAATTTTATTGATCCGTTTCTTGATTCTCTTGGAAAACTTGATGCGCTTGTGACACCAAATCGGATTTTTAAGCAGCGTAATGTGGATATCGGTGTTGTCAGTATTGACGAAGCTTGGGCACGTGGCTTTTCTGGAGTGATGATCCGTGGAGCTGGTGTGCCATGGGATTTGCGGAAAAGTCAACCTTATGAATGTTACGATGAAATGGAATTTGATATTCCTATAGGTAAAAATAGTGATTGTTATGATCGCTATCTTATTCGTATGGAAGAAATGCGCCAATCAGCAAAAATTATGCGTCAATGCGTAGAACGATTACTTGGTGCTGAAAAGAATGGACCCGTTTCGAGTTTGGATCGCAAAATTGTACCACCAAGGCGAAGTGAAATGAAAAGCTCAATGGAAGCACTGATTCATCACTTTAAACTCTATACGGAGGGTTTTCATACGCCTCCTGGAGAAGTATATGTTGCAGTAGAAGCGCCTAAGGGTGAGTTTGGTGTTTATCTTGTTTCTGATGGAACCAATAAGCCTTATCGTGTTAAATTGCGTGCTCCTGGGTTTGCACATCTCCAAGCTATGGATTTTTTAACCCGAGGTCATATGTTGGCCGATGCTACAGCTATTTTGGGTTCAATTGATATTGTGTTTGGGGAGGTTGATCGCTAATGTCCGTACGCCGTCTTGCAGATGATGTCTATCAACCCGCTGAGTTTTCTTTTACAAAGGAAAATCAGGTATGGGTGAAAAATACCATAGAGAAATATCCTGTAGGGCGTGAACAATCGGCTGTTATTCCGTTGTTAATGCGTGCACAAGAGCAAGATGGTTGGGTGACGCGTGCTGCAATTGAGCATATTGCTCAAATTCTTTCTATGGCGTATATCCGAGTCCTAGAGGTTGCTACTTTTTATACTCAGTTTCAGCTTAAGCCTGTAGGGACAAAAGCGCATATTCAAGTGTGTGGTACGACTCCTTGTATGTTACGTGGTTCTGATGAATTGATTAAAGTTTGTCAGAAAAAAATTCATCGTGAACCTTTTACGACCAATCAGGATGGGACATTATCATGGGAAGAGGTGGAGTGTCTTGGCGCTTGTGTTAATGCTCCTATGGTTATGATTTTTAAAGATACTTATGAAGATCTCACGGCTGAACGCCTTGAAGAAATTATTGAAGCATTTGAGGCGGGAAAAGGTTCAGAGATAGCTGTTGGTCCACAAAACAATCGTCAATCGTCGGAGCCAATTAGTGGTTTAACATCTCTTCTTGATGATGAATAAAAAAGCAAATCTCTCAAATCTTCAAAGAAAAAGGATCATAAGGGAATGGGATCTTAGTTAAATATTTTTTTTGAAAAGATATTTCATTATTTTATCCATATTATAACGACATTTAATTAGAAGTAGAAAGTTTTAAGAAGTTTTTTAAAAAATTGCATTTGAGGAAAAGCTAAAAATGCTACGGGTAATAGAAAAAAAGGTGGGGTATGCTCGCTGATAAAGATCGTATCTTCACCAATATTTATGGTTTAAAAGACAAATCATTAAAGGCTGCGATGTTGCGTGGGCATTGGAATGGTCTGAAAGAGATTATTGATAAAGGTCGTGATTGGATCATTGATGAGGTGAAGGCGTCAGGTTTACGCGGTCGTGGTGGTGCTGGTTTTCCTACTGGAATGAAATGGTCCTTTATGCCAAAGCAGAATGATGGTCGCCCTCATTATTTGGTTGTTAATGCTGATGAATCAGAGCCTGGGACATGTAAAGACCGTGATATTTTACGACATGACCCCCATACTTTGATTGAAGGATGTGTAATTGCTACTTTTGCAATGGGAGCGAATATCGCTTTTATTTATATTCGTGGTGAATATATTCGTGAGCGTGAAGCGCTTCAAGCGGCTGTAGATGAATGTTATGAAGCAGGCTTGCTTGGCAAAAAAACAAAATATGGTCATGCTTGTGATATTATTATTCATCATGGGGCTGGAGCTTATATTTGTGGTGAAGAGACAGCGCTTCTCGAAAGTCTTGAGGGGAAAAAAGGACAACCTCGTCTCAAACCGCCATTTCCTGCCAATATGGGAATTTATGGCTGTCCAACAACAGTCAACAATGTTGAATCTATAGCGGTTGTTCCAACGATTTTACGTCGTGGGGCTTCGTGGTTTTCGTCAATTGGGCGTGCAAATAATGTCGGAACGAAATTGTTTATGGTTTCTGGGCATGTAAATGCTCCTTGTACCTTTGAAGACGCTCTCGGTATTTCTTTCCGTGAATTAATTGATAAACATACGGGGGGGATTCGTGGCGGATGGAATAATCTTTTAGCTGTTATTCCAGGAGGCGCGTCTTGTCCAGTTGTTCGTGGTGAGGATATGGTTGATGCAATCATGGATTTTGATGGAATGCGCGATGTCGGATCTTCTTTTGGCACGGGGGGGATGATTGTTATGGATAAATCGACGGATATCATAAAGGCAATTTGGCGTATAGCGGCTTTTTTTAAGCATGAAAGTTGTGGTCAATGTACACCATGTCGTGAAGGAACCGGATGGATGATGCGCCTTTTAGGACGTATGGTTGAGGGAAGAGCGCAAAAACGTGAAATTGATCTGTTATTTGAGGTTTCTAAACAGGTTGAAGGGCACACTATCTGCGCACTTGGCGATGCTGCAGCGTGGCCTGTCCAAGGGTTGATCCGCAATTTTCGTCCGGAAATCGAGCGTAGAATTGATGAATATACGCGAAATGTCGTTCAAAGAAAGAATATTGCTTTAGAAGCAGTGGGATAGAAAATTTTTTAAAGAGCAACTGAATGCAAATTTTAAGTGGATTGTCCGCAGGTTGGGTGGGTGATGATAAATATCAAAGTTGATGGTAAAGAGATTGAAGTCCCTGATTATTACACGTTGCTTCAGGCAGCGGAGGCGGCTGGTGCTGAAATCCCCCGTTTTTGTTTTCATGAAACTTTATCAATTGCTGGAAATTGTCGTATGTGCTTGGTTGAGGTCAAGGGAGGACCTCCAAAGCCTCAGGCTTCTTGTGCTATGGGGGTTCGCGATTTACGACTGGGTCCCAATGGTGAAGCACCAGAAATTTTTACCAATACCGAGATGGTAAAAAAAGCGCGTGAAGGTGTGATGGAGTTTCTTCTCATCAATCATCCTTTGGATTGTCCTGTTTGTGATCAGGGAGGGGAATGTGACCTTCAAGATCAAGCAATGCTCTATGGGCGTGATTGTTCTCGCTATACAGAAAATAAGCGTGCTGTAGAGGATAAATATATTGGACCTCTTGTCAAAACGGTGATGACACGGTGCATTCATTGCACGCGTTGTGTTCGTTTTACAACGGAAGTAGCAGGTATTTCTGAGCTTGGGTTGATCGGTCGTGGTGAAGATGCTGAAATTACGACATATCTTGAAAAAGCTATGACATCTGAATTACAGGGAAATGTTATAGATCTTTGTCCAGTGGGGGCTTTAACCTCAAAACCTTATGCTTTTCATGCGCGTCCTTGGGAGTTGTTTAAAACAGAATCGATTGACGTTATGGATGCACTTGGCAGTGCAATCCGTATTGATAGTCGCGGCCGTGAAGTTATGCGGATTATGCCGCGTACGAATGAAGATGTAAATGAGGAATGGATCTCTGATAAAACCCGTTTTATTTGGGATGGATTACGGACTCAGCGGCTTGATAAACCATATGTACGTAAAGACGGAAAGCTTCAACCTGTCAGTTGGACAGAAGCTTTTGCAAAAATTAAAATGATGCTTTCAAAAATCTTGCCAGAAAAAATTGGCGCTATTGCTGGGGATCTTGCTTCTGTTGAAGAAATGTATGCCCTTAAAGCATTACTAATCTCGTTGGGTTCCAAGCTCTTTGATTGTCGTCAAAAAGGCGTTGCTTTGTCGCCAGAGTTTGGACGTTCAAGTTATATTTTTAATCCTACAATTGCAGGGATTGAACAGGCTGATGCCTTGCTTATTGTGGGGTCTAATCCACGCCATGAAGCTGCTGTTTTAAATGCACGTATTTTAAAACGCCAACGGATGGGAAATTTTCCTATTGCGCTCATTGGAGAGGAAGTCGATTTACGTTATCCTTATTCTTATCTTGGATCTGGGAGTGATGCATTAAAAACACTTATTCGTGGAGAGGTTGCTTTTTTAAATGTCTTAAAAGAAGCAAAGAGACCTCTTATTCTTATCGGAGAGGGGGCGATTTGCGGAAATGAGGGGTTATCTGTTTTAAAAAATCTTGCTAAATTAGCGGATAATGTTGGTGCTCTTAGTGAAGAATGGAATGGGTTTGGGATTCTTCATAATGCAGCGTCAACCGTTGGAGGGTTAGACATAGGCTTTACGTCTCAGCTTGGGGTTGCAAATATTCTTAAAACCTGTGAAGTTTTATTTTTGCTTGGTGCTGATGAAGTGGAATTGACCAATATAAAAGCTTTTAAAGTTTATATTGGTAGTCATGGTGATAATGGTGCACATGCTGCTGATGTTATTTTGCCTGCATCGGCCTACACTGAAAAATCAGGGCTTTATGTGAATACAGAAGGGCGTGTTCAAATGACAAATCGTGCTGGTTTTGCTCCAGGTGAAGCAAAAGAAGATTGGGCTATTTTGCGTGCCTTATCAGATGTTTTAGGACAAAGACTTCCCTTTGATTCTCTTTCTCAATTAAGACAATGCTTGTTTAATGATTATCCACATCTTTATGCCGTTGATGATATAATGCCTTCTGATATAAGTGATCTTAAGGCGCTTGGTTCAAAAATGGTTTCCCTAGAAAGTCAAGCATTCACTTCTATGGTTAAAGACTTTTATTTGACAAATCCGATAGCACGTGCTTCTGCCGTTATGGCTGAATGTTCATCTCTTGCAAAAAGCCATGCTATACAAACTGTAGAGTAAGGGCAAAGGAAAAGGAATAATGATGTATGATTTCTTTATGACTTGGCTGTTGCCATTACTTATTATCGTTGGAAAAACACTTCTTCTTTTGGTTGTTCTTTTGCTCTTAATTGCTTATCTTCTCTATGCAGATAGAAAGATTTGGGCCGCGGTACAATTGCGACGGGGACCGAATGTTGTCGGTCCGTGGGGATTGTTACAATCTTTTGCAGATTTAATTAAATTTGCTGTTAAGGAACCTATTATCCCAGCAGGTGCCAATAAGGGGGTTTTCCTGTTGGCTCCTTTTGTTTCAGCGACACTTGCTTTATCAACTTGGGCTGTTATTCCTGTCAGTGAAGGATGGGAAGTTGCGAAGATTAATGTGGGATTGCTTTACATCTTAGCCATTTCATCTCTTGAAGTTTATGGTGTTATTATGGGGGGCTGGGCATCAAATTCAAAATATCCTTTCTTAGGAGCTCTTCGTTCGGCAGCACAAATGGTTTCTTATGAAGTTTCTATCGGTTTTGTGCTTGTGACTGTTATTTTAATAAGTGGGTCACTGGATCTTACAACAATTGTTCTTAAACAAACCAATGGCCTTGGTACAACTCTTGGTCTTCCTTTTAACAGTTTTCTCGATTGGAATTGGCTTATTCTTTTTCCAATGTTTATTATATTTTTTATTTCTGCGCTCGCAGAGACAAACCGTCCTCCATTCGATTTGGTGGAAGCGGAGTCTGAGCTTGTTGCTGGTCATATGGTAGAATATTCTTCAACGCTTTACATGCTCTTCTTTCTTGGGGAATATGTTGCTATTGTTTTAATGTGCACATTAACAACTATTTTATTTTTAGGGGGTTGGCTTCCTCCCTTAGATGTTTGGTGGCTTAATTGGGTTCCCGGTATCATTTGGTTTGTTTTAAAGGTCTGTTTTGTATTTTTTTTGTTTGCTATCGTTAAAGCATTTGTTCCACGCTATCGCTATGATCAGCTCATGCGGCTTGGTTGGAAGGTTTTTCTCCCTCTCTCATTGGCAATGGTCGTGATAACTGCGGCTTTTTTAAAATTTACGAATTTCGTTTAAGAGGAGATTTTTCGATGTCAAGTTTTATTCAGGCGGCAAAGTCACTCCTTCTATTGGAATTTATGAGTGCTTTTTTCTTAGCTATGCGTCAATTTTTTTCACCAAAGCCTACGATTAATTATCCTTATGAAAAGGGTTTTGTTTCTCAACGTTTTCGTGGTGAACATGCACTGCGTCGCTATCCGAATGGTGAAGAACGGTGTATTGCCTGTAAATTATGTGAAGCAATTTGCCCTGCACAAGCGATAACAATTGAGGCAGGTCCGCGACGTAATGATGGTACACGCAGAACTGTTCGTTATGATATTGATATGGTCAAGTGTATTTACTGTGGTTTTTGTCAAGAAGCATGTCCGGTAGAGGCTATTGTTGAAGGTCCAAATTTTGAATTTGCAACAGAAACGCGTGAAGAACTCTATTATGATAAAGAAAAGCTTTTAATGAATGGAGATCGGTGGGAGCGAGAAATTGCTCGAAATATATTAATGGATGCGCCTTATCGTTAAGTGTATCCTTAAATGAGGTGTCGGATAATTTTCCGATAAATTGTAATCTGGTATGAAGTTTGTACCAATTGTTTGGATAATTAAGGAGAAGCCTATGCTAACAGATCTAGCGGCGGCATTTTTCTATTTGTTTGCTTTTATTATGCTAACAAGTGCAGTGATTGTTATTACAGCACGCAATCCTGTGCATTCTGTTTTATTTTTAATCCTCGCATTTTTTAATGCTGCGGCTTTATTTTTACTTGCAGGAGCGGAGTTTTTGGGGCTTATTCTGCTTGTTGTTTATGTTGGAGCTGTTGCTGTTTTATTTTTATTTGTCGTTATGATGCTGGATGTTGATTTTTCTGAGTTAAAAAGTGGCGCTCTTCGATATGCGCCTATTGGAGCTCTTATTAGCGTTATTATCGCTGTAGAATTGATTGTTGTTTTTGTGAGTAGCCATTTTTCTCCAGTCTTGAGAACGCATGTTACGCAACCAATGCCAGATTTAGCGCAGCGAACAAATACACAAGCATTAGGAGATGTTCTCTATACGGATTATGTTTTCTATTTTCAAATTGCTGGAATAATTTTATTGGTTGCAATGATTGGTGCTATTGTTTTAACACTTTGTCATAAATCGGGAGTCAAGCGACAGTCTATTGCGGAGCAAGTTTCTAGAACGGTAGAAAGTGCTATTGAAATCAAGCAAGTTGAATCAGGTAAAGGTATTTAAGGGGGATTATGGATATGTATATCGATATTGCGCATTATCTCACTGTTTCTGCTTTGATGTTTACAATTGGTATTGCTGGAATTTTTCTCAACAGAAAAAATGTGATTATTATTTTGATGTCTATTGAACTTATATTACTCTCAGTTAATATCAATTTTGTTGCATGTTCAGCATTTCTTCATGATCTCGTTGGTCAGATATTCGCTTTATTTGTTTTAACCGTCGCAGCTGCTGAAGCTGCCATTGGTTTAGCAATTCTTGTCGTTTTTTTCCGTAATCGTGGTTCCATAGCGGTTGAAGATGTGAATGTAATGAAAGGCTAACCAGTGATGTATTATACGATTGTCTTTCTTCCGCTTTTGGGTTTTTTAATTGCTGCACTAGGTGGAAAAAACATAGGAGATCGTGCGAGCGAATTGATAACATCTAGCTTTATGGTGATTGTTGCCATATTGTCGTGGATAGCATTTTTCAATCTTGCACTTGGTCATTCTCCAGTGGTTGATGTATTGGTATTACATTGGCTCACCGTTGATGGTTTAAGCTTTAACTGGGCGCTCCATATTGATACATTAACAGCTGTTATGCTGATTGTGGTAAACAGTGTTTCGGCATTAGTGCATATTTATTCAATTGGTTATATGCATCATGACCCTTCAAGGTCCCGTTTTTTTTCTTATCTTTCTTTATTTACATTTATGATGCTTATGTTGGTGACGTCCAACAATTTGATTCAAATGTTTTTTGGCTGGGAAGGTGTGGGGCTTGCTTCTTATTTGCTTATTGGTTTTTGGTTTCAGCGCGATTCTGCTAATAAAGCTGCAATGAAAGCTTTTGTGGTCAATCGCGTTGGAGATTTTGGTTTTCTCTTAGGAATTTTTAGTATTTTTGTTTTATTCCAATCGGTTGATTTTGCCTCTATTTTTGCAAAAGCTGCAGACAATAGCTTTATACAAAATATGACATTTTTAGGTTGGCAGCTTGATGGTCAGGCAGTGCTTACCATTACATGTCTTTTATTATTTATTGGTGCGATGGGAAAATCAGCACAATTTCTTTTACATACTTGGCTTCCTGATGCAATGGAGGGACCAACCCCTGTATCAGCACTTATTCATGCTGCCACAATGGTAACGGCCGGTGTTTTTATGGTTGCGCGGATGTCGCCAATTTTTGAACTATCTTCAATTGCTTTGACTGTGATTATTATTGTTGGAGCCACGACGGCGTTTTTTGCAGCAACTGTAGGATTGGTGCAGAATGATATTAAGCGTGTTATTGCTTATTCTACATGTTCTCAACTTGGATATATGTTTGTGGCATTAGGTGTTGGAGCTTATGGCGCTGCTGTCTTTCATCTTTTTACGCATGCTTTTTTTAAAGCTTTATTATTTCTTGGCGCAGGCTCTGTCATTCATGCTCTATCTGATGAACAAGATATGCGAAAAATGGGTGGTTTACGCAAGTATATAAAGGTTACTTATTGGATGATGATGATCGGAACCATTGCATTAACTGGTGTTGGAATCCCAGGAACACTTTTGGGGACGGCTGGTTTTTTCTCCAAGGATGCCATTATAGAGTCTGCTTTTGCATCTCATAATATTGCTTCAGGATATGCTTTTTATCTTCTTGTTTTTGCGGCTTTATTGACAAGCTTTTATTCATGGCGGCTTATTTTTATGACATTCCATGGAAAACCACGGGCAACTGTTGATGTTATGCATCATGTTCATGAATCACCTCCAGTGATGTTAATGCCTCTCTTTATTTTATCACTTGGGGCAATATTTGCTGGTGTCTTTTTTCAGCCTTACTTTTTTGGTGACTTTTATGATGCTTTTTGGAAGGGAGCATTGTTTACAAGCAGCCACAATCATATTCTTCATGATGCCCACCATGTTTTTAATTGGGTAAAATGGTCGCCTTTTATAGCAATGGTTCTTGGCTTTATGTTTGCCTATTTATTCTATATTTCTTTTCCATTCTTACCTAAGAAAATGGCTAATGCCGTGCCAAGAGTATATCAATTTCTTTACCAAAAATGGTATTTTGATCAATTATATAACTTTTTCTTTGTTCTTCCTACCTTTAAGATTGGTTCTTTTCTTTGGAAAGTGGGAGATGGTAAAATTATTGATGGCCTAGGTCCTAATGGTATCGCAGCGCGTGTTGTTGATATTACAAATAGAGTTGTTCGGATGCAAACAGGCTATCTTTACCACTATGCATTTGCGATGCTTATAGGTGTTGCATTGCTGATTACATGGATGATGATCGGGGGCGTAAACTAATGACCGATTGGCCTATTCTTTCTACGGTTACATTTTTGCCACTTGTGGGTGTGCTTCTGATTTTGTTTATCAAGGATGATAGTGAAGCTGCGCGCCATAATATACGCAATGTTGCATTTTTTACGACGATATTTGTTTTTATTATTTCTTTAATTATTTGGATAGGATTTGATTCTAGCAACCCAAATTTTCAAATGGTTGAAAAATTCAGTTGGCTAGGGAATGGCATTAGCTATCATATGGGGGTTGATGGTATTTCTATTCTTTTTGTTGTTCTCTCAGCTTTTCTTTTGCCTTTTTGTATTTTAGCAAGTTGGGAGAATGTTAAAGAGAGATTAAAAGCTTATATGATTGCTTTTCTTCTTCTTGAAGTTGCGATTATTGGAGTCTTTTGTGCTCTTGACGCAATATTATTTTATGTTTTTTTTGAAGGCAGCCTCATTCCAATGTTTATCATTATAGGGGTGTGGGGTGGGGCACGTCGTGTTTATGCAAGTATCAAGTTTTTCTTATATACTTTACTTGGTTCAGTGCTTATGCTGGTTGCTCTTATGGCGATGTATTGGCAGGCAGGAACACTTGATATACCAACTTTACTCAATTATCAGTTTCCTGCTCATATGCAAATATGGTTATGGCTTGCATTTTTTGCTTCCTTTGCTGTTAAAATGCCGATGTGGCCAGTTCATACTTGGCTTCCTGATGCGCACGTGGAAGCCCCGACAGCAGGTTCTGTTATTTTAGCTGGTGTCTTACTTAAATTAGGTGGGTATGGTTTTCTTCGTTTTTCTTTACCTATGTTTCCTATCGCTTCAGCAGATTTTGCACCTTTTGTTTTCACATTATCGCTTATCGCTATTATTTATACCTCGTTGGTTGCACTTGTTCAAAGTGACATCAAAAAGCTTATTGCTTATTCCTCAATAGCGCATATGGGATATGTAACGATGGGTATTTTTGCGGCGAATGAACAGGGGATACAAGGGGCTATTTATCAAATGCTCTCGCACGGAATTGTTTCAGCAGCTTTATTTCTCTGTATTGGGGTGATCTATGATCGTCTGCATACACGTGAAATTTCAGCATTTGGTGGTTTAGTGAATAATATGCCCAAATATGCTGTTGTTTTCTTAATCTTCACGATGGCAAATGTGGGATTACCTGGAACTTCAGGATTTTTAGGTGAATTTTTAACCTTAATAGGTATTTTTCAAGTGAATAAATTGGTTGTTATTTTAGCGACAACGGGCGTTATCTTATCAGCAGCCTATGCCCTTTATCTTTATCGGCGTGTGGTTTTTGGTTCCTTGGATAAAGAGAATTTAAAAGTACTGATAGATCTTTCTTCAAGGGAAAAATTTATTCTTTATCCAATGGTTATTCTTACAATACTCTTTGGTATCTATCCAACGCCACTTCTTAAAGCAACGGCGTTTTCCGTAGAAGCCCTCATCAATAAATTACACTAGATAAGGGAAGAATTCTCATGCAAAGTGAAATAATAACACAACTCGTATTAATTCTTCCAGAGATTTTAATTGCATTAGGGGGAGTAGTATTGCTTTTGGTTGGAGTTTATTCCAATGCACGTGCTTCTTTCACAGTGACAGGTTTAGCCATGGCTCTTCTTGTGGCAACCATTATTATTCTCGTAGTTTTTCCGAAAAGTGGCTCATTTCAAACCAATGCACTTATTATTGATTCCTTTAGCCGTTATATGAAAATTTTAATGCTTATTGGCACACTCTTTTCGCTTATCATGTCCGTTGGTTTTGCCAATGCGCAAAAGTTCAATATATTTGAATTTCCAGTGCTTGTTCTTTTTGCAACCCTTGGCATGATGTTTATGATCTCAGCGGGGAATATGTTGTCGCTTTATATGGGGTTAGAACTACAATCCTTAGCTTTATATGTTTTAGCTGCGATTAATCGCAATAATGTAAAATCTTCTGAAGCTGGTATAAAATATTTTGTTTTAGGAGCATTATCTTCAGGATTGCTGCTTTACGGTATTTCTTTGCTTTATGGTTTTACTGGGCAAATTGGTTTTCATGAAATTGCTCTTGCTTTAAAAGGTGAAAATTTACAATTGGGGGTTATTTTTGGAATTGTATTTATTTTAGCTGGTTTGGCTTTCAAAATTTCTGCTGTTCCATTTCATATGTGGACACCTGATGTTTACGAAGGGGCCCCAACACCGATTACAGCGTTTTTTGCTGGGGCGCCTAAAGTTGCTGCAATGGCTTTAATCATCCGTATGATTGTGATGACTTTCATTCCCCTAGGGCGGGTTGATAGTGTGATGCCTGCATGGCAACAAATTTTGGTCTTTATGGCACTTGCGTCAATGATATTTGGTGCGTTTGCTGCAATTGGTCAAAATAATATTAAGCGCCTAATGGCTTATTCGTCGATCAGTCATATGGGCTATACACTTGTTGGTTTATCGGCAGGAGATATGCTTGGGGTAAAAAGTGTTATTCTTTATATGACCATTTATCTTGGTGTCACTCTTGGCTCATTTGCTTTTATTCTTGGAATGCGATCTCAGAGTGGCAATGTTGAAAATATTTATGATCTTTCAGGGTTAGCAAAGACAAATCCGTTTATGGCGATTGTCATGACAATACAGCTTTTCTCGCTAGCCAGTATACCTCCTATGGCTGGTTTTTTTGGGAAGTGGTATACATTTTCTGCTGCAGTTCATGCTGGACTGATACCCCTTGCTATTGTTGGTATGATAGCCTCCGTCATTGGCGCTTTTTATTATTTACGGGTTATTAAAATTATGTGGTTTGATGAGGCAAAAGCGCATTTCGTTATTTTATCAAAAGAGCTTCAGTTTTGTCTTGGTTTTTCTGCATTATTTATTTTATTTTATACCTTTTTGGGAATTTGGTTTGCTGAATTGGCAGAAAAAGCAGCCGCTGCATTATTTTAATGAATATGGTTTATATTTTATCAGATTTTGCACAAAAACAAGGATACACCGTTGAATCGTACGAAAGTGTTGATTCAACCAATCTCATTGCGCAACGAAAAGCGCAAACGGGTCATCAAGGTTATCTTTGGATTGTTGCGCAAGAGCAATTACAAGGTAGGGCAAGAAGAGGCAGGGCATGGAATAGTCCAAAGGGGAATCTTTATTCTAGTCTTTTGTTAATTGAGGATATTGTTCATCAAACTGCTGCTCAACTTGGTTTTGTTGCTGGAGTCAGTGTGGCAGAGGCAATAAAAAAATTTATAAAAGATGAAAAGCAAACAAATAATATTGTGAGCTTAAAATGGCCAAACGATATTTTGCTTAGAGGTGCTAAAAGCTCTGGAATTTTGCTCGAGATTTTTAAATTGCCATCACAACAAGATGCATTGGTTATTGGTATTGGAATAAATGTGAAATATAATTATGAAGATGCACTCTATCCCACTTCAAGTTTACAGAATATCGGTTCGCATATTGAAGCAGAACAGTTATTTACGGTTTTGACGGAATCTTTTTCTAAGAATTACCTTCTTTGGAAACAACCAAAGGGATATGAAATAATCCGAAATAAATGGCTTTTATATTCTGCTCACCTTGGAAAACATGTCAAAGTAATGAATGATGAAAAAATCATTGAGGGTATTTTTGATGGTCTTGATCGTGATTTTAACTGTATCATAAAACAAAAAAATGGTCAGACAGCTATTATAACAGCTGGAGATGTTCATTTTGGTTCGGCTGCTTCTGTTAATGCAGATTGTTATTAAAAAAATTATTTTACCATCAGATTATCTTAATGATTTGGGAGATGTTTATGGTTGCAACCAATGGATGTGAATTTGTTTTTTTACCTCTGGGAGGTGTGGGTGAAATAGGAATGAATTTGGCTGCTTATGGATTTGGCTCCCAAAATCTTCGTGAATGGGTGCTTGTTGATATGGGTGTTAGTTTTGCTGGTTCTGAATTACCAGGAGTCGATCTTATTTTCCCTGATATTCGTTTTCTAGAAAGTGAAAAACACAATATACGTGGTCTTGTTTTAACACATGCACATGAAGATCATTATGGTGCTGTTCTTGATTTATGGCCAAAGTTACAGATTCCACTTTATTGTACAGCGTTCACGGCAGGGTTATTAGAAAGTAAAAGGCAATCAGATTTTGAATCTCAAAAAATGTCATTCAATATTTTTCAAGCAGGGGATTGTTTTCAAGTTGGTCCTTTTGCCATAGAGGCTGTTGCTGTTAACCATTCGATACCAGAATCTGTATCTTTAGCCATTACAACGTCTTTGGGAACTGTGATCCATACTGGTGATTGGAAAATTGATCATACCCCTTCACTTGGAGCAGTAACGGATGAAAAAAGATTCCGCGATTTAGGCAATAAAGGTGTTTTAGCATTGCTTTGTGATTCCACAAACGCGTGTCGGGATGGTATATCTCCATCAGAGCAGCAAATTCAAACCAGTTTTTCTGAAATTATTTCGAAAGCTGAAGGGCGTGTTGCGATAGCAACTTTTTCTTCTAATATTGGGCGGATACGTTCTATTGCTCTTGCCGCTGAAGCTGTTGAGCGTAAAGTGCTTGTCATTGGGCGTTCCCTTAAGCGGAGTATTATGGTTGCACAAGAGCTGGGGTATATGAATGGGTTAGCGCCATTTGTAACGGAAGATGATTATGCCTACATCCCACGAAAAGAACTTGTTTTAATTGTCACAGGGAGTCAAGGTGAGCCATGCGCTGCTTTGGCTAAATTGTCACATGAGGGAATAAGGAATATTGCGCTTTCCACGGGTGATACTGTTATTTATTCATCACGAAGTATTCCAGGAAACGAAAAAGCGATTATAGAGGTACAAAATCGTTTCATCGATTTGGGGATTAAAGTTATTACGAATGAAGATGCACTTGTTCATGTTTCAGGTCATCCCCGTCGTTCAGAACTTTTACAGATGTATGATTGGATAAAACCACAGATACTTGTGCCTGTGCATGGTGAGGCAATACATCTTACGGCTCAAGCCGCTTTAGCACGTCAAGCAGGTATTAAAATTGTTAGGGATATTAGAAATGGTAATATGCTGCGTCTTGCACCAGCCCCTGTAGAAGTTATTGATCAAGTGCCTGTTGGTCGTATTTATAAGGATGGCTGTCTTCTTGGAGATGAGTATGAGCTAGGAATTCGTGAGCGTAGAAAATTAAGTTACGCTGGTCATGTAGCTGTTTCTCTCCATATGAATAGCAAGCATGAGTTATTAGATGATATAGGTCTAAGTATATTTGGACTCCCTGAGAATAATGAAGAGGGAAAAAAATTGAAAGATATTCTTTTAGAGGTTGTGGAAAATACCGTTTATAACATCCCACGCATGAAACGGAAAAATAATGAAGTTATTCGAGAGGCAACACGACGCGCAGTGAGGGCAGCTGTTTATGAAGTTTGGCAAAAAAAAACTCTCTGTACAGTTTTTTTACATCGGTCAAAATAAAGCATTTCCATATTACGTTATTTAAAAAGAAAAGAGCATTTTTATTTTATTGATCAATAAGAAAAATAGAGAATAAAGCACAACAAATTTTTAAACAATAAGATCGTTATATTTTCAAGTATTCAGAATATGGCTATAGATGAATAGAGGGTATGTTAAATTGTTCCAATATGATAGATCTGAGTAGGAGTTAATTATTTCAATGCGTCTTTCTCAATATTTCCTTCCACTTTTAAAAGAGAATCCTAAAGAAGCAGAAATTGTTTCTCATCGCTTCATGTTGCGTGCTGGAATGATTCGACAACAAACATCAGGGATTTATTCTTGGCTTCCGTTGGGGAAAAAAGTGCTTGATAAAGTTTGTAAAATTATTCGTGAAGAGCAAGAACGAGCTGGTACAATAGAAATATTGATGCCTACAATTCAATCCGCTGATCTTTGGCGTGAAAGCGGTCGTTATGATGATTACGGTTTGGAAATGCTCCGTATTAAAGATCGTCAAAAGCGTGATTTACTTTATGGTCCGACCAATGAAGAGATGGTGACAGATATTTTTCGCTCATATGTTCGTTCTTATAAAGATCTTCCGCTTAATTTGTACCATATTCAATGGAAATTTCGTGATGAAATTCGTCCACGTTTTGGTGTGATGCGGGCACGAGAATTTTTAATGAAAGATGCTTATTCTTTTGATCTTGATTATGAAGGCTCTAAAACATCTTATAATCGTATGTTTGTTGCTTATTTACGAACTTTTTCTCGCCTTGGTTTAAAAGCAATACCCATGCGTGCTGATACAGGTCCAATAGGGGGGGAACTCAGTCATGAGTTTATTATTTTGGCCGAAACAGGCGAGAGCGCTATCTTCTGTGATAGACAGTTTCTTAACCTCAGCGTTCCTCATAGTTCTGTCGATTTTAGTGATAAAGCTGTTTTAGATGATACGGTTAAACAGTGGACATCTTTTTATGCCGCGACGGAAGAAATGCATAATGAAGAAGAGTGGGCTAAAATTTCTGAAGAAAATCGTCTTTCAGCGCGTGGTATTGAAGTTGGGCATATTTTCCACTTTGGGACTAAATATTCTGCTTCGATGGGAGCAAAAGTTATGGGACAAGATGGAAAAGAGCATGTGGTCTCTATGGGGTCTTATGGGATTGGGCCTTCACGTCTTGTTGCAGCCGCTATTGAGGCTTCTCATGATGAAAATGGTATCATTTGGCCAAAGTCGATGGCACCGTTCGATTTTGGGATTATCAATATGAAACCCGATGATAAAAAATGTACAAAGGCATGTGAGTTTCTCTATCAAGGATTAAAAGATGTTGGTTTTGATCCATTATTAGATGATAGAAATGAACGTCCTGGATCAAAATTTGCAACAATGGATTTGATTGGCTTGCCAACGCAAATCATTGTTGGTCCTAACAGCATCGCACAAAATGAAGTTGAAATTAAAGATCGAAAAACAGGCGTAAAAAGATCTCTAAAGGTTGAAGATGTACTCAGCCAACTTTCTATACTTTAATAGGCAATGTTATGAAGAGGCTGAAAAATAAATGGTTTTCATCTTATGAGTGGATGATTGCTTTTCGTTATATGATTCCCAATAAAAAGCATGCCGTTGCATCTGTTATTTCCATTATTTCTCTTATTGGGATTATGTTGGGAGTCTTTGCGCTGGTTGTTGTTATGGCGGTGATGAATGGCTTTCGTACAGAACTTCTCAATCGTATTCTTGGTATGAATGGGCATCTTATTGTTCAAACAGTTGATTCTGGTTTTTCTGATTATAAGACTCTTATTTCTTCTTTAGAAGCTACAAATGGTGTGAAGTTTGCTTTGCCTGTTATTGAAGGTCAAGCGCTTGTTCAAGGTGAAGTCCAAGGTGGCTCTGGCGCGTTAGTTCGTGGTATGCGCAAACAAGATCTAGAAAAACTTAAAACAGTTTCTCAAAACATTAAATTAGGATCGATTTCTCGATTTGATCAAGAAGAAGGAGTTGCAATTGGAAGTGGCTTAGCAGAAAAATTAGGACTTACAGTTGGGAGAGATCTTCGTATTATTACTCCCGATGGTGATGAGACTCCTTTTGGAGTTACACCACGTGTAAAAGCTTATAAAGTCATTGCTATTTTTGAAGTTGGTATGTCTGAATATGATTCAATATTTGTTTTTATGCCTCTTCATGAAGCACAAATGTTTTTTAATTTAGGCGATAAGGTTCAGGCTTTAGAATTATTTCTAAACAATCCTGATACTGTTGATCAAATAAAACCTATGGTAGAAAAAGCAGTTGATCAACAGGTCTATTTAATTGATTGGCGTACGCGCAATCAGGCTTTTTTTTCAGCCTTACAAATTGAACGGAATGTCATGTTTTTCATTCTTTCTCTGATTGTTCTTGTTGCTGCTTTAAATATTATTTCAGGCCTTATTATGCTTGTAAAAGATAAAAGTCATGATATCGCAATTTTACGCACGATGGGTACTCAACAGAGTGCGATTTTGCGTATATTTATTATCACAGGAATGATGATTGGTTTTATTGGAACGATATTGGGCTTAATTTTAGGTGTTATCGCGACCGCGAATATTAATCATATCCAAGACTTTATATCTTGGTTATTTAATGTTGATGTTTTTAATCCTCAACTTTATTTTTTAACAAAATTGCCTGCACAAATTGATTGGAAACAAACTGTTTTGGTTGCTATTATGGCTTTATTCTTGTCATTTCTTGCTGCTCTCATTCCGGCATGGCGCGCTGCTAAGTTAGATCCTGTGCAAGCCTTGAGGTATGAATAATGACAGCGATTTTAGAGCTTGTAGAGATTGAAAGACGCTTTTTTGAGAGTCATAAACCGCTCATTGTTTTAGATAAAGTGAATTTTATTCTTAATCGTGGAGAGCTTGTTGCTCTTGTGGCTCCATCTGGAGCTGGAAAATCAACACTTCTTCATATTGCTGGGTTATTAGAAAAACCAACCGCTGGTGATGTGTTGGTACGGGGTGTTTCTTGTGCAAAACGCTCTGATAGCGAGCGAACAGCTATCAGACGAAATGATATTGGTTTTATCTATCAATTTCACCATTTACTTCCAGAGTTTACAGCTTTAGAAAATGTCATGATGCCGCAAATGATAGCAGGGTTAAATAAGTCCATCGCAGAAGATCGTGCGCGTAAATTATTGATGTACCTGCGTGTTTCTCATCGAGCGAACCATCGTCCCTCAGAGTTATCGGGAGGAGAGCAACAACGTGTTGCTATTGCACGTGCCGTAGCAAATGGCCCTTCGGTTCTTTTGGCGGATGAGCCTACAGGAAATCTCGATCCCGTCACTTCAGCTTATGTCTTTCAAGCTTTATCTGTCCTTGTTCGTCAATCTGGTCTTGCTGCTCTTATTGCAACACATAATTATGCTTTAGCAAAGCAAATGCATCGTCGAATTACACTTAAAGATCAGAAGATTATTGAACTTCCTTAAAGGCAAGGTATAAATTTTATACGACTAATTGAATGGTTTATATTACTTTATTCAAGGAGACTTTTTATGACAGGTTTTGTCGTTGACAAAAATCAATTGGATGTGCGTCGTCGCCGGTTGATTTTTCGTGCATGGCATCGTGGTATTCGTGAAATGGATCTCATTTTTGGACATTATGTTGATGCTCATATCACTGGAATGAATGATAAAATGCTTTCAGAACTTGAATATATTATGTCTTTTGATGATCGTGATTTACTCACATGGATTACCGGAGAAATTTTACCACCCTCTGAAATTGATAGTCCTCTTTTTCGTGATATTGCCAATTACCATATTTACTTAACTTATTGATTTCAATGTCTATATTTAAAAAAGTTGTTATTCCCAAAAATAGTCCTGTTCATATGATTTTTGATGGCGTTACTGATGGCTTTGAAGCCTTTGCCCTTGCTAAATTAAGTTCAGAAATTGCACAAGGTAAACCACTTATCTATGTTGTCCGAGACGGAACAAAAATTGCGCATTTACAACAAGTTTTAAATTTTATTGAGCCCAATTTGCCCGTCCTTCAATTTCCTGCATGGGATTGTTTGCCTTATGATCGCGTGTCACCAGGAATTGCTATTATGGCACGTCGACTATCAGCATTGGCACGCATGGCCAATTTACGTCAAAATCCGCATCCTGCAATTATACTGACAACAGTAAATGCAATTATGCAAAAATTACCTCCCCGTGAAATGATAGAAGCTCAGCTTATTCATGCACATGTGGGTCAACGCCATAACATGGGGAATCTCATTCAATTCCTAGAAACCAATGGTTTTGAACGCGTTACGGTTGTCCGTGATGTTGGTGAGTTTGCTGTAAGAGGAGGAATACTTGATATCTTTTCTCCTATGGATATTGAACCTTTACGTCTTGATTTTTTTGGAGACACCCTAGAAAGCATCCGCGTATTTGATCCAGAAAGTCAAAGAACAACACGCCAAAAAGATGAACTTTTACTACAGGCAATGAGCGAGGTTGTTTTGACAGCTGAATGCATCAGCCGTTTTAAAAGCAATTATACCCTTACATTTGGTGTATCACAGAAAAATAACATGCTTTATGAAGCAATTGCTCAAGGTCGGCGTTTTTCTGGTATGGAACATTGGCTTCCATTTTTTTATGAAAACCTTGATACTTTTTTTGACCATTGTGGCAACTTATCGCTTGTTTTTGAACATCTCATAGAAGAAGTCTTCATTGAGCGCTATCGCCTTATTGAAGACTATTATAACGCGCGTAAAGAGCGGAAAAATGATAAAGAAAATACGACGTCTTATCATCCGATAGATCCTAGTCTTCTCTATTTAACGCCAGAGCGTGTTTTAGAGTGTGTGCAACAATCTTCACAGCGGATTGATTTTTCACCTTTTAATATACCACAAAGTTTGGAACAAACAGTTATTCACACCAATATTAAACAGGGATATGATTTTGTAAAAGAGCGTAATGCGCAAGAAAAAAATGTTTTTTCAAGTGTTATTGATCACATCGCATCTTTACGCGCTGCTGGCAAAAAAATACTTTTAGCCTGTTGGAGTGAAGGATCTCTCAATCGTTTGCTACAAGTTCTTGAAGAGCATGGATTGAAAAAAATAGATGTAGTAAAATCCTTGCAAACTGTTAGAGCGACACCACGAGATCGCATATTAGCAGCTGTTATCATGATAGAGCATGGTTTTGAGGCTGAAGATTTAGCTGTTATAGCAGAGCAAGATATCTTAGGTGATCGCTTCATCAGATCGCCAAAGCGGCGTAAGAATAATACAAATTTTATTTCTGAGATTTCTGCTTTAAATTCTGGTGATTTTGTTGTGCATATTGATCACGGTATTGGCCAATTTATTGGTCTAAAAACCATCACCACGACGGGAATTTTACGAGATTACCTTGAAATTAAATATGCTGGAGGTGATTTACTCTTTTTACCTGTTGAAAATATTGAGCTTCTCTCACGTTATGGCTCAGAAGGAACAGAGGTAACTTTAGATAAATTAGGGGGTGTTGCTTGGCAAGCACGTAAAGCTCGGCTTAAAAAACATTTATTAGAAATGGCAGGGCAATTAATCCGTATAGCTGCGGAGCGTGCGACACGTGCTGCGCCTGCTTTACTTCCACCAATTGGACCGTTTGATGAATTTGTTGCATGCTTTCCTTATGAAGAGACAGAAGATCAAATGAATGCTATTGATGCTGTATTAGATGATTTGGCATCAGGTAAACCGATGGATCGCTTAATATGTGGCGATGTTGGCTTTGGAAAAACAGAAGTGGCCATTCGAAGTGCTTTTGTTGCGGCATTAAATGGATATCAGGTTGCTGTTGTTGTGCCTACAACTTTGCTCTCACGACAACATTACAAAACTTTTATTTCACGTTTTCAAGGGTTACCTGTTAAAATCGGTCACGCATCAAGACTTGTAAAAGCTAAAGAACTCGCACAAGTCAAAAAAGGAATTTCAGATGGTACGATTGATATTGCCATTGGAACCCATACACTCTTAAGTGGTGGAGTCAATTTTTTACGGTTAGGGCTTCTTATCATTGATGAGGAACAGCATTTTGGCGTCAAACATAAAGAACGCCTAAAAGAGCTTAAAAGCGATATTCATGTTCTTACACTTTCAGCCACTCCTATACCACGCACTTTAGGATTAGCATTATCAGGGGTTCGTGAACTTTCATTAATCACCACTCCACCCATTGATAGAATGGCGGTTCGTACTTTTATTTCACCGTTTGATTCAATTGTTATACGCGAAACATTGCTTCGAGAATACTACCGTGGTGGACAAAGTTTTTATGTCTGTCCTCGCATTTCAGATCTTGGCTTTGTAGAAGAATACCTTAAAACGCATGTTCCAGAGCTCAAGTTCGTGATAGCACATGGACAAATGCCGGCTGGACAACTTGATGATATTATGAATGCATTTTACGATGGGCAATATGATGTTTTGTTATCGACAACCATTATTGAATCCGGTCTTGATATTCCAACAGCCAATACATTAATTGTGCATCGTGCTGAAATGTTTGGTCTTGCTGCTCTTTATCAATTGCGTGGTAGAGTAGGGCGTTCAAAACAACGCGCTTACGCACTCTTTACTTATCCTTCGGGTAAAGTTTTAACCCCTGCAGCGGACCGTCGTCTTAAAGTGTTACAATCTCTTGATACATTGGGGGTTGGATTTCAGTTGGCAAGTCACGATATGGATATTCGTGGTTCGGGCAATTTTTTAGGTGAAGAACAATCAGGACATATCAAAGAAGTTGGATTTGAACTTTATCAAAAAATGCTTGAAGAGGCTGTTGCTGAATTAAAAGATGGAGAACAGAGTGAAGATAAACAATGGTCACCTCAAATTTCACTTGATACAACCGCGATTATACCAGAAAATTTCGTGCCTGATTTGCCGTTACGTATGGGATTTTATCGTCGTTTAACAGAACTTAATGATTTAGAACAAATCGATGAATTTGCAGCTGAATTAATTGATCGTTTTGGTCCTTTACCACTTGAAATTCAAAATCTTCTTAAAGTTTTTTATATTAAAATATTATGTCGAAAAGCCCATGTAGAAAAATTGGATGCTGGACCAAAGGGTATGATTATACAATTTCGTAATAATTATTTTTCAAATAGTGTTGCCCTTGTCCAGTGGATTGCAAAACAAGGTTCAATGGCAAAAATCAGACCAGACCAAACTATTGCCCTTATTCAGAATTGGCCCACAGTTAATGAAAGACTTATTGGAGCAGCAACGATTATGACACAGCTTGTAGAAATGGCAGAACAACATTCTGTTTAAAGAAGTTTCTTTTTCTTTTCAGAATTATCCCTTATTTTCATAAGATAAAATTTAAGTTGATAATAAAAGAATCCCTTACATAGCTATTTACGGATTATTTATTATAATACGTATTGATATAATTAAGAAAATAAATTATCCTATATAGCCACGATAAACACTTCCATATAAGTGCTTTTTGTAAATTCTCTAAACAATAAAATTTAGGTCAAGATGAGATGCTTTCTCCATTACAAAGGTTGCTAACGATAGTTTTTTTGTTACTCACTTTAATATATAGCGTAAAAAATTCTTATGCTGAGTTTAACTTGCCCAAATTATCACTTTCCGATTTAACGCTTGAGGAGAAATACAAGCGCATTAAAGAAAGAATACAAGCTATTGAAAAGAGGAGAAAATTTATTGAAACGAAATTTCCTGATTTAATGCTTTCGCAAATACGCATTTATAATATAGAGCATGATAAGCTTATACAAGAGCGAAAAGAGCTCATTGATGAAGGACTTCACTTAAGTTTTGAATTGCGTGATTTAGCGAAAGAAAAAGAGAAATTGGCATATGAAACGCATAAAGCAAAAGAGTATAAGATAGGGGAGTATGAAAAGAAGGTAGGTAAAGTAAAAGAATATTTGAAATCTCGGCGTGCTTATGAGTTGGGATTAAGTAGTGATGCGGAGGATATGGAGATTTTTAACGATAGAGCTATTGATAGAGTGATTAAGGAGTATCCTACTTTTATTCTTTCTTGTAAAATTCAAGAGAGTATATTGTACAGTGATGTAGGAACTTTATTACAGAGAGATTTTGGTTGGAAACAAGAAGATTTTAGTTGGGCGAAGGATGCAGTTAATTCAATAGATCCTGAATTAATCAAGTATTTTGAAGAAATGATGCTGGTTAGTGTCTCTGATTATGAAAAAAAGATAATCAATGGTATAAAGGATATGATGACAGTTGACTCTTCAGCTGTAAAAAGTGCTCCTTTATTTTGTAAAACTATTAGAAAAATACATAATATAATGCTTCCCGAAAAGAGAAAGAATATTATGAGCCATATGGAATCTTATGTTGAATAATAGTTTAATTAGAGGAATTTTTTTTACAATGTGTGTAAAATAGAAAGGCATTAATTTTTCATCAACGATGCATTTGAAACAGTTTATAAAAAATAGTTCTATAAGAATAAAGAATGGAGCATTAAAATTTACTCATGAAAATAAAGTAAAAATAACATCAGCTACTTTTTTATTATGCGTGAGTATATTTATTTTCAGATAATTAATCGTTTAGATGATGAATGTATTTCGTATCTTAAATATTGTTTATTAATACGATCAGAGCTATGCTTCATAGGTCTTAGTGGTTTTATATAGGCAGTAGAATGATGTTTTAAACTTATTCCTGTATTAAACTTATTAACGATTTATATATTTGATCCTGTGGAAGATGCTATTTGTACAGTGGTGGAATATGTGGATATTTAATATATAAGCTTAGAGCTATCCATTATTCGGAAAATTTAAAAAAGTAACTCGTTAAAAATTAAGAGCTTTGTTTAAGTCATGAACTGAAGCAATTAAGTCGACATCTAAATGTGTATTGAGCGCTGCTGTTATCATTGCTTCTATAGCAAGATTATTTGTTCCAAAAAAATTAAACCTCCTTTTAATCTTTGAAAAAATCAAACCTTGATAGTTTACTTGTTCGTTTTATGAAGAAAGGAAAGTTTTTAAATTTTGCTATAATTATATCGTATTCAGATATTTAAAAATGTTTTTGATTTGCTTATCATCGATAGTTCTTATTTCAATACGAATGCTCATATTGCTCAGTACACTTAAACTTATTTCATGAGGGTGTCCGTGAATAAAATTTCTCATGAAGTGTATAAGATCTATTATTATCATTTTTGTTTAATAAAAATATAAGCTGGCACTATCATACAATATTGAGGGCTGGCAAAGTGTGTGATGGTGCCAGCTTGTTTCCTTCATAAGCGTAAAATAAGGGGGCTTAATGGTTTTAATCATTATATCTGAAAGGCACTACCGCGAAATGGATTTAGGTGTCTTCAAAAAGCGCGTGAATAATGTAATACAATGGTACGCTGTTCTTCATGAGGGGTATTAACCCATTAAAAAAGTGCAATAAATAAAAGCCTGTGATAAAGCGTGGTTTTCAATATAAAAACGCTAAATTATTTTTATAAATTAAAATGTTATTCTCTTTTAAAGAAATTTTTTTATCAAAATATTTTCAACAGTTATAGGTTTTCTGTCCGAGAAAATATGTTGTTAAATTAAGAAAAAAGTAATTCCTTAGGAGCGTATTTTAAAAACTCCACGTTTTCAGCCAAAAGCTATAAAGCGCACAGTTTTATTACGAAAACTGTTTTGTGACAAAAGCATACCATTATTGTTTCATAAACAAGGATAAAAAATTGGCTACAGAAATTTTTTTTACAATTTTTCAAAAGCTGCAGATTAGGAATGGATTTAGTTCTTTAAATGTTCTTATAAGTTAACGTTATCCTTTTCATTTATGCTAGGGATGTATAAAAATATGAGTTTTATTTGACATTTTCAACTTCATGCATGGTAATATTTTTTACTAGAGCCTTATAGCCTAACATGAAAAATAATAAGTATAAAAAGTCTAAATTCGTAAGATTTTTAGAATAGAATGGGAGTTTATTTTAATTGATATTGCAATATTGATTCGTTTGTGTAATCTTAGCGCAAATGCACAGAGGTGTTTTATGGATGAATTGCATCAAGTACCCGTGTGTTTAAAGAGGGGAGTGCTATATGGGTGTACAAAGTTTAAATGGCTCGTCGTAGTTTTTTTCTCTAAWTTTGATTTTTTTTTATATATTGAAGTAAAAATAATAAGATTTAAGTGTTATTTCATTATAATTTAATAAATTTAAGTTGAAATTATATTTAATATTTTTTTAAGTTACTTAAGAGCGCGTTGAAAGGATTAACTCAATCATGTCGCATAAAAATGTTTATTCTGCTGTTTCAGTATTAGTTGGAGCCGCTGCCCTTTTTCTTATAGCTGGTATTTCTGCAAATGCGCAAACTTTATCGCAAGGTTGGTACAAAGTTTGCAGTAAACAGCAAGATGTTGATATTTGTAATACAATGAATACTGTATTATCGAATACGGGACAACCTTTAACGGCTTTTAATCTTGTTGAAATAAAAGGGAAGCAAAATGAAAAACGTATAGGCATTCAAGTGCCTACAGGTCGTTTTTTGCCAGAAGGTGTTCACATTCAAATAGGTGATGGCTTCTCTAAAAAAATTCCTTATATCATTTGTAATGGACCAAGTTGTATTGCCAATGATGTCTTAGATGATAAGCTTATTGCAGCTATGAAAAGTGGTACAAAAATGGTTGTTACCACAATTAATTTCCGTGGTTCAGCTAATCCTATTGAATTTTCTCTTAGTGGATTTACAGCAGCGTATACCGGTCCTGGTATGGAAGAAAAAGATTTCCAACAAGAACAAATAAAGCTGCAGCAAGCCATTCAATCAAATCAAAAAGAAATTGAAGAGCGTATGCGGGCTGAGCAAGAGAAAGCAAAACAAAATTAATACACACACGTCATAGAATTGGTTAAAACTTTYTTTATAAGTATTTATTAAGACCGCCACAATTTTTTGTGGCGGTTTCTTTTTATTATTAATTTTTTGAAAGAGTTTTGCGTTTCCACCAACCAATACGTGCAGTTTTAGGAGCATCATTAGACGTTGATGAGATAACAACAGGTTGGTTAATTGTTTCTTCAATTTGGGAAGGAGAAGGTTCAACAGCTTTCTCCATCTTCATATCAGTTTCTTTCGCTAATGTTTTTTGTATTTCTGTCGTCTCTTTAGACGATGATTTTTTACGTGTTCTACGTGTTGATTTCTTAGTATTTTCAGGAGTTTTCTCCTCTATCTCATGAACAGATTTGTCTGCTTTTTTTGTTTTAATTTTACGTACCGAACTGCTTTTGGGTTTTTCTTCAAGAGATTTTTGTTCTGCGACATTTTGAGCATTCTCTAGAGAAAAATTATTTTCTACCGCCTTTGAAAAACGTGTTTTACGTTTTTTAGGTTTAACACTTGTATCAACTTTTGTCGCTTCCTCTTTCTGTTGTACCTCGAGAGCTTGTGTATCGTTTTTTATTTCTTCAAGTTGAGAAGATTTAGCGGATGGAACACGACGTTTGCAGTGCGCTGCTTTAATTTCTTCTAAAGCCTGCTTAGCAAAATCTCCTACTGGTTCTGCGTAAGGAATGCGAATCTGATGAAAATTATTATCTTGATTACGTCGACCACCACGACGTCCTCGACGGCGTCCTCGACGATGAGAATCATCACTCAACGTATCTTCTTTTTTATGAACGATAGAGAGAGAATAATCAGTAATTTTATCGTTGCGATTTTTGCCTCGACGTTTTTGATTTGTTTCAATGGGAGGGGGATTTTCAATAGATTCACTTTTTATGAAAACAGAATTTTCAATTTCTTGCTTATTGTCATCTTCTAATGAAGATTGAGAAATGCTTTCTGCTATTGTGCCTTTAGAAATAACAAGATGTTGCGTTCCAATACTATCATCTGCTTCAATACTAATATTCAGTTTAAAGCGTGCTTCTAAATTAACAAGAATATTGCGTTTATGATTTAACACATAAAGCGCTGTTGCTACGGGTGTGCGCACAATAATATTATATTGCGAATTATGAAGAAGATATTCTTCAATTGAGCGCATGACATGTAAAGCAATGGATGATTCAGAACGTACACTTCCTGTTCCTGCGCAATGGGGGCAAGGTTGTGTTGTACTTTCTAAAACTGATATGCGAATACGTTGACGGCTCATTTCTAAAAGGCCGAAGTGTGAAATATGGCCAACTTGAATACGCGCACGATCATTTTTTAAACAGTCTTTTAATTTTTTTTCGACCAGTCGCACATTGCGTTCTTCAAGCATGTCAATAAAATCAATTACGATTAAACCAGCAAGATCACGTAAACGTAATTGACGCGCTACTTCTTCTGCAGCCTCAAGGTTTGTTTGTAAGGCTGTCTTTTCAACAGAGAATTCTCTCGTAGAGCGTCCAGAATTTACGTCAATAGCAACAAGTGCTTCTGTTTGATTAATAACAAGATAACCACCAGATTTTAAAGAAACCTGTGGTTGCAACATTTTATCAAGCTGAATTTCAATATTATTTCTTGCAAAAATAGGTGTAGGATCGCGATACGGTTGCACGACTTTTGCATGACTTGGCATAAGCATACGCATAAAGTCTTTCGCTTCACGATATCCTTGGTCTCCAGAGACAAGAATTTCACTAATGTTTTTATCGTAAAGATCTCTAATAGAACGCTTTATGAGATTGCTTTCTTCATGAACAAGGCATGGTGCCGTTGACTCAAGTGTCAAAGTGCGAATAGTGTCCCATAATCGCATAAGATATTCATAATCGCGTTTAATTTCAGCTTTTGTTCTATTAGCGCCAGCGGTTCGTAAGATAACGCCCATACCCTTTGGAACGGCTAACTCTTTTACGATTTCTTTAAGACGCTTACGGTCTTGCACATTCGTAATTTTTCGTGAAATACCACCACCGCGTGCTGTGTTGGGCATCAGAACAGAATAACGCCCTGCTAGAGAGAGGTATGTTGTAAGGGCGGCACCTTTATTACCACGTTCTTCCTTGATGACTTGCACCAACAAAATTTGACGTCGTTTAATCACTTCTTGAATTTTATACTGGCGCCCTTGTTTTCTTTGATACGTTGGGAGCTCTTCACGGATGTCTTCAGCACCGACCATTTCAATTTCATCATAAGAGACATCGGTATTTAATATTTCTTCTGTATGATTAATTGTTACAGCTTCGGATGCAATATCATTTTCAACATCGGCTGCTATAACATTGTTTTTCGCATTTTTTTTTGTTCTTCTGGAGCGTTTTTTATTTTTAGTTATTTCTTCCGTGAAAACATCTGCTGATTTTTCTCCTACAGCTGCTTTTTCCTCTTCTTCAAGAAGAGCAAGGCGATCAGCAATAGGAATTTGATAATAGTCAGGATGAATTTCAGAAAATGTTAAAAAACCATGTCTGTTTCCACCATATTCAACAAAAGCTGCTTGGAGAGATGGTTCCACACGCGTAATACGTGCAAGATAAATATTCCCCTTGAGCTGTTTTTTATGTTCTGATTCAAAATCAAGTTCTTCAATTTTGTTGCCGTGAACAACAACAACACGTGTTTCCTCCGGATGAGAGGCATCTATAAGCATTTTGTTTGACATAAGTTAATATCCTGAAGGCGACATGCACAATTTTATTCAAACGAACGGTATAATTATTCGTAGACGTAAAGGGCTGTCTGCCATAAAAGGGAGGTACCAGAAAAACAGGATGGAACATCACATGTAAATGCATGATTGCATTTACACCATTTCTCATCATTATCTTCATCTGTGTTTTATGACTCATATCTCTTAAAAGTCTCTGGTAAAATAATCTTTAAAACAGTTCGGATATCCGAACCAACGAATCTTAAGTAATGCAATCCTAATTTTATAACATAGAAATTTTTCATCCATAACAAAGTCTCAACGCATAATAAGCAACAACCCCTTTAAAGACAACTTACTATGAGTTACAGATAATTTGGTCTATTATCAGCTAGGAAGCACCAATATTCTTTTATGTTGATATCATGCGTTTGGCAAGTAACAATGTAAATCATGTATCATGATAATATTTTTATTACCTTAATTTTGCTTTTGGGTGCTTATAATGAATGGATTTAGCATTTATTGAAAAATAGACAATAAATTTGGTGTATCGTTTTTATATAACCAAGATAAATTATTATGAATATCGTCTAGAGTACTTTGCTTATGATAAGAGGGCTTATGATAAGAATTTTTTTTACCCAAAAGCTGAAAACAGCCCATTGGGCTGTTATTGTGCAATTCATATGCTTTTTATTATTTTTTTTGCTATGCCAAACCAGTGTTCAAGCCGCAGATCCTTTGAAACTTACCAACTTTCGAACCATTGGTGATAGTGCTCATACGCGTATAATTGCGGTTTTCAATACAAAACCAAATGTTCGTTTGCAGATTTTGGATAGGCCTGCACGTTTGGTTATCAATTTACCGACAATTGACTTTTCAATGCAAAATATGCCTTTAAAGAAACAGAATGCATTATCCCTTATGCTCTCAGATGTGCGTTATGCTTTCTCTGACATACAGACTTCACGCATTATTTTAACAAGTAAAACAGCTTTTGTTGTTGAAAAAACTATCATAAAAAGATTAGACAATGGTTTATGGCAGTTGTTGATTGATATTCATAAAAGTACACAAGAAAAATTTGATCAGATATTAAAGAGCCAGCAAAGGAGCAATTTTGATACAAAACTACCGTTGATTCCGGCACAAAATTTTCGTGTTGTTCTTGATCCTGGTCATGGTGGTATTGATGGTGGTGCACGGGGGGTTACTGGAATTTTAGAAAAAGATGTAACTTTAGATTTTGTGCGTGCATTGCGAGATGAATTACAAAAAGACTCTCATATTAGTGTTGCTTTAACGCGTGATTCTAATATTTTTTTAAGACTAAGTGAAAGAGTTAAAAAAGCGCAAGAGTTTGATGCTGATCTTTTTATATCCATTCATGCGGATACGATTGATGTACATTCCCTTCGCGGTGCTACAGTGTATACCATATCAGATAAAGCTTCTGATGCCATTGCGAAATCTTTAGCTGAAAGTGAAAATAAAGTTGATTTGCTTGATGGTTTGCCAGCAGATGAAACGCTTGAAGTTACAGATATCTTAATGGATCTTACACGACGTGAAACGCATACATTTTCGGTTAATTTTGCAAATAGTGTTATTTCAAGTTTATCAAAGAGTCATATCAACTTGATCAATAACCCTCATCGCTATGCTAATTTTCAAGTTTTAAGAGCTTCAGATATACCCTCTGTCTTGATAGAGATCGGTTATTTATCCAATAAAGAGGATGAAAAGTTATTAAACGATCCTCATTGGAGAAAACAAATGGCTGTTTCTATTGCTCATTCTATTCGTCAATTTGCTGATTATAGACAGAAAATGGTACAGCCTCTTTAAATTTGTAAGAAAATAGAGTAATCAATATGAGATTTTAGTGTACCCTAATTAAATATAAAGATACAATTTTTTTATCTCAATTTTGTGGTGATATCCACGTGGTGTGATTGAAGTAGCATATTTTTTCTTTGATCAATTCTTAAGAAAGCGATAGCCGTTTTTATGATGATTTTTTTAAAATATTTTCTTCGTTTTTTTGTTGCTACTGGACTTTGTGGCGTAATGACATGGGGTGTTATGACCAGTAGTCAAGCCAGTGCACTTCCTGATTATGAAGTTCTTTCACTTTATGAGCCATCGGTAATGACCCGTGTCCATGCTTCTGATGGCCGTCTTATGGCAGAGTTTGCAACAAAACATCGCCTCTATTTACCGATTCAATCAATCCCAAAGCTTGTTAAAGATGCTTTCATTTCGGCTGAAGACAAAAACTTTTATCATCATTTTGGTTTAGATCCCGAAGGACTTTCTCGAGCTTTGATCAACAATATTCGTAATATTGGCTCTGGAAGACGTCCAGAAGGCGCATCAACCATAACACAACAAGTCGCTAAAAACTTCCTTTTAAGTTCAGAAACAACGTTAGAGCGTAAATTTAAGGAAGGTATTTTAGCAATGCGTATAGAGAAAACCTACTCAAAAGATCATATTCTCGAACTATATCTCAATGAAATTTATTTAGGTCGTGGTACTTATGGTATAGCCTCTGCCTCTTTGACTTATTTCAATAAATCCGTCAATGATCTGACGTTAGAACAATGTGCTTATTTGGCTGCTCTTCCAAAAGGACCAGCAAATTATGATCCATTTAAGAATACACAGCGTGCTATTGATCGGCGCAATTGGGTTATAGACCGGATGGTTGCAAATGGGTATGTAACGCGTGAACAAGGCGAAAAAGCGAAAGCTAAGCCTTTGGGAGCGACAATACGCGGGAGCGATAGCTATGTTTTTGCAGCTGATTACTTTACTGAAGAAGTGCGTCGTCGTTTAATGCATCGCTATGGGGCTAAAACACTTTACGAAGGTGGGCTTTCCATCCGTACAACGCTTGATCCACATTTACAGTTTATGGCTCGTCGGGCTTTGCACAATGGGTTAATTAAATTTGATCATGCACAAGGATGGCGTGGAGCTTATGCTCATGTTGATAAGAAAGATGATTGGGGGGCTGAGCTTGCAAATATCACAGGGTTAAGTGATGTTCCTGAATGGCGTTTAGCTGTTGTTCTTTCTACAAATCCCAATAAAGTAGAGATTGGTTTACAGCCACAGCGCGAAGCTTCGGGTCTACTTTCAAAAAAGCGTGAAATTGCTGTTTTATCTGAAGCTGATTCAAAATGGGCACTCCATGTTGTGAAAGAAAAGGGATATCGAAGAACGGTTCAGAGCTTGTCTCACGTTCTGCAAGTTGGAGATATCATTTTTGTTGAAAAGCTACCCAATACAAATGACACTTATCGTTTACAACAAATCCCCAAGGTTGAAGGAGCCATCGTTGCTATGGAGCCTCATACGGGACGGGTTCTTGCAATGGTGGGAGGTTTTTCTTTTGCTGCATCAGAATTTAATCGTGCAACACAAGCTTATCGTCAGGCTGGTTCTGCGTTTAAGCCCATTGTGTACTCAGCGGCACTTGATAACGGGTATACACCAGCATCGGTTATTTTAGATGGTCCCATCGAAGTGCGCCAATATAATGGTGAGATTTGGCAACCTAAAAATTATGGTGGTACCTTTGCAGGTCCTTCAACACTGCGTTATGGTATTGAGCATTCTCGTAATCTTATGACAGTACGGCTTGCCAATGATATGGGAATGTCCCTTGTTGCTGAATATGCAGAGCGTTTTGGCGTGGTCGATAAATTGCAACCTTATCTTCCCATGGCCCTAGGGGCTGCTGAAACAACAGTGTTACGGATGGTTACAGCTTATTCTGTTATTGCCAATGGGGGCCGCTCTATTAAACCTTCTCTGATAGACCGAATTCAAGATCGTTATGGGAAGACAATTTATCGTCATGATGATCGTATTTGTGAAAATTGTAATACGTATTCATGGAATAATCAAAGAGAACCCACATTGATTGATGAGAGAGATCAAGTGCTTGACCCTATGACAGCTTATCAGATTACATCGATGATGGAAGGGGTTGTTCAGCGGGGTACTGCAGCGCGTTTACGTTATCTCAATAGACATATTGCCGCTAAAACAGGAACCACCAATGATTCTAAAGATGTATGGTTTATGGGATTTACGCCGGATCTCGTCGTTGGTATTTTTGTTGGGTATGATCAACCAGCATCGTTGGGATACAACGGGACAGGAAGTTCATTGGCAGCACCTATTTTTGGTGAATTTATGGAAGGTGCTCTTAAAGGAAAGCCGGATGTTCCCTTTAAGATGCCAAAGGGTATGATTTTAATGCCTATTAATCGGAAAACAGGAATGCTTGCGGAAAGAGGAGAGCAAGATGTCATTATAGAAGCATTTAAACCAGGGACTGGTCCTGCTGATATATATCAAGTCATTGGAGGTACGAATTCTTTTCAAGAAGGCATTCCTGCAGTAACCACTTCTCCACAAGTCAATAAAGCACTTGAAAGTGGGACAGGTGGACTGTATTAATCGACGAAATCTTTTTTGCTATGAGTCTTGGTTTTATCTGTTTTTTTATAGTGTTTGTCCTATAAATAGAATGATGAATCCGTTCCTTTTTTTGATAGAAGCTATTAATTTGTAGAAAATGCTAAGAGACATAACCAGAAAGAGTGAAAAAATACGGTGTTAAATTATGCGAGCAGAAATAGAAACATTAGTTGATGAAATTCGACAAGCAATTCAGTTGCTAAGGGGGCATCTTTGACTGGGATCAATCACTAAAGCGTCTCGAATATCTTAATCAAAAAGCAGAAGATCCTACACTTTGGGATGATGCACAACAAGCACAGGATATGATGCGTGAGCGTCAACGTCTTGATGATTCAATTAATGGTCTTTTATCATTTACAAAAACACTTGAAGAATGCATTGAGCTCATTGCGATGGGTGAAGAAGAAAGCGATGTTGAAATTATCGCTGATGCGGAAAATTCAATACGTAATCTTAAAAGTGAGATCGATAAAAGGCAAATTGATGTGCTTCTTTCAGGAGAGGCAGATCCCAATGATACCTATTTAGAAGTTCATGCTGGGGCAGGGGGAACAGAAAGCCAAGATTGGGCTTCTATGCTCTTGCGTATGTATATGCGCTGGGCTGAACAGCATGAAATGAAAGTTGAAGTTTTAGAAATTCATGATGGAGAAGAAGCAGGAATAAAGTCAGCGACGATTCTTGTAAAAGGGCATAATGCTTATGGATTGTTAAAAACAGAATCAGGCGTTCATCGCTTGGTGCGAATTTCCCCATTTGATTCGAATGCAAAGCGCCATACCTCTTTTGCAAGTATTTGGGTTTATCCGGTTATTGATGACGATATTGAGGTTGATGTTTCAGAAGCAGATGTGCGTATTGATACATATCGTGCATCGGGAGCAGGAGGACAACATGTTAATACAACAGATTCTGCCGTTCGCATTACCCATATAAAAACGGGTATTGTTGTTCAATGTCAAACTGAGCGTTCTCAGCATAAAAATCGTGCCACAGCTTGGTCAATGTTACGTGCCCGTCTTTATGAGGAAGAACTCAAAAAAAGAGAAGAAGAAACCAATGCTGTTGAATCTTCTAAAACAGAAATCGGATGGGGACATCAAATTAGATCTTATGTTCTTCAACCTTATCAACTTGTGAAAGACTTACGTACAGGGATTGAAAATACTGATCCACAATCCGTTCTTAACGGAAACTTAGATGCATTTATAGAGGCCGCACTTTCTCAACGTATTTATGGAAAAGACAAAGAGATTGAGGATATTCGTTAATAAATGGGGTCACGCCCCTCATGTAAAACAAAACGCCATCCAGTTGCCAATTTGCAGGATTTTTTTGAAGAAATATCTTTTAACGCTCGTCACACCCATTTCGCAGCGCTTATCGTGAATGGTATAAAGATAAAGCCATTTACCACTGCTATTTTTACGCTTGTAAAGAAGCACGCCGGCATTATCATTATATTTGTCAGCTTCTAATGTTGCACAGCTCTTGTATTAAGACAATTCATAAGAGGCATTTTTAGTTTTTTCTTGTACAGTTTTTACCCACACGCCAGCTCCACTTGTGATGTGCAAGCAGGTGATTTTGATCGATTCGACATATATAGATTTGAAATGAAAGAGTCTTACGATATTTTAGGCTTTCATTTAAGATGCAAAAAAGTAATTTATCATTATAGATCAATATCTTGTCAATGATATATCCCACCTTCAAACTGTATATATTTATTTCTTAAATTGCTCGTTTTATTGATGTTGTGTTGTCTCGATAGCTCTTGATACGAGACAGATTCAAAAAGGTATTTTCTTGTTCCTTTTTTCAACAGTTTCTTCTCATAAGTCAATCCTGCTTATGATGGGAGCAAATAAATTTTTTGATTAATTCAAAATAAGAAAGATCTGAAATGAGAAGAATTTACGATATCCAGAGGATTAATCTTAATGGTAAATAACCAACTGTTCTTATAAACCAACATATTGTAAAATTTAAATCCCTTAGAAAAATAAAATAAATTGGGGAGGGAGTCTGCTGAATACTGTGCACTCCTAGTTCATATGCCACCATGACGATGTAAAAGAGTTGCAGCTGCTAAAACATTTTCAGCGTGTCCAGATACGCTCACTTTGCGCCATTCTTCTGCGATTTTTCCATTTGCATCAATTAAAAAAGTGCTCCGTTCGACACCCATATATTTGCGTCCATACATGCTTTTTTCCACCCAAACACCATAAGCTTCAAGGGTTGTTTTTTCTTCATCAGAAACCAAAATGACATCAAGTCCATGTTTTACTTTAAATTTATCGTGTTTTTTTACATTATCTGGAGAAATGCCAATAACTGCAACACCGATTTCATCAAACTTCGTCTTTAATTGTGTAAAATCAAGTGCTTCGCTTGTGCATCCACTCGTATCATCTTTGGGATAAAAATATAAAACAACTGGTTTGCCTTTAAAGTCAGAAAGACAGACTGTCTCTCCTCCATCGCGTGGCAAATTAAAATCAGGAGCAAGGGTACCTTTCATTGATTTTGTCATTTTTTTCTTTCTTTTTGAGTAAAAAGATTAACTATCAGCATACAGAGAAGGAATAAAGTTTTAACTCTCTAGAATAAAATTATTTCAAAGACTTTTTGCTATCATATAAAAAATTATCCTATCATAAAAACTAAATAAAAAAATGAGCAAAAGAATGAATGAACCATCAATAATTATAGAGGTTTGATCAATATATGTTTTTTCTTACCAAAAGAAAGTTTAATGATTCTTTTTGCTGAGACATCTTTTTCAATAATAAGGTGTGTTTCATCCTTTATTATTTGATCATTAACACGTATCCCTCCACCTTGAATATGACGTCGTGCCTCACTGTTTGATTTTGCAAGTCCTGCTTTTACTAAAAGAGAGAGTAATCCAGCACCTGTTTTTAATTCTGTTGCGCTCATTTCAACCGTTGGAAGATTTTCTCCAAGTGTTTTTTCTTCAAATGTTTTGCGAGCAGTTTCTGCGGCTGCATCGGCAAGAGCCCGCCCATGCAACATGGCTGTAATTTCTGTTGCAAGAATTTTTTTTGCTTCGTTAATTTCAGTCCCTTGTAAGAGAGAAAGTTTGAGAATCTCATTCATTGGTAATGTCGTATAGAGCTTTAGAAATCGTATAACATCAGCATCTTCTGTATTGCGCCAATATTGCCAAAATTGATAAGGCGAAAGCATATCGGCATTAAGCCACACAGCACCATTCAATGATTTACCCATTTTGGCACCGGAAGAGGTCGTCAGCAATGGTGATGTTAATGCATATAATTGTGCTGTTCTCAAACGATGCCCTAATTCGATACCATTAACAATGTTGCCCCATTGATCAGAGCCTCCCATTTGCATACGCAGACCGTAACGCTTATAAAGTTCAACAAAGTCATAAGCTTGCAGAATCATATAATTAAACTCTAAGAAGGACAAAGAATGTTCACGCTCAAGTCTGAGTTTAACAGAATCAAATGACAACATACGGTTGACAGAAAAATGTTTTCCTACATCACGCAAAAATTCTAAGTAGTTTAAGTTGCACAACCATTCAGCATTATTCACAATACAAGCATCGGTTTCTTGATCACCGAATGTTAAATAGTTAGCAAATACCTTTTTAATACCATCAATATTGGCTGCAATATCATCTTGTGTTAGAAGTCGTCGTGCTTCATCTTTAAAGGAAGGATCACCAATCAATCCTGTTCCTCCACCCATTAAAGCAATGGGGCGATGGCCCGTTTTTTGTAACCAATAAAGCATCATAATCTGAAGAAGACTTCCAGCATGTAAGCTTGATGCTGTTGGATCAAATCCAATATAAGCGCTTACAGTTTCTTTTGAAAAAAGATCATCTAAGCCTTTTTCATCCGAAATTTGGTGGATAAAACCACGTTCGCTCATAATGTGTAAAAAATCAGATTTAAAGGCAAACACAGAGTCAATTTCCTAATTTAAGAGGGCAATCATTTTATATAATAGATGATTATATAATGGATCATTAATGCCTTATCTACCATAAATGACACACATCTCACAAGAGAACCAGACATATTGATAATGAAAATAATAATACGGGTATTATTCCCTTTTTATGCTAAAAAAGATATTTTTTTATCTTGGTTTTTATCCTAAAACAAAATTTAGAAAAGTCGCAAATATAGTCTGAAAAAATCACTTTATTATGATCAGAGATGATTTTTGCTAATTTTTTTATAAATCTGCTATGTTTTTCTAAGTGAGTGAAAGTATTTCAGGGGGAGGTGCGAGAAGTTCATTGCTGATATGATTATCTAAATAGTGGGCACATCGTTCAATAAGTTCTTCATGGTATCCACTAAAAAAGTGATTAGCTCCTTCCAGTATTTCTTGCGTGATGATGATACCTTTTTGTGTTTTTAATTTATCAACAAGCATTTGAACGTCTTTTGGGGGAGCAACTTTATCGATAGCACCATGAATGATAAGTCCAGAGGAGGGACACGGTGCAAGAAATGAAAAGTCATAAACATTGGGCTGAGGGGCAACAGAGATAAATCCCTCAATTTCCGGTCGGCGCATTAAAAGTTGCATACCAATCCATGATCCAAATGAATATCCTGCTACCCAGCAATTTTTCGAGTCTGGATGTTGTGTTTGCACCCAATCAAGAGCCGCCGCCGCATCTGAAAGTTCTCCTATTCCATAATCAAATTCACCTTGACTGCGACCAATACCACGAAAGTTAAAACGTAAAGTTGTAAAGCCACGTTGTTGGAACATATAAAAGAGATCGTAGACAATTTTATGATTCATCGTTCCACCAAATTGAGGATGAGGATGCAAAATGATCGCAATGGGCGCATTTTTTTGTTGTGAAGGTTGATAACGCCCTTCGAGCCGACCCGCGGGACCGTTAAAAATAATTTCTGGCATAAAATGCTCCTTAAATGCTATAAAAGGCTTTTCATTGACCTTGGTCGACTTTTACCATAGAATCTCTTAAATAATCATTAGATATTCTTTTTTAAGTGCACTTTTCAAGAAAATTGCGCTATTTTTAAATCAATTCATAAGATTAATGATTGCGATATAAAATGGTTGTAAAACGCCGATATTTTGATTACAATGCAACAACACCGCTCAAAAAAATGGCGCGGAGAGCGTTACTGGAATCTTTAGAGGTATTTGGTAATCCATCATCGGTTCATCAGGAAGGGCGTGCTGCTAAAACTTTATTACAAAAGGCGCGTCGGCAAGTCGCTGAAAATCTTAAAATAGATCCAGATAATGTTGTCTTTACCTCTGGTGCGAGTGAAGCAGCAATGACTTTATTAACACCTTTTTACACAATGGGGAATGCGAAGGTTCAATTTTCTCATCTTTACCTTGGAGCGACTGAACACCCTTCTGTTGCAGAGGGAGGGCGATTTTCTAGAGAATTGATCAGTGTCATTGCTGTTGATCAAGATGGGCTTATTCAACAAGATAAATTAGCATCACTCTTAAAGGCTCACGATAAGACAAAAGGTTTACCTCTTGTTGCTATTCAAGCTGCAAATAGTGAAACGGGTGTTATTCAACCTTTAAAAGAAATAGCTGCTATTGTTCGGGATTTAGGAGGCACTCTTATTGTTGATTTAACACAATATATCGATAAAAATGTTGTTGATATTAATCAGCTAGGAGGAGACTTTTTTATACTGTCTGCACATAAAGTTGGTGGTCCTAAAGGAGTTGGTGCTTTTGTTTCATGTGGCAATCTCCTCATGCCATATCCTCTTATTATCGGAGGGGAACAAGAAAAAGGCTTACGTGCAGGAACAGAAGCATTACCCCTTATTGCTGCTTTTGGAGCTGCGATAGCTGATTGTTTCACACAGGAAGAAATAAAACAGTTAATATATTTACGCAATAAATTAGAAGATGGACTCCAAAAGATAAGTCAAGATATTGAAATTTTTGGTAAAAGAGTTCAACGTTTGCCAAATACAACTTACTTTACTGTAGAAAATCTCAAAGCTGAAACGATGCAAATTGTTTTTGATTTGGCAGGCTTTTCTGTGTCAGCAGGCTATGCTTGTTCTTCGGGAAAAGTAAAACAAAGTAAAGTGTTGGAAGCCATGGGCTATCATGTTCCAAATGGAGCTATTCGTATTTCAATAGGACGGTGCACGACATCTCAAGACATCGATGATTTTTTATTGGTTTTTTCTCAGATTATCAGGAATAATAAGAAGTGAAATTTGTTATTTAAAATTTAGAACGATTTTAAAAATAAAATTAAGTTTTATTGAAATTTTCCCACTTTGTATATAATTTAAAGAGTAAATTGCTGCTTTAATCTTGTAAAAACAAGACTTTTAATCACCGGTTCTTGACACCGGAAGGAATGGAGAAAACTAATGCCGGCAGTGCAGGAAACGATACGCCAAGTACGTGAAATAGATGTTGATCAATATAAATATGGTTTTGAAACCAATATTGAAACAGATAAAGCCCCCAAGGGTTTAAATGAAGATATTATCAAATTTATTTCTGCTAAAAAAAATGAGCCTGAATGGATGCTAACATGGCGTTTACAAGCTTACCGCCGTTGGCTGACAATGCAAGAGCCTCATTGGGCGCGTCTTGAATATCCTAAAATTGATTTCCAGGAGCTTTATTATTATGCTGCTCCTAAAAATCATACAGGACCAAAATCTTTGGATGAAGTGGATCCTGAGTTGTTAGCAACGTACGAAAAACTTGGCATTCCCCTTAAAGAACAAGAGATTTTGGCAGGGGTAAGAAAACAGTCTGATCCCTCTATGTTTGATGACAGTGTATCTGTATCGGGGCAGGTGGCTGTTGATGCGGTCTTTGATTCTGTTTCAGTTGTGACAACATTTAAAAAAGAGTTGGCACGTGCTGGTGTAATTTTTTGTTCTATTTCAGAAGCAATTATCGAGCATTCTGATCTTATTAAAGAATATTTAGGAAGCGTTGTACCGGTGGGTGACAATTATTATGCCGCCTTAAACGCTGCTGTCTTTACAGATGGTTCATTTGTTTATATTCCCAAAGGGGTCCGTTGTCCGATGGAACTTTCAACCTACTTTAGGATTAATGAGCGTAATACAGGCCAATTTGAACGAACATTAATTATAGCAGATGAAGATTCCTATGTTTCTTATCTTGAAGGATGTACAGCGCCCCAACGTGATGAAAACCAACTTCATGCTGCTGTTGTTGAGCTTATTGCCCTTGAAAATGCAGAGATTAAATACTCTACAGTACAAAACTGGTACCCTGGCGATAAAGAGGGAAAGGGCGGTATTTATAATTTTGTGACGAAGCGTGGAGATTGTCGAGGGGATAACTCTAAAATTTCATGGACACAAGTTGAGACCGGTTCGGCAATTACTTGGAAATATCCATCCTGTTTACTCCGCGGAGATAATGCGCGTGGAGAATTTTATTCTATTGCTGTTGCAAATGGTCACCAACAAATTGATTCCGGTACAAAAATGATTCATTTAGGAAAAAATACCTCCAGTCGTATTATTTCCAAAGGAATTTCTGCTGGTTTTGCAAATAACACTTATCGAGGACAAGTCACAGCACATCGAAAAGCAAAAAATGCGCGTAACTTTACACAATGTGATAGTTTGTTAATCGGGAATGATTGTGGAGCTCATACAGTCCCTTATATTGAAGCAAAAAATGCAACAGCTCAGTTTGAACATGAAGCGACAACATCAAAAATTTCTGATGACCAACTTTTTTATGTTATGCAGAGAGGAATTCTCGAAGAAGAAGCTATCGCATTAATTGTTAATGGTTTTGTAAAAGAGGTCATTCAAAAACTTCCTATGGAATTTGCTGTTGAAGCACAAAAGCTTATTGGTATTAGCCTTGAGGGGAGTGTTGGATAATTTTATCTAATAAGATAAATTGAAGACTTAATGCAAAAAGGCTGTAACAGTAGAAAATAATGTAAAAAATGATCTCTATGGTGATTACAAAAGAAGATGGATGCTAAGGCAAAATAATATGCATTGGTATCTGAAAAAAACAGCCAGAACAGGATTTAATGATGTTAGAGATAAAAAATTTGCGTGCCCGTATTGCTGGGACGGATACAGAAGTTATTCGTAGTTTAAACTTGACGGTTCAAAATGGAGAAGTTGCCGCGATCATGGGGCAAAATGGTGCCGGAAAATCAACTTTGTCTTATTTGCTTGCTGGTCGAGATGATTATGAAATAACACAAGGAGATATTCTTTATAATGGACAATCACTTTTAGAAATGGATCCAGCAGAACGTGCAGCATATGGTATTTTTCTTGCATTTCAATATCCAATGGAAATACCAGGGGTAGCAACGATGGAGTTTTTAAAAGTCGCGATGAATTCTCAACGCAAAGCACGTGGTGATGAAGAGCTTAAAATTCCTGAATTTATAAAATATGTTAAAGAGGTTTCAGCCAAGCTTGAAATAGATATGGATATGCTAAAGCGTCCATTAAATGTAGGTTTTTCAGGGGGAGAAAAAAAACGTGCTGAAATTTTACAAATGGCACTTCTTGAACCTAAACTTTGCATTTTAGATGAAACAGATTCTGGTTTAGATATTGATGCATTAAAAATCGTTGCAGATGGTGTTAATAAACTTCGGAATTCAAAACGTTCATTTTTAGTGATTACCCATTATCAACGGCTGCTTAATTATATTATTCCTGATACGGTACATGTTCTTTATAAAGGACGAATTATCAAAAGCGGAGACAAATCCTTAGCGCTTTATTTAGAGCAAAATGGGTATGCTGATCTTATCAGGGAAGCGCTTTGAGGGTATTATGAAGATACAGCAAAACTTGTTAGCGGTTGAAGAAGATATACTGAAGAGTTTCAATCAGTATATCAACGACCTACCGGGGAATGAAGTCGTGCGAGCAATTCGCAAGAAAGCTATTGAGCAGTTTCAAATGAGGCGTCTTCCTTCCCGTAAAATCGAAAATTGGCATTATACCAATCTGCGCACGTTACTGAAGTCTGTGAGCAATTTTTCAAAAGACCAAGACAATCAATTGGTTGACGCATTATTTTCAGAAAGTGCTATTTTTTCCATGAACAATGGAAAAATAGAAACACAGTCAAAGATAGATAAGATTACAGTAAAACGTCTTTCAGATGTATTAGAAGATAATTCTGTACCGATAGATCAAAACATTTCTGATGAGGATTTTATTGGGCAATTAAATACAGCTTTTGTCACAGATGGTTGGCTTTTTCACATTCCTGAAAATATAAAGTTAAATAGCCCCATTGAATTACAAAATATACAAATGGGAGGACAATCCCATACTTTTTCAGACATAAAAGTTGATAAAAATAGTCAAGTTACGTTTGTTGAACATCAGGTTGGCAATGATCAAGATACTTTTGTCAGTTCATTGTTTTCATTAGATATTGCCGCTCATAGTAATGTTACGTGGATTCTTATTCGCAATCGTGGTTTTAATTCTACGCAGTTTGGCCGATTTCATGCTGTTCTTGCTCAAGGAGCAAAGTTATCACTTTATGTCATTAATATAGGGAGTCAACTCAATCGTCAGGAAGTTGAAATTGAGTTACAAGGGGAAGAATCTGATTTTCAATTACGCGTTATAAATTTATTATCAGGACAAACACATAGTGATCTTACAATGACCGTTCGTCATGTAGAAGAAAAATCAACATCAGCTGAAATTATACGCAATGTGGTTACAGATAAGGCTGTTGGTGTTTTTCAAGGAATCATACGTGTTGCTCAAAAAGCGCAAAAAACCGATGCACGCATGGCCTGTAATAGCCTTATCCTTTCAGATGATGCAGAATTTAATGCAAAGCCTGAACTGGAGATTTTTGCTGATGATGTTGCATGCGGTCATGGCGCAACAGTTGCTAATATTAATCATGATTATCTTTTCTATCTCATGGCCCGCGGTATTCCCTTTAAAACGGCTCGTGCTCTTTTGATTAAAGGATTTATTGCTGAGCTCATTGATGACATCAAACAAGATAATATTCAGACTGTTTTGGAGAATATCCTTGGTCAGTGGCTTGAAAAAAATGTTTAAGAGAGAAAAAATGGAAAATGACGTACAAACATTCAATTATAATGTCGATGAAATTCGACGTGATTTTCCTCTTTTGCACCATCAAGTTTATGGAAAGCGATTAGCATATCTTGATAGTGGTGCTTCTGCTCAAAAACCGCAATCAGTACTCAATGCAATGAATAATTATTATCACTATCGTTATGCTAATGTGCATAGGGGAATGTATTTTTTAGCCAATGCAGCAACACAATCCTATGAAAATTCTCGTGAAACTGTCCGCCTTTTTCTAAATGCTCAAAAAGCTGAGGAAATTGTTTTTACGAAAAATGCAACGGAAGCTATTAATACGGTTGCTTATGGTTGGGCTATGCCCAAACTCAAGGAAGGTGATGAGATTGTTTTAACGATCATGGAACATCATGCAAATATTATCCCTTGGCATTTTCTCCGTGAACAAAAAGGGGTTAAACTTATTTTTGTTCCTGTTGATGAAAATGGTGTTCTACATATTGAAGATTTCCAAAAGGCTTTGAGCGAAAAAACGCGGCTTGTCGCTATAACGCATATGTCTAATATATTAGGGACTGTGCCTCCTGTTAAAGAGATAATTAAGCAAGCACATCAAAATTCTATTCCTGTTCTTGTTGATGGTTCTCAAGGAGCAATACATTTAACCGTTGATGTACAAGATCTCGATTGTGATTGGTATGTCTTTACAGGTCATAAGCTTTATGGTCCCACGGGTGTTGGTGTTCTTTATGGTAAGGAACATCGGTTAGAAGAAATGCGTCCTTTTCAAGGGGGAGGTGAAATGATCGAGGAGGTAACAACCGATAAGGTGCTTTATAATGCTCCTCCTTATCGTTTTGAAGCAGGTACATCTCCTATCGTTGAAGCTATTGGATTAGCTGCAGCTATTGACTATATACAAGAGAAAGGTCGCAGTGTAATTCATGCCCATGAAATGTCTCTTTCAGTTTATGCGCATGAAAAACTTAAAACAGTTGAATCATTGCGTATTTATGGTCATGCCCCCAATAAAGGCGCGATTATATCATTTACAATTGAAGGTATTCATGCTCATGATATCGCTATGTTTATTGATAGAAAAGGGGTTGCAATACGTGCGGGAACGCATTGTGCCCAACCTTTATTACAACGCTTTGGTCTAACATCTATTTGTCGTGCATCGTTAGCTATGTATAATACTCAAGAAGATATAGATCAATTAGTCGAAGCATTAAGAGAAACAAGGACATTTTTTAATGGCTGAGTTAATAGAAGAGTGTCATTCTACGGAATCTGTTGAAACTGTAAGTGAAAATGAAAAATCTTACATGTCAGCAATGCCAGCAGACGAAATTGATCGTATGACGAATGATATTATTGCTGCTCTTAAAACAGTTTATGATCCAGAGATTCCTGCTGATATTTATGAGCTAGGACTGATTTATCGTATTGATATTGAAGATGATCGTTCAGTAAAAATTGAAATGACTCTGACAGCGCCGGGCTGTCCTGTTGCTGGTGAAATGCCAGGATGGGTAGAAAATGCTGTCAGCGCTGTTGAAGGGGTTTCGCATGTTGAAGTCACTATGACTTTTGATCCACCATGGACACCTGAGTGTATGTCAGAAGAAGCGCAAATTGCTGTCGGATGGTATTAACAATATTATTCGTGAGTACATCGTTTTTCGCAAACAGTTGGATTTAAAAACGATTACATGCATTATAATAAACAAAAATTAGAACTTAACTGGATTGGAAAAGAAAAACGCCCTAAACTGGAACCTCGTATCTTATTAGAAGATTTTGAAAAATCTTATCATGCCTCGCATCAAATATCATCTCAAGATATTTTTGATAATAAACTTATTTTTGGTGATAATTTGCTCGCACTCAAAGCGCTTGAGCAAGAATATACGGGGAAGCTGAAATGTATCTATATTAATCCACCTTATAATACAGGCAATGCTTTTGAGCATTATGAAGATGGTTTAGAGCACTCCATATGGCTCAGTCTTATGAGAGATCGGCTAGAATTGTTACATCACTTATTAGCATATGATGGAAGTATCTGGATATCGATTGATGATGATGAACAAGCCTATCTTAAAGTGATTATGGATGAAATTTTTGGTCGCCCAAATTTCATCAACAATATTATTTGGCAAAAAAAATATGCTCCACAAAATGATACGAAATGGTTTTCTGATAATCATGATTTTATAATGGTTTATACCAAAGACAAAACGATTTGGTGCCCTCACTTGCTTCCTCGTTCAAATGATATGGATGCCCGCTATAAAAATCCTGATAATGATCCTCGTGGTCCTTGGAAATCCGGAGACTTATCCGTAAAAAGGGTAACTCTTAAGGATATTTATGAAATCATCACACCTTCTGGACGAAAAGTAATGCCTCCGCATGGCAGAAGTTGGACTGTGAGTGAAAAAAACTCTCTGAATTATTGAAAGATAATCGCATTTGGTTTGGTCCAAACGGGAAACAATGTTCCTTCTCGAAAGCGTTTTTTATCAGAAGTAAAAGATGGTATGGTTTCAATGACCATTTGGCCCTATACGGAGGTAGGGCATAATCAAGATGCAAAAAGAGAAGTCAAAGCCTTTAATTCTGAGAGTGTCTTTACAACTCCCAAACCTGAGCGTCTAATGGAACGCATCATTAACTTGCAAGTAAGCCTGGTGATCTTGTACTGGATTCCTTTGCAGGTTCTGGCACGACTGGTGCTGTTGCTCATAAAATGGGACGCAAGTGGATTATGATGGAACTTGGTGAACATTGTCACACCCATATTATTCCTCGTTTAAAACAAGTGATTGATGGAACGGATCAAGGGGGAATTTCCAAAAATGTCAATTGGCAAGGTGGTGGTGGATTTCATTATTATCGCATTGTTTAAACGCTCTCTTTTTAAGTGATGAAATCACTATCACTGTTTTATTTAACTGATTATATTGATTTATAATGACAGTTAATCTCATTTAACTTAAATGGGAGGCTAGAATATTGTAACATTCCATCATTTTAAACCATCTTATATTGATATTGAATCAATCAAAATTTTTGCGTACGTATCAAGTAGGGGTGAGTAAAATCTGTTTTAGACCTGTTCTATTTTTTGGGTTGAGCGTGATCGCATTAGATATTAGACTTATGATTATCATTCAATTTGCTATTGTAGAAAGTGAAATTCAACTTTTTTGCTTTGTTGCATAAAGCATTGAAAGTATTGTTTCATCATATTTAAGTTTTCTTACAGAGAATTTTCACTGCTATTTCTTTAGTTCCGATTGCTGTTTGTTTAACTACTTTATCATTTGCATTAAACATTCAAAAAGAAATATGAATTTTATAAAATATTTCCATAGTTCATTTAATCTCTTGAAGTGGATTTTAAACAATGAATTTCTATCACATTTTATGATAAAGAGAGTGTATACAATAGAGAAAGACTTTCTTTATTTATTCAATAACACCGCATGCCAAACGTGCTCCACCTCCACCAAATGGTAATGGCATATCTGATTGATTATCACCCCCTAAATGAATCATTAATGAGTGCCTTTTAATTTCAGAGATTTTTTTCAATCGTGGAGCAAGAACGCTCATCATGGCATATCCTTGCTTATCAACATAAAGTGCTGGTAAATCACCAAGATGACCATTAACGTTATACGGTCCTAAATGTTTTCCGGTATGTTCAGGATCATAATGCCCACCTGCATTTCCACCAATTATGCCATCTTTTGTATCACATGAAGGATTTACATGTACATGAAAACCATGCATCCCTTCTGGTAAAGTAGATAAATTAGGGACGAAAATAAGACCGTATGTGTTTTCTTCAATTTTAATGCTACCAATAGCCTTTTGGGAGTTATTATCCTCTAGTTTATAAATATTTATTGTTGTTGATAGTGCTAATGCAGAGTTTTTATGCATTAAAAATGACATAAAAACGAACAATGAAAATAATATTTTTTTCATAAAATACCTTTATACTTACTTTAAATAATTTTTAACTATAATGTAATTTAATATATAAATATTATTTTTTATAAATATAATAAATTAAAGTATATTTTTTAAAAACTTTTATTTTTTGATCTATAAAAAATATATCTTTTATAGATGGATAATTATATCT
>NZ_CAHOYM010000011.1 GCF_903679515.1 Bartonella gabonensis
ATTCATACTATTCAATTTAACAAAAAGGTAGCATAACATGCTACCCTTTTTATTTATTATAATCTGTTTTTTAAGCGCTAAAAAAATAGAAAACAGCAAAATATTTGAAAACTGTCATTAACCGTTGGAAATTTTTTACAAAAAATTCTTCTTTTATAAAGAATAAAGCTTAGCATTTTTCAATGAATAATGCCTAAAACTGTAAAAAAGAGAACAACTAAAAACTAAGATGATATTGTAAAATAATGAGAAGCTTYTCCGTAAAATACAGCCATTATTCTCTTCTGTTATTTTTCAAAAATTTAATGCTCAAAATTCCAAAATAAAACTGCTTAAGATAAAATGATAAGCAAAAAACAGGATAACACTATCAGACAAAGAATATATGTTATAAGTCACTCGTATATTTCATAACCATAGTTTTAATAGATTTTAATAGGATTTAAAATAATATAACTCAGACACTGTCCAGCAAATTCATGACTAAAAAAATCCTATTATCTCCCTTCCCTTTTAACAATACCAACAAACATCTCCAGAAGCTTCAAAATAGAAAAATTCGCATTTTTTTCTGTGAAATTGATCACGCTCTTTGTTCTCTATGGACAACAGGCTCAATACTGGCTTCAAAAAACTCCCTTGTATAATCGTGTTGTGCATGTAGCTTACGCAATTCATCATTGCTAAGTTCTTCAAGAATAATCCCTTTATGCATAATTCCAACACGTTCACAAATATGTGCAACAACAGCAAGATCATGGGATACCATCAAATAAGTAAGCTTTTTTCTCTCGCGCAATGATTTTAACAAGTTTAAAATTTCAGCCTGTACCGACACATCCAATGCAGATGTTGGCTCATCAAGCAACAAAACCTCTGGCTCAATAATCAAAGCACAAGCAAGAGCAATACGTTGACGCTGCCCACCAGATAATTCATGAGGATAACGATAAAGAAATGAAGAATCTAAACCAACAGAATCTAAAGCATCCTCCACTCGCTCTCTTTGATTATCCATACCATGGATTTTGAGTGATTCAGAAAGAACTGTATGGACCATTTTTCTTGGATGCAGCGAAGCATAAGGATCTTGAAAAACCATTTGAATACAGCGTAAAAAATTCTTACTTCTTTTTTTCTCGACTTCTTGTCCCTCAAAAAGGAACTTTCCACTATACTCTGGAATAAGCCCCACCAATGTATTCAAAATAGTTGATTTTCCACATCCGGATTCACCAATCAAACCATAAGCTTCACCACGCTTAATATGAAAATTAACATTTTTAACAACGGTTACGGCCTTGTACCTGTGCCCAAACGTTACAGATAAATTAGAAACATCAATAATATTCTCACAATTTGTCATGATGCCCCCCCTCAACACCATTAACAATCGTAGGATTATACAACCAATCAGGATCACGCTCAGGAACAGCCAAAACATCAACAGGATTATCAAGCCGTGGCAAACTTGCTAGCAAAGCCTTTGTATAAGGGTGACAAGCATGAAACAAATCAGAAGCAGGCAACTCTTCTAGCACACGGCCCGCATACATCACCAAGATACGATCACAAAAATCGGCAATCATATTCAAATCATGACTAATGAAAATAAGCCCCGTTCCAGACTTTGTCACAAGTTCATCTAATACGGATAGAACTTGTCGTCTAACCGTAATATCAAGAGCAGATGTTGGTTCATCGGCAATAATTAAATCAGGTTTCGGAATGAGCATCATTGCAATCATCACGCGCTGTCCCATTCCCCCAGATATTTCACGAGGAAAGAGATGCATCACATCTTCAGGATCACGAATATGAACAGATTTTAACATAGATATAGTTCGCTCCCGTGCTTCAGCTTTTGAAACACGGTAATGAATACGGTAAGCCTCCATAATCTGCTCCCCAATCCGTATGAGTGGATTAAGTGAATATTTGGGGTCCTGTAAAATCATTGAAATACGCTTACCGCGGATTTTTCGCATCTGAAGTTCACTGGCACGCAATAAATCGATATCATCAAAGCGCATTTTTTTAGCTTTAACAATGGCTGATTTTGGACTCAGCTTTAGTATTGCGCGTCCAGTCATCGATTTTCCAGATCCGGATTCACCAACAATGCCAATTTTTTCTTTTCCGACAGAAAAGCTAACACCGCGCACAACTTCTGAAATGCCGCGCGTTGTAGGAAAAGAAATACGTAAATCTTCTACTTCTAATAATTTATTACCCATTGCGTGGATCCAATACATCACGAAGACCATCACCTAAAAGGTTGAAAGCAAGGCTTGCAAATAATATTGCACAGCCTGGTATTGCTGCCAACCACCAATTTGTCATCATAAATTCCCGTCCCGAGGAAAGCATCGCCCCCCATTCAGGACTTGGAAGTTGAGCTCCCAACCCCAAAAATCCAAGGCCAGCAGCTGTTAAAATAATTCCAGACATATCTAAAGTTAATCGAACAATCACTGAAGGAATACACATGGGCGCAACATGAAACAAAATAATCCGCAAAGGAGATGCCCCTTGTAAACGAACCACAGAAACATAATCAGAAGAACGTATCGTCAAAGTCTCAGCGCGCGCTAAACGTGCGATTGGTGGCCATGCTGCAATTGAAATTGCAATAGAAGCATTTTCAATCCCTGGTCCCAAAGCCGCTGAAAAAGCAAGAGCTAAAATCAACGCTGGAAAAGCGAGAAAAATATCAACAATACGCATAAGAGCAGTATCAACCCATCCCCCTACATATCCAGAGACAGTCCCAACAATGAGTCCTATTGGCCCGACAATAACTGTTGTGAGAAAAACAACATAAAGAGTAATACGAGAACCAAAAACAAGGCGACTAAAAATATCACGACCTAATTCATCGGTCCCCAAATAATGCTCCATAGAGGGAGATTGCAACCGATTCCCCAGATCATTGCTAAGAAAATCGTGCGTAGCAATCCAAGGAGCAAAAAGTGCACACATGATAATAATACAAATAATAAACAGACCGAATACAGCCGAAAAGTTATGAAAAAATTTAACCAGTGCATGATAAATTCTTTGTATGTTTGCTTGAATTATGGACCGTGGAACAGGATCATTTAACCAAGAGCTCAAAGAAGATGATGATTGCGATTTATGATGATTACTGACTGTCATATTCAACGTGTCCTTGGATCAAAAATGCAATAAAGCAAATCAGAAAATAAATTAATGGCGACAAAGATCAATCCTATAAGTAAAGTACATCCTACAACTGCATTCATATCTCCAGCGAGAAGAGCATTTGTCAAATAATGTCCAAAACCAGGCCAAGCAAAAACTGTCTCCGTCAAAACAGCTCCTTCTAATAAAAAAGCATAAGAAAGAGCAACAACGGTAATAACCTGAACAGCAGCATTCCGAAAAGCATGTCCCCAAACCGTTCGCGCCCACGATAATCCCTTTACACGTGCAGTAATGATATATTCCTGATTGAGCTGCTCAATCATAAACCCACGAGTCATACGGCTAATATAAGCCATAGCCCCGAAAGCCAAGATCAAAGCAGGCATAATAATGTGACTAAAGACATTCCCAAAAGCCTCCCATTGTCCTTGGCTTACCGTATCCCAAAGAAAGAATCCTGTTTTTGGTTCAAAAGAATATTCATAAAAAAAATCAAGTCTCCCTGGACCACCAACCCAACCAAGCTTGGCATAAAAGATTAACAACGCCATGAGCCCAAGCCAAAATGTCGGTGTAGAATAACTCAAAAGTGTAAAAACACGGACAAAGTAATCAATAAATGAATCGCGATACATTGCTGCAAAAACACCAAAGGGAATTCCAAGAGTTGTACCAATAACAATAGCAACAGTTGCAAGCTCTAGTGTTGCAGGAAATACCCGCATAATATCAGCTAAAACAGGGTGTCCAGATGTCAGAGCATCTCCAAAATCAAATAAAAATACATTATGAAGATACTTCCAATATTGAACAATCAACGGCTTATCAAGACCCAGCTTATAATACATGGCATCATAAGCTTCCTGACTAATATTATCACCAAGAATAGATAGAACAGGATCGAGAGGAAGAAGATGACCAAGAAAAAAAGTAATCGTCACCAACCCAAGCAATGTGATAAAAACTGAAATAAGAAGTTTTAATCCCTTGAACAAAAAATCCCATAAAAATAATTTTTTCTGCTTTTCTGATACAGCTCTTTCAGTCTCTGAAAATGGTAAAACCATTATAAAAATCCCCTCTGTAGCGATACAACATAAAGCGAATACCTTTTTTTATATAATGAAACAATTCCTTATTAAGCATGTTCTGCAACCCTTTTCCATAACATGCTTCTTTTTATTTTTCTGCTTCATTGTAGTAAAGTCTGTAACTATTCCAAACCCATTTTTTGACATCAGGTCCCATACCAACGGTATAATATGTCTGAAATAAATAAACCATAGGACCATGCTCTAGCACATAATGCTGTAAAGTACGATATTGCATAATACGCTTATTAGGGTCTTGCTCAAATAAAGCATCCATCACCATTTTATTAATATTTTCATCATAATATCCAGCGCGCCAAGCCAAATACATATTATACTTTTTCGTAAATGTTGGATCAGGATTAAACACGTGATTCAATGAAGCAGGATGTCCATCAGGATCAGCACTTCCCCACCCCATAAGTGCAGTATCATAATTTCCACCCCGTACACGACCTAACAATTGATTTTGTGCCATTTTTTCAAGTGTCAGCTCAACACCAATTTTGCGTGCATTAGCTTGAATAGACTGCGCAACAGATGACATATAACTAAGACTACCCACTAAAAGATTAGCTTTAAAACCGTTAGGATAACCAGCTTCAGTAATTAACTGTTTTGCTTTTTCCAAATCTAACTTAAAAGGCAGACCTTCTTTTTCATCCAAAGCTCCTGGAACACCTAAAGACATATAAGTTGCCCGAGGAATAGCAATTCCCTTCAAAACAGTTTTTCCAAGACCTTCATAATCAACCAAATAACGAAGTGCCAATCTGACCTTTTCGTTCGCAAAAATTGCATTCTTATTGTTTAACGATAGATAAATAATCTGCGGACGCAAAACACGACTAATTTTGACTGAGCCGCCTTTTTTTTCAAGGTCTAAAATATCCTCTGAAGAAAGATCACGCGCTATATCCACATCACCTTTTTCCAAAAGAAATCTTTGACTTGCTGAATCCGCTACATGTCGCACGACAATCTGCTTAATTTTAGGCATATTCCCCCAATAATGCTGTGTTGCCTCTAACACAACTTTATCTCCTGGAAACCAGCTTGCCAATTTATAAGGTCCAACACAAGCCGAATGTGTCGCTAAATATTTATTCCCCATATCACCGTTAATACTCTGTGCTTCTATTGTTTTCCGATCAAGCAGAGAAGAAGCATAAGACTGTCCAATAACAGTCAATATGAGCTGAATAGGATAGGATTTATCTAATTTTAATTGTAAAGTCTTATCATCAAGAGCCTGAATATTGGTTTCAACATTATCTTTGGTAAAACCATAATCCATTAAAAATTGAGCATAGCTCAAGCCTAATTTAATAATCCGTTGCATCGACCATACGAGATCTTGCGCCGTAGCCACTCTTCCATCATGAAACTTTAAATCATCACGAAGGTGAAAAACTATTCTTTTGCCATTATCTAAAACATCCCAAGATTGTGCCATAGCAGGACGAATTTTTGTAGGATCATGCTCATCATATTGCACGAGCGCACTACAAATATTCGTCAATAACTCACTTGTCACAACCTCAACGGTTTGCGCAGGATCAAAACTACTAATTGCATCAATATTCCATGCCATCACCAATATATCTTTAGATGAAGCACTAAATGCTGATACTGCAGCCCCATTAAAAAAAACCATTGTGCTTAATAAAATAAAAATTCTTTTCAACATTCTTTTTTCCCCGTTTTATCTCTTCTTTTTGTATACTTGTACCTTTTCACACAAAGCGATTGTGATTTTTTTCATCTTTTAAACAGCATGGTAACAAACATCAACTTCATTTAATCAAATGAGGCATCTATAAAATAATTCTCTCATATATCAATCTATACTCGAGATGAAGAAAATCTATAACCATAAACAAATCCTCCCCCATATAACTTTCCATATTCATTCCTCCCTATAAATGACCTCAATCCTATATGACATCATCCCCCACAATTTCATCCTTTAAAAACTGAAAGGCTTCTTGTGGGAGAATATTTTCATCATGCAATGACGATCAAATTCTTTTTATCTTTGACGACATGAAAAGACACGCTTATTTTTCAATTTCACTATAAAAAATACGCGGTGCACTATTCGAAACCCATTTTTTGACATTAGGTGTCATCGCTATCACATTATATTTCTGAAAAATAAACGCATAAGGTCCTTTTTGCATCAATTCACGTTGTAAATCACCATAGAGTTGTGCTCGTTTTTGTGAATCTTTTTGAAACAATGCTTCTTCAACTTTTTTATTCATAGATTCATCAAAATACCCATGCTGCCAGCTAGGATAGGCTGTATTTTTTGCCTCAAACCGATTATCTGAATTATAAACAAAACGTGAAGCAATTGTATGAGGATCCGTAGATCCGCTATTCCATCCGATAAAAGTCGTATCAAAAGCTCGGGCATCCACCTTTGAAAACAACTGTGTCCCTGCCACCCGTTCAATTTTAAGATGCACCCCTGCTTGTGCGGCACTATCTTGGAGTGACTGAGCAAGAGCTAAAGTATAAGGAGTATTTGAAACAAGAAAATTTGCCTTAAATCCATTCGGATAACCAGCCTCTGCTAAAAGCTGCTTTGCTTTGTGAATATCAAGCTTAAAGGGTTGGCCTTCTTTTTCATCCAAAGCCCCAAAGTTGCCAAGAGGAATAAAACTTGCCCGCGGAATACCAACACCTTTGAGAAGCTTATTGCCAAAACCTTCATAGTCTATGAGGTAGCGCATCGCCAAGCGTACTTTTTCCTTAGCAAAAATCGGATTTATCATGTTGAATCCCCAATACATCATGCTTGGCACCAACACCTTTTCCACCTTAACATCTGTTATTTTTTTCAAGTCTGCAAGATCTTCAGAGGTCAAATTACGGGCAACATCAACATCATGTTTTTGCAACAATAAACGTTGTGTTTCTGGCTCTGCAACATGGCGAATGAGAATTTGCTTCAGTTTCGGTGCCTCTCCCCAATAATGGGAACTTGCACGCAACAAAAGAGCTTCTCCAGGGCGCCAACTTTTTAACTGATAAGGACCAACACAAGCAGTATGACTCTTCAAATACTGATTTCCCAGATCGCCATCTTTTTCATGCTTCATAATGGTTTCATGATCAAGCAAAGCCGTTACATGATTTGCAATAACATTATTAAGAATAAGCTCTGCAGGATAAGACTTATAAAATTTTATCACCACCGTTTTCTCATCGGGTGCTTGCAAAGCATCATCAACATTTTGCTCTGTAATTCCATATTCATTAAAAGTTGCCGCATCGGCCATTTTTAATTTGACAACCCGCTTCATACCCCAAACAAGATCATTGGCGTTGGCGGATCTACCATCATTAAACTTCAAACCATCACGCAAATGAAAGGTAATCACCGTATTGTGATCATCCCCTGAAACATCCCAATGTGTTTCTAATGCTGGAACCATTTTTGTTGGATCACCTGCCGCTGTAGTGACCAAGTTATCACAAATATTTCCAATAATTTCACTTGCATAAACATCATTGCTTTGAGCCGGATCAAACGTACTGATTGCATCGAAATTCCAAGCCATTACAAGAGTATTAGCCGGCGTTTTTGCTGAAACTTGTTGTACAACCATCCCCAGTGCCATAAGAGCAGAAACAAGACAACTGCTCCTTTTCAATATTTTTTTCTTCAAGTTCATAAACTTTCCCCTTTATTTTTTATCAATTAATGACACTGAAATGACATGAAAATTTATAATCATAAAGGGCATCTTTATAATTATAAAGATTGAAGAAATATGTTCTCATCACCTATACAGAGTCATCTCCTTTTAAACTCCATCCATTTTATCAATTCATTGACTGACAGCCTCTATTAAACCATAGCGCACATGCAATAGATGTTTTGTCAACCAATATAATATGCTTTTCATAATGGCTTTTTGCACACGACAATGCTCTGTATCAGCCCCCAATTAATCATCAAAACAAAATTAATTATACAATTTTCCCCAAAGACATAACAAATACAAATCCTTTTAACTTTAACGCGTACCATTGCTTTGCCGCTATAAAATATAGAATAGCAAATAACATGCTGTAACAAAACGTTTGGTTTCAAACAGCAACATACAGAGATTCAATGAAGCAATGTAGTGAATACTAACCCGCCTGATCTTAAGTATCCTCTCCAAAACTGAAGCTCACACGCAGCAAACCCCCACTCTAATAGAGGGAAGAACTATCAGATAATAAAACCTAACACAAGCAGCTTGAGTTATTTAACGTCAATTTTTCATCGCTGCAGTTTATTTTGTCTTGCCTAAGCAAGTCTTGAACAATGAGCCACCGCACAAATAGACCAACGATCATACAACCCAAATAAAATATAATATCGCAACAACAGTCCCCATCTAAAAACTATTTTGCATTCATCAATAAACATGAATAAAATATTCATTACTGATCACAACGTTCATGTCATTAACGGAAATAAAAATACCTCAGCTAAACCCTTTCAAATGCCAAGCACTGCTGCAATATTTTAGAATTGAAAAGTGTGCGCGATGGTATCGACCATTCCTTCATAAGCGTAAAGATGGAGGTGCTCAATGGCTTTATCGTTATACCATTCGCGAGCGCCGTCGCGAGATAGAATTAGGTTTCTAAATGTTTCTTTAAAAAAAGCACAGATAAAATTGCATACAAAAATATATGGAATAATGCACATTCATTATAACAATAGACAAACATTCGCTTATCGAACTTTTTAGCTTAAACTAAAATTTATTTCAGTTTATAAACTTCCTTATCCGCTGGAAAAGCACGGGATGCAACATCTTCTGCATAGTTTTTGATTGCAGTTTCCATGGCTTGTTCAAGGTTCCCATAACGACGTACAAATTTGGGTACATGATCCCCATAGCCCAACATATCTTCCATTACCAATACTTGACCATCACATTGATTGGATGCACCAATACCGATGGTTGGGATAGAAAGCTGTTTTGTTAGTTTAACCGCTAAAGGTTCGACAACTCCTTCCAAAACAACGGCAAAAGCACCTGCCTTTTCAATCGCTGCTCCATCTGCTTCAATTCTTTGCCAATCACTCTCTTTACGTCCTTGTGTCTTAAAACCACCAAAACGATTCACCGCTTGGGGAGTAAGACCAATATGTCCCATCACTGGAATGCCACGTTTACATAAAAAATCTATTGTTTCCGCTATATAAACTCCACCTTCAAGCTTAACAGCTCCACACCCTGTTTGTGCAAGAATACGCGATGCATTTAAAAATGCCTTCTCTTTACTTTCCTCATAAGAGCCAAAAGGCATATCAATAACGACAAGAGCTTTTTGAGATCCACGCACCACGGCTTTTCCGTGTAAAATCATCATATCTAAATTAACAGGAAGCGTTGTCTCAAACCCATACACAACCATACCAACGCTATCACCCACCAAAAGGATATCGCAATAGGGATCTGCAATCCGTGCAGTATAAGCTTGATAAGCTGTTAAAGAAACAATCGGCTGTTGTCCCTTCCTTGTACGTATTTGAGAAGATGTTATACGCTTCACCGTTTTATGGATACTCATTTTTTGCCCTTCTCTTGCAATATATATTGATCAATCAGCCTTACCTCACCAAAGCGGACAGTAAGAAGTAAAACTGCTGGTTTATTCAATGTTCCTTTAACCGTAGACAAAGTTTCCATATCCCGTAAATCTATTGCTTCAATGATTGCACGCATTTCTTTTCGTAAAATATTACGAACAATTTTGCATAACTTATCAACCGACCGCTCACCTTCATGGTAAAGTTTTTCAGCGGCTTTTCCACTTTCAGGAATAATTTTGGCCGCTTTACGATCTTCTAATGTTAAAAGTTTATTCCGTGAAGAGTATGCGACACCATCTGCTTCACGTAAAATAGGAACTCCAATAATTTCAACAGGAAAAGCTAAATCTTCAACCATACGCCGAACAATTAAAATTTGTTGAAAATCTTTTTCTCCAAAAAAAGCCTTATCAGGTTGAACAATATTAAAAAGCTTAGCAACAACACTTGTTACACCACAAAAGTGTCCTGGACGTAATTTTCCCATTAAAATATGTGATAATTTTTCCACTTGCACAATTGTATCATTTCCCAGTGGCCACATTTCATCTACAGAAGGTGCAAAAACACATTCAACACCCGCTTTTTCTAATAAAGCGCAATCGCTTCTTAAGTCTCTTGGATATTGAGCAAAATCTTCATTAGGCCCAAATTGCTTTGGATTGACAAAAATAGAAACCAATACGCGATCACACATTGCTTTTGCACGCTGTACTAATGCAAGATGCCCCTGATGGAGTGCCCCCATTGTTGGAACAAAACCAATCGAAAAGCCTAAACGCCGTTTCTCTGAAGTATATTGGCGAACTTCAGCAATTGTCTTTAAAATTTTCATTTTCTCATTCTATTCAAATCAGATCAACAAATAAAGGCTTGTGTACCAAATCGACGCTCAAACAACTGTATCAAATTCATGCGCACTGATGGCTGTTTTATATCTCGTGGCTCCCAGACATGACGCATAAGAAAAAAACCCGTTAAGTTAAAAGCATTTATTATATCCTTAAAATCAGCAGGACGGGTTGCTCTTTGCACAAGAAACTGTGGGAGAATGAGAAGCTTTTTTTTCCAAGGTTCCCCTGCTTCTTCACAAACAGCCCGTCCAGATTTTGGCGATACGTAAGAAAGCTTTTCCTGACGACCTGTTGCAGCACAACAAGATAAATCAAGACCAAAACCAAGTTCTTTAAGAAGCCGCATTTCAAAACGTACAAGCAATTCTGCATTTACAAATGGTTCATCAAAATTCTGCATAAAAAGGTGTAAAATATCATATAAAGCTGGGTGTGGATCACGCTCAGGAAGCAGCCGCAAATGAAAAGCGATCAATTGCAAAGCATAAAGTGCTTCTGGTAAACAGATTAATCGTGCCGCATGTAAATCAAGTGCTTCAAGGCGAAAAAGTCCCAAATATTCTTCTAAACGCGCCCACCATTCAACCTCCACAAAATTTCCAGGCTGAAGAAGAGCAGCCATACGACGTGAGCGTCCCCCTTTTACCACCCCCATATAACGACCACGTTCACGTGTCATAATCTCAAGAATGACACTTGTTTCACCATATTGGCGCGCCCCAAGAATAACAGCTTGCTCTTTCCACTTCATCTTATTTTAAAAAATCCAATCCCATTTCGCGATAACGTTCTGGATCGGTATCCCAATTATTGCGCACTTTCACAAAGAGAAAAAGATGAACCTTTTGATCCATAATTTCCATAAGCTCCTTGCGTGCTGCTTGACCAATCGTTTTAATTGTATCGCCCTTTGCTCCTAAAACAATTTTCTTCTGACTCTCACGCTCTATATAAATAACTTGATTAATTTTAACGGAACCATCTGAACGCTCTTCAAAGCTTTCTGTTTCAACTGTTGAGGAATAAGGAAGCTCATCATGAAGACGAAGAAAAAGTTTTTCACGCGTAATTTCAGCAGCAAGATGACGCATAGGCATATCGGAAATTTGATCTTCCGGATAATACCATGGTCCCTCCTGCATCATATTACTCAAGGCATGAAGTAAATCCTTGCAACCAGAACCGTTTAGAGCAGAAATCATAAATGTTTGCGCAAACTTTACACGTTCATTTATTTTAGTGGTTAACGTTAAAAGAGATGACTTAACAACAGTATCAACCTTATTGAGAACCAGAACTTTTTCTTGTTTCATATTGTTTATAATATCCAACATCATCTCAACTTCATCCGAAAAACCACTTTGAGCATCAATTAAAACGAGCAAAACATCAGCACTCTTAGCCCCTCCCCAAGCAGCAGAGACCATGGCACGTTCTAAACGCTTATGAGGACGAAAAACACCCGGTGTATCGACAAACACAATTTGCACATCATCATGAATGACAATACCACGGATTAAAGTTCGTGTTGTTTGTACCTTATGCGTTACAATTGAAACCTTTGTTCCAACCAATTGATTAACCAATGTCGATTTACCGGCATTAGGCATCCCAATAAGCACAACAAACCCTGAACGCGTTTTCATAACATCACTCATGATCATTTTTTCCCACGTTTTTCCATACCCCTTCTCGTCGCAAAATTTTTTCAGCTGCCATCCTTTCGGCACATCTTTTAGAGCTTCCTTGCCCAATCTCTGAAGCAAAACCTGAAATACTGGCCTCTACCATAAAAACAGGATCGTGATCTGGACCTGAACGTTTGATAACCTGATAATGTGGTTGTGCATTGCCTTGAATATGCGCCCATTCCTGTAACTCTGTCTTGGCATCACGTCGACCAGCATCCATTTTCTTTGCCCGACTTTGCCAATATTTTTGAATGAAAGGACGAACGCTTTCCAATCCTCCATCAAGATAGATTACAGCAATCAAAGCTTCCACGACATCTGCATGCATATTGATGAGTCGACGCCCTTCAAAATTTCTCATCTCAAAACCAACATGGATCATATCAGGCAGCCTCATTTCGCGTGCAATATCAGCACACGTCTGCGCATTAACCAGATGATTCAAACGCACCGATAATTCGCCTTCACTTGCTTGAGAGAAAAGTTGATACAGCATCTCTGCAATCAAAAGGCCCAGAACCCGATCTCCTAGAAATTCCAGTCGCTCATAATTTCCTCGTTCCGAATCTTGGACACTAGAATGTGTTAATGCTCTTTTTAACCTCTCTTCATCTTTAAAGCGATGTCCCGTCAGCTTCTCAAGCTGATCAATCATTGGACGCTTCATTATTATTTCCTTGTTTGATAAGCGGCAAATCATGAACAGTATTGATGAAAGAAAACAAACGATTCCAACGCACATCAAATGGCCAACGCCAAAGCTGCCAAGCACTTGAACTATTACTAATAGAGAAAAAAATCACACTTGCTCGACCAACCAGATTCTCCTCTGGAACATAACCTACATCCAAACGACTATCGTCTGAATTATCGCGGTTGTCACCCATCATAAAATAATGACCTTCTGGAACTTCAAAGACTTCCGTGTCATCAACTTTTGGAATAAAAGCTAAATCAAGCGTATCATAGCTCACACCATTGGGCAGTGTCTCACGATAGACGTCAACAGGATAATTAACCTCCGTTATATCAGAATTATCAATCTTCCCCATAAAACGACGTGAAACAGCCTCATCATTAATATAAAGAACACTTTGTCGAACTTGTATACGATCACCTGGGAGCCCAACAACACGTTTTATATAATCAATCTTTGGATCACTGGGTAAACGAAAAACAACAACATCCCCACGCTGAGGCTGAGATGCCCAAATCCGTCCTGAAAAAAGAGGAGGAGAAAAAGGAATAGAAAAACGAGAATAGCCATATGCATATTTTGAAACAAATAAGTAATCCCCCACTAACAAAGTAGGACGCATTGAACCAGAAGGAATGCTAAAAGGCTGGAAAAAAAGTGTCCGAATAAACGCTGCTAAAAGCAAAGCTTGTATTAAAACAGAAATTAATTCAAGAAACCCATCTTTTTTTTCTTTTTTATGCACTGTATCTTTTTGGACCATCACCAACTGCCTTTTCATCACAAATATAACTCTTTTTCATCATAATACTCAAATAAAAAAAGCACAATCTCTCACGCCATCTATCCACGTGGAAGTGCTTCAATAATAACAAATGCCTGCGCCCAAGGAAAATCATCTGTGATGCTGAGATGAATAACCGCATCATGATGAGGAGGTAACAACTTTTGAAGTTGTATTTGCGCATAATTTGTTAATTGCATGATTGGTTTCCCAGATGGCAAATTAACCACCCCCATGTCTTTCCAATTGATACCACAAGCGATTCCCGTCCCTAGGGCTTTAGCACATGCTTCTTTAGCGGCAAATCTTTTTGCATAAGAAGAAGAATTTTTTTTGAGATTTTCGGATCTATTCCTTTCGATATCCGTAAAAACACGCTGGATAAAACGCTCGCCATAACGAACCAACATTCTCTCAATACGTCGTATATCAACCAAATCATTTCCAAAACCAATAATCATAAGATATTATCCGATCTTCCTTACGATGAACACCTCTTTAAACGCCTTTTTTTATAATCTTTTGATATCGCTTTTGTTTAAAACGAACCGTTGCTCTATAAACACCTATATAAGATAAACCACCAAAAACACCCCCTAAAAGAGTTCCACCTAAAATCATAGGACGCATAATTGTATCCCATGCACCTTTAAAAAGGAGAGAGAAATTTGACACTGTCAAACCATTAAATAAAGCACGAATTTGAGAAAGAGAAATCTCATTGACATCGCTAAAAAGCGATAAACAAAAATACCCTATTTTATAATCAGCCATGACAATCAATAAAAATGTAAGGGGATTAGAAAAAACCGTCCCAATGATTGCAGCCGCAAAGTTTGCACGCAAAATCCAAGAAAAAAATACTGCCAAAATCATATGTACCCCGAAGATAGGGGTACAGGCTAAAAAAATACCAATAGCAAATCCTAACGCAACTTCATGCGGTGTTGCTGATATACGCAAGATACGTTTATAGATGTAAGAAAATGAGCGAGAAAATGAACGACGTGGCCATAACCAAAGTCGAATACGCGTTACAAAATCTACTGGTTCTCGACGACGAAAAAGCATATGACTCTCAATACACATCTTTTGATGATGAAACAATCTATATCATCCAAATTAATCTTTTTAAGTTTTTGCATAACAAATAGAAAGATAATTAAATATTTCGACTGCCTGGTTTAAACGCTGGAAGAGCAGAAAGATCTGCAGGAAGTGCATCACTCGCATAAGAAGCTATCTCGTATTCAGCAAGCGCAATCAACGGAACGCCAACATCTACCTTACCACCAGAACGATCAAGGATACATGCACTTGCCAATACCTCTACTCCTGCTGCCGCCAGCGCCTCAACGGTTTCACGTATGGAAAGACCCGTTGTCACAATATCTTCAACAATAACAACCCGTGCACCCTTCTTGATTTCAAAACGACGCAATTCAAAGACGCCATTGACACGCTCTACCCAAAGAGAAGGAACACCAAGGTGACGTGAAGTCTCATAGGAAGGAATAAGACCGCCAATTGCGGGACCAACGACATAATCAATTTGTCCCTCGATAGATTGTTTAATTTTTTCAGCCAATCCACGACAGAGCTTTTCCGTCAAGTCAGCATGCATAAACACTTTCGCCTTTTGCATATAAATCGCACTATGGCGCCCCGATGTTAAAATAAAATGCCCTTCTAGAATAGCATCTGCTTGTTTAAAAATATCAATGACATCTTGTGTATTCATTATAAAATCTTTCTTGTTMCCCATGAACCCGCCGTACTGTACTGACTGAATCTGCCTTTTTTAACTGAGAAAAAATACGATTCAAATGTTTTAAATCCCAAACTTCTAAATCAATCATCATTTCTGTAAAATCTGGTGCTGTACGGATAAAAGATAAATTTTGAATATTGGCATCGTTAGCAGAAACTATTTGCGTAATTTCAGCTAAAGAACCAGGACTATTGGCAACCAAAATACTCATCCGTGCAGGAAAACGTTCATTCATTTGGGCATCAATATCCCAGCGGACATCAATCCATCTTTCTGGCTGATCATCATACGCCATCAAAGCCGAAGACTGTATTGGATAAATAACAATCCCCGCACCAGGTTGCATGATACCAACAATCCGGTCTCCAGGCACAGCTCCTTCTGGTGAAAAACGTACAGGTATATCTCCACGAGTTCCTCGAATAGGTAATGCTTTAGATTGATGATCCTCTATCATTGTATCTTTTTCATTTTCCGGAACTTTAAAAATCATACCTTGAGCATTTTCAATATTAAACCATCCTTCTTCCCCAGGCCTAAAAGATGACTTTTGTACTACACGCTCTTGGTAATCAGGATAAACCGCTTTAATCACATCAGCGGAAAATAACTCTCCACGCCCAACAGCAGCCAATACATCCTCCACATCTTTACGTGCCAAACGTGGTAAAACTTTTTTCAAAACATCTTTTGAAAATTGTTTTCCCATATATTCAAATGAACGCTCAAGAATACGATATCCTAGCCCCGAATATTGCTTACGTACCGCTGCTCGGCTTGCACGTCGAATAGCTGAACGTGCTTTACCTGTGACAACAAGAAACTCCCACGCAGCTGGCGGAATTTGAGCGTGTGAACAGATAATATCAACTTCATCGCCATTTTTTAATTTAGTCATTAAAGGCATAATACGACCATTGATTTTTACGCCCACACAAGAATCGCCGATGTCTGTATGAACGGCATAAGCAAAATCAATAGGTGTCGCTCCTTTAGGAAAAGCAATTAATCGACCTTTTGGTGTAAAACAAAAAACTTGGTCTTGAAAAAGCTCAAGTTTTGTATGCTCTAAAAACTCTTCCGGATTATCTCCATCAGATAAAGATTGTATCGTTTGACGCAACCATGCATAGGCATTCGTTTCGCTGGATAATTTCGAAGTCGAATAATTGGACCCCTGTTCTTTATATATAGAATGAGCAGCAACCCCATATTCAGCAACTTCATTCATGGCAGCCGTTCTAATTTGTAATTCAACGCGTTGTCTCGAAGGCCCCACAATGGTTGTATGAATAGAACGATAATCATTTTGCTTTGGTATAGAAATATAATCTTTAAAACGACCAGGAACCATCGGCCATGTCGTATGGATGACACCAAGAGCACGATAACAATCATTCACGGATTCAACAATCACACGAAATCCAAAAATATCCGATAACTGTTCAAAAGATAATGCTTTACTTTCCATTTTGCGAAAAACTGAATAAGATTTTTTCTGACGGCTTTTAACATCTGCTTTAATGCCGTTTTCCAAAAAAAGTTTTGTCAATTCATTTTCAATTGTAGAAAGCAAATCACGATTGCGCTTTGATAATTCAGAAAGTCGATTGGTAATCGTACGATGACCTTCTGGATTTAAATAAAAGAAAGAGAGATCCTCTAATTCCTCGCGCATATCCTGCATACCCATACGGCCCGCAAGTGGCGCATAAATATCCATTGTCTCCTCAGCAATCCGTCGACGTTTATCATCACGCATAACACCAAGGGTACGCATATTATGAAGACGGTCTGCTAGTTTGACTAAAAGAACACGAACATCATCAGAAATCGCAATAAGAAGTTTACGAAGATTTTCTGCCTGTACAGCTTTTTTTGATACAAGATCAAGCTTATTAAGCTTTGTAAGTCCTTCAACCAACTTCCCAATTTCAGAACCAAAAAGCTGATCAATTTCTGCCCGTGTAGCGCTTGTATCTTCAATTGTATCATGCAAAAGAGCAACAGCAATCGTTGCTTCGTCTAGCCGCATGTCTGTTAAAATAGCAGCAACTTCTAAAGGATGAGAAAAATAAAGATCACCTGAAGCACGCATTTGATGTGCATGCTTTCTCATTGCATAATCATAGGCTCTATTTAAAAGAGCTTCGTCTACGTCAGACTTGTAACGTTGAACACGCCCAACAAGCTCACACTGACGCATCATACGAGCATATCCTTTATCTTTTCACACCTCTAATCTTTATTGAACTCGTCTTATCAATAAAAAACAAGAAAAATAACTTCTCCTTATATGATATGGCATCGTTACTCCTGTAATATCAATCGACGCAATTAATAATCGTCACTCTTTTCAGGAACAACCAAACCTTCAATACCCGCTAAAAGCTCTTCTTCTGACATATGATCAAATGAAGTTCCTTCTTCTTGCGATGATGTATTAAAAACACTTTCAGCTTCACTTGAATGGGTGATAAATCCACTTGCCATTTCTGGCTCATCTACTTCCACATGCTTTTGTAGCGAATGAATAAGATCTTCCTTTAAATCAGCAGGCGATAATGTCTCTTCTGCTATTTCACGCAAAGCAACAACTGGGTTTTTATCATTATCACGATCAACTGTAATCTGCGCGCCTTGTGAAATCTGACGCGCCCGATGACCGGCTAAAAGTACCAATTCAAAGCGGTTATCAACTTTATCAATACAATCTTCTACCGTTACGCGGGCCATTTATGCCTCTTTCTCAAATTAAAAATTTAATAGCGGATAGAGGAGTATATACAATAATCAAAATAAAACACAAGAAAAACAACACAAGCTTTTATATTTTTTGCTTAAAGAACTTATTTGAGAAAATTTTTGGAAACTTTATAAAAAAATGTATATCCTCTTCATGCTCTTTCTCAAAGCTGCTCTTAAAAGGATTCCCATAGATTGGATTCAAACAAAAGAAGGGATTTCTTGACAAAATATCTCTTTGCAGTCTTTATCTTTTTAAAAGAAATACTAGCCCTTAAAAATCCTTTCCAATAACAAAAGCTTTGTGCACATTTTTTATGATAATATATTTATGAAAGACAGAATTTTTCTTTAAACATTATATCTATTGCACTCTTATTCCTCGAAGAAATGACTGAAAGATTGCCTCTTGTTACATCATAATGAGCTATAAATTGATATTAAACTTTCTTCTAAAACAGTTTATTGATATTCTAGGTCTTTTATCAAAACATGATCCATTATAACGCCATAAAAGACTCAAAAGAATAAAAAACGATTGATGCCTAATACCATGAATAGCCTATTAACATCGCTTTGCCCGGAGCCCCCCAAAAATTGCAATTTATGCCCTAGGCTCCATCAGTTTATTGCTGATTGGCGTGCGAAAGAACCAAGTTGGTATAACGCACCGGTACGCCCTTTCTTTCCCTATAAAGGAGCAGACACAACGCGTCTTCTCATTGTTGGTCTTGCTCCTGGATTACGCGGGGCCAATCGAACTGGACGTCCATTCACAGGTGATTATGCAGGGCACTTACTTTACTCCACTTTAAAAAAATTTGGTTTTGCCCAAGGAACCTTTGAAGAAAGAGCAGACGATACTCTTGAACTGATTGATGCTGCAATCGTTAACTCTGTTCGCTGTGTTCCACCAGAAAATAAACCCACCGGCACAGAAATTAACACATGCCGCTCTTTCTTTTCCCCTCTTTTAACAAATCTTCCCAAACTTAAAGCCGTTATTACCTTAGGCACCATTGCACACCATTCAACGATACGCGCTCTTAATGCAAAAGTTTTAGCTCATCCTTTTGGACATGGCAAAATCAATAACATTGGCAGATTACGTATTTTTTCAAGCTATCACTGTTCTCGTTATAATACCAACACTGGCCGCTTGACAGACGCTATGTTTCACCAAATTTTTCAAGCAGCAAAAACATACTTAGATCAATGCTAAATCAATAAAGCATATCCAAATTGATCATCCATATCTTTTTAAAAGTCTTTCTTTTTCACGGCCCCAATCACGTTTTTTTTCTGTTTCGCGCTTATCATGAAGTTTTTTCCCACGGGCTAGAGCAATCTCTAACTTAACGCGCCCACGTTCATTAAAATAAAGCTTGAGAGGAATAAGTGTCATTCCTTCACGGGATGTTGCATTAAAAAAGCGTGCCATCTCACGTTTTGAAAGTAATAATTTACGCAAACGTCGCGGCTCATGATTAAAACGATTAGCCTGCGTATATTCAGGAATATAGCTGTTTACTAACCATAATTCTCCATTTTCAAAACTGGCATAGCTTTCAGCAATATTAGCATGATTAGAACGTAAAGACTTTACTTCCGCTCCTTGAAGAACAAGACCCGCCTCAAGATTATTAAGGATTTCAAAATTAAAACGTGCTTTACGATTGTCAGCAATGATTTTTCGCACAGACGCATTCTTTTTTTTATTCATGGCTTTGTCAATGTCACTTTATGCTTTTAAAAGACCAGCATGACTAAGGGCTGCATCAATAATCTTCTTGGTAATCTCTGTTAATGGAACAATCGGAGAACGCACAGTCTCACCACAAAAACCCAATTTTGCAGCAGCATATTTAATACCTGCTGGGCTAGGTTCAATAAACACAGCGCGATTAAGAGGCATAAGGCGATCATTTAATTCCCGAGCTGTTTTATAATCACCATGAAAACAAGCGGCTTGAAGCTGTGCGCAAAGTCTTGGAGCAACATTGGAAGAAACTGAAATACATCCAACACCTCCATGTGCATTAAAACCTAATGCTGTACAATCATCACCGGAAAGCTGCACAAAATCTTTGCCACACTTTTCACCTTGTTCACTCACGCGCTCAATTCTGCCCGTTGCATCCTTAACACCAATGATATTGTTAAAATCTTGATAAAGGTCTCTCATCGTTTCCACAGTCATATCGATAACAGAACGACCCGGAATATTATAAATTATAATCGGAATAGAAACAGCTTTGGCAATGGAAGAAAAATGCTTATATAAACCAGACTGATTGGGTCTATTATAATAGGGTGTAACAACCAAAACGGCATCTGCACCAGCTTTTTGCGCGTGTTGTGCAAGCTCTATAGCCTCACTTGTGCTATTGGATCCTGCTCCAGCAACAACAGGAACACGCTTTGCGACCTGCTCAACACACAATGCTATAATTCGCTTATGTTCTTCATGGCTTAAAGTTGCTGATTCACCTGTCGTTCCAACAGGGCTTACACCGTTAATCCCTTGTGTGATTTGCCATTCAACAAAATCACAAAACGCTTTCTCATCAATTTCACCCTTAAGATCAAACGGTGTGATAAGCGCAGTTATAGCTCCCTTGAGCATGATAAACTCCCTATAATGTTCGCTTTTATTTTTTTATAATCGCCTTTATAAATTTTAAATAGAGCATAATCTTGCTCTATCATTGAAGCAAGATGAATTTCAAAAAAGCCTTCATAAGATGAACATATCCCTCCTTAAATTTTAAACATTTCTTTAAAATAAGCGGTCTGTATTAACGTGTTTTTCATGCTTGTGTTCTATAAAACCTTAGTTTTTTTTACAAAAAGCAAGGTCTCAAGGTCTTTTCTCTATGCGTGTATTTTCCACCTCTCTTTTCGTATCAACCTTTAGCGCATTTCTACTGGCAATAAGAATTTTGGTTTCAGGTGCCTATGCACAAACACCTCTTTTACATGGGAAAACACCCATCCCTTCGGTACGCCCTACCCCCCTTACTGTCAAACAAGAAGCTCAAGAGCCTCTTCAACAAAGATACACGACATCGGGCAATACTGCGACACTCAAGCAGCTAAAAGCTGGGCTTGATGCCCTTGCAAACACTAATGTTGCAAAGACAATAAACCTGCGTAATTCAATGGAAAAACATAACCTTGATCGTTATATTTTGACATGGGCGCTGGGGCTATCAAACCAAGATAATATACCAAGCTCTGAAATATATAATGCAATCAACTTGCTTAAAGGATGGCCTGGGGTAGAAACGATGCAACGCAACGCTGAGCGGGCTTTTCTTAACGAAACCAATAACACACGCGCCATCATCCAAAAATTTTCTCATCACCCCCCCCTCACAGCACAAGGCATGGCTCTCTTCGCTAAAGCACTGATTGCAATGGGACAAATCACCCGTGCTCAACATGTTATTGCACCGTGGTGGCATAAAACACAGCTGAATGCAAAAGAGGAAATGTTTGTTCTTAAAAATGCAAGCGCTGCCCTAAAACCTATTGATCATTTAAAACGCATGCAGTTTATGCTGTATGCACATCATTTTGATTCAGCGGCACGCATTGCCAAATTAGCTCATGCTCAATCTCTTTTTGATGCTGTTGTGGCTGTTGAGAAAAATGATCCTAGAGCAATACAAAAATTACGAGCGATAGAGAGAACATGGAAAAAAGATCCTCTCTTCCAATTTGCTCGAATACGCCATCTTCGGCGAACAGGGCAATATGATGCAGCCGCAACACTGATGATGAAAACTTCAAAAGATACTTTCCATCTTATGAACCCCCATTCTTTGTGGAAAGAGCAACGCGCCCTTTCTCGCGAAATGCTCGATTTAAACCAACCAAAAATGGCTTATCAACTTGTTGCGATGCATACTGGCTTGACATCTGCATTAGCCGTCGATGCTGAATTTCATGCAGGATGGTATGCACTACGGTTTCTTCATAACCCTAAATTGGCAATGCAGCATTTTTCACGCATTCCTCAACTCTCTTCTTTACCTTTTTCTGCATCACGTGGCTATTACTGGATGGGACGAACAGCAGAAACGCTAGGAGAACACAAAAATGCCCAGCATTACTTTCATCGCGCAGCTCATTTTGGTGCAACTTATTATGGTCAATTAGCTGCCGCACGGCTCAACCAAAAAAAGCTTAACATTTACTTTCCTAAACCAACAACCGCTGAGCGACAACATTTTAGTGCACGAAAAGCTATCAAAGCAATTCAACGTCTTGAAGAAGCCGGCTATGCTGATTTTGCTAAAATTTTTTATAGAGAACTCGGAAAAAAAATAGAAAGCCCCGGTGAATTAGCTCTTCTGGCTGTTATGGCAGAAAAAAATGGTGACTATTATACCAGCCTCAAAATTGGAAAAACGGCTGCTTTTCAGGGGAAAAATGTCGGGGCACTTTCTCATCCTCTGGGAGCTATACCCGCTTCTGCTCACTTTTCTGTAGAAGAAAAATCATTTATCTATGCCATTGCACGCCAAGAAAGCGAATTTAATCCAACAGCCATATCAAAAGCAGGGGCACAAGGGATCCTCCAATTACTTCCTACAACAGCAAAAGCACTGGCAAAAAAATACTCAATCGCATGGTCTCATCAAAAATTCAGCAGTGATACTCAATATAATGTGACATTAGGGGCCCATTTTCTCAATGAACAATTGGAACGTTTTAATGGATCCTATATCCTAACTCTTATTGGCTATAATGCAGGGCCCCGTCGGGTCAATGAATGGATAAAACGTTATGGCGATCCTCGTGGACAATCTCTCGATAATGTCATTGATTGGATTGAGCGTATCCCTTACACAGAAACACGGAATTACGTGATGCGTGTCATGGAAAATTACGGTGTTTACAAAGCAAGACTCACTGGGAAAATAGATATAAAAACCGACCTGCTTTCTGGTCGATGGAAATAATATGCCTTAATCTTCCCAAATAGTATTGCGTTCTTAAGAGACATTTTTATTTCTTCTTAAAGAATACCCACATACAACGTAACTTTTGACGTGCAAGTTAAGTGATTTTAATTGATTTTGTATCAATAGAGTCGAAATGAGAAATTTTATGCTATTTGGAGCTTTCATTCCAAATATAAATAATGAATTATCATTATAAATCATCATGCTGCACAAATTGTTCATGTCTTCTCAACGCGTAAACAATAATATCCTAGAGGTTATCAATGTAAAAAAATGAAACGAATAGCACATCCTTTTTCTATTGCTTATTCATTAACATTCAAATCTTGTACAATAGCATGTTTTGAAGGTGTTTTTTCTGCTTACAATATTTCTAGCCCCTATAGGCGTGCATTATTACATCTATCTGTTTGGATCATCTCTAAGGCAAAAAGACAGACTTACTGTGTGAGAAAACCTTAAAGATAAAAATACCCCCTGTTCCTTCCCTTTTCATTCAATTTTATGCCTTTAAAACATATCAATATCTTTTAAGAATAAAGATGAAACTTTACCTTTTATTTCTCTCATTTTTATATATAAGCTCGCATCATTTATACAAAACAGAATATCTAGCCCAAAGAGTATATAGTATTTCTCATGCCTCTTTTTATTTTAATAAAGACATTTTTGAATGTTTCTAAATTCATTTCACAACGGTGAACCAGAAGAGTGGTTATAAAAATCCTCTCACGAATTGTATAAAAATCGATTAGATATATTGCTTTTAATGAGGTAAAAGCGATAGCCCTATCATTCCCTAGAGCTCAATGTTGCTAAAGTCCTTTCATTTAGAGCATTCACAAGTATGTTTACTGCTAAAGTTTTTAACCATATTCTCCCTTGTGACGTATCAAGCAAATGGTTTTGATTGATCAACGTCAAAAAGTTCTAGAGAAAACTTTTTATTCACATGATAAAATGATAAGCAATCATTCTAAACCAATATATTATCCAAGCAGAGACCTTTATAAAAAATCAGCTAAATATTAAGGATACTCTAATTGTTTTATTTACTTTTGATGGTGGAGGGGGAGGAAAAGAACCAATACGTTGAAGAGCTGCCATAGCCAATCGATCAAGTTCCGGATCTCCAGCAGAAACAACAACACGGCTAAAAACAATACTTCCCCGCTCATGCACCTTAAATTCTAACTTCACTGTTCCTTTTGCTCGACTGATACGCTGTCCTACAACATAATTTTTTTGCTTTTCTAATTGCGACTGTACCTTTGCTAACCACTCCATTAACACCATATCTTCAAGCCCTGCTGTACTGCCACTCTGTCTGGCGGGAGATGAACGCACAGCCTTTAAAAGAGGCCGCTTAATCACTTTTTTTGGACTTGTTTTTTTTTCAAATATTTTATCTTCTACTTTTTGAGGAAGAGATTCTTCCAAAAATTTTTCTGTAAAATCATCTTTTTCTACAGGAGGCTGCGGCTCTTCCGGTTCCGGTTGAATTTCATCCACCGTCTCAGATATCTCTGGTTCTTGCTCTGCAAGATCTGGCTGTAATCGTTCTGATTTTGTGCTAACATTTGGTAAATCTGTATCATGATCTGGATTCTGCGAATCTATATCAGCATCCAGATAGAGACTCTCTTGGGCAAGAGTGAGCATAACCGTTGACGAGAGCATGCCATTATTGACACCAGTCTTTTGAAAATAAAACGGCGCTCCCAATGCAATATGCAAAGAAAGAGCTCCCACAAATGCACCAATCCAAAGGGTTGATAACTGCCTCGTATTTGCAAAGTTCATCGTTTCTTCCGCCGCAATTCTAAGTGCACTATTGGTATTTCATCTCATTAAAACAAGCTATTTTAAAATTGCAACTTTTTTCTTGACTGATTTTATCATGTTTAATATGGTTTCCCTGTGATTTTATATTGTTAAATCATTCATGCTTGGTTGGCTAATTTTGATAGGGTTAAGTCAAGCGTTTTTAATAAAATTTCAAGCTTAGAGAGGGGATGTTTAAAAAAAGGTTATAATGTGTTATGCGAATAAGACGAGAAAATATCCATAAAAGCTGTGTGATTTTGGGCGCGTTGTCGGTTTGTATACCTTCATTTGTTTTTGCACAAAACAGCGATAAGAATGTTGTGACTGAGCTCAAACCAATCCTTATTAAAGGAAAAAAAATAGAAGCTGATTCAAATTCAATAACCATTCTAACTGACCGTAAAACAAATAAGAATATTGATGAAAAACAAATAACTGATCTTTATGACGTGAGTCGTCTTAATCCTTCTGTCTCCTATAATTCACAAAATAATAGTTTTGTTATTCGTGGTTTAGATTCAAACCGTGTTCTTACGACAATAGATGGTATTTCTCTTCCATGGTTTAATGATATATTCCGTGGTGGAGGTGGAAACACAACTTTTGATTTCAATGCTCTTTCTACGTTTGATACTATTCAAGGATCAGATTCTAGTCTCTATGGTTCTGGTGCCCTAGGGGGAATGATTGCGCTGCGTACCCTTAATCCTGAAGATCTTATCGTAGAAGGGAAGAATTGGGGAAGCCTTATAAAAGGTGGTTATAATTCTGTTGATAACAGCTGGCGCGTCGATCAAGCTTTTGCTGTACGCAATTACCGGACATTTTTGCTTTTTCAAGGGTCTTATATAGAAGGTCATGAGCGTAAAAATATGGGAACAGTGGAAGGATACGGAGAACGCACGCGTAAAAACCCCTCTCACTTTGACAAAAATAACCTGCTTTTTAAAATTCATCAATATTTGAGTGATAATCATCGGCTTGGTTTTACCGCAGAGCGTTTTGGTCATAATAGTAATACACATGCATTAAATTCATCTAAAAGATATGCTCCAGGTTCCGTTTATGAGCGGGATGATAAACTTCGTGAGCGCTTTTCTCTTTCTTATAATTATAATGGTAATGATGACGCGGTTCTTGATGCGTTTAGTGGAAAGCTTTATTGGCAAAGGCAATCAAGTCGTTACTTTATGACTGGCGTTCGTGTTTCAGCCCCCAAAGGGGATTATTTGAGAGATAACTTTTTGCGTAATATCAATTATGGCTTCAATGCTGATGCGCTTAAAAAAGTGGATTTTGGTACTGTAAGCCATACGTTAAAGTTTGCAACAGATGTTTCATTATCTAAATTTCATCACTATCTGTTCGGTAAAGATAATTGTCATATAAAAGAATATGCTCGAGGATGTCTTTTTGTTCCTGCTAATCGCTCAGATTCACCAGACACAAATGGTTACAATTTAGGTTTTGTTTTTGAAGATGAAATTGGATTCGTTGATGGTCGTTTTCGTGTAACGCCTGGTATCCGATATGATTGGTACAAATATGTTCCTCAGAAAACACCTTCTTATGAGAAAGCACTGATTTCTGATAAATTCCCTCCAGAAAGAAATGGTTCACGCTTTTCTCCTAAATTACGCATGGAGTGGGATGTTCGTAATCAAGTGACGCTTTATGCTCAGTGGGCACAAGCTTTTCGTGCACCACGTATTTCAGAACTTTACGTCTCTTATGTCAAACCTTCCGCTTATTACGTGAAAGGAAATCCTGATCTTCAACCAGAAACAAGCAATGGCTATGATGTTGGCCTACGATATGGAAATGCAAGCTTCGGTGGTTCCTTCAATGCTTTTATCAATCAATATAAAAATTTCATAGATACTGAGGATAGAGGGCCATCAGAAGAATTCAGATTTGCGCGTCGGCATTACATGAATCGTTTCCGCGTACAAATTTTTGGTGTTGAAACAAAAGCGCATTTAGTTCTTAAAAATGGTTTTCATAGCAATGTCGCTCTTGCTTATTCACAAGGAAAAGATCTTGATAAAAAGGAATATCTTAACTCAATTCCTCCTTTGAAAGCAGTTATCGGATTAGGATATGCCAAAGAGGCCTGGGGAAGCGATATTATTGTCACTCTGGCAGCCAAACGCGACAAAGTAGCGAAAGATTCTGATTACCAAAAAAATCCAGGATATCATGTCGTTGATATGACAGGATGGTGGAAACCATTCAGTGAAACAGGACCTATCTTAAGAGCTGGTGTTTATAATCTTTTTAATACAAAATATTGGGATGCATCAGAACTTCCTTCAAGTGGAAGTTCAACACCGAAGGATTATTATAGCCAGCCTGGTCGTAACTTTAAGGTGTCCTTTGTACAAAAGTTTTAGTTTCTTCTGTTAACAATTAGGTCAATAAAATTATATCGATAAAAGGATCAATTATTGTGTTTCTATTTTCAACATCTTTAAAATTACAAAGATTTGATAGAAAAGCTTTAATTCTTTCTGTTTTATCATTTTTTGTTTGTTCAGCTGTTGGCGATAGAGCGTTCGTTTATGATAGATTAAACTCTTAAAAGAGTTTAATCTATTGCCTTGGAATTGTAAAATTTGAAAGTTAGTTTTTGAGTTAAGTAACATAAGGTAAAGTCTATGGCATATACAGCTGAAATGATTCTTCGTTTGCGTAAAGAAAAAAAAGAAATGCGAAACCGCGATTTTGCGGTTTCAATTGGTATATCTGAAGCGGAGCTTATTGCGGCTTATTGTACTATTGGAAAAGCAAAAAGACTAAAAACGGATGTCGCCACTCTCTTGGAGAGTGCACCTCGGCTTGGAACAGTCATGGTCTTAACACGCAACGAACATGCTGTTCACGAAATAACAGGACGTTTTGAAAAAATTGTTCAAAATCAACATATTCCTATTACACTTGGTGAAATTGATTTGCGTATTTTTGCAAAACATTGGAAGTTCGGTTTTGAATATGATGTCATTGTTCTTGGAAAACCTACAAAAAGTCTACAGTTCTTTGATCAACATGGCGTTGCTACTTTAAAAGTCTATTCTAAAGATATGACAAATATGGAAGAGTGGAATAAACTCGTTGAAAAGCTCCTTCTTGAAGATCAGTCCTCTATTCTTGACATTCTTCCCGTTTCTCTTCCAGTTCAAGGTGACATAACAGAATTGGATATTGAAAATTTTCGGGATCGTTGGCGTAAAATGACAGATGTRCACCAATTTCATAAAATTATTTCTGAATTTAAAATTAATCGGCATCATGCTGTAAAATATGTTGGCAGTGAATTTGCCGATGAATTGCATGCCGATGCTGTTGAAATAATGCTTAACCAAGTGGCACGCCAAGAATTGCCCATTATGTGTTTTGTTGGGAATAAGGGGTGTATTCAAATTTTTAGTGGGATTGTAAAAAATATTAAGCAAATGGGACCTTGGCTGAATATTCTTGATCCAGGGTTTGACCTTCATTTACTTACGTCTGGGATTGCTAGTGTATGGCACGTTCGCAAACCTACCCTTGATGGTTATGTCAGTTCACTTGAAGTTTTCGATAAAAATGATGGAATGATTGTTCAATTATTTGGCTTGCGCAAAGAAGGTGAAAAAGAGCGTGAGGATTGGCGTTCTTTATTGAAGTCTCTTCCTCCCTATCAAGAACTAGTCGTCGCTTAGAAAGATAAAATATGTATATAGTTCTTTTGCGAAGACACTTAAGTTCTTTCCTTCTTTTTATATTGCTTTCTCTTAGCTTTTTTTCTCAACGTGTCATTGCTGAGCCTACCACACATTTTTCTGAAAATGCACGAATTGTCTCTATTGGCGGCTCCCTGACGGAAATTGTTTATGCGTTAGGAGCACAAGATCAACTTGTAGCACGTGATAGTACAAGCGTTTATCCCAAAGAAGCTCTCAAACTTCCTGTGCTTGGCTACATGCGTGCTCTTTCACCTGAAGGTGTTTTGTCTCTTGCTCCAGAAGGTATCTTGCTTGTTGAAGGAAGTGGGCCTCCTTCAACAATTGAAATTCTCAAAAAAACATCAATCCCTATCGTAATCATACCAGAAGACTATTCTCGAGAAAGTGTTATAGAAAAAATTCGCCTCGTTGGAAAAGCCATCCATCGTGAAGCGCAAGCCGCTGCATTAATTCAAAAAGTGAGCCGTGATTTTGTAGACAATGATGCTCTCTTGGCAAAGGTAACGAAACCAAAGCGTGTTCTTTTTATTTTATCCGTGCAAAATGGGCGCGTTATGGCATCTGGAACAGATACAGCGGCTGATGGTATTATAAAACTTTCCGGTGGGATCAATGCCATTACTGATTATAAGGGGTATAAACTTCTCAATAACGAAGCATTATTGAAAGCAAATCCTGATGCTATTTTGCTTATAACACATAGTGGAAAATCTATTAATCTTGAAAAGATTTTAGCTATACCAGCAATTCAAGCAACAACTGCTGCCCAAAATCACGCTATTAAACAAATGGATGCTATGTATCTTTTAGGGTTTGGACCACGTACTGCATACGCATCAAGGGAACTTATTCATATGCTTTATGGTGCAAATAAAAACGATAAAAACGGGTAGAATTGGTAGAGAATCCATCCATGGTTTATGCATCTGAAACAGAAAAAAATAAAAAAATAAATCGCGAAAATTTGAGAAAAATACTCTTATTCGGTCTCATAGTATTCCTCATCTTTAGTATTTTAAGCGGGCTTTTAAATGGTGCTTCAAATACTTCATTCTTTGATTTTCTTTATAGCATGTTTACGCAAGAATTTTCTGTCAGTAGAAAAACACGCGATTATCTCATATTTATTGATATAAGACTTCCTCGTGTTATCTTAGGCTTACTGATCGGAGCAGCTTTGGCTGTCTCTGGTGTTCTGATGCAAGGACTTTTCCGTAATCCTCTTGCAGATCCTGGAATTGTAGGTGTATCAGCAGGAGCCGGTCTTGGAGCTGTTTTAGCAATTGTTGTAGGTTTTGCCTTTCCTGTTTCATTTGCACCTTTTCTAGAACCGTACAAAGTTATCATAGGCGCTTTTTTTGGTGGGCTTTTATCAACGATTGTTCTCTATATCATAGCAACGCATCATAGCTTTACCTCTATTGCAACCATGTTGCTTGCCGGTATTGCACTTGGTGCCTTAAGCAGTGCAGTTGTCGGAACGTTGATTTTTATCGCAAATGACCAACAATTACGCGATATCACTTTTTGGAGTCTTGGCTCTCTTGCGGGAGCAACATGGTTGAAAGTATGGCTTGTTCTCCCTTTCATCTTTGTTGGTCTTCTTTTTTCCCCCTTTTTATCACGAGCACTTAATGCTCTAGCACTCGGAGAAGCCGTTGCTGGTCATATCGGTTTTTCTGTTCAACGCGTGAAAAATATTACTATTCCCCTTGTTGCTCTTATGTGTGGAAGTGCTGTTGCCGTTAGTGGTGGTATCGGTTTTATTGGGATTATTGTTCCTCATATTTTACGTCAGCTCATTGGTCCTGATCACCGTTATCTCATTCCTTACTCTGCTCTCTTGGGAGCAGCATTACTTATTTTTGCTGATACGTTTGCACGCTTAATTGTCGCCCCCTCAGAATTGCCCATTGGAATTGTAACAGCACTTTTTGGTGCCCCCTTCTTCCTGTGGATCCTTATATGCAAACGAGGAACAGATTTTTCATGATTGAAGCGACAAATATTTGCGTTCAGCGCGGAAAAAAACAGATTCTTAACCACATTAATCTTCAAGCTAAAAGTGGAGCTTTTACCATCATTATAGGTCCAAACGGATCAGGGAAAAGTACTTTTGTCAAAGCATTAAGTGGGGAAATTCCTTATAGTGGAAAAATAACCTTAAATGGTTATGATGTAAGTCAAACAAAGACTCACGAAATGGCAAAAATGCGAGCCATTTTACCTCAATCAATAACGCTCGTATTTCCATTCTTAGTCCATGAAGTTGTAGGGCTTGGCCTTTCTGTAAACCCCATTACCATTACCAAAACCGAACTGAAAAATCTTATCCAAGAAGCTTTAGAACGCGTTGACCTTTCTGATTACGGTAACCTGTATTATCACCAATTATCAGGTGGGGAGCAAGCACGCGTACAACTTGCACGTGTTCTTTGCCAAATCTGGAAACCCGTTTATAATGGAATTCCTCGTTGGATGATATTAGATGAACCTATTGCTAGCCTCGATATTCAACATCAAATTATCGTTATGGACATTGCAAAACAATTTGCCCATTCTGGTGGTGGCGTTCTTGCTGTTCTTCACGATCTCAATCTCGCGGCACATTATGCAGATAACATGATTTTGCTCAAGGAGGGAGAGATTCATTGCGAAGGAAATGCTTCTGCCGTTTTAACAACACAAAATCTTCGCGATGTTTACCATTGTTCCTTAAATGTTTCTGAATTACCTAAAGAAGATATCCCATTTATACTCCCTCAAATGGCATCCTCCTATGAAATTAGATCCCAAAGCTATCGGATTCAATCTAAAAGTTAAAATCCATAGCACCATGAAAACACGCAAATATTAAAGAGTCTGTTTTATTTTTTAACGAACTCCTTTCCTCTAAATCCATAAAAGATTTATTTGCAGCTTTAATGATGTTATTTTTTCATAACGTGTATGCTTTAGCTGTTTTTATTAATAGGTAAATATTGATTTATAATGGTCATTTTACCCCCCTTTATTAACAAAACTGTTTATTGGCACATCACAAGAACGAAACGATTAAACAAAGTCCTTTAAAATAAACTCAATAAGGCTTCTTTTAGGCACCTTAATGCAAAAACAATACATCATTAAGATGAGGACAGAGTATATAATGATAACGTTTATCTGTGGCTTAACAAATATAATGTAATTCCACTTAAAGAGAGTATACTATCTACAAATAAAACCTATACCCACGGCAATGCAAAGAAATGGATTGATAATAAGATGAGAGAAATCTCTTTTTGAGGATGAATTAGCTCATATAGGAGAGGGCTATTTTTGCGCAACAAAAAACGTTACAAATATCGCGCTTTTTTATGCCTTAGATTGAATAATGCTATCACTCTCCCCCCCATCAAAACACTTTATGAAAATAACATATCTCTAGATCACTGAACAGCAAATTTAAAATGATTTTTACATATTTTTTCTATGTTATCATACAATTATAAAAAAAATTATATTATTAATTCTCCCTCCCTATCATTTTAAAATTGTTTTTTTGACTCTCTCAAGTATCGTATTAATAAGATAGGTTTTCTCTTCACATGCATAGAAAATAACGCGGAATTACTCCGCGTTAATAAAATTTATCAAATGTATATAGATTCTGTATTTCCCGATCAACTCATGATTTGATAGCATAGACGACTGTTATATTAACAGGGCGTGTTTCAGCTTCACCCGTATGGGAAAGAGTTACTTTGTGTGTATGTGCACCAGCAGAATCTGTTGTTCCTTGAAAAGGAGAATCATAAATATAACATTTCTCTATTCTCCCATTACTACCCATTGACCATACAGCCCTTTTATACTGAAAATTGTGCGTATGTTTGCCTGATTCTTCAATGGTCCCAATATGCGTATGCGATTTTATGCTATCTTGTTGTTCATCGGCAAATTTTCTATCATCATCTAAACCCCGACCATCATCAAAGCCACGTAAAAACATGCCTCTAAAGTCTGGAACTTTAAAGGTTATTTCACTGTCTTTTCCCCATTTATCCCCTATAGCCTTGAATAACTGCGGATAATCTTCGCGCTTATAGGCCTTACCGTCACATAAAAGCCAACCGATTGGTACTTCTTGCATAGCAAATGTGGCAATAAATCCAGCGGGAAAACTTTCTATCTTTGGTGCTGTAGGATTTAATAAATACCAACCATCTCGACCTTCCGTTGAAACATTGCCATTATATACCATCTCATAAATACCGTCTGTTTGTAGCTCTCCTCCTTCTAACGATATAACACCTGTATTCGTCGCTTTATAGATAGGCTTTTCTCCCATGTTATTAACTTTTATTGTCGTCGTGCCAATATTCACACCATGGGCTTTAAAACGTATGATGATATCATTGTTATATTTCTTTATCGGTGAAACTGTCTTTAAAGTAATTAATGTTGTTTTATCTTCCGCATTGATCATAAAGCTTGAGTCAATAGATCCACCATTATCTGCAAGATATTCACGCACGCGTTGCATCATCGCCCGTGCACTATCATTGACAGAACTAGGCGGCTGACCTTCTGCCCAATTAATAATATTATCTGAATGAGCATTTTCATCAGCCTTTAGCGACCAATCGTAAATATTAGACATTATAAATCCCCCATTATTTTCATAGTTTTTCTAATAATTTCTCGTTCTGTGCTCTAAAATGTGCCTGCAGCATTGATCCGTCATAACCACTGACCATCCGTATTTTACGTATTCTTTCTCTCTTTACTCCTTTCAATTTAATAAGCTAATTTCATCAGACTATTTTATAATATTAGTCTTCATGCTTCCACTTCTAACACGTAATGGAACACCTCATCTGCTGTTATTTGGTATCTTGTTTTGTTGCTTTGCTGTCATTATACAGTCGTATTTTCAAATCTTGCATCTTGTTGCAAAGTTTACAAATACTGTTTAAATTTTTCCTTACTATGGATTTCATATAACTATTATTGAATGCAATAATTTGTCATCTGCATAAAAAGTAGCTGATTTAAATTTTTTAATGAGACATGTTATTTATTCAATATATTAAGATATTAAGTCTCTCTTTTGACTATGATCTGTATTTAAAAAATTCAAAAGCTAGCTTCAAATTCTTTGCATGCCTCATTATGTTTTTATTTACATGAAGATACATTATCCTACTTCATTCAATTTATTTCTGAAATTGTGTTACGAGATCAGCACCAATGTTTGAACAGACTTCCGTTCAACCTCAATGTATCATAGATGAATATATCCGATATGATAATTTCTTCACACTTTCAGAGAACTGAAATACTAAGGAAACATCACAGACTTTTCTCAAATCTGAAGGTTGTATCTGATCCGGATATTTAAGAAATATAACCCCACTCTCAAATTTTATGAACATATCTCGCGGCTCTTTAAAACCAACGCACCATAACCATCCGTTCCCCTCCCACACCTAGAACAGCTCTCTTTATGTGCATATTTTATTATATGTATATTTTTTTTGCAAGAACAATAAATCCTTCTGAACATGATCTCGCCATTATTGCTATTTTCCTTAATTCATTGCACTATCAAAATAAACATTCTCTAAAATATTTTGCTAACTCATCTGCTTTATCAATCCAAACAAAAAAACATGCCTCTGATTTAACACTTGCTCCCCCCCCCCCCCTCAGCTATCAAAGGCAACTTCTTAGTATTATAGTTTTGTCACTTCATAATACGCACTTTATACTTCTTTTTCATTCTTAAAAAATACACCAAAATCGTTAAAAGTATATCTTTGTGATTGACAATGTCCGTATTTAAGCCAATCATGGTGGTGCTAATATAAAGTGTTTAGATGGGGGAGTGCAGATATTATTTAAATATTGCATTAATCTTTTCAATAAAGATTCTTGATATTTATTTGAAGTGTCTTGGTATAAAAGCATTATTATATCCCCTTCATTCAAGAGTACATAATTGATCATTTAAATATATCCCCATACCACCTTAGTTTTTGAACTCTGTCGTTTAGAAGGAAAAAATTTGTGCCAAAAAATATTCCATCAATCAGTTGCAGCCCCTTTCCAGCCTCACGAAAAATTTATCAACAGAGCCCCCTTTTTTCTGATGTGCGTGTTCCATTGCGTGAAATTTCATTGACTGATGGGAGTGGTGAAGAACCTTTAAATGTTTACGATACTTCTGGCCCCTATACCGATAAAGATGCAATCATTGATCTTACAAAAGGTTTACCCGCAATTGGCTCATCTTGGCTCTCTAAGCGTGCTGATACTGAACCTTATCCTGCACGCTTAATTAAACCTGAAGATAATGGATTAACGAGCTCTCCTATACCCGACTTTAAACAAAAGCGTCCTATTCTACGTGCAAAAAATGGCAAAGAAATTACACAAATGGCATATGCACGGGCGGGTATTATTACAGAAGAAATGGAATATGTCGCTATACGAGAAAATGAAGGGTTAGCCATAAAAGATCAACAACAAACGCAATCAAGTCCTTTGGGGGGAGAAATACCAGAAATTTATACTGCGGAATTCGTTCGGAATGAAATTGCAAATGGACGCGCCATTATTCCTCAGAATATCAATCACCCAGAATGCGAACCAATGATTATTGGACGTAATTTTCGTGTTAAAATTAATGCCAATATTGGTAATTCTGCCGTAACATCTTCAATGGCAGAAGAAGTTGATAAAATGGTTTGGGCTATTCGTTGGGGCGCAGATACCGTGATGGATCTCTCGACAGGACGGTATATTCACAATATTCGTGAGTGGATTATTCGAAATTCCCCTGTACCCATCGGGACTGTTCCTCTTTATCAAGCACTCGAAAAAGTACAAGGTGTGGCTGAAAATTTAACATGGGAAATTTTCCGTGATACCCTTATAGAACAAGCAGAACAAGGCGTTGATTATTTTACTATTCATGCTGGCTTAAGATTACCATTTATTCCGATGACCATTGATCGTGTAACGGGTATTGTTTCACGGGGTGGTTCTATTATGGCAAAATGGTGTCTCCATCATCATAAAGAAAGCTTTCTCTATGAACATTTTGATGAAATTTGTGATATTGCAAGCACCTATGATATTTCTCTTTCATTAGGAGATGGATTACGCCCTGGCTCTATTGCTGATGCTAATGATGAAGCACAATTTGCCGAACTTAAAACTTTAGGAGAATTGACAAAAATTGCTTGGGGAAAAAATGTACAGGTTATGATTGAAGGACCAGGGCATGTCCCAATGCACAAAATTAAAGAAAATATGGAACAGCAACTCGATCTGTGTCATGAAGCTCCGTTTTATACTTTGGGCCCTCTTACAACTGATATCGCTCCTGGTTATGACCATATTACATCAGCCATTGGAGCGGCTATGATTGGGTGGTTTGGAACCGCTATGTTGTGCTATGTAACCCCTAAAGAACATTTAGGACTTCCCGATAAAAATGATGTCAAAACGGGCGTTATCACTTATAAAATCGCTGCTCATGCTGCTGATCTTGCAAAAGGTTTACCCAGAGCACAGTTGCGCGATAATGCTCTTTCACGTGCACGATTTGATTTTAGGTGGCATGATCAATTCAACCTATCTCTTGATCCAGAAACAGCTTGTACCTTTCATGATGAAACAATGCCTAAAGATGCCCATAAATTGGTGCATTTTTGTTCCATGTGTGGACCAAAATTCTGTTCTATGCGTATTTCTCATGATATTCGTGATGCTGCATCACTCCAAAAGACAAAAGGTGAAGGTATGGTCGCTATGGCTGAAAAATATCAAGAAAGTGGTGACCTTTATGTCGAAGCACCTCAAAAAAAGAGGGTCAACAGTTGAAGAATATTCTTATTAAAGGTGCGGGGGTCGGTGGTTTAACCGTTGCTTTTATGTTACAACAAAAAGGCGCTCATATTACTGTATCGGCCCCTCCTCTTTCTCCTATAGGAACGGCAAGTTGGTATGCAGGCGGAATGCTCTCCCCTTACTGCGAAAGAGAAAATACTGAACAGATTGTTGAAGATCTTGGTGTACAAGCTATACAATGGTGGCACAAAACATTTCCAGATCTTGTCGTAAGAAAAGGAACTTTAGTTGTCGCACCAGCACGAGATAAGGTAGAACTTGAACGATTTTCAGAGCGGACACATCATCATAGGATTATAAATGGTGAAGAAATAGGGTGTCTTGAACCCGATCTTGCAGAACGTTTTAACCATGCGCTTTTTTATGAAAATGAAGCTCATCTTGATCCTCGCAAAGCACTTATTGCTTTAAAAGAAATTCTGATAAAAAACGGTGCATGTTTTGTTGATACAGAAACATCTGAAATAAATTTTGATATGGTCATTGATGCAACAGGAATAGCACATTTAGGAAAAGATAAAAATATACGGGGGGTGCGTGGTGAAATGCTGCTCATACGCTGTAGGGATATTAAACTTTCCCGCCCAATTCGTCTTCTTCATCCACGTATTCCGCTCTATATTGTACCACGGCAAGATAATATTTTTATGATTGGCGCAACAATGATTGAAAGTGACTTTGATGGTGCCATATCAGTAAGGTCAATGATGGAATTGCTTCACGCTGCCTATACATTGCACCCTGCTTTTGCTGAAGCAGAAATTGTTGAAACGGGCATTGGGGTTCGTCCAGCTTATCCTGATAACTTCCCTTCTGTATACAAATATGGTAATCACATTTCTGTGAATGGATTTTACAGACATGGTTTTCTTTTATCTCCAGAAATGGCAAAACGAGCGATGAAATTGGTATTGGAATAAAATATGCAGATATTTGTTAATGGTGAAAAACTTCAAACAGAAGCGAGTACCCTTAAACTCTTGCTTGATGAATTGGAGTATGAGGGAGATTGGCTAGCAACTGCTGTTAATGCTGAGGTTGTTCCTGTCGTGGCGCGCGACCAATTTATTTTGCATGAAGGAGATAAAGTAGAAATTTTAAGCCCAATGCAAGGAGGCTAATATTTATGTTGAATCTTTATGGACGTGAATTCTCATCCCGTCTTATGTTAGGTACAGCGCAATATCCCTCACCTTCAATTCTGCGTGATGCTATTCATAAATCGAATACAGAAATTGTAACTGTTTCATTACGCCGAGAAAGCGTTGGTGGAAAACAAGGGGGACAGTTTTGGCAATTCCTTCAAGAGCTCGATATAACGATACTTCCCAATACCGCTGGTTGTTATACTGTTAAAGAAGCTGTGACGACAGCCCATTTAGCCCGAAGCCTCTTTAAAACCTCTTGGATTAAACTCGAAATTATCGGGAATTCAGATACCTTACAGCCAAATGTTTTTTCTCTCATCGAAGCAGTAAAAATTTTAAACAGTGAAGGTTTCCATATTTTTGCCTATACAACCGATGATCTCATTGTTGCTGAAAAACTCTTAGATGTTGGTTGCCGTGTCATTATGCCTTGGTGTGCCCCTATTGGATCGGCAAAAGGCCCTCATAATATCGATGGACTGCGTTCTATTCGCGCTTACCTTCCTGATGTTACTCTTGTGATTGATGCTGGCATTGGGCGCCCATCCCATGCTGCTGTTGCTATGGAATTGGGTTATGACGCAGTGCTGCTTAATACCGCAGTTGCTAAAGCAGGTAATCCTGTCTTGATGGCTGAAGCGTTTTCTAAAGCTATTCAGGCAGGGCGTATGGGATATAAAGCAGGTATTCTCGAAGCACGCAATGTAGCGGTTCCTTCAACGCCCGTTATTGGTAAAGCGGTATTTTGATGAAATTGGATCCATTTTACCTCATCGTTGATAATGCTGATTGGGTTGAACGCTTAGTTCCTCTTGGTGTAAAACTCATACAATTGCGCATGAAAGACGAAGACTTTCAAACAATCCGTCAACATATTAGACATGCAAAAAAAATCTGTGATAAATGGGAAGCACAACTCATTATTAATGATTATTGGAGCATAGCCATTGATGAAAAATGCCATTTTATTCATCTTGGGCAAGAAGACTTAAGCAATGCTGATCTTCCTGCAATTCGTAAAAATGGTATAAGATTTGGTCTTAGCACCCATGATGAATATGAATTGGATATCGCACTTTCTGTTCATCCTGATTATATTGCTCTTGGACCTATTTATCCGACAATCTTGAAAAAAATGAAATGGCAACCTCAAGGATTAGAAAAAATCAAGCAATGGAGAAAAAAGATTGGTACTTTACCTTTCGTTGGCATTGGTGGTTTGACTCCAGAACGCGCAATAGGTGTTTTGAAAGCTGGAGCCAATAGCGCGGCTGTTGTCACCGACATTATCCTCCACAAAAAGCCCGAAGAGCGAGTAGAACAATGGCTCAAAGTGACCCAGCCATGGCGTTGACACCTTCTATTCTCATTGTTGCAGGCACTGATCCAACAGGAGGTGCTGGCATTGTTCGTGATATAGAAACAGCTGCATATTTTCACATCAAAGCAAATTTAGCCATCACTTGTGTAAATGTACAAGATGATCATCACGTTGCTGAAATTGTACCCATGAATGAAAAACTTGTTGCCGCGCAAATGCGCAGTGCTCTAGAGGCTCATTCTGTCAGCGCAATAAAAATTGGTATGACAGGAAATCAAGCAATTATAGCAGCAATTTGTCGTGTACTCGAAGATTATCCTCATATTCCAGTTATTCTTGATCCTGTACTGGTTGCCTCATCAGGAGGAAAACTAACAACGGAAAAAATCATAGAAATTATGCTCAATCAGCTTCTCCCATATGTTACTCTTTTAACCCCCAATAGAGACGAACTGGCTCTTCTTAGCCAAACCCCACTGGCATCTCATCATGAAGAGACAATACAACAAGCAAAAAAAATTTTGTCATTGGGAGCACGCTCTATTTTAGTAAAAGGGGGGCATGCAAAGGGACCTCTTGCAATTGATAGCTTTATTGACAACATGGAAGTCATAAATATTTCTGCTCCACGTTTAAAAGGAACAATGCGTGGCACAGGATGCATTCTCTCAAGTGCTATTGCAGCCCATTTAGCACTTAATGAACCTCTCATTTCAGCCGTAAAACAAGCAAAAGCATATACCCACACATTGCTTTTAACCCATTGTAACAATATTTTTAAATAATACGAGATTACATAAAAGTAATATTTATGTATTTTAATCACTATAAATAGTATTCATTTAATAAAAAATAATTTTCATTAATTATTTAAATATAAAACATAATGATCAAAGTTTTATTTTTAATCACTTGCATTCAGCAGAGAGTTCTTTTATCATGAAGGACGTAGTATGTTTTAAAATTTATATTAGCGCATTTTAAAAAATTGTACATTTATTTAAAGATGAACCGTAAGCATTTACATTTTATGATTTGTCTTTTTGGTGAAAAGAGAAAATGCTGTCAGCGTTTTTATGCATTAACAAACATATTTATAAAACTTGAAGGATAATTTTGTTTGATCTATAGTCGTTAGATCATTAGAAAAAATAAAATGTTAAATCAACCGCCGTGCTCAATTTCCTATGAAGAACTCTTAAACTTTTATAAAGAAAGTGGTGTAGATGCTGTTTTGACAGACTTGCCTATTGATCGTTTTAAGCAGTCTGCTTGTTCAGAGAAAAAATTAACACCTGTTTTGAACATTTCTCATAATCAACAAACATCCCCCAAAACATCTCCAACCGTAAAATTAGATCATCAGCCGCTGCATAATTTTAAGGCTATACAAAACGAATCTACAGCTATAGAGTGCGCAAAAAGTGCAAAGACACTTGATGAATTACAATCTGCTCTCCTTGCATTTAATGGCTGTTCATTAAAATTGACAGCAAAAAATACCTGTTTTTCAGATGGAACAGCAGGAAGCCCCCTGATGCTCATAGGTGAAGCCCCTGGACGAGAAGAGGATATACAAGGCATTCCTTTTGTGGGAAAAGCAGGAATGTTACTAAATAAAATCCTCGCATCAATTGGCTTAACAAGAAATAATGTGTACATCGCAAATACTATTCCTTGGCGTCCACCAGGGAATCGTACACCAACACCAAGAGAAATTGCCTTGTGCCGCCCTTTTATTGAACGGCACATTTATTTAGCGCGTCCTCGTGTGCTTATAGCACTGGGAGGCGTTGCTGCACAGTTTCTTACGGGATCTCAAAGTGGGATTATCCGAACACGAGGGAAATGGCATATTTATGAAAGTGAGTATAATATAAAAATACCTGTTATGCCAACTTTCCACCCTGCTTATCTTCTTAGAACCCCTAGTCAAAAGAAGCTTACATGGATAGACTTCTTAGAAGTAAAAAATCGCCTCGATAGCCTTTTGTAATTCTTTAATCTTCTTTAACTCTAAAATTAAACACCTTCTTGAACTCTTAAAATACGAATGGGAAAACTATGGAACAGCCAACACCATCTCTTTATCGTTTGGAAGACTATCAGCCAACCCCTTACGCTATCCCCCAAACACAACTTTCTTTCCAATTGGCACCAACAAAAACCACTGTTACAGCCATATTGTCTATTGAGCCCCGTCACGATACAAAAAAATTAACACCTCTTGTACTTTCTGGGGATGATCTTACTTTAATTTCTGTTGCGATTAATGATGAAATATTAGCCCCAAACGCTTATAAAGTTACGCCTTCATGTTTAGAAATTACAACGCCACCAGCGGTTCCCTTTACATTGAAATTGGTTACGGAAGTGAATCCTGAAAGCAACCGCCAACTTATGGGGCTTTATCTTTCAAATGGTGTTTATTGCACCCAATGTGAATCAGAAGGTTTTCGTCGTATGACTTATTTTTACGACCGCCCAGATGTTCTTTCTACCTATAGAGTGAAAATTGAAGCAGATTCCCAAACAATCCCAATCTTGCTTTCAAACGGTAATCTAGTAGAAACAGGAACTTTAGAGAATAATCGCCATTTTGCCGTTTGGGAAGATCCTTATCCTAAACCATCTTATCTCTTTGCTCTAGTAGGTGGCGATCTTGATAAGTTAGAAGACCATTTTACAACTGTATCTGGACGACGTATCGAGCTTGGTATCTATGTAGAAAAAGGAAAAACTAAACGCGCTGTTTATGCAATGGATGCGCTCAAACGTTCCATGCGTTGGGATGAACAATGTTTCGGGCGCGAATATGATCTTGATGTTTTCAATATTGTTGCTGTTTCAGATTTTAACATGGGGGCAATGGAAAACAAAGGACTTAACGTTTTTAATGATAAATATGTTCTTGTCGATCCCGAAACAGCAACCGATCAGGATTATAGAAATGTTGAACGCATCATTGCCCATGAATATTTCCATAATTGGAGCGGTAATCGTGTTACCTGTCGCGATTGGTTTCAACTCTGTTTAAAAGAAGGATTCACGGTTTATCGTGATCAGGAATTTTCATCAGATCAAAATGTACGCAGCCTACAGCGAATTGAAAATGTAAAAACATTAAAAACAACGCAATTTGTCGAAGATGCAGGACCTCTTGCTCATCCTGTCCGTCCTCGTCAATATAGCGAAATTAATAATTTTTATACCACAACGGTTTACGAAAAAGGTGCTGAAGTTGTTCGCATGATACAAACGATTTTAGGTCCCTCTCTGTTTCGTAAAGGCACTGATCTTTATTTTCAACGTCATGATGGACAAGCTTGTACAATTGAAGATTTTATCGCCTGTTTTGCTGAAGTGTCTGGCCGAGATTTCTCTCAATTCATGCTGTGGTATGAACAAGCTGGAACCCCCAACGTAGAAATCGATCATCATTATCGTGATGGTGTTTTAACAATTCATGCCAAGCAACATATTCCGGAAACCCCACAACAAAATACAAAAAAGCCTATGCTTCTTCCTATCGCATTTAGCTTGTTAGGAGCTAATGGAGAAAACCTCGCTTATGAAGCGGAAACGGATATTCAATCAGACGTTATGCTGCTGTCCAAGGAAAGCCAAACCTTTACATTAAAAGGCCTGCGCGAAAAACCCGTTTTATCACTGCTGCGAGATTTTTCTGCGCCAATCATTCTACACACACCATTCAATGAAAGCGAACTTATTTTTCTTGCACAATATGATGACAATCACATCAATCGCTGGCAGTCTCTTAATCAATTAATGACGCAAGCTTTGATTCAAAGTATTCAAGATAAAACACAAACAAAAGCAACACTCCCTTCTTCTCTGCTAAAACTGATTGAAACGATTATAATAGATGAAAACTTAGAACCTGAATTTCGTGCCTTCTGTTTAAATTTACCTAGTGAAGTTGAGCTTGCTCATACAATCGGTAAAAATATTGATCCAGATCGTATTCATTATGTCCGCAATCAATTTTTAGCTTCACTTGCACAAACACATCAAGAGCTCTTAACAAAATTCTATGGGCAGATGCAAACCCAAGAGCCCTATTCACCACACACTGTACAAGTTGGAAAGCGAGCATTAAAGAATAGAATACTGGATTATCTTTCCATTGCTGAGGCTAATCCAAGTCGTGCTGCGACACAATATGCAACGGCTAATAATATGACTGACCGAATGGCGAGTATCGCTGTGCTCGTGAAACATTTTAATGAAAGTGAGCAGGCACAAAATGCTTTAAATGATTTTGAAAATCGCTATCGGCATGACCCTTTAGTCATGGATAAATGGTTTTCTATTCAAGCAATGGTTGCTGGCGCCTCAACACTCGAGAATGTTCAAAAGCTCATGCAACACCCGCTGTTTTCACAAGATAATCCTAATCGTGTACGGTCCCTGATCGGTGTCTTTGCATCTCATAACCCCACAGGCTTCAACAGAATGGATGGAGCATCTTATCATTTTCTCTGCCAAATCATTTTAGAAATTGATAAAAAAAATCCACAGCTCGCTTCACGATTATTAACAATGATGCGTTCTTGGCGACAATTAGAACCCATTCGTCAACAAAAACTTGAAACTGAATTAAAAACAATTGCTGCGGCGCCCAAATTATCAAGCGATGTCGCTGATATCATCAATCGTTTGCTCATTTGAAACAAAAAAATATTTTACATCAATATTCTATAATATTTTTTAAATAAATTATACAAATACCTAGATCATCATTAAACCGATAAACAGGCAATCTAAGTCTGTTTATCGGTCATGTCACAAATGCCTTTTCCTTTTCATATTCCACATTGATAAAAGTAAAATACTTTTTTTTTAAAAAAAGACTAGACAGAAGACTCCTGTTTTGATTCACTGCACTTAATGGGGTTCACTCATGAAGATCAAAGCAGTTTTAAAATCACATTATTCCGGAATTAAAGGAACAAGAGATGACTAAATTGGACGCATACAATGCGCCAACGGAAATATATGCTGATTCAAAATCGAGCGCTCAAAGCCATAAAGCGCAGACAAAGCGTATTCATCTGTTTTCTGGCTCTGATTACCAAAAGCTTCTCTTTATTGAACCTTGGTTACGACGCTCACTTCCATTTGTCATTGTCACATTTCTGATTGTCCTTACCGTCATTCGTTTTGTATCAATCTATGATTGGCGCAATACAATTGATAAAAGCACGCGTTCTACCCTTACTCTCTTAGCTTCTCATATTACCCAGACAATTGATCGTGACTTATTGGTTGTTTCTCAGAAAGGAAAAGTCTCTACCCTTTCCCATGATCATTTGCAAAATATCCTCACCACTTTTCGCAATCAAGATCTTATTAGTCCCAGCTCTTTAATCGCCATTGTTGATCAAAAAGGCAATGTCTTGGCTTCATCCAGTTCAGATATCGTGTTAGGAAAACCTTTGCAAGATTTTATCTCTGACAGCATTGCTTTACAATCTCTTGGACAACACGCTGGGATTATGAAAATTACAATAAGCAAGGATACCCCTGCTCTTGCTTCATTTCACCAAACAGCAAACGGGCAATATGGGGTATTCATTAGCGAAAAAATGCAAGATAGTGCTATGGAATGGCGCAAATTTTTTTCGCTTAATATAACCCTCTTCATTGGAACAAGCGGTATTATTCTCGCTCTTCTTTATGCTTATTATAATCAACTTTTACGAGCACGTAAAACAGATCTTGTTTCCGAAAAAATTCAAAACCGTATTGATATGGCAATGATGCGTGGGCGTTGTGGATTATGGGATTGGAATATGGCAAGTGGACGTGTCTATTGGTCACGAGCAATGTACGACATGCTTGGCTATGTTCCTCAAGATGCATTACTCTCGATTTCTCAAATTAGCGCCATTATTAATCCTAATGATGCCAATTTTTTTGACCTTGCTCAAGAATTAATGAGAGGCAAAAAAAAGCATATCGATATCAATGTTCCTATGCGTCATGCTGATGGTCATTATGTATGGATGCGACTTCGCGCCGAAGTTACTGAAGAAGAAGAACCCCATTTGGTTGGTATTTCCTTCGACATTAGTGAACAGCAACAATTGGCTGAACAAACAGCGCAAGCCGACCTTCGCATCCGTGATGCGATTGAAAATATTTCAGAATCTTTTGTCTTGTGGGATGCTGAGGGACGTTTAGTTATGTCCAACAGCAAATTTTGCGAATATGCCGCTATTCCTAAACAAATTCTACAGTCAGGGATTCAACGTGCAACTGTTGAAGCCATGGCACGCCCTGCACTCAGTGAATATCCCCTCAAAGATGATGGTACCGGTAACTTAACCAGTATTCGCCAAACGGCAGATGGTTGTTGGCTTAAAATTAATGAACGGCGAACCCAAGACGGAGGATTGGTTTGTATTGGTACGGATATTTCTGAGCTTAAACAACAACAGGAAAAATTTGAAGACAGTGAACGGCGGCTTTTTTCTTTTATTCAAGAACTCAAACGTACACGAGGGAGTGCTCAACAACGCGCAACAGAAGTTGAAAAACTTAATAAAAGTCTAAAAGCAGAAAAAGAGCGTGCCGAAAGTGCTAATAAAGCTAAATCAGAATTTTTAGCCAATATGTCTCATGAATTGCGCACACCTCTGAATGCTATTCTTGGCTTTTCAGATATCATGTTACAATCGACTTTTGGCCCCCTTGGTTCAAAACGTTATAAGGAATATATGCATGATATTTACAATTCAGGGACCCATCTTCTAACCCTTATCAATGATATCCTTGATATGTCAAAAATCGAAGCTGGAAGATTTACGCTTGATTGTAAAAATGCCGATCTTGAGCCCATCATTAGTGAAGCAGTACGAACACTAACGCCTCAAGCTCAAGAAAAAAATATTGCTGTTACAACAAATATCACCCCAGAACTTCATGCTGAAGTTGATGGACGTGCAATGAAACAGATTTTCCTTAATCTCATCTCTAATGCGGTTAAATTTACGCCTTCTGGTGGAAATATTGATGTCTGCGCTTTCAAGAAAAAAGATAACCTGATTTTTAAAATTACAGATACAGGTGTTGGTATTCCGCAATCATCCATCAAAAAACTTGGTCAACCTTTTGAACAAGTTGAAAATCAGCTTACTAAATCCCATACGGGCTCAGGTCTTGGATTAGCTATTTCACGCTCCTTATTAGAACTACACAAAGGAAAACTTGAAATTACTTCAAAAGAAATGAAAGGAACTACGGTAACGATTATAATGCCCATTACACAAAGTTAAATTTGTTTTTAATCTCCTCTGTTTGTTCACGTTGTAGCAAAATCTTTTTCCGTTTAATGCCCCAACGATACCCTGAAATAAAACCATTTTTACGCACAACACGATGACAAGGAATGATCACAGCTAATTCATTACGTGCACATGCATTCGCCACGGCACGAAAAGCATTTGGCACCCCCACACGGCACGCTAATCCCTCATATGAAGTTGTTTCACCACACGGTATATTGCATAATAGTGACCATACTTGCCGTTGAAAAACTGTCCCTTTTATATCTAAGGGGAATTCATATTTTTTCACCAATTTAGGCGTTTCTATCATGGCTATAATATGAGAAACTTCTCGAATAAATATAGTATCTCCCCCAACTTGTTGCGCATCACCAAAGCGTACCGAAAACTCCTGTAATAATTGCTCTGTCGTATCTCCCAACGCTACATGACAAATCCCTTTTTGAGATTTAGCCACCAAAAGTTTTCCTATGGATACATCTGTCAGACAGAATATTCTCTTTTGAGAAATGTTCAGCATTTTAACTTTCTTTATGTTTTTAAAAGTTTTGAACATCATCTATAAAATAAAGGGAGACTATTGACCATCTTTTAAAACCAAACATGATTATTCTGGAATTATCTTCTTCGTTATTGTACTAAAATACCCCCTTACTATTTTATGGAATGGAAACAGACAGAGATTTGCTTTCTGCTTTCCCTAAAGAAGCAAGACTGAGACCAGAGCCAATTTTTAAATAAACCAGCTTCTTCTCTCACAGTTTCCGACCTCAACTTCTTCAATATAATTCACTTCATAAACTTTCCTGACAAGTCCTAGATTGAATTTTGTTACACACTCTAACAAAAAATACCTCATGTATAATTTTATACCCTATATCACCGCTTTAAACAGTAGTGTTTTACAAAACCACAAAGATAAACTTCCCATTTCATTTTACGAACCTTCATCAAAGCGTAATGATTTATGTTTTATTCCTCACGAATTCTTGAATATTCTTGTGTTTCGTAACTCTCTTATTTTCTTATAAAAGGTTTATCCTTTTGATATACTGATAAGGTAACTCAACCCCCAAAAGGAATTTATCTCCAAATTTTATGAAAAAAAGCATGGAAAAGGTATTTTAGTGCTTACTTTCTTTGTCACTTAACTTATAAAATGACTGTAGCCTCAAAACTTAAATATTTTTCTTGCCACAATCGTACACGGATATTTGTTATAGGAAAAAACCATGCCCAAACGCACAGATATAAAATCTATTCTTATCATCGGAGCAGGACCTATTATCATTGGTCAGGCATGTGAGTTTGACTATTCAGGCACACAAGCCTGTAAAGCGTTAAAAGAAGAAGGGTACCGAATTATTTTGGTCAATTCTAATCCCGCCACGATTATGACAGACCCAGATTTGGCTGATGCAACTTATATAGAGCCCATTACGCCTGAGATTGTTGCTAAAATTATTGCCCACGAACGTCCCGATGCCCTTTTGCCCACCATGGGAGGACAAACAGCTCTCAATACCGCTTTATCGTTAAAGCGTATGGGTATTTTAGACCGCTATGATGTTGAAATGATAGGGGCCAATGCCGAAGCTATTGATAAAGCGGAAGATCGTGCTTTATTCCGCCAAGCGATGGCAAAAATCGGTTTGGAAACACCACGGTCTATGTTAGCCAATGCAACAGAACTGAAAGAAGAAAATCGCCAACAATATGCAAAAATGCGTGATGAACTTAAAGAAAAACTTTCTGGTGCAGCCCTTGAAAAAGCCCTCGAAGAACTTGAACGCAACTGGCGACATACCGAAGCTGATCGCAAACAACATTATATCGCCCACGCAACAGCAAAGGCAGTTCAAGCGCTTGATGTTGTTGGACTTCCAGCTATTATTCGTCCTTCATTTACCCTTGGTGGGACTGGGGGTGGAATCGCGTATAATCGCTCTGAATTTTATGAAATTATTGAACGTGGGCTTGAAGCTTCTCCTACAACAGAAGTTTTAATTGAAGAAAGTGTTTTAGGGTGGAAAGAATATGAAATGGAAGTTGTTCGTGATAAGAACGACAACTGTATCATTGTTTGTTCTATTGAAAACATTGATCCGATGGGGATTCATACCGGTGATTCGATTACCGTAGCACCTGCTCTCACCTTAACCGATAAAGAATATCAATGTATGCGCAATGCTTCGATTGCTGTCTTGCGTGAAATTGGTGTTGAAACGGGAGGATCCAATGTACAGTTTGCTGTCAATCCTGAAAATGGGCGTCTCATTGTTATTGAAATGAATCCCCGCGTTTCTCGCTCTTCAGCGCTTGCTTCAAAAGCAACGGGTTTTCCTATTGCCAAGATAGCCGCAAAATTAGCCGTTGGCTATACACTTGATGAATTAAAAAATGATATCACAGGTGGTGCGATACCAGCATCATTTGAGCCTTCTATTGACTATATCGTGACAAAAATTCCTCGTTTCGCTTTCGAAAAATTTCCTGGGACATTACCTGTCCTCACGACGGCTATGAAATCTGTAGGAGAAGTCATGGCCATTGGACGTACTTTTCAAGAATCATTACAAAAAGCACTCCGTGGACTTGAAACAGGACTGACAGGTCTTGATGAAATTATCATCCCAGAACATGCTGAAGGTGATGAAAAAAGTTCTATACGCTCAGCCATTGCTATACCAAGTCCTGACCGTCTACGCTATATTGCTGAAGCCATGCGCGCAGGCTTACCCTTAAATGAAATTCATCAAATCAGCAAAATTGACCCGTGGTTTTTAGAACAAATAGCCTCCATCATTGAAATGGAGCAGCGTATCCGCATCTATGGACTGCCTCAAGATCCAGATAACTTACGTATGTTAAAAGCTATGGGATTTTCAGATGCGCGATTAGCCACCCTTACCGGACAAGAACCCGATGATATCACCACTTTGCGTAAATCACTGAATGTTAAACAAGTCTTCAAACGGATTGATACTTGTGCTGCTGAATTTTTTTCTCCTACAGCCTATATGTATTCAACATATGAAGTTCCCTTTGCCGGTATAGAAAACTCAGAAGCATACGTTTCTGAACGCAAAAAAATTGCTATTCTAGGCGGTGGTCCAAACCGCATTGGACAAGGGATTGAATTTGATTACTGTTGCTGCCATGCGGCCTTTGCCCTTCGTGATGCAGGCTTTGAAGCGATTATGATTAACTGCAATCCTGAAACCGTTTCAACTGACTATGATACTTCTGATCATCTTTACTTTGAATCTTTAACCACAGAAGATGTTATTGCTATTTTAGAAGCAGAACAGGAAAAAGGCGAACTCGTTGGAGTCATCGTTCAATTTGGCGGACAAACACCATTGAAATTGGCAAGCGCCCTCGAAAAACACAACATTCCCATCTTAGGGACTTCACCTGACGCCATCGATTTAGCAGAAGATAGAGATCGCTTTCAAAAACTGTTATTTAAACTGAACTTAACACAACCTAAAAATGGAATTGCCCACTCAATCGAACAAGCACGCCTTACTGCCCATGAGCTAGGATTCCCATTGGTTGTACGTCCTTCTTATGTTTTAGGGGGGCGTGCTATGCAAATTATCCGTGACGAACGGAGCTTGCAAAATTATTTACTTGAAAGTGTTCCTGAATTAATTCCAGAAGATATCAAAGCCCGTTATCCCAATGATAAAACAGGACAAATCAATATATTGCTTGGTAAAAATCCGCTTCTCTTTGATACCTATCTAACAGAAGCCATTGAAGTAGATGTTGACTGTCTGTGTGATGGCAAAGAAACACTGATTGTGGGGATTATGGAACATATTGAAGAAGCAGGAATTCACTCCGGTGATTCAGCATGTTCTTTACCAGTCCATACGCTCTCACATAGCATCGTCGCTGAATTAGAACGCCAAACAAAAGCATTAGCACAAGCACTTCATGTTCGTGGCTTAATGAATGTACAATATGCCATTAAAGATGACACTATTTATGTCTTAGAAGTCAATCCCCGTGCTTCACGAACAGTTCCATTTGTTGCAAAAACAATTGGTCGCCCTATTGCTAAAATGGCTGCACGTATTATGGCAGGAGAAACGCTTCACAATGCTCTTCAAGCTTATGGTGGATTACCTTCTTCGAAGAAAAAACAACATATTGCCGTTAAGGAAGCCGTCTTTCCTTTTACTCGTTTTTCAGGTGTTGATACACTTCTTGGTCCAGAAATGCGCTCAACTGGTGAAGTTATGGGACTTGACTATGAGTTTGCGCTTGCTTTTGCTAAAGCGCAACTTGGAGCTGGTGTAAAGCTCCCTAAGGAGGGAACTTTATTCGTTTCTGTAAGAGATGAAGACAAAAAACGCATCTTAAATTCTGTAAAACGTTTAATAGAGCTTGGTTTTTCTGTTGTTGCCACAAGTGGAACACAAAAGTTTCTCACCGAACATCATGTTGAGGCAAAAAAAATCAACAAAGTCTTAGAAGGACACCCGCATATTGAAGATGCTATTCGTAATCGCCAAATTCAATTGATTTTTAATACAACCAGCACTCCCAGTGCCATATCAGATTCCAAATCATTACGCTATGCAGCACTCATGCAAAATGTCCCCTATTATACAACAATAGCAGGAGCTGAAGCTGTCGTAGAAGCGATCAAAGCACTCAAAAAAAAGCGCCTTGAAGTACGTGCCCTGCAAAGTTATTTCAGTTGAATTTCTTGCTATGTGGAAAAGCATACGCTTTTGATGCTCTTTCTCGATTGTTTCTTTGTATAAAAAGTAGCAATTAAAGCTTGCTTTTTATGCTAAAGGCTTTTATATAAGTTCTATTGAATTTTCGGTTACGTGACTTTCTTTCCTGTGCGTTCTGCACTTTTGGCGAAGCTTCTCCCACCTAATTTCGATCTACAACCGTATTGAAGAATTATAAGCTTCAGTATACAATATAATTATATGTCTAAGGAGTTTCCTATGTCTACAGGAACAGTTAAGTGGTTTAATACAACAAAAGGTTTCGGATTCATTCAGCCTAGTGATAGCAGTGCAGATGTATTTGTACACATTTCAGCCGTTGAGCGTTCTGGTCTAAGCAATCTTAATGAAAGGCAAAAAAATTCTTATGAAGTTCTTCAAGTTCGTCGTTCAGGAAAATTTGCCGCAAGCAACCTTGCAGCTCTTTAAAGTTTAAATTCTGCAATATTTTATCTAAAAATTTTCGTCTATAATGACGAAGATTTTTTTGCTTTGTATAAAGCGAAATTGACCTTGATAAAAGAAAACTCTGCTTATCTATTTTGCACAATTTATCAAGACATTCCTATCCTTTCTATAAAACTTTTATAATCCTTAAGAGAAGAATTCCTTGTTAAAATTCTCAAGAAACAACAATATAAAACCTGTTTCAGAGTATTTTATAAGTTTTTTATTGCATACAATATAATCTCTTATAGAATATCCTTAAAGCAATAATCATTTGTTGATATAATATAAGGA
>NZ_CAHOYM010000012.1 GCF_903679515.1 Bartonella gabonensis
GCAATAATGATCAAAAATGTTAGAATACATCTAACAACAATAAAGAGTAATCTTAAAATGAAAAATATCATTCTTATAATTTTGATTGCAAACCTTTTATCGGCCTGTGCAATAATGATCAAAAATGTTAGAATACATCTAACAACAATAAAGAGTAATCTTAAAATGAAAAATATCATTCTTATAATTTTGATTGCAAACCTTTTATCGGCCTGTGCATTAGCACCAAAGCTAAAGCAACCAAATGAGAGAAATCGTGTGCCTATTAATAATACAATCCCTGCCGAAATTAAGCGAGGAGACAGATGAAAAAAAAACAAGCAAAACCAGTGAAAGCCGAACAGCTTAGCAGTTATTATGAAGAAAGCCGAGGTTTAGAACGCGATCTTATAAATGAATTTATAAGATCGCGTAGAACGGCGTGGCGTGTAGCGAGTGCTGTTGGTCTTTTTGGCTTATTCGGTATGATATGTGGAGTTATTGGATTTTCTCAACCAGCTCCAACTCCCCTAGTGTTACGCGTTGATAATACAACGGGTGCAGTTGATGTTATCTCGATCATGCGTGAGCATGAAGAAAGCTATGGTGAAGTTGTAGATAGATATTGGCTTAACCAATATGTGCTTAACCGCGAAACTTATGACTACGATACCATTCAGCTGAACTATGACACAACAGCACTTTTAAGTGCTGCATCTGTTCAACAAGAATATTATAAAATTTATGAAGGAGAAGAAGCACGAGATAAAGTGCTTTCCAATAAAGCACGTATCACAGTTAAAGTACGATCAATCCAACCTAATGGACTCGGTCAAGCAACTGTACGTTTTACGACACAACAACTTGACAGCAGCGGCTCTCCTTCTGGACCAAAACAACACCAAATCGCAACAATTGGCTACACCTACGTCGGTGCACCCATGAAATCATCTGATCGATTGCTTAACCCTCTTGGTTTTCAAGTAACAAGTTACCGTTCTGACTCGGAAATATTGTTGAATGATTAAGGGATTGATTGTCATGAAAAAACTTGCTTTCGTTGTTCTATTATCTTCGTTTTCTTCTCTTTATACGATACCTGTGCAGGCGCTCAAAACTCCATCAAATTCACAATATGATCATCGTATTCGCTATATAACGTATAACGAAGCTGATGTGGTTCAAATTGAAACAGTACTTGGTGTGGCAACGCATATCATTCTTGAAGAAGGTGAACAGTATATCACCCATGCCTTTGGTGATTCAGAAGCCTATGCTTTTGCTCATAAAGGGCGGCATATTTTTATTAAACCAAAAGCAGAACTTGCCAATACCAACCTTATTGTTGTAACCGACAAACGGAGCTATAAATTCCGACTACAATTTCGAAATGACCGTGCGGGATCGACCTATGAATTGGCTTTCCATTATCCCGATTCAACGGATGAAAAGTCAGAAGAGAACAATCGGCGTCTTGCAATTGAGCGTGGTTTTCACCAAAGCGTAAAAGGTTATAATCTCAGTTACACCATGAGCGGTCACCAAGATATTGCACCGATAAATGCTTGGGATAATGGGCGTATTACTTACTTCAAGTTTCCTGCCAACATGGATATGCCATCGATTTATTTTGTAGACGCTGAAGGAAATGAAAGCTTAATACCACGCACTGTTATCGGTAGTTCTAACGATATTATCGCCGTTCATAAAGTCAATCCTAAATGGATCATACGGCTTGGTAAACGCGCCCTAGCTGTTTTTAATGAAGCCTATGATCCTAATGGTATACCAAACACAACGGGAACGGTATCTTCAGTGGTTTATCGTATTAATAAAGGAGGAAAATGATGTTTGAAAATAAGGAAGGAGATGAAAAAGGTAGAAAACCGGATATAGAGCAAAAACATATTGAAGATGCTTATGGGAGCTCCGAACTAGGTTCAGAAAAACGTCCAATAATTCCAGGTGCTCGTGCATTGTTAATAGTAGGACTCGTTGTCATAATAGCGATACCGATTGCTCTGACTTGGAAAGCGGTTAAAATGAATAATGCTGTAGAAATTGAGGAGGAGAACCCTCAACAAACGGTACAACAAGTTATACCAAGCTATATTCCTCGGATTATAGAAGAGCCGAAACCTGTAGAAGAAATAGAAAAACCAATACAAACAGAAGAATCAAGCCTAGATATTTCACCAGCCTTAGCTAAACTTCTCCAAACAACTGTTCCCCCACATATGCTCCAAGATTCTGAAGAATTAGCACGCAAACGTATGCTCAGTTCTAGTCTCAACAATGATGGGGGTGAAGGATCTACGGAGACAAACAATAAGGCATCGAATGATGACAGTGGTGCATTAAATCTCCAACCTGTACGGTTAGGCCAATCTCACGCAGCACAACTTCGTAACCGTGACCTTTTGATTACGCAAGGAACGCAAATAGATTGTACATTGGAAACAAAGATCATCACATCACAACCTGGAATGACGACTTGTCATTTAACGCGTGATATTTATTCCACAAGTGGTCGTGTTGTTTTGCTCGATCGTGGTTCTAAAGTTGTTGGTTTTTACCAAAATGGCTTACAACAAGGACAAGCGCGTGTGTTTGTACAATGGTTACGCATTGAAACACCTTCTGGTGTTATTGTCAATCTTGACTCACCCAGCACAGGTCCTCTTGGTGAAGCGGGTATTGGCGGCTGGGTCGACCAACACTTTTGGGAACGATTTGGTAACGCAATTATGGTGAGCATCATCGGTGATTTAGGAGAATGGGTGAAAGGAAAAGTTTATAAAAGTAGTAAAGAAAATAATAAAGAGAATTCACAATCTCAAGGTGTTCAGAATGCTACATCAGTAGTGGCTGATGTTCTGCAAAATACCCTCAATATCACCCCAACACTTTACAAAAACCAAGGCGAACGAATAAATATTTTTGTTGCTCGCGATCTGGATTTCAGCGATGTCTACAGTCTCGTCACACGTTAACCCAATACAAAAAGATCAAGCAGTTTCTCAGCTTTTGCAACCGCTTGATCGTTTCTTAGAAGATCCGAAGATCACTGAATTATCGATTTGCCGCCCCTGTGAAGTATGGACAAAAAGCTTCAACGGGTGGCAGGTCCATAGCGTACCAGAGTTAACAACAGCTTTTTTGCAAACGCTTATTACAGCTATTATCGTTTATAACGGTATAGCTCCTAGAAGTATTAATTATGTGCTCTTGCCTGGTGGACAACGTGGTACAATTATCCAAACACCAGCTGTCATTGATGGCACTCTTTCCTTTGTAATTCGTAAACATTCTCTTATCGTTAAGACGTTAGAAGAACTCAAAGAAGAAGGGGCATTTGATGATTTTTCCGATGTAAGTTTTAATAAGCCTTCAGCAAAAGAAGCCAATAACTTGTTATCAAAGCAGGACTTTACACGATTGGAACCATTTGAAGTTCAACTCTTACAACATAAACGTGAGGGAAAAATTCTTGAGTTTTTGGAAGAATGCGTCCTTTACAAACGCAATATTATCATTGCAGGCAAGACAGGATCTGGTAAAACAACATTTGCCCGCTCACTCATTGAAAAAGTTCCTGTAGAAGAGCGTATTATCACGATTGAAGATGTTCACGAGCTTTTTCTACCCAATCACCCTAATCACGTAAATATGATTTATGGTAATAATATGGGGCGTGTTTCAGCTGAAGAATGCCTAGATGCATGTATGCGTCAATCACCTGATCGAATTTTTCTTGCTGAATTAAGAGGCAATGAAGCATGGGAATATCTCAATTCACTCAACACGGGTCATCCTGGATCGATTACAACGACGCATGCCAACAGTGCTTTGCAGACATTTGAACGATGTGCCACCTTGATTAAAAGATCAGAAGTTGGCCGCCAACTCGAGATAGAAATGATAAAGATCGTTCTTTATACAACAGTTGATGTCATATTGTTCTTTAAAGATAGAAAACTCACTGAAGTCTTTTACGACCCGATTTTTGCTAAATCAAAAATCGCTTAAGGGAAAATCTTTTGATAACAGTACACAAACAAAAAGAGCCGTAAAAATTGATTACGGCTTTTTATTATATATCCCCTCTTTTTTGCTCCTCCAGTACATTTTCTACACTTTTCACGAAAAAAGATTCTTATTCTATACCAAATTGTAAACAATCAAATTGCTCTAAAAAAAGCTTTACTCACGATATCACGTGGGACTCATATCCTCACCTTCAAAAACAATGTTCATAAACTATATAGACACATCCTACTCATAAATATTACTGCCCTCTTCTCAATATCTCAAAGAGCAAAAGTTCCGACAAGCATAGATTGACCATCCAACTTCTTAATTCTCATCACATTTATTTATAAAGAATGTTCATTGTCTTGCATATTAGATAAAAGATCTTAATATTGTAGAATTCTCTCATTCCAAATTTGTTTATATTGAATGAACCAAAACAGCTTGCGTGTATGTTACTAAGAGTAGGGAAAGCCTGCGTGTATAAAACTATATAAGAAAGCATTAAAAATGCCTCTTATGAAGCATCTCAAACGCTAAAGATTAACATTGAGAGCTAAAAAAGTATATGCTGGTGCTACTTAAGCGTAAAGATGTAGTTGTTCTATAGATTTATATTATTTCCATGGGGGCTTTATCGTTATACCATTCACGAACAACATCGCAAAATGGGTGGTGACAAGCGAGCTTGATTTTTCACCATGATTTTTTTCTGAAACCAGTCGTAGTCCTCTTAATATGAATTTCCTATCACAATATATAGAGAGAAGCGAAATTAAAAGCCTATCTACATAGATTTTGTTCTAATTTACATGATTGACTAGCAGGCTCCACCGAACACCATCCCAAAGAATAAAGCTTTTTAATCCACGCCAATCTGTAATTCATCTCCTTTCCCGGCAGTTTTCACCTTCTAAACACTTTATCACCACATCTCAAATGATGATATTTTATGGAATAACAGAATAAAAACCCAAGTAATGACAGATTATATCTGTTAATACTCGGCGGGCTTTTTTATGTTTAAAAATATCTCTTATACAGAAAAATAAAACACACTTTCTTTAATGATTGAATTCTTTTGACTTAAAACCAGCCTACAAACACCGCTTATTTCACATTCACAAGACATGTTCCTAAAATTTCAACTATCGTTTTCTAAACTTTTAGAAAAACCTATAAATTTGATATTTTCTCAAAAGCCTTTTATGGGCTCTCTAATAAATTTAAATCGTTTGACATTACAACAGTTTTAAACGATTTCCCCCATTAATTATATGATCTATCACAATAATAGAGAGTGATTTTATATTCTCCAATTTTGAGAATTATAAATTTTATTTTTTAATGCGATTAACAATCGAATCCCTAAAATAAAATATGACATTTAAAGATATGTGATGATGGTATCAAAATCGCCCAATCATTGAATATCAGCAGTATTTTCGATATTATAATAAACATCGAAAATTATGGACTGTCGTCACGCCTTTGTATTTCATTTGAATGATTTACAGGCGTTATAATATTTGTATTATTCTTTGTTTTTTGTGCTCTATTGATAAAGTAATTTTTTATAAAAAACGCTCAATTGAATCATGCAATWAAAGTAAGAATTTTGATACGAATTTAATAAAAAACATGGCATATCATTTTTGCATAGAATACTGTTTAAGTGCTTATTTTACCCTCAAGACTCATGCCTTTTTAAGGAAAGAATAATTATGTTGAGCATCTTATGAAAGCCAATAAATTTTTTCAGAAGACTAAATCTCAAAAAGCACAAAAAATACAATTTTTCGTGTTTCACTTTACTTTTCATGAATCAATCAATTTGCACAGATAGTATTTAATCATGAGTTTTTTCTCAGCCATTCATGAGCAAAGATTGCTTCTACAAGAATTCATTCATTTTTAGAACGATTATCGTGACTACCGTTCTTCATAAGAGGCCAATGCGCTTTTAGAGATTAAATCTCCAAAGGCACATACTATTTCTAGGCTTGACCTTTACTTTCATGAATTCGTCATTCTTTAAAGGCGGCGTTCAACCATGAGCTTTTTAATTTCAGCAATTGCTTTTGCTGGATTTAATCCCTTTGGACAGGTTTGTGCACAATTCATAATCGTATGACAGCGATAAAGACGGAAAGGATCTTCTAAATTATCAAGACGTTCACCACACATCTCATCACGTGAATCCACAATCCAGCGATAAGCTTGGAGCAAAACAGCAGGGCCCAAATAACGATCACCATTCCACCAATAACTTGGACATGATGTTTGGCAACAGGCACACAAAATACATTCATAAAGACCATCAATTTTTTGGCGGTCAGCGTAACTTTGTAACCATTCTTTTGCAGGTTCAGGCGAAACAGTTTGCAACCAAGGTTCAATGACTCGGTGTTGTGCATAAAAGCGCTTTAAATCAGGAACCAAATCTTTCACAACCGGCATGGAAGGCAAAGGATAGACCTTAATAGGGTGTTTTACATCATCCATACCTTTGGTACAAGCCAATGTATTGGTTCCATCAATATTCATGGCACAAGAACCACAGATGCCTTCACGGCATGATCGGCGAAGTGTCAAAGTTGGGTCAATATGGTTTTTAATAAATAAAAGCCCATCAAGAATCATAGGACCACAAGCAGAACGATCCACATAATAAGTATCCAGATGTGGATTTTCTTCATCATCAGGCGACCAACGATACACATGAAATTCTGTCAGTTTTGTTGCACCTTCAGGTTTAGGCCAAACCTTTCCAGGTTTTACTTGAGAATTTTTGGGAAGCTTAATTTGTACCATATTTCATTCTCCCCTTAATAAACCCGTTTTTTAGGTGCAATGCGCTTTAAATCGATCCCACCATCAGCTTCAGCTGTTAACGGCTCCACATGAACAGGTCGATATGATAACGTCACCTTACCTTCTTTTGACAAATGTGACAGCGTATGTTTTCGCCAATTTTTATCATCACGCTCTGGATAATCTTCACGGGCATGAGCACCACGGCTTTCTAAACGTGCTTGTGCAGAATGAACAGTCACAATTGCATTCGCCATAAGATTTTCAAGCTCTAATGTTTCCACCAAATCAGAATTCCATATCAGAGAACGATCTGTAACTTTAAGATCAGACAATTCCCCCCAGATTTTATTCATCCGTTGACATCCTTGTTGTAAAGAATCTTCTGTACGGAAGACTGCTGCATATTCTTGCATTGTGCGTTGCATTTTTTCACGCAAAAGAGCTGTTGGTATCGCTCCTTGCGCAAAACGTAAACGATCAAAACGCGCCATAATTTTGTCAACCGCTTCTTCATTCAAAGGTGGAATTTCTGCATTACGATCAATAACTTCACCCGCACGAATGGCAGCAGCACGCCCAAACACCACAAGATCAATCAATGAATTTGATCCCAAGCGGTTAGCACCATGAACAGAAGCACATCCCGCCTCTCCTACCGCCATCAACCCTGGTTGAATACGATCTGGTGAATCAGCCGTTGGATTGAGAACTTCCCCGTAGTAGTTGGTCGGAATCCCGCCCATATTATAATGAACCGTTGGCAAGATGGGGATTGGTTCTTTTGTTACATCCACCCCTGCAAAGATTCGGGCGGATTCGGAAATCCCTGGTAAACGCTCATGCAAGATTGCAGGATCAATATGATTGAGAACCAAATGAATATGATCCTTTTTAGGTCCAACGCCACGCCCTTCACGAATTTCAAGCGTAATACAACGCGAAACCAGATCGCGTGAAGCCAAATCCTTAAAGGAAGGTGCATAACGCTCCATAAAGCATTCACCCTCAGAATTAATTAAATAGCCCCCCTCACCACGAGCGCCTTCTGTAATGAGACAGCCAGAACCATAAATTCCTGTAGGATGGAATTGCACAAATTCCATATCCTGAAGGGGTAATCCAGCCCGTGCGATCATTCCACCCCCATCACCCGTACAAGTATGTGCCGATGTCGCGGAAAAATAAGCACGTCCATAACCACCGGTCGCAAGAACGACCATTTTAGCAGAAAAACGGTGTATTGTACCATCATCGAGATTCCATGCCACAACTCCTGTACAAACCCCATCCGTCATGATGAGATCGAGCGCAAAATATTCAATAAAAAATTGCGCATTATGCTTTAAGCTTTGTCCATAAAGCGTATGCAAAATGGCATGTCCTGTACGATCAGCCGCTGCACAAGTCCGTTGAACAGGTGGGCCTTCACCAAATTGTGTCGTATGTCCACCGAAAGGACGTTGATAAATTTTTCCTTCTTGCGTTCGCGAAAAAGGAACGCCATAATGTTCTAATTCATATACAGCAGCAGGGGCATTACGCACCAAATATTCCATTGCATCAGTATCACCCAACCAATCAGAACCTTTCACGGTATCATATAAATGCCACTGCCAATTGTCAGGCCCCATGTTTGAAAGCGATGCAGCAATCCCCCCTTGTGCTGCCACCGTGTGTGAGCGCGTTGGAAAAACCTTCGTGATACAAGCTGTTTTTAATCCTTGTTCTGCCATTCCCAGTGTTGCACGTAATCCTGCACCACCTGCCCCAACAACAACAACATCAAATTTATGATCTACAGTACGATAAGGGGCATTACCTGCTTTAACGCCCAAAGATGATCTTGTACCCGCCATATTTGTTTACCCCCCTAATGCAATTTTCAAAAGAGAAAAAATAATGACACCGCCCATGAAAAAACAAAATAAAATATTCAATATCAAAAAGAATAACCGGAAGCCTTCGCGTGGAATATAATCTTCAATCACCACCTGCATAACAAGTTTCATATGATAAAAGACTGAAAGAGTCATCAATCCCATCAAAACAGCAACAACAGGATGTGCAAGCCTTGCACGTACAATACTATAGTCCTTGCCCACAAGCGAAAGAATAAGAACAATAAAAAATATCAAAAGCGGTAGATTGATAAACCCTGTCAAACGTTCTAACCAAAAATGCTCTGTTCCTTCATGAGCACTCCCACGCCCCCGTACTTTTCCAAGTTCCGTTCGAAAATCTTTTTTCATGTCTCTTTTCACCCCCAGCTAAACAACGGTATATCCAATAATCCAAATTGCAAAAGTAACAATAAGAGAAATAAACACGGTTGCCCATGCCACCACGGTTGCTTTTTCTTTCGCCAAAAGGGAAGGATTCAAATCCCAAACAATGTGGCGAACACCACCAACCATGTGATGAACCCCTGCCAAAGTATAAAGAAATAAAATACACAATCCAAACCAAGAACTATAAATCTCTTGAACCGTTCTGAACGCCTCCTCGCCACATGCAATAGCAATTAACCAAACAGCAAAAAAAACCGTTCCAACATAAAGGGCCATACCCGTAATACGATGTGCAATGGACATGGCCATAGTAATTGTCCAACGATAAATACTTATATGAGGGGAACGAGGGCGCTTTTTTATCCTAGTTTTTTCTGTCATAAAATATCCTGACCTGGTTTTTACAACCGCAATGAACGAGAAAGTTCATACAAAATGATCCAATATATTATCTCGTTTTCACTTGTTTGGCATCTCAAGATACCGATACTACAGGTCGGTTGTCTCAAATAACGGATTAAAGGTCACGCATAAAAAAACCGATTACTCCACGGGTATGAACCGCAAAACTTGCTTTAATCTAATACACTTTCATCTTAACGTCAAAGGTCTAATATCTTTTATCAAATATAAACAGACATTTTTTCAAACGATACTTATCCCGTTTGAGTATCCACGACATGTTCAATGATACTCTGCACCTCACCCAATTATTAAGAATAAAAAAAGAGACAAAATTTGGATAGGTTAAATATTTTTATGTCCCCTCCAAACCTTTCAAATAACAAAACGAATCATAAAAGATGCAAATAAGCGGCCTGAAAGCCGCTTTTGTATAAAGTTTAACTGATATAATTTTTACTCAGCAACTTGCGTTTCAACATCTGCGTTTACAAGTTTTTTTCTACTTTTTCAACGCCCTTTTCACCCTTTTTTCGATAATCTCTCTTTTCAGCAATACGGGCAGCTTTACCTCTCAAACCACGAAGATAATAGAGTTTTGCACGACGCACTTTACCACGACGCACCAGCTCAACAGCTTCAATCAAAGGAGAATAAACAGGGAATACACGTTCGACCCCTTCACCATAAGAAATCTTGCGTACTGTAAAGGTCTCATTCAACCCACCGCCTGAACGCGCAATACACACCCCTTCATAAGCCTGAACACGCGTCCGCGTACCTTCCGTCACACGCACCATGACACGAACTGTATCTCCTGGTTTAAAGGCTGGAAATTGGCGCTTTTCTTCAATTTTTGCACATTGTTCAGCTTCAAGCTGTGCGATAATATTCATTTTTTTATCCTTCATGTTCTTTATCGAACAGTCAGAGCGCTCAACTCTTACCCAAAAAGCCTTATACTACGAAAAGATGCTCTTTAAGCTATGCCTTACACAGGAGCGAATACACCATTCCTTCATTTTAATTTTGGAACTACAGAAAACCTTTTATTAAAAACTCTTTAAAAAAGAGAGCCATGCAATACACTACCTTATCCTATGAATCAAGTTTTCTGACGATTTTTATCATAACGCGCATAAAGATCAGGACGACGTTGACGTGTTAACAATTCAGCTTGTCTTTGACGCCAATCTGCAATCGCCTTATGATGCCCTGAGGTCAACACGGGCGGAATTTCTCGTCCTTCGAAAAGAGAAGGACGCGTGTATTGCGGATGTTCCAGCAAACCATTCTCAAAGCTTTCACACTTTGCAGAAGCTTTATTCCCCATCACGCCAGGAAGAAGACGTATAATAGCATCTAAGATAACCAGTGCAGCGGTTTCACCACCGGAAAGAATATAATCACCAATAGAGACTTCTTCTAATTTCCGTGCTTCGATGACTCGCTCATCAACACCTTCAAAACGTCCACAAACCAATGTTACGCCCGAATCAGCAGCCAAACGACGCGCATAAGCTTGATCAAAAGGGTGCCCACGTGGACTCATCAATAATCTCGGTGAATCCTGTAGACAACCATCAAGCGCAGCCGCCAAAACATCCGCCCGCATCACCATACCAGCCCCCCCACCAGCGGGTGTATCATCAACGCTATGGTGTTTATCCAAAGCGAAATCTCTAATCTGCACTGTCTCCAGTGACCAAATTCCACGCTCTAAAGCTTGCCCTGCTAAAGAATACCCTAAAAAACCAGGAAACATTTCAGGATAAAGAGTTAAAATGCGCGCCTGAAACTTCATTTTTATTTTTTCATCCTCATCTTATTCAACAAACTCTTTTAAATCAAAATGGCACAAATCAGTTCAGTATAACGCTATAACATTAATTTGAATCCTCTTTATCTGCGCCATACTTAATAGGCTCCTTCTCTTAACTTGCAGTTTAAAAATAAAGACTCTAAAAATTCAGAAATATCTTAAGGTAAAGCGCTATAATATCTACTCAAAAGTGTATTCTTACTATTTTCATACTTTTCACTTTTTATTGACGAAATTCGTCAGTTATTTTTTAGATTCACGCCATTTCCTTATTGATCATTTTCTCCCCCATCGCTAAGTCCAGCAGCTATCGGATCAACAATAAGAAAACCAGAATCCATACAAATTTCTGGTACCGCCACCTTACTAAAGGGAATAAGCACTTTTTTGCCTGTATTCAAACGTATTTCAAGCAAATCACCAGCCCCGAAATTGAAAAACCCACTTACTTCACCTAAGATTTTTCCCCCATATTCTTGAACACGCAAACCTATTAAATCAACTTGATAAAACTCATCCTCGCTCAAATCATCAATCAATTGATCACGCATCACATAAAGGCGAATACCTTTTAAAGACTCGGCATCATTACGATTATTAATCCCTTTAAAACGTACAATCGCGTTATTTTTTTGTGTGCGAAGAGTTACAATTTCATAAGAACGTCCCATATCATCATAAAGAATCCCATAAGACTTGAAACGCTGTGGCTCGGCACTTAAAATTTTAACAAAAACATCTCCTCTTATACCGTGAGGCATACCAATAATGGCAAGATAGACTTTATTTTTCAGCTTTTCTTCATTATACTTCATGCAAAAACATCATCTCTCGAAAATGAACCCTCAATCTTAACCATTTCTATTCAATCTTGTTGCCATATGAGACAATCTTCCCAAAAGACCTTTCTTGGTAACAAAAACAAATCAATAAAGGAGAAAGTCTTATGGCAAATATTATGCTATTTTACAAAGATATCACGCCAATCAACAAAGTTTCCCATAAAAATCTAAAATTTGCACCGCCAAGCGATATGTCTTTTGCCAAAGATACGCACTGGGTTCCTTTAGCAAGTACTGAATATTTTCAAGCAGCATTAGACTATCCTATTTTGTTTATGTGCGCCGAAGATGAACAAAAAAAACGGCACTATACTTCCGCCGCTCTTGTCGGTCTTTCGAACGACGAAAATGACTATATTGCCTCTGATAAAAGTTGGAAAACCAATACTTATGTTCCTGCTTTTGTTCGTCGTTATCCATTTGTTTTAGCACAAATTAGTAATGAAAAAGAGCTTTCTGTTTGCTTCGATCAACAGTCAGGGATGTTTAATGAAGTCGCAGGAACAGAACTTTTTAATTCTGATGGCTCTATTTCTCCTTTTATGGAAGAACGGATTCATTTTCTTGAAAGTTTTAAAATCGCTATGGAGAAAACCTCTGAATTTATTGATGCCCTTGTGGAAATGGATCTTCTCAGTCAAAAATCAATCAATGTGAAAAACGATGAAGGTCTCTCAGCACAATTAGAAAATTTTTGGGTTGTTGACGAAGAGAAGTTGAATAAATTATCGGCAAGCCAACTTGCCAAGCTTCATAAAAATGGCTTTTTAGGATTAATTTTTGCGCATTTGATGTCAACGCATAATCTTTTAAAAATACTCTCTCTCAAAGGTGAAAAACAACTTATCAACCGCGAAGAGCAATCTGAAAAAAATAATGGTCACGTCGACGATGAAAAATCTAAAAAGAAAGAAACCCTCAACTAGATAATGCCTATAAAAGTCGACAAGAGAAAAGATGAAAATCGTCCTCTCATTCCAGCAGACCATGCGATTTTAACCGCAAGGAAAAACTGGTTAGAGTGTCTTATAAAAACACGTCGTATGTCTGCAAAAACAGTGCAAGCCTATGAACGTGATACGCGGCAATTTTTATCTTTTCTCTGTCAACACTTAAGCCATGCACCAACCCTTACAGATCTTGCTCATTTACGTGTCAGTGACTTGCGTGCTTATCTTGCTTATCGACGTACAAACAACGTCAGTGCACGTTCTTTAAGCCGCGGGGTAGCAGGTATCCGTTCTTTTTTCAGATACCTATCGCGCGAAGGTATCGTCAATATTCCCGCTGCTCAACTTATCCGAAGCCCCAAACATCCAAAATCGCTTCCAAAACCTTTAGCGATACAATCAGCCCTCCACATCGTCAAACAAGAAAATCAACTGGAAAACAAGCCTTGGATTAACGCGCGTAATGCGGCTGTCCTCATGCTTCTTTATGGCTGTGGAATGCGAATATCAGAAGCCTTAAGCCTCACACCAGAACAATTTTCTGATCCTGGAAAAACAAGTTTATTCATAACAGGAAAAGGAGGCAAAACACGCCTTGTCCCTCTCATCAAAATTGTTTACGAAGCTGTACAACATTATCTCAAATGCTGTCCATATCCTTTAAGAGATAACCACCCCATGTTTCGCGGTGCGCGAGGTGGTACTCTACAGCCTGCTATCATTCAAAAAACTGTACGCAACTTACGTACAAGTCTTGGTTTACCAGAAACGGCCACCCCCCATACACTACGCCATTCTTTTGCCACCCATCTTTTATCAAGAGGGGGAGATTTGCGAACAATTCAAGAACTTCTTGGGCACACGAGTCTTTCCACCACACAAACCTATACCCATGTCGATACAGAACATTTGTTGGAAATTTATCAAAAGGCGCATCCTCGTTCTTAAAAACGCCTTATCAAAAAAAATTAAAGCGTTTTAACCTCAAGGGCCAAGGCATGAACACAAGTCGCTAACTCTTCTTTTAAGACTTGATAAATCGCTCGATGGATTTCTACGCGCGTCATATTGGAAAAAGAAGAAGATAAAATTTTCACGCGAAAATGTGTTTCTCCTTTACCATCAAAAGCATGTTCATTATGAGGATGCCCTTCATGAAGATGACTCTCGTTCATCACTTCAAGTTTCTGCGGATGAAAAGCATCTTGAAGCTTTCTTTTGATGATTGTTTCTATAGACATTTTTCATTCCTTAACAAAATTAAAAGTGCAATAATACACCTTCTTCATAACCAAATTAACTGTGCAAACAAATTTTTTAAAAGTCAATTCTTGTAAAATTAATTAATTTTGCATAAACCAATAATATGGCAATAACATCTAAATTATTCGATTCAATCCGCATAAGCTCAAATAAAAAACAAAAATCTGAGCCAGAAGCGCAACAGTGTCAATGGGAAGGTTGTGAAAAGACAGGGACCCATAAAGCACCAGCAGGTCGAAATCACGAAGGACAATATCTACATTTTTGTATTGAGCACGTGCGTGCTTATAATAAAAATTTTAATTACTTTTCTGGTCTTAGCAATCAAGATATCGCAAAATTCCAAAAAGATGCGCTCACAGGGCATCGTCCAACATGGCCTACAGATCTTAGCAATGGGACAACGAAAAAAACCGCAGCCGATTATGCAAAGATTCGCTCTGGAACAGCGGCTTATCAAAATCGTATGCGCGATCCCTTCACGCTTTTTACTAAACGGCATTCAAGCAGTAATTTCTCACGAAAATTAAAGCCCTTAGAGGCAAAAGCTTTTGATACACTGGGGCTACAAGCAAATGCTTCAGCAGAAGATATAAAAATGAAATATAAAGAGTTGGTAAAAAAGCACCATCCTGATTCCAATGGTGGTAATCGTGCTTCAGAAGAGCGCTTTCGTGATGTTTTGCATGCTTATAATTTGCTCAAAAAATCTGGTTTGTGCTGAAAAAATACGCTTGCATAAAACATTATTGTCTTCACAAAACATGATAGAATAGATGAAAAAGATCGCCTTCATCTCATCTTTCTTCATCTCTAAAGCTCTCGTTATAGAGCATTGCATAAATGCTCTAACTCTTGTATCGTTTTCTCATGAGATAAATAGCGTCCTTTCCTTACCAGACACATCATGACAAATCTTATCGTTGAAAATACACCTGATATTACACTTTGCGCTCGCGATCTATTTCATATTGATACGGATATGAAAGTCCCTGCTTTTAGTACAAAAAGCCCGCATGTTCCTGATATCGATCCCGATTATCTTTTTGATCCGCAAACAACTTTAGCAATTCTTGCAGGTTTTACTTTTAACCGTCGTGTCATGGTTTCCGGCTATCACGGAACAGGGAAATCAACGCATATTGAACAAATTGCTGCCCGTCTTAACTGGCCTTGTCTTCGCATTAATCTCGACAGTCATGTAAGTCGTATTGATCTTATAGGAAAAGATGCGATTGTTTTAAAAGATGGCTTACAAATCACTGAATTTAAAGAGGGCATTTTGCCATGGGCTTATCAAAATAATATTTCTCTTGTTTTCGACGAATATGATGCGGGGCGTCCCGATGTTATGTTTGTCATCCAACGTGTTCTTGAAAGCTCTGGAAAACTAAGCTTACTTGATCAAAACCGCGTTATCTCTCCTCATCCAGCATTTCGTCTTTTTGCAACAGCCAATACTATTGGTCTTGGCGATACAACAGGGCTCTATCATGGCACCCAACAAATCAATCAAGCCCAAATGGACCGCTGGTCTATTATTACAATCTTAAATTACTTACCCCATGATAAAGAGGTTGATATTGTTTGTTCAAAGGTCAAATCTTTTCAAACGACTGAGAGAAAAAAGACAATTTCACAAATGGTTCACGTTGCTGATATGGTCCGCCAAGCATTTATCAATGGAGATCTTTCAACAGTCATGAGCCCACGGACTGTCATTACTTGGGCAGAAAATACCACAATTTTTCAAGATATTGGCTTTGCCTTCCGGTTAACCTTTCTCAATAAATGTGATGAACTCGAACGTGCCACTGTCGCAGAATTTTATCAACGCGCCTTTGGACAAGAGCTTCCCGAATCACTCATGCAGGGTGTCTTGTCTTAAAGGAACATGTCAATTATGGCGATCGCCCCTGACGACAATAGCAAAAATCAAACAAACAATCTTCCCCCCAATACGCTTGATCGTGGAGCTTTTAAGAAAGCTCTTTCCACCTGTATGCGTGCCATTGCAGGGTCATCCCACCTAGAAATTTCCTTTAGTCCCAACAGACCATCTTTGAGCGAAAATTATGCATGTTTACCAGAATTACCACAACGCGCTACAGATAAAGATATCACCATTACCCGCGGCTTAGGTGATTCCATGGCTCTGCGCAAAGCATGGCATGATAACCGCATTCACATGCAGTTTGCGCCAGCAGAATCAGAAGCACGGGCTATCTTTGATGCCCTCGAACAAACACGTGTTGAAGCTATCGGTACTCTAGCCCTAGAGGGACTTGCAAAAAACCTTGATGTCATGCTCGCCGATAAATACAAAAGAGCCCATTATGAAAAAATTAGCAACCAAAGTGAAGCCCCCATCCAAGAAGCGATTGCTCTTTTATTGCGCGAAAAAATAACAAAGCGCGCTCCCCCAAAAGAAGCAGGTCCTGTTTTAGAACTGTGGCGCCAAGAACTTGAACAAAAAGCCGCAGCTGAACTCAATGCACTCACACATCATATTTATAACCAACAAGCTTTTGCACAGATCGTGCGCCAAATGCTTGCTACACTCAAAATAACAGTGCAACAAGATGAAGATTCTGACAATGAAAACAATAAAAAATTAAAAAACGAATATGAATCTCAAAACCAAACAGAAGAAGAAAGTAAAAACAAAAAACACGCTCAAAGTGAAAAACAAACCAGCACTGAACAAGAAAGTGATGTACAAGATGAAGGAAAAACACTAGCAACACAAACAAACGACAATGATCAAACTGACGGCGAGCAGAAAAATGGCCCTTGGCAAGAAAAGCCGAGCAAACCCAAACGTCTTTTTTCCGATTCAGAACAAATGGAAAAGCTTGGCAATTATAAAATCTTCACTCGTCAATTTGATGAAATTTTGGAAGCAACCGATTTTTGTTCTGAAAACGAATTAGATCACTTACGCCGTTTTCTTGATAAGCAAATCAATCATCTTCAAAACATTGTTGGACGTTTAGCCAACCGTCTCCAGCGGCGCCTTATGGCCCAACAAAATCGCAAGTGGAACTTTGACCTTGAAGAAGGATATCTCGATACGGCACGGCTTCCACGCTTGATTATTGATCCCATGCAACCCCTTTCTTTTAAAATAGAAAGCAACACCCAATTTCGGGATACGGTTGTTTCACTCCTCATTGATAATTCTGGTTCAATGCGCGGACGTCCCATTAGTGTTGCCGCAAGTTGTGCTGATATTTTGGCACAAACTCTTGAGCGTTGTGGTGTAAAAGTTGAAATTTTAGGTTTTACCACCAAAACTTGGAAAGGGGGAAAATCACGCGAAAAATGGCTGAAGCAACATAAACCTCATCATCCTGGACGCCTTAATGATTTGTGTCATATCATCTATAAAAGTGCCGATACGCCATGGCGGCGCGCACGCCGCAATTTAGGTTTGATGATGCAAGAAGGATTATTAAAAGAAAATATTGACGGAGAAGCTTTAATTTGGGCGCATCAACGCCTTTTATCACGGCGTGAACAACGTCGCATTCTCATGGTTATTTCTGATGGTGCCCCTGTTGACGACTCAACATTCTCAGTCAACGCCAGCAATTATCTAGAAAAACATTTACGCGCAGTGATTCAAGAAATTCAAACCCATTCCCCCATCGAGCTCATTGCCATTGGAATTGGTCATGATGTCACACGTTATTATCAACGTGCTGTAACAATTATGAATGCCGAAGAACTTGCAAACGCTATAACAAAACAACTAGAAGCCCTTTTTAGTGATAAAACACCCAAACTTTATAAGAAATAACCCCGCTTTAAATCAGCAATAGATTGATTTATAATGCACATCTAGCTTTATTCAACGTGAATGAGAATCCAGAATACCTTACAATTCTTTCATTTCAAATCTGTGCCACATTGAAGCAAGCAAAATCATTTGCTTGCACATGACAAGCAGTGCCGGAAAGCATAATTCTATTTTAAAGAAACATTTCACTTTACTTCCAAACATGTTTCACAAAAGCGCCTATGAATAATATTGAGTTTAAAATCCATTCAGTATCACCATTTTTACGCTCGAGAAAAAGAAAACCGATACCATTATTATGCTTGCACCCAATATCCCGAAAAAACTTGAAATTTAAGATGATTCATGGAGAGGCATTTTTGTCTTTTCTGGAATGTTCTTATCTATACGATCTTCCCCCACTTGTCATATGCAAGAGAGGTACTTTTGATTGAGACAATATACGAGAGATTGGAACAAAAGGTCTTTACATTTAAGGCTTTTAGTCAATAAATAAAAATAATTATCATTATAAATCAATAAGTTAAAACACACAATTGAAATTTATTTTACATCAATGTGGCTTATAAGAAAGTGTTTTTAACCTCTTTCAAAGAGTGCTTATCCATCCATTTTTTATGAGAGCCTCAACAAATAATTTTTATTAGCTTCTAACAAAATAAATCTTGAAATGAGAGCCTCTCCCTGCAACCGTGAAGCGATAAGCTATCCCTATCAACGATGCTATCGCATGCGTAATATAACGGAAATTTTCAGTTTAAAGATAAGAATAAAGATTATTATTTGTTACAAGCAAAAGAGGAATCATCCTTTGGATGATTTTGATAAAGAGGAAGCTTTACAATGTTAAGAATTGTCCCATAAGGAATCAACATCAACAAGCTCATAATAATTTTTACGGAAAAATCGCCAAAAGCAAGCGAGAGCCAAACTGGCATGCCTATTCCTCCCCAAACAGTACTCTCCACCAGTGAACTATCAGCATACCCTGTTATCTTATCAAGAATGGCAAAAGAGCTCGAAAAAGCAAGAGAGAAAAACAACACTGTATCCAACGCCGAACCAACCAACGCTGCTGCTAAAGGTGCTTTCCACCATGTTTTTCGTCGCAAAGGCGTAAAAACAGCAATATCAAGGAGCTGCCCAAATAAAAATGCAAAACTAGAAGCAAGTGCAAGCCGCGGTGTTACCAATATCCAAGAAACAAAAACACCGGCAAAAAAACCAGCATAAACCACACGCCGTGCAGCAGATGGACCATAAAAACGATTGGTCAAATCATTGATGAGAAAAGCAAATGGATAGGTAAAAGCTCCATAAGTCAAAAGCTCATTCAAACCAAACCAATAGACAGGATATTGAACCAAAATATTAGAAGCAGTGACCGCAAGACACATTGCTAAAATAGAAAAAACAACATACCTTCTCTTTTGCTGTTCTAATAAAAGACCGCTTGAAAACATTTTTTTAACCTGGGGTATGGAACCAATAAAATAATAGAACGATCAAAGAGAGAAAAGCCAAAATAAACTATCTAAGACTAAGATCCGCGATTACAGCGTCAATCCACCGAAGATAATCACCCGCAACAATCACGCTGCTTGTTCAGCCTTTTGCTCACTTTCTTTCTCAGCTTTTTTCTTAATGATTTGACGTTTTAACAAACGCGCACGTTGCGATAACTCTTTATCGTCTGCCTTGACCAAAAAACTATCAAGACCACCACGATGCTCCACAGAACGCAACGCATTTGCTGAAATACGCAAACGATAACTTTGCTGCAACACTTCTGAAATCAATGTCACATTGCAAAGATTTGGTAAAAAACGACGCCGAGTTTTATTATTTGCATGGCTCACATTATTACCATACAAAACCACTTTCCCTGTCAATTCACATGCACGCGACATAGACTTCACCTTTAAACTCTAAGAAACTTTCAAATCCCTACACCCAAAGCAGATAATAAACGCAAAGCACACACAATGCGACCTAGAACGGGCATCATTGGGAAGTTTCTTTCTAATAGGGGGTCGACAACAAAAGGTCAAGTCTTTTATAGCATCTTTTTCATCTCTTGCTAACTCATCCTTCATCTTTTTCTTCAAGAAAGCGTGCAAAATGCTTTTTTTGAAGGCATACCGTGTTAAAATATAAAGTTTATTATTCTGAAAGGAAGCATCAATCATGAGCAAAAAAGCCTCTCCCATGACAAAGCTTCAGAAAAATTCTTGCCGTTGTTCTTCTCTTTTGTTTGGAACTTTATGCATTTGTTTTTTTCTTCTCTTCAGTGCATTAGGCATATGGCAAGTACAACGATTAAACTGGAAAACGAATCTTATCACCAGTGCCAATCAGCGGGTTCACTTAGCTCCCATAAAAGCCCCCCAAAAAGATCAATGGGCTGATGTTACTTTCGAAAAAAATGAATATCAACCTGTTGTTATCACAGGAAAGTTTTTAAAAAATAAAAATATTTTGGTCACTGCTGTTGCTCAAAACACTACGGGCTACTGGGTTTTGACTCCTTTACAAACCACTGACAACACACTGACCTTTATCAACCGTGGCTTTATCCCCATGGATGAACGTAACAATTTTCAATCCTCAGAGACATTGCATACAAATGCCTCATCTCAGCAAGATTCTACCACAAACACAGAACAAACGACAGTCATCGGTTTATTACGCATGAGTGAAAAAAATGGATTTTTTCCACGCAAAAATAATCCTGTCAAGAATGTGTGGTATACGCGTGATCTTCCCGCTATGGCACAAAAACTTCGGTTATCCACTGTTGCCCCTTATTTCATTGATGCCAGAAAAACAACCCCACAAGCAAATCTTCCCGTCGCGGGTCTTACGATAATCCATTTTCGAAACAATCATCTTGTTTACGCAATCACGTGGTTTATTTTAGCTGCCGGTGTGTTAGGCGCTTTTCTTTTTCTGGTACGGCAAAAAGCCTAAACAATAACAAGTAAAATACCAATCTCTAAGAGGGTCATTAAATCGTTTGACCTTTTAAAATGTATATTTCATAATAAAGAAAATCTTAACACTATTATATTGAGCATTGACACATCATAAAATTTGTTTTTAAAGAAGCATTTGTTTGATTTATAATAATAATTCCATCATTTTATAACTTAAAATTAAGATCTCGAAATATCCGTAAAACTCTTTTGCTTAAAATCTTCTGACCAAAACCAGCAAAATCATTCTGGCAATCCCCCCCACACACATAAATAAAGAAAACACCACAGAATAAAATTATTGAAAACAGATAAAAAGAAAGAGCATCCCGCCCTCACACCTTTAAGTATGGATCATGGGCAACAATGGGTCTATTATAGCATTCACGAAAAATTTACACGACTCTCTTCACAAGACCACCATAAAATGGAAGTTTCTTCATTAAAAAATATTTTTTAAATAAACGCGCACAAATTCGCACCATAATAGCGTTTTATTTTGCATGCAAAACGTAACCTCATTAAAAAGGCAATGCATAAAATGTGTAACAATGTGTCGTTTCCACTCTTAAAAAAACATTCTATTAAAAACATTGTCATAAATGCTTCTGAAAAGCATAAAAATAAAAAATGGCAGGAAAAATGAGCACGCATTTCTACCGTTATAATTTCATATTTCTGCCGGTTATTCTCCCATCTCTCAAAGATAACTCAAACGGGTATATGCAATATTCTCGCCTTCATCTCACATACAAAAGCGAATATAACAGAGAACATGCGGAAGCGTTTTGCATTTAAAACCTGCTATGGAGATAAAATGTTGAAATTATAAGCAACCAAAAAACATTTTAGTGTATCAGTGAAACTTTTATACCTCTTACAACACCTCCAATGATGGCATTTTACAGTATAAGAAAAAAAGAGAATCATCGTATATTTTAATAAAGACAGTTTATCCTTTCAGTATATTTTGCTAAAGGCTTGTGCTATAAATATCTAAGCTTATTTTTCTGGAATTTTAACTCTTTCATTTTTAAGGCTTCTGTTATGGGTGTTGTTACCAAAAATTTTCCCATACCTGATCTGAATCGGGTTCATCGTGTTCTTCTTTCTGTGTCTGATAAAACGGGGGTGGTTGCATTTGCCCAATCCCTTCATGCAACTTACAATGTTGAATTGATTTCAACAGGGGGAACAGCCAAAACCCTCATAGCGGCTGGTTTACCCGTAAAGGATGTTGCTGAAGTTACTGGATTTCCCGAAATAATGGATGGGCGTGTCAAGACACTTCATCCTTTGATTCATGGTGCTTTGTTAGGGGTAAGAGAAAATCCTAGCCATAGGCAAGCTATGGAAAAGAACAGCATTCATGGAATTGATCTCTTGGTGGTAAATCTTTATCCTTTTGAAGAGACACTCCAATCAGGAGCTGATCAACAAACGATTCTTGAAAATATTGATATCGGTGGACCGGCGATGATTCGCGCTGCGGCAAAAAATTATGCTTATACCGGTGTTGTAACAGCGATCAATGACTATGATTCGATTCTAGCCGAATTAAAACAGCATAATGGATGTTTAAGTTTATCCATGCGTCATCAGTTAGCCATGCGCGCGTATGCGCACACCGCTGCTTATGACACAGCAATAGCAGCATGGTTTGCACAGAATTTAAAGATTGAAACACCATCATGGCAAAGTTTTTCTGGTCATCTTGAAAATGTTATGCGCTATGGGGAAAATCCACATCAACAAGCAGCATTTTATCGCAATAATGAAAAACGTTTTGGCGTTGCAACAGCAAAACTTTTACAGGGTAAAGCGCTTTCTTATAACAATCTGAATGATACAGATGCAGCCTTTGAGCTTGTGGCAGAATTTGATCCGCAAAAAACCGCTGCTGTTGCTCTTATTAAGCATGCCAATCCTTGTGGTGTTGCGGAAGGGAAAAATTTGAAAGAAGCTTATTTGAAAGCTCTTATGTGTGATAATGTATCGGCATTTGGTGGAATTGTGGCTTTAAATCAACCCCTTGATGAGGAATGTGCGGAAGAGATTGTTAAAATTTTCACGGAAGTGATTATTACTCCTGATGCAACAATGGCGGCACGTGAAATTATCGCCAAGAAAAAAAATCTTCGTTTGCTCATTACAGGTGGCGTTCCTAATCCACGTTGTGGAGGACTTCTGGCGAAAACACTTGCAGGAGGCATTTTAGTGCAATCACGTGATAATGTGGTGGTTGATGATCTTAAATTGCAAGTGGTCACAAAGCGAGCACCAACTCAAGATGAAATGCGTGATCTTCAATTTGCTTTTCGTGTAGCAAAACACGTTAAATCAAATGCTATTGTATACGCGAAAAATAGCGCAACAGTTGGTATTGGCGCTGGACAAATGAGCCGCATCGATTCAGCAAAAATTGCTGCAAATAAAGCAGCAGAAAGTGCAAAAAGAGAAGGTTTTAAAGAAACTCTCACAAAAGGATCAGTGGTTGCATCCGATGCATTTTTTCCTTTTGCAGATGGTTTATTAGCAGTAGCTGAAGCAGGTGCAACAGCAGTCATTCAACCAGGAGGTTCCATGCGTGATGAAGAAGTTATCACTGCAGCTGATGCGCAAGGTTTAGCGATGGTTTTTACAGGAATACGACATTTCCGTCATTAATATAATTGAGATTATTTCCTCTTCATATGAGACAAATGTTCAAGAGATTTTTCATAAATCGTATGTCGATTTATAACTGCTAAAATAGGAGCAGTTATTCAATCCAGAGAATTGTAATGAAAAAGTTATCACCGCAGAAAATGCACATAATTTAGCCATGTTTTTAGGAATAAGATACCATTGCAATTAATGGCTTTAATCTGTTTCCCTTTTACATGAGACCCGTATTAAAGGGTTCTATCTTATATGTAGATGCATACCTGTTATGACATTATAGCATAACTATTTTTAGTAATATGCTCTATCTTAAACTGAAAAGTGTAACAAAGTTTGAGTACAGGATATGAATATTCTACGTTCTTATAGTAATTGGCGCCGTTATCGTCGAACCGTTAATGCGTTGAGTCGTCTTTCGACATATGAGCTCAATGATCTTGGCATTTGTCGAGGTGACATTGATTCAGTTGCACGGCGCTATTCGCATAAATCTTCCTAAAAGTTGTTTGAAGAATATTCAAGAAAATGCTTTTCTATAAAGAAACGAGCATTGTGGGGTTAGTTGTTATGACTTCAGCTTTAATATAACAACACTTTAATATAACAACACAAAGCAGGAGTTTTTTTCTGAAAGGATTTTTCCGAGAATCCTTTCTGTAATTTTGTTTCGTGGTGTAATTTTATTTCTTGAATTCTCAATGTTTCTATGATGAGCAAATTTTGATTTATCAAGAATGTTCATTATTTTGATTTTGCGTGTTTGATGAGAAACTCTGCTGTAGGATTGTTTTATCTCAAATCTGTTTATATTGGATCAACTAAAACCATATCTCTTGCACGTTACAAGCAAGGGGAGCCTGCTTGGAATGATTTCTATACAAAAAGGGACTAAAAATGCCTATAATGAACCGTCTTAAACGCCAAAAGCTTTCGCAACAGTGAAAGCAGACACACGTGTGTGATGATTCCGGCGTATCATTCTCTAAGCAGCCATAATATAATCAAAAAAAAGAATATTGATCACAAGAGCATCCTTAAGAACTTTTTAAAGATAAGTAACCATTTAATTTTCTCGCCACACACCTTTAAAGAATGAAGATTTTTAAAGCCTGTGCCGATCTATCAATAATCCCATTTCCGCTAGAGCACCCCCCTCTAACATTACCTCATGAAATTTTCTATAGGCAAACTTCGCCTGCAAAATATCCATTCCATACGCTCACAAAAATACTTCCATGTAAAAATTTACATAGTCCTTAAATAGGATATTATCACAATAAACGATGATATTTTAGAACACGAAGATAAAACGCAATAGACTATAGGCTGGAACAATATTCTGATTTTTTATCAAACGCTTCACGGATAAAACGCCAGCGAACCTTTTCCTGAAATGCAGGACGAAAATATAAAACGATCTGCTGCGTTCGTTGTGGACCTGCTAATTCCGCAAAATCAATCGAATCTTCAAGACAAATATCCGCATCAGGCGATATAAAATACCATACTTGCTCGCCCGCTACGTGTTCGTTCTTTACCGCTAAACACACACGCTCACCATCATAGTTGACCTCAACTTGTGGGTGAAGATGAAATCGAACAGCAACGTGATCTTGTTCACTTTGCGCCCTCTTATGTCTCTTTCCGCCTTTATTGGGCATAAAAAACCGATCAAAGCCTTCGATCATATCTCCACTTGTCGCCAAAATAAGACCACGCTCATGAATAAGATTAAAGGGACGCACATAACCATCATGACTCGCAATAAAACCTGTTTTTTCTGAATCCTCTATACGGCGCACTTGAACTTCCCTGGGTCCATCAAATAAAAGAGAAGCGCCATTTTTCTTTTTTTTGTAAAAAATTCCTACCGAGCAATCATTAAGCGTAGCTGTTGAATGGGCTGCCGTAACACGCCCTAAATGTCGATAGTCTTCCCGCCCATCAGGGTTAACACCGGTATTGATAATAAAACGGTGTCCTTGTGAAGACATTTCAAAAGACAAACATCCTGAACAAGCTTTCTGTGCTACAGAGCGTGGTGGAAATTTTCCTGTATCGGCAAGAATTGTTGTTTGATTAGCTTTTAAGCGCTGGAACCCTGAATAACGAGCATAACTAAAAGGATGCCCTCCTGTTTCATCAAGCTCCAAAAGTGTCGATAACCGTTCCGACACGAGGGAACCAACCCCATTAAAATGCGCCAATGTTTGATCCTCGTGAATAAAGAATCGTAAAGCTGGCAACATACGCTCAACAGAATCAATCAAAATACGGGGTGCAGTTTCATTACTCCGCATAAAAAGATAACGTAAAGATAATAAATCTGATAATAAATTAAGCAAAATGATAGGACTACGGGAAATATGCCCACCATCAACCAAAATCTGAAGCGAAAGCTCTTCTATAAGCGTGGTTTGTACCTTTTTTTTCACGGCCGCAGAAACAGGCAAAGCAAGAGATGCAAACGTCAAAGCTATTGCTGCTTGTAAACGTTGATCATTGTGCTCCATACTGCAAATTGTTACGCGCAAATAACGAAATTGCAAACCAAGCGCACGTAAAAAGCGCTTTTCAAACCGCTCGCTTGCCCCTTCTAACAACATTTTTGAGTGACAAATCCACGAGATCAAACGCCGCGCCACAACAGGACTACTCCAAGCAAGCCCTTTTACCTTTTTACCAGCATGGTCCAGCCAATCTTCTAAAAGAGAACGCGCATGCGCCGAAGCTAAATCACTTTCTGCTGCTTCCATATGGCGCAACCAATGAAAATCATGCAGAGCCGCTTCCCATTCGGACGTTGGCGAAACCAATGAAAATGGTGAAACAGCACCAGAATGAACAATATGACCAGCAAAAGCAAAACGACCATGATAAAATTCATGCGCCATCATCGGATCAGCCACATGTAAATCAATGGGATGCGCTAAAATTTTATGAGGACGAAACCCTGAAAACCGCCAACGAAACAAGGGGCCAACCCATAAACGCCGCATAACATGCTGTAGCGTATCGATACAGGCTGCTATTTTTACCTGAGGAGCTTTTACCGCAACCGCCAAAATTTCATCTCCATCTATGCTGAATCAGATACAATTTCGACCATTTTTGTAAATGAAGCGTTAATTAAGCAATTTTTCGTAAGCGCGCAGCAAAAAAACCATCCATTCCTAAAAATTCAGTTTTCTCAGCATCAAAATTTTTATGACAAAAATCCGCCGGTGTCGTGCGCAACATCCCTTCACAAAGCAAATGTGTGAGCCCCCCCATTTCTTCTGGATAAATAGGGTCTAAAACAATATCATTGTGTGTCGATAAAATTTTTTCAATAAGATCTTCACCTTCTTCTCTAGCCAATGAACAATTGGAAAAAACAATCCGTCCTCCCTCCTTTACCAAGGCAATTGCTGCGACCAACAAATCATATTGCAACGCCGCTAACTTAATGACATCATCCCTCGATTTCGTCCATAAAATATCTGGATGACGACGGATAGTTCCCGTAGAAGAACAAGGAGCATCAAGAAGAACCGCATCAAAAAGCTGTTTGGGATGAAAATTTCTCACATCCCCTTGCCAAATGTGAACGGAAAAATGGAGCCGTCCCATATTTTCTTTTAAACGCTTGATACGGTTAGCAGAAAGCTCAATAGCTGTCACTTCTGCCCCCTGCAAAGCCAATTGCGCTGTTTTTCCTCCAGGGCTCGCACAAAGGTCAGCAACATTTTTTCCCCGAAGTTCTCCTAGTAAACAAGCAGGCAACGCTGCGGCAAAATCTTGAACCCACCACGCGCCCTCACGATAGCCTGGTAAATCAGAAACAGAACACGCCAAACGATTCACTCGTACAGAACCATTGGGCAACACCACACCACCAAGTCTTTCAGCCCATTCAACACTATCAGACTTTACTGTCAAATCGAGCGGAGGCTCCACACTTTGAATTTCTATAATTTGATGCGCTTTTTCTATTCCATAAGCTGATACTAAAAGCTGTCCAAACCACACTGGAACACCTTCAATGGTCGGAACCTGTTGGCGTAAAGGCACCACTTCCCGCGCAATATTGCGCAAAAGAGCATTCACCACCCCTGAAAAACGGCGCATACGAGGATCAAATTTTGCCACACGCACAGCTAAATCAATAGCCGCATGATCCGGAATATCAAGATAAAGAATTTGCGCTACACTGATATGCAGAAGATACTGAAGTGAAAGTGCTTGTGCAGGCAAAGGGCGTGCTAAAAAGCGTGAGAGAGCCGCCGCAATCTGCCCTCGATGACGCAATGACGTTGTTAAAATAGCCCGACACAACAAACGATCTCGTTGTGAAAGCTGTAAATATTGTGGATGTCCGTGTTCATTATCTGTCAAACCAGAAAGAGGCGTATACTTATCAATGACCGCCCCTAAAAGACGCACACACACCTGCCGAACAGCCAATCCTGGAACATCTTTTTCAGACACATGCCCCGCTTTTTTGTGTTTCAAAATAACACCTTTATATCACTACTTCCTCAAGAGATCCCCCTGAAATCTCCTTAAAAACTTTATGAACGAGGTCTTTTTGAATTCTCATAACGAAGCCAAGAAGGACGTTTTGTGACCCGTTGAAAAGTATTGTCTTCTTTCTCACCTGATGCATGAGCCTGATCACTGCGAAAATCTTCATAATTCATTTCATTACTTTTTTTATTTATACTGCCTTCTCTATTCCAACCCCCACTTTCGGCAAGAGTCCCTTTCATCTCTTCTGCTTGCCGATAAAGAGCAGCAATACGATTTGCTGTTGCTGGATGTGTCGAAAAAAGACTATCCGCTCCCTCACCGCTCAAAGGATTGATAATAAATAGATGCGCTGTTGCAGGATTATGCTCTGCTTCTTCATTGTAAACCCCATGCCCTCCATCAGCAATTTTACGCAATGCCGAAGCCAACCATAAAGGATTACCACATATCTCAGCTCCCCTCCGATCCGCAGCATATTCACGCGTACGGCTAATGGCCATTTGCACGAGCATTGCAGCAAAAGGGGCCACGAGCAGTGCAGTAAATCCTCCTATTGCCCCAGCACCATGAGAATCTTCTGAAGAGCTACGCTGTCCCCCCATAAAAAAAGCAAAATTACCAAGCATTGAAATTGCCCCTGCAATCGTTGCTGTTAGAGTCATGGTTAAAGTATCACGATGTTCGATATGTGCGAGCTCATGCGCCATAACGCCAGCAATTTCCTCTGCACTTAACCGCTCTAACAAACCGCGACTTGCAGCAACAGCAGCATTTTGCGGATTACGTCCCGTCGCAAAAGCATTTGGCTGCACACTCTCAATCACATAAACTTTTGGTTGCGGAAGAGAAGCATTTTTAGCTAAATCGCTTACAATCTTATAATAAACGGGTGCTGAATGCTGATCAACTTCACGCGCCCCGTACATGCGTAAAACGATTTTATCTGAATTCCAATAAGAAAAAAAGTTTAAACCACTTGCCATCAAAAGAGCAATGACCATGCCACTGCCCCCTCCAACAAGATAACCAACCCCCATAAAGAGAGCCGTTAAAAAAGCCAAAAGCATGGCTGTACGCATTATGTTCATTACTCAAAAAACTCCATGATAAAAGTCTACCAATACTATATGATGGGGTTTTCTTTCTGCTTCTTCAATGGAATAGGTATAAAATGCATAAAAAAGATGAAAAAATAAGCCCAAAAAATTCAACTGTCGTTAAACAGCAATCTCTTCCTCCCGCAGCACAACGCGCCCTTAAAGAAGCTGAAGAACGGCGAAAAGACGAAACAACAAAAGAACAACCATTAGAAAATGGTGGACGCGGCGGCAAAGATCCTTCTCGCTATGGAGACTGGGAAATTAAAGGCCGCGCCATCGATTTCTAAAATTGAACTTTTAAAAAATCCGCACCGTTTTAAATAAACACTCTTTTAAAGAAGATCCGTTTTTGATTGGCAAAAACGGATAATATTTACTCTTCTAAAAGTTTTTAAAGAGGTGCTGATTAAGCAATCATACTTCTTAAGCTTTAAGCTGAAGCAGATTCTGCTTCAGCCGCAGCTGCTGCTTCCTCTGCCACTTGCTTTGCTGCTGCTATACGTTCTTGTGCTTTTTTGCCCGGTTCACCTTTATATGGATTATTGCGGGTTGGACGCTTTTTTAAGCCAGCCGCATCTAAAAACCGTAAAACGCGCTCTGTCGGTTGAGCCCCTTGCCTAAGCCAATATTGTATACGTTCTTCATTAAGTTTCACCCTCGGTCCATCTTTAGGCAACATTGGATCCCATGCACCAACACGTTCAAGAAATCGCCCATCGCGCGGACTACGAACATCCGCAACGACGATATGATAATAAGGACGTTTCTTTGAACCTCCACGGGACAAACGAATTTTCAATGCCATATTTTATCTCCTATTGTCAGCTCTGGCTTTCGTTTAAATTGACTTTTTTATCTTTTTGCTTTTCAGCAATAACTTCATGATGATGCACAACTTCTTTAATAATAAACTTTAAAAATCTTTCAGCAAAATCAGGATCAAGATGACTTTCCATAGCCAATTGCCGCAAACGCGCGATCTGATTTTGCTCACGCAGAGGATCTACTTTAGGCAAATCATAACGCGCTTTTAAGCGTCCAACAGCTTTCGTACAACGAAAACGCTCTGCTAAAATATGAATCAAAGTTGCATCAAAATTATCAATAGATGCTCGTAAATGTGCCAATTCGTTTAATACTGTTTCCTGCATCATATTCCTTTCTCTCTTTGCATCTTATTTTTTCTTAAGATGCTGAGGAAGTTTTCCCCTATCGGCAATGCCATTGGAAAGACCAGGAAATGTAGGATCACGTCCGGGAAGTCCGGGCAAGATCTTCCCTCCATGTCCACTTTCAATCTGCTTTTGAAGCGTTGAGAGTTGTTTTAGATCCAATCCTGATAAATCAGGCATAGCTGGAGAATCTGCACCTCCCATCCCTCCAAAACCCATTTTGGAACCAAGTCCTCCTAACATTTTCCCCATCAAACCACTTTTGCCTTTACCACCCATGGCTTTCATCATATCAGCCATTTGGCGATACATCTTCAAAAGTTTATTAATATCAGCCGCCGTTGTCCCAGACCCTTTAGCAATTCGTTGTTTGCGGCTATGTTTTAAAAGCTCTGGGTGAGCACGCTCTTGCGGTGTCATGGATGAAATAATAGCTAATTGACGATTAAACAAACGATCATCCAGCCCCGCAGCTGCGATCTGCTCTTTGACTTTGCCCAATCCTGGTAACATGCCCATAATACCGCCCATACCACCCAGTTTTTTCATTTTTTGCAACTGTTCTGCAAGATCATTCAAATCAAATTTTCCGGCTTGCATTTTTTTTGCAAAAGCAGCAGCTTTCTCATGATCCATTGTTTCAGCAGCTTTTTCAACCAAAGAAACAATATCGCCCATTCCGAGAATACGATCAGCAATACGACTGGGATGAAACTCTTCCAAAGCCTCTATTTTTTCACCAGTTCCAATTGCTTTAATCGGCTTGCCTGTCACAGCACGCATAGAAAGAGCAGCCCCCCCACGCCCATCACTATCCATCCGTGTTAAAATAATCCCTGTAATCCCTACACGCTCATCAAAAAAACGAGCAAGATGAACGGCATCTTGCCCCATCAAACTATCAGCCACCAACATAATCTCATGAGGAAGAGAACATGCTTTAATTTCAGCCAATTCAAGCATCAAAGCTTCATCAATATGATTACGTCCTGCAGTATCAAGAAGAACCACATCATAACCACCCAATTTAGCAGCTTGTACAGCACGTGATGCAATATCAACGGACAATTGTCCCGCAATAATAGGCAAACTCGCAAGTTTTGCTTGTTCTCCTAACTGGCGCAATTGCTCCTGCGCAGCAGGACGCCGTGTATCTAATGACGCCATGAGAACTTTTTTATTATGCTTATCAGTGAAACGTTTTGCAAGCTTTGCTGTTGTGGTTGTTTTTCCCGAACCTTGCAAACCAATCATCATGATAACAACTGGCGCAGGCGCATTCAAATCACTCAGAACGCTTTCACTTCCAAGGATACGGACCAATTCGCCATGAACAATTTTAACCACCATTTGGCCTGGTTTAATTGATTTAACAATCTCAGCCCCAACGGCTTTTTCCCGAACCCTATCGGTAAAAGAACGGACAACATCAAGAGCAACATCAGCCTCCAACAAAGCGCGCCGAATTTCACGTAGCGCCTCTGCAACATCATGATCCGATAAAGCGCCACGCCCCGTCAAATGAGACAGGATAGAACCAAATCGCTCTTGCAAGGATTCAAACATTATTTACCTCATCATTGCATAACAAAGTTGCACAACAAACAAACCAAAAGAGCACCCGAGAACGCATCGCGCCATCGAATGTTGACCTCTGAGATCTCTTCATACCCTTAAACTGGGGTCTCAGTCGGTGGCTCCAAGTTAATTTTGTCACTGAAAGCTTGCTCCTTCAAACAATAAAACCCCACCTTTGTCAAGTTTTATCATAAAATGTCTTTTTATACGAAGAAATAAAAACAGCAAATACTACACTTCAAAACTTTCAACTTCAACACACATAAAACACCCTGTTTTCTGTTCCATACTCCATAATTTTCCGCTAGAAATATCAAACCAAACCCCGTGTAATGTTAAAATACCTTGATCTTTGCGGAACTTTATCCATGGAAACGTCTCTAAATTTCTCAACGAATGGCGAATAGAAAGCTGTTCTAAAGCTGTTTGTTTTTCTGGCCAAGACAGCGATTTATTATTCAAAACGATTTCTGTGGCTGGCGCTAAAAGACTAATCCATTGGCCAATAAAATCATTTGACGATAAAGATTTACATGTCTCCTTAAGCGCCGTACGAACGCCACCACAATGGGCATGCCCAAACACAACAATATGTTTCACCTCAAGCAATTGCACGGCATATTCAAGAGCTGCTGATGTTGCATGATATTGATTATCAGGAGAAAAAGGAGGAACCACATTTGCCACGTTGCGCAGGGTAAAAATTTCCCCTGGTTTAGCATCAAAAATCATTTCTGGGACAGCACGCGAATCACAACAAGCAATAACCAAAACGTCAGGTTTCTGCCCCTCAATCGCCAATTGCTGATAATCTGCTATTTTATATGAAAAATGATTATTTATAAAGTTTTGGTAACCACTTAAAAGTCTTTCTGGTAAACGGGCCATTCTCTTTTTACTTCTTCTATTTATTTCTCTCTTTACTTTCATTTCGTATATTTAGAAAAACAAAATATTAACATATAAAAATACTAAAGAGTCCCTTTTGTTGAGGAAAAATATTTCTTTAAAGCGCAAATTTTTAATAAAAAATAGAAAAAACGAAGTTATTCTTTTCAAATAAAGAACTATTTTCTTGAGGAAGAAAGTGTTACAGTAGTAAAAAAATATAATGGTCTTCTTTTAATGTGAAGACAAGAAAAAACCTCTAAGAGCAAAAAGGGAGAATGAATGTGTTACAACAAAAAACAATAGAAACAAAAAACACACCAGATAAAATAGAAAAAATCCTTTTTGCTCAAACCGATAAAGAAGATGTTGCTTATTACGAAAATAAAGAACTTCAAAAAGCTGCAGCCATCGCAGTAAAAGCTTTTAATCTCCATAAGGCAGGAAAAAATACCATCTGCTTTGAACAAAATTTAACCCGCAATAACAGACCTATAACTGTTATCACTCTTGTCAATGATAACAAACCCTTTCTTCTCGATTCTATTTTAAATCTCGTCAATCAACACAAAAACCATATTTATTTGATTGCACACCCTATTCTTGATTGTGCTTCTGGAAAACGCATCAGTCTGATGCAAATTCACATCGAGTCATTAAACAAACAACAGATAGAAAAACTTGAAAATGAACTCACCTTAGTTCTTGAGCAAGTTAATGCTGCTGTACAAGACTGGAAGCCTATGCTTGAAAAAGTTGAAAAGCATATTCATGCCTATCAAACAGGCCTTCCCTCACATTACAAAAAAGAAGGCGAAAAGGCTATTGAATTTCTTCGTTGGCTCAAAGACGATAATTTCATCTTTCTTGGCATGCGCACTTACAACTTCATCAAAGATCAAAAACCTATAAAATCCTTTACAACAAGTAACATTGAACTTGGTATACTCGCGGATGCTTCTATTCATATTGTTGACGATGAAAGTATGAAAGAACCGCCCCAGGAAGTCTTATCCTTTATGGAAAGTGATAACCTGCTTATTGTGACGAAAGCGAACAGCCGCTCCAAAATTCACCGTTCTGTTTGGCTCGATTACATTGGTCTTAAAATCTTTGATAAAGAAGGCCAGCTCTGTGGAGAATTACGCATTGTAGGGCTTTTTACCTCTTCAGCTTATACGCGCTCTATTTTGCAAATTCCTTTCTTAAAAGAAAAAGCCCAAACCATCATTCAACGTCTTGGACATAATCACGCTGATTATTCAGGAAAAGCACTCATCCGAGTTTTAGAGACCTATCCAAGAGATGAAATGTTTCGTGTTGATGTTGATACACTAACAGAAAATGCCAAACTTATCCTGCAATTAGACGAACGCCCACGTTTGCGGGTGCTTGTCCACACAGATTCTTTTGGACGCTTTGTTTCTATTCTTGTCTATGTACCCCGTGACCAATACAGCAGCAGCCTCCGCGAAAAAGTTGGCGAACATTTTGTTGAGCTTTATAAAGGCGACTTTTTTGAATCCTATCCGCTATTTTTGGAAAGCACTCTTATCCGTGTCTATTATATTATCCATCGCAAAGAAAACGAAACTGTTCCACTTCACGAGCGCGCCACGCTTGAACAACATGTCCGTTCAATCGCACGAAGTTGGAAAGATAGTGTTCAAGACATCGCTCTTACCCACAAAACAACAGAACAACAAACCCGTCTAGCCAGTGAATTTCCCAACAGCTATCGTGATTTATTCTCAACAGAAGATGCCATTAAAGATGCCGGACATATTCTAAGTCTTCATGATGATAAGCCCCTTTTCGTAACCTTTTATCACGCACCAAACAAAGAAAAACAAAACATTTCTCTTCGGCTCTTTCACCGCCATGAAGCGCTTGCTCTTTCCAAACGTGTTCCATTGCTTGAAAATATGGGGTTTCGCGTTATTGCTGAACAAACCCTTGAATTACCAGATGGCAACGGACAATCTGTATATCTTCATGATATGCAACTAGAAAGCACTTTCCAACTCTGTCTCGATTTTGAAAAAGACGGTCAAAAGCTTGCCGAAACCTTTGAAGCCATTTGGGCACAAAATGCTGATAATGACGCCTTTAATGCTCTCACCCAAACAGCTGAGCTTGATTGGCATGAAATTGTTATTTTGCGCCATTATGGGCGCTATCTCCAACAAGCTGGAATTCCCTATTCGCAAGATCGCGTCGCTCAAACTTTAAATGCTTATCCTGACATTACCAAAGAGCTTTATGCTTTATTTCATTTAAAATTTCATCAAAGCCATACAGAAAAAGAGCGAGCAAAAAATCAACAGGTCATTCAAAAGCGCATTGAAGAAAAATTACAGAAAGTATCTGGTTTAGATGATGATCTCATCTTACGCCGTTATTGTAATCTTATTGATGCGAGTTTACGAACAAATGCCTTTACACCTCTTAGCGATGGCAGTCCGCAGCGTATTTTAGCCACCAAATTAAATCCGCGCCAAATTGAAGGTTTGCCTGAACCACGCCCTTATCGAGAAATTTTTGTTTATGGACCAGAAGTTGAAGGGGTCCATTTGCGTTTTGGACCTATCGCTCGTGGTGGAATTCGTTGGTCTGACCGCGCACTCGATTATCGCACCGAAGTGCTGAGCTTAGTCAAAGCCCAACAAGTTAAAAATGCGGTTATCGTTCCTGCAGGTGCAAAAGGTGGATTCTATCCCCATCGCCTTCCTCAAACAAGTGACCGTGCGATTATCATAGAAGCAGCACGGCAAGCTTATACGGACTTTATCACGGCTTTGCTCTCTATCACAGACAATCTGGTTAACGGCAAAATAAGTGCGCCCCACGACGTCATCTTTCATGATGATCCTGACCCCTATTTTGTTGTCGCAGCAGACAAAGGGACAGCAACCTTTTCTGATACAGCCAACGCCATCAGCCAAGCAAACCACTTTTGGCTTGATGATGCTTTTGCCTCTGGCGGCTCAGCAGGCTATGACCACAAAGAAATTGGGATTACAGCGAAAGGCGCATGGGAAGCCGTCAAAAGACATTTTCGAGAATCATTTAATCATGATATTCAAACAATGCCCTTCACCTGTGTCGGTGTTGGCGACATGTCTGGTGATGTTTTTGGCAATGGAATGCTCCTTTCCAAACAAACAAAATTGATCGCCGCTTTTGATCACCGCGATATCTTTATTGATCCAGATCCAAACATAGAGGAAAGCTATGCAGAGCGTACGCGTCTTTTCAAACTACCCCGCTCAAGCTGGCAGGATTACGACCAAAGCAAATTATCAAAGGGCGGTGGTATTTTCTCACGAAAAGAGAAAACCATTACTCTCTCGCCTGAAGCAGCAGGGGCCATTGGTTTTGAAAAACAAACAGGAACCCCCTTTGAAATTATCTCTGCTCTTCTCAAAGCCCCTGTTGATCTTTTATGGTTCGGTGGCATTGGTACTTATATCCGCGCTACAACAGAAAGTGATGCCCAAGTAGGTGATCGTGCAAATGATGCAATACGCATTACCGGAGAACAAGTGCGTGCAAAAATTATTGGCGAAGGAGCTAATCTTGGTGTTACGCAACGTGGACGGATTGAATATGTCTCAAATGGTGGTCGCTGTAATACGGATGCCATTGACAATTCTGCCGGTGTGAATTGTTCTGATATTGAGGTTAATCTCAAAATTGTTCTTGCATCAGCACTTCGTGCTAAAACACTCACCCGCGAAGAACGCAATAAACTCTTGAAAAAAATGACCCCTCAAGTTGAACAACTCGTCTTGCGCAACAATTATCTACAACCTCTTGCTCTTTCTTTAGCAGAAAGCCAAAGCACTGCTGATTTAGCCTATCAAATACGCTTTATGCACGATTTGGAACAAAAAAAGCTTCTAGATCGCAGAGTTGAAGTACTCCCTGATGAGCAAGTTTTACAGCAAAGAATAACCCAAGGCAAAGGTCTTATCCGTCCAGAACTCGCCGTTATTTTTGCCTATGCTAAATTAACGCTCAAAGAAGAAATTGCTCATAGCTCCATTGTTGATGATCACTATTTCAATGCAGCCTTGTTGAATTATTTTCCAACCCAAATTCAAGAAAATTTTGAGAAGGAAGTCATTAACCATCAATTGCGTCGTAATATTATTGCAACGCTGATTGCCAACGATATTATCAATCGTGGAGGTCCCACTTTTGTTAAACAACTTCATGATTCAACAGAACAAAAGACTGAAAATATTATTCGCGTTTTTATTGCCATCCGTGATGGTTTTGAAATTCCTCAACTGTCTGATCAAATTGATAAGCTTGATAATAAAATACCCGGTCTTGTCCAAAACAAACTCTACGCAGCAATGACCCCAATGCTCTTTGAAACAACCAATTGGGGTTTACACAACATGGATCTCTCACGTCCATTAGAGGAAATTGTAAAAACAATAAAACAAGCCCGTAATGTTATTGAAAAAGAGCTTACGCATTCTCAAGATAATGATATTAAGCAAAAGATTGAAGAAAAAGCACGACACTACAGTGAAGAAGGAGCACCAAAAGCATTAGCAAAACAATTGGCTCTCTTAGAAGCGGCTCCAACCATCTGTGATATTTCTTTAATTGCAAAACAAAGCAACAGCGATCTTATTAAAACCGCAGGAATCTATTTCACACTTGCGCAAATCATTCGTATAAACCGAATTAACGAAGCAAGTCGTATCATTCCTGTCGTAGATTATTATGACAGTATGGCTTTAAGCCAAGCCAAAGAAAATATTTCCGAAAGCTTACGGCAAATCGTCATTAAAATTCTCAAAAGTTACGGAAAAAAAGAGGATCCTTTTACCACTTGGAAAAAAACAGAAGAAGATCATATTCATAGTGTCACAAACCGTATTAGTGCTCTTATTGAAAATGATCTCAACATTTCTCGTTTTACTTTTGCAGCAGTGTTGATTTCCCAACTGCAAAATACTGGCTTTTAAACTTAAGATGAGTATAAAACGCCCTAGTTAAAAACTCCCATTCTATCTCGTGAGAGCAAACCAGCAAAGATAGAAAGGGAGTTTGCATTTTTAGACAGAGCACCAAAAATAAAAATTCCGCGCCTTATTACAACAGAATTTCTTGGAATAATTTCAAAACGCAATAGGATTGATTTCTCGACGTAAAAACATCTAACTTTCAGATTTAAAAGCAGAATAAAACGGCTAAGCTTTTATCGCTGTACTATCCATCCGTGACGAATATCAATGTAGTTCGACAGTAGATTTTATACCAAATGAAATGAGATAAGAATACCTAATAATTTATTGTTTTTTCGACTATTTTTTACTATTAAATGCGTATTTTTTTAATGGATTTTGACATCTGAAAATCAAAAAAATGTAAAAACTAGCAAAAATTGAAATTTTGCCACAACAAGGGTGATGGACTTTCAAAGCTCTTTAAAAACACCCTTGGAGAGCCCCTTAAAAATCATTTAAAAATAAAATGAATTGGTAGAAAACTTAAGTAAAAATATACAAAATCTGCTGGCAAACTACACTCAACAAGGGAAGAATGGAGGGGAACTCTCCCGCATTTTTAGACAAAAAACCGAAAATGACGCTTAAAGATTATTCAGTTTACGCAAGCAATAGAAAGCTACCGAATGTCAAAAACCTCTATGGAATGAACCCAAAAACCAATTCAAATTCTGCGATTAAATATCCTTTATCACAAAAAATACAATGCATTGATTTACAATTATAACTTTATCATTTTGCATATTAAAGAAGAGTTGCAGTATCCCAAGTTTCTCTCATTTCAATTCTGTTAATATTGAAACAATCAAAACCCTTCCTCTTGTATATTGCGAATAGAAAAACCATTTGGATCACTTATCAAAAAAGAACTTATCCCTTATGAACCGTCTCAATAGCTCAAAGAACTGTCGCAACATGCAAAACAGTAAAACTTTTAAAATCAATATCTCCCATATAGATGCTCTTGCCAATTTCCTCTCAAATCTAAAGTGGAGCAAGACGACCAAGATCTAAAAATCCCAGTTTTACCCAGCCATGGCTAATCGTTAAGGGAAGAAGGGGAGTGCCATCTGCATTTTTAGGAAGCATACTCAAAATAAAAAATAACGCTTGAAAATTATCAGCTTTTTCAGTAAACAACTGTTGCAAAGTGTTAAGAACCTTCATGTGCTGTATACAGACAATTTCAAATGTTGCTGTCAAATATTCTTCATCATCAAAGGAAAAAGGTCCACTGATATTCACCCCACCACCTGTATGAAAAGCCAATTTAGCATCCTTTAAAAAACCACTTTTCCCATACAGATGCTGTTTCCAATCTTTTCCCTCATTTTCAGACAGAAGAGAGACATCATTTAAACTCCATTTTAAATTGCCATCAATTTTCGGAATTTCAACAGAAGAAGATGAAAAACTTGGAGAAATACTTAAAGCATCAAAAGTCAGATTTCCTGAGAAATGATTCTTTTCACGTTTAAGATCAAAACGCAAAAATTCAGCCATTATTTTTTGAAAGACATCTTTTTTCTCTAATGGCTGAGCAACCACATCAGGAGTATCTTGCAACGATGCCTGATCTTTAACATTTTGTTCTGTTGTCTTTTTATCTGTCGTTTGTGATCCTAATGCTTCTTGAAGCTTTTGATCCTCAAGAGAAGGAGAAAGCTCAATTCCTTCGGCGATAAACGTCAATGTCTGACCTGTTTTCCAATAAGATTCTGTTTCAATCACCAAATTGCGCCAATGGGATACTATAGGTTTCTTCCCAGAAAAAACAATTGATGCAGGAGAAGCAACATTAAATTCGACCAAATGAGGCGCATAAATTGGTGCACCAGCTGTTAAACGCCCCGTCGATAAAGAAACCTCATATAAAGGCCAAGAAAATTGAAACTTATCACAAACAACACCGATACGTAAAGGATAACCATTCTTGCGCACATTTTCACACACCGCCGCCATATTACCGGAAGATGCTTTTGCGGATATATCAGAAACATAGTTTTCTATTTTACGTGAAAAAAAACCAGAAAGCACTATAAACGAGGATCAGAGCAAGAAAAAACAGCCCGCATAATAAATAGCGCAAAGAAAAAATTTTTTTGTGTTGATGGTACTTGAGAGGATGTAGACAAGTTTAACACTTTTTTTATCTTTTGATTTTAACCCCACCCTAAAAAGGATAAAGATTCTTAAACATTCGCCAATCTATAAACAATCCAATTTCTTAATCTATCGGGTTTTATCTGCTAACCACTTCATGGTGCTTATAATTCACCATCCTAAAATACGACATCCCATTAGCTCAAGAAGCAAGATTTTCTTAAGACGGACCTTTAACAAAAAATATCTTATATGTAAAGTTTTACATGCATTTTCTCTTTTTAATCTTAAATGGCACTATTTTTACAGCACAATCAAGAATGATAATAAACAGTACACATTCACACAAGTACGGGCGGTGTACAAAAGATCTGTCGTAATGCGCCTTCAAACCATTGGCTTAAAGCTTGATCATAGATTAAACGCCCTTTCAAATGTGCACAGGCAGGTTGAGCACCTTTTTCGGTCAATTTATGTGCCGAACGCACCAACAAACGCCGCATCATAGCGCGTGTAAATTCAGCGTGAAATTGCAATCCCCATGCATTGTTTCCATAACGGAAAGCTTGCGTAGGATATGTATGCCCTGTTGCCAAAAGCTTTGCCTCTTTTGGTAAATCATAAATACCTTCATCATGAAAATGGTAGACCATTTCTGGCCAATTCATCAATTCCTTTCCTTGTAGAGTCACTTCAAGTGGATACCAGCCCACTTCAACAGTCCCATCACTTCTTGTACCAACGCGCGCCCCTAAATTTCGCGCTAACATTTGTGCTCCCAAACAAATACCCAAAAAAGGCTTATTTTCCTTTAGCGATAACGAAATCCAATCAATTTCCTCACCAATATAAGCTTCGCTGTCATTCACACTCATCGGTCCCCCTAAAATAACAACACCAGCATAATGCTCTAATGTATCAGGGAGTTTTTGTCCAAAAATAGGACGATAAACGTCAAGAACAAAACCATTTTGTTGTAAAATTTTTCCCAAACGACCAGTACAGGTAGACCGCCGATGAATAACGACAGCAATTCTTGGTTTGCTATTTTTTTGCTTTTTATCAAGACATCTCTGATTTAAAAACATTTTAACCAATCACCTCTTCAACCAAGCAAAACTTCATTTTTAAAGCATAAGAGAATAATTTTATTGAAACAAAATTAATGATAATTTTTCTCTTCTACATTCATTGTTTCTTCTGAAAAAACACTTAAATTACCCTATTGACGCAATTTAAAATAAACGAAAATTTTTCCTCGATAAAGACGCTCCTTCTTCTTCTGTTTTAACCCCTGGATCATCAACATTTAAATGAATTTGGCTGAATGGTTCCACATCTTGTTCTGTTATATCTTGTTTTTCCACTTGCATATTATGCAAAAAAGAATCATCTATAGGCGTTAATTTTTCAAGCTTCTTATCCTCTCCCTCCTCGCTTTTTTCCACAATGTCCTTTTTATCTTGGCTTTTTGGCACAACATTGACCGCCTCTAATGTAAGAGAAGATACACGGGTAGGCGCTTTCCATTCAAAACAGCCCAAACGTCCACTGATTGGAGAAACGGCTGACCAAGAAGAAAAAATGGCTCCCTCACACATCCATACTGGATCACGTTCAGCACGAAGTGCTAAGGAAAGCCATTGACGCACAGCACCTTGATTGTTTCTCTGTACCTCTTCAATATCTGCCAATAATAAATAAACACTTTCCCGTGGATGATACTGCAATGCTTTTTGTGCCTGCTCTCTTGCTAAGGTCGTTTCACCAGCATCCAAAGCAGCTTTTGCAATAAGGAAAGCCGACTCAAATACATCTTTATTATAAGAAGCAAGTGTCTTAGCCCTTTTCAATCGACCAATGGCTCCTTCTTCTCTTTCAAGATAAAGCGTTCCCAAATCGGGATGCGGTTCCTTCTGCCAAGCCGCTATAATCATTTTATCCGCTTTACGTGTTTCATTTAATTTATAAAGAATATCAGCCGCTATAATTGTTATTGGAACAAAATCAGGCGCTAATTTATGAGCTTTCAAAATGGCTTCACGCGCTTGTACAGGATGTGTATCAAACAGATGAAGAGCTTGCCCACTTAACAGTAAAACCTGTATATGTTGTTGCTCTGGAGTCGCGCGAACAGAACGCGGACGAGCTTTTTGTGCTCTTTCAAAAACAGTAAGTGCCCTATCCCATTTACCCTCAGCACCTAACCGATCAAGTACCGCCTGCTGTGCCCATAAAAGTGCTGGCGATAAAGTCAGCGCCTCTTCTGCATATTGTTGCGCCGCCTCATAAGCTTTACGCTTCATCGCCTCACGAAACAAACCGTAAAGCCCAACTAATTTTGTCGGATCTTCCTTTCTCATCTCCTCAAAAAGACCGATAGCCCGAACAGAGTTATTTTGTAAAGACAAGGTTTGCGCTTGTAAGAGTTTTACCAATGGCTCTTGTTTTCCTGCAAGATATTTAGCAACCTGTGCTTCCATTCTTTGCGCAACCATACCATCACCCGCAAAAGTTGCAAGAATCCCCTTTGAGAGAGCTTCATAACCGCGCTTTCGATGACGTTTATAAAAATAATTGGAAAGCGCACTCGGTATGGAAAAAAGGAAAGATAATAACCACCACAAAAGCACCAGCGTTACAAAAAGCAAAGTAAGCACACTTAACACTGTAAGCAATGAAGCAGAAAATCTGAAATTCAAAAATGTAAAGACAAAAACACCATTGTGATTAGCAACCCACCCGAAAGCTAACCCAAGGATACAAACAACAAAAGTATAAATAAAAACACGTATCATCTGGAGCCTATTTACTTTGTTGCCTTAAAAGATCCTTGTTGCACAGACAACAGTAATTGCTGCAGCAACTTTTGAACAGCAATATGTCTTTCAAGCTGCTGAACAAAATCCATCGAAATATCTTTTGCGCTTTGAGGTAATGATTGCCATTCGCTCAAAGCCTTTTCATAATCACCGGCTTGAATGGCAACTTCCATACGCGCCGCAATAGCTCCCAACGTCATCCCTTCAACATTTCCAATTGGTCGCGAAACAATAAGCCCTTTTATCCACGCTAAAATTCGGTCAAAAAAACCAGCATCAGATGCAACAATATTTTGCGTACCAACAATTGCATCGGCAACACGCGCAAAATCAATTGACAGTTGTGCTGAACTTGGAAGACCTACAGCAGCTGTCTTTTGCAACACATCAAGTCCATCAGTCGAGGGCGATAATTGCTGTAAAAGCTTTAATTCATTGCTATAAGATCCACCCCGCTCTACAGCATTTTTTAACGAACTGATCGCTGTAAAAAGTGCCGTATTTATTTCCTTCTTCTCATTATTTTTAACAGCAATTTCTTGCCGTAGTGCTTCAAACTGTTTTTTTAACGAAGCAAGATCATTTGCATTGTTCTGCCCGAAAGACAAAGCCGTTTTTATCCCTTTTGACTCTCCAACACAAGTTTGTACAGCCTCTTCAAGAGATTTTACTTTTTCCTCTAAAATCGCAAAAGCTTTTCTGTTTTCCTTTTGCAAGAGTTCATCGTTTTTCATAGTTTGAAACTGTTGTGATGAAAAAGAAGAAAGTGCTGTTTTTAAAGCATCAATCTCTTGAAGCATCCGCTCCAATTGTTCTCTTGTTTCTTCACCATAGCTTTTTGCAGCTTCAGCAATCTGTAAGACTTTTTTCCGATCAGCGGAATTTTCCACAGAAAGAGAAGAAAACAAACCCGCCCATTGAAGGGCCATAAAAATTCCCAAAGCAATGAGTCCCCCTAACATCGCTGAAAGGAGCAACAAAAGCCAACCTGTACGAGAAGTACTTTTATCCAGACCTTGTATATTCTGTTTTTCTCGTTCATGAGATTCTACAGAGTTCTGTATTTTTTCCTCTGAATCATGCGAAACAGCTTCATGTTCAATGACTGGCTTTGTACGACGCGTACCAGCATAATGTGATTTAACTTTTGGTTTTGAAGAATCGACCATCTTTGTCACTTTTTGTGCACACTTTTTTTAATGATAAAATAATAAAATGAAAAAAGTTTTAAAAACGAGCTTTTCTCAAATATCTTCGTTTGCTTTACACATTTTTCATAAAGAATATAACTTTATAGAAATTTTCTAAATCGCATTTTTCTCAAGAATATTTACAATGATAAACTTTAATAGACAAGTTTTAAAAACACATCTGCATTTTATACTCAAAAATACAGCTTCATTTTTTTATATACAACGCCATAAAATTCAAAGAAAAGACCCAAATTCATTCTCTCATAGAACAATCAATTCTTAAGAGAAATACTTTGCATCTTTTTCTGTTCATGGTACGCACGCAGGAAAGAAGCTTCAAAATAAGGTTTTGTTTAAAATGCGTCTGTTGGGAATAGAAACAAGTTGTGATGAAACGGCAGCGGCTGTTATTGAATACAACAATGAATCAAACAGCCGAATTCTTTCCAATATTGTTTGGAGTCAAATTGATCATCATGCACCTTACGGCGGTGTTGTTCCTGAAATTGCCGCTCGTGCCCATGTTGAAATTCTTGATCATTTAATTCTGCAAGCTCTCACAGAAGCAAACACAAAATTAAAAGATATTGATGGCATTGCAGCCACAAGTGGACCTGGTTTGATAGGGGGGCTCTTGGTAGGCGTTATGAGCGCAAAAGCACTGGCTCTTGCCACTGGAAAACCATTTATTGCCGTAAATCACTTAGAGGGACATGCTTTAACAGCTGTATTAACGCACAATGTCAAATTTCCTTATTTATTACTTTTAGTTTCAGGGGGCCATACACAAACAATCCTTGTTCATGGAGTAGGCAACTATCAGCGTTTAGGAACCACCATTGATGATGCATTAGGAGAAGCCTTTGATAAAACTGCAAAACTTCTAGGTCTTCCTTATCCTGGTGGACCTGTGCTTGAAAAAGCAGCTTTATTAGGGAATAAAAATCGCTTCCCTCTTCCACGACCTTTAAAAGGTGAAAAACGGTTAGATTTTTCTTTTTCAGGACTCAAAACGGCTGTTCGACAAGCAGCAACAGCCATAGCCCCTCTTACAGAAAATGATATTGCTGACATTGCAGCAAGTTTTCAAGCCGCCGTGACCGATACGGTGCGTGATCGCGTTCATTTGGCTCTACAACACTTTACCCACCAATATCCTCTCTCTAATGATCAAGAAAAACATTCTCCTGCTTTAGTTGTTGCGGGCGGCGTTGCCGCAAACCAAGCACTTCGCTCTACATTGCAAGAACTTGCCCATCAACATGGTTTTGAATTTATAGCGCCTCCTCTTTCCTTGTGTACGGATAATGCAGCCATGATTGCTTTTGCCGGCGCACAAAAGCTCGCGCGTGGAGAAACAAGCTCTCTTGATCTTGCCCCTCATTCACGCTGGCCATTAGATGAAAAAGCCACCCCCTTGATTGGGACGGGACGCCGTGGAACAAAAGCATAAGCAAATCACTTTCCCTCACCTTTTAAAGAACGAAGATTTTTATTCAATCCGGTCTGTACACAATCCAGATGGTTATTGAATCGATTTCCCACCTGCAAACGATTCTATCTTCTTCTCATTTCAGACAATTCACTTAACCCAAAGCTTGATACGCAAACTTAAATATTCACCACATATTATGAAAATAATTCATATTTTAAAAAAACTGCCTTATATCACTATATTTCAAATGACTGAGAAACTTTATGTCTATTTTTCAATGCACTGATATATTTTTCTGCTAAAAGATAAGCAAAAATCAAAGTATTTTTATACTTTGATTATCAATGGGCATATTCTTATATTCCAAATTATTTTTGAAACAAAAACTAGATCTGCCCGTTCTTTACTCCATTTTAAAAATCATCATTGATGATGTTATCAAGATGCTTATAAAAAATGGATATGATGAATGCTAACAGTTTATGAAAAAGGTGAACGCATGGCTTATTGGCTTTTTAAATCTGAACCTCACAAATGGTCATGGGAGATGCAAAAGAAAAAAGGAGCAGATGGCGAACAATGGGATGGCGTCCGTAATTATCAAGCCCGTAATAATATGCGCGCCATGAAATATGGCGATAAAGGTTTTTTTTATCACTCAAATAAAGGTTTAGAAATTGTAGGCATTGTAGAAATATGTGCTGAAGCACACCCTGATTCTACCACTTCTGATCCACGCTGGGAATGTGTGGATATCCGTGCACTTTGTGACATGCCAACACCTGTTTCATTAAAACAAATTAAAGCCAATCCCAAACTAGCAAAGATGGCGCTAGTCAATGCCAGCCGCTTATCAATACAACCCGTGACAGAAGATGAATGGAAAGAAGTATGTTTGATGGGCAACCTTAAAAAGGAAATGCTTTGATCTTAAAATAATAATTTTTATTCATCGACTCATATGAAAATTCTTCATAGCGCAAAAGAACAAGCACAACACATTCCTTATGGGTTCTCAATGCTAAACTCTTCCTTGTTATTTTTTATTCTGCCCCCTTTCTCAATACAATCTTCCAAAATTTCCTAAACATTCTCTTCATAATGCATCTTTTCAGCATAGCTCAAGGAAAGGCTTACTCAACAATTATCATGGACAACATCACGAGCACGACACCGCTCCCTTCGCATACAAATACAATGAAAAAACTAAACGTGAATAAAAAACATGCTTTTTATGAAGAATCTCAAATACCAAAGGTAAGCAACATTGGAAGGAAGCTCAAGTATATTATGGTACCGGTTTGTTGCTCTATGGGCGTAAAGATGGTATGCAAAATAGAAAAAACACAGCCCAAAGTATAAAACAACGCTTCCAATCAATGTATAAATATTCTACGCACGAAAGATACATCTTCTTTTTGGCAAGCAACCATAGAAATCATAAAAGTTCAGTTTTAAAAGACTTTCTTTTTTAAATTTCCTCTTTTAATTTTTCTTGCATGAAAGCTCATTTTTCATGAAACTGCGCTTTACCAATAAGTGCATCAGCATGCCTATAAGGAAAAACATGAACAACTATACTCTTTTAATCATTGAAGATGATGTTCTACGCCCCATTTTGGTAGAACAATTGCAAATGCATCAAGAGTTTGAAATTTTCCAAGCAAAAACATCTGAAGAGGGAATAAAAATAATCCAAGAAAAAAATATTGATCTCGCTATTTTGGGACTTGAATTTCCTAGTCTTGATGGTCGCAAAATCGTTAAACAATTACGCACCAAAGGATTTCGCGCACCTATTATTATGATAACAAATAATGATACAGACTGCGATACCATTTTAGATCTTGAAACAGGCGCCAATGATTATGTGACAAAGCCCTTTCGCTTTGCGGTGTTATTAGCGCGAATTCGAGCACAGTTGCGCCAATATGAACAAAATGAAGACGCAACCTTTCATATTGGCCCCTATACTTTTAAACTAAGACAAAAGCTCCTTCTTGATCAATACAACAATAAAATCTATCTCACAGAAAAAGAAGCAGCGATTCTCAAATGCCTCTATTATGCTAACGATAAAATTGTCAGCCGTAAAACATTGTTAGAACAAGTTTGGGGGTATAATGAAAACATTATCACCCATACTTTAGAAACTCATATTTATCGTTTACGACAAAAAATCGAAAATGATCCTTCCAATGCACAAATTCTCATGACAGAACAAAATGGTTATCGTTTAAACCTCTAATTTGATATGAAC
>NZ_CAHOYM010000013.1 GCF_903679515.1 Bartonella gabonensis
ATATATATAACATAAAATATAAACTTAACATTATGATTTATTCTTATTTTAATCCACAAATATAAAATAAGAAATATTTGCAGCTAAAAAATATTCTATCGTGCACAGCTGCTATGAAAGTTTTACAATTTTCTACCTATAATACAGAAACTACCCCCTTTGAAGTTTTTGGTGCAAAAAACACATCCAACGGAACTTATGGGATATTCACGCAAAAGATGATCAAAAATCATCAACGAATATTTAACAATAACGAGAGAATAGATATACAAATTGCTGTTCCTAAAAATACTTTTACGGCTGAAAACTGAAGAAACAAACAGCATAATCGAATGACTGAAGAGCATAATTATTGATAAATATAAGGCAATTGATTGATGTATAAAGAATATTCACTGTTTTGCCTAGTGAATGATCCTCCCCAATACCGTAAAATTCTTTCATTTCAAACCTGTTCCATATTGAATCAACCAAAACTATGTCTCTTGTACGTCACAAGAATAGCTTCGCGTATGGGGCAAAATTATATAAGAGAGGCATGCCTTTTCATCAACCGTCTTAAGCGCCAAGGGCTGTATCACAACATTAGGAGCCGGCCCAAATGTGCAATGGAATTGCTATTTTTCAAGTGTAAAGGTGCGGCTTGCTCTTTGATAATCATAAAGAGGATGAGGCTCTACGAATTTATCATCATACCATTCGCGAACGCCGTCACGAAATGAGCTGTGCTACTTTAAAAAAACGAGCGTTAGGGCCTTTTAAAAAGATCTCTTTGAAGAAAGTCCTTAAATAACCGCTCATTTCTTCTTCTTATAGCATATCTTCTCCTAAAGCAGAGTAAGATTTCTGAGTGCCTAAACAACCCATCTCACCGCTATAGAACTTTTATAACGATTATCCTGAATAGATAATTTATAAATAGTATGCTGCATCGTGGTTTTAGCATAAGCTAACCAAGCGAAGTTTTATGAAATACATTATTTCATTACTTTTTATGATCATGAAAAAAGCTTTTCTGAAGCAAAACTTTAAATCATAGAGAACACTACAATATAATTCGTTTTGTTATTTACAATAAAAACATAATGATATAAAAGCTGATTGGGTACTTGCGCCATCAGGGGAATGAAGTAAGCATCAAAGCATACCAAATACTAAAGGCATATCTATGTGTAAGAAATCTATTTATAAGAAAAATTTTTTGTTATGTACAATTGCTGGAACTTTCATTTTTTCTCATTTCGGTTCAACTTATGCAAATACACCACCTCCTAAAATTATTGATGAGTTTAAGTTAGAAAATGGAGAAGAAAAGACTCTTAATAATGTTTTTATCCGCAATGGATTGAGCGCTGTGTACGCCTCTAAAAAAGCAACTGCCACAATTACAAACTCCACAATACATTCAGCTTCGTTTGCATTTGCGGTATCACAAGGGGGACGCATTAATGCTAAAGAAGTTAACGCCAATGCCTTGTATACTGGTCTATCAATTACAAATGGTATCATTAACATTGAAGATTCATTCATAGAAGCCAAAAGAAAATCCGGTATTATTTATCATAGCATTTTAGATTTTTTTCTAAAAGATGGTGAAGAAGTTATTAATAAAGCAATTCTTACCAACACAAAACTTCTTGTAAGAGAAGGTGTTGGTATTTTGGGACCTTCATCTTCAAAGTCTGTTGCCGAACTTCAACTTAGAAATTCAGAAATTCGTGCTGATGTATTATTACAAAATAGTGTAAAAAAGAAAACAGATTCAGATCCTCATCCTGTGACTTTTGTATTAACTGCCGATAATTCGATTATGGAAGGAAGGGCAAGAACCTTAGCAGTAAATACGACTGTTTTTAATTTAAACAACAATAGCAAATGGTATTTAAATGTAAGTAAACATGATATAAATCGTGATTTTAGTTCATTTAATTATGCGCTCTATGACATTGAGCAACGAACACTGTCTACCATTTCAGTTTTGAACTTTAATAATAGCTCTATTGTGTTTAATATGCCACATACGCTAGCACAGGGTCAATATCAAACCTTGAGTGTAGGACGAACCATTGAAGTTCCTCATTCACAAGAAAACAGTGACTCCGCAACAAAAGCCGTTTACAATGCAACAGGCAATGCAAGGATTTATTTCAATACAGAATGGAGTGATGGTCTGACAAAAGAACAACAAAAAACTGACCGCCTTCTTGTCCACGGGGATGTGTCAGGTACGACAACAATTCATTTCAATCGTCTTTTAAAAGGTGTGCCATTAAAAACAGAAGCTTCTATTCCCGCGAATATGCGTGGTTTGTCACTCATACAAGTATCTGGACAGGCAGATAAAAATTCTTTCAAATTAAAAAATGGCTACGTCACAATGGATGGGTTGCCGTATAAATATATACTCAATGGCTATGGACCGACATCAAAACTTGGGAAAGCAGAACACGCGCAAAGCCATTTAGGAGAAGTATCTCAACAATCAAAAGAAAAGAGCTCCTCAACCGACAAAACTCCCGTTGTAGTAGGGGGCGCGGTTTTAGGAGTTGAGAATAATATAAAAGGTGCATCAACATCAAATTCTGAACAAACAGACAGCGTACAAAACCATTTGAGAGAAAATAAAAATTTCTGGGATTTCCGCTTGCAAAGTGCAACGCTCGATAATGAAGGAAAAATCAGAGCTCTCGTTCCTCAAGTGGCAAGCTATTTGGTGATGCCTAACACTCTATTCTCAGCGGGATTGGCTGATGTAAACAATCAAAACGCTTTGCTAAACACGATGCAAGAAAAAGGCTTTGAGACAAAAGATCATAAAAACAAAGGCATCTTCTTCTCGGCTTATGGAAATAAGATGACATTATCCTCCCACCGTACGCCATTACAATATAGCTATGGAGCCGATATTCACTATGCTGCTTTACAAGCAGGCTTTACATTAGCCGCTCTAGAAGATCAAAACATGACCACCAATTTTGGTCTTTTAGGGACATATGGGAAATTAGCTTTCACTCCAAAAGATATGGAAGGCGCTGACAAGAGTACACTCAATAAGTGGTCAGTGACTGCATACAGTGGCCTGTATCATAAAAATGGGACATATGTCCATGCACTCTTCTCCTATGGGAGGCTTAAGGGAGATATCACTACAGCCCTCATAGGGAAGACTGCGGAATTGACAAACGCTGGTACATTTAGTGCATCGGCAACCATTGGACAAAAGTTTGAAACCGGTACGAAAGGATTAATCTTTGAACCACAAGCACAAGTTACTTATCAACGTCTTATGCTTGGCACACTCTCAGATGTTGATCGCTTTGATGTGGATATGGGCAATCCGCATCAATTGTTGGGGCGTGTTGGTGGGCGCTTAACGCAAACCACACTTCTTACTGAAAACAGCGGTATTTTTTCTTTCTATGGTAAAATGAATATTATGAAAGCTTTTTCTAACAATGATACAATACAGATTGGTGAATCGTTCCAACTTGATGCTATGGGAGCAGCCATTGAAGGTGGACTTGGTGTGAATGCACAATTGTCCAATAACTTCTCCCTTCACGGTGATGTTAGCTATCAACAAAAGCTTGAAAAAACCGGACTATCGGGAGCAAGCTTTTCAGGCGGAATACGCTATCAGTTTTAAATCAAAACTGTGAAAACAGCCTATTCATTCTATTCAATTTAACAAAAAGGCAGCACAATATGCTGCCTTTTTTGCAATTTTTCGTCAAGAGCTGTCAATAACAGTGCTTTCTATACACCTTTTTTGAGAGGATTAATTCATTCAAAGCAAATGCAATAAAATTCTTTATCCCTCAATAACTGTTGAATTCTCAAGAGAGCGGCCTTTTTGATGTATAAAATCAAATAGATTCAATAAAAATTTTTGTATATCGATTTGACTTCAAAAAATTCATCGTGAACAATTCTATATGCAAGAAAATCAACTAAAAGCTTTTTGTAAGCGCACAACAAATCATCTCCAAAAACTTTGTAGCGTTTTTATAACAACAGCTTTAAGCAATAAACATCCTTGTAAAATATTTTTATTCTTAACACTTTAAAACAAAAATACTTATCAAGCTCAGTTTTCTGAAATCCATCATCGCTGGATTGCACTTTCTATTTTAAAAACTCTTCTCAGACCAATTTTTTAACGATAAATAACAAAACATAATATTCGTTTTGTTATTTACAATAAAAACATAATGATATAAAAGCTGATTGGGTACTTGCGCCATCAGGGGAATGAAGTAAGCATCAAAGCATACCAAATACTAAAGGCATATCTATGTGTAAGAAATCTATTTATAAGAAAAATTTTTTGTTATGTACAATTGCTGGAACTTTCATTTTTTCTCATTTTGCTCCAACTCATGCAAATATACAACCTCCTGAGATTCCTACGGTCCAAGTCGCTAATGGAGAAGAGAAAAACCTTAATAACGTTTTTGTTCGTGGTAAATATGATACCGTAGTTGCTAAAAAAGGTCGCGTTAGCATTACAAACTCAATAATGCACTCAGGCTTTACTTTGCTTTCTGTCGCATCAGGTGGTCAAATTAATGCTAAAGGTATTGTGGGAAGGGCAGAAGAGCGTGGTTTGTCACTCACAAACGGTATAATCCATGTTGAAGATTCAACCATAAACGTTGTAGGTCACAGTAAAAATTATGGTATCAACTTTGGTTATATTCTAAGCTCCACAATACAAGAAGGAGAAGAAGTTGTAAACAAAGCCATTCTTAATAATACAAAACTTCTTGTAAAGGATGGTGTAGGTATTTTTGGTCCTTATTATTCCAAAGCTGTTGCAAATGCGGTATACCTTAAGAACTCAGAAATTCGTTCTGATATGTTATTAAAAAACGAAGGCTCCCCCTTCACTGAGATTGGACCCACCACTTTTACATTAGACGCTGATAATTCAATTATGGAAGGAAGAGCTAAAACACTTCCTCAAAATACGACGGTTTTTACCCTAAACAATAACAGCAAGTGGCATTTAAAAATTAGTTTATTTGAATTGGAAAATAGTTTTAGTCTATATGATTACAAGCTCCTTGATCTTAAACAACGTGCGCAATCTGTCATTTCAGTCTTAAACCTTAATAACAGCTCTATCATATTTGATGCGTTGCATAAACTAGCAGACAATCATTATCAAACCTTACATGTAGGAAAACATCCACAAAAAACAGAACAAAACAGAAGCTCCGATGCAACAACCGTTTACAATGCAACAGGTAACGCAAGGATTTACTTTAATACCGAATGGAGTAGTGGTCTTACAAAAGAACAACAAAAAACTGACCGTGTTCTTGTTCATGGCAATGTCTCAGGCACCACAACGATCTATTTCAACAATCTTTCAACGCACGCAGAACCATTCGATAATAAAGAAGCAAAAGGGGCAATTCGTTTGAATATGCGTGGTCTCTCACTCATTCAAGTTTCTGGAAAGGCAGATGAGAATTCTTTTAAACTTGCCCATGGCTACACTACAATGGGAGGCTTACCTTATAAATATATACTCAATGCCTATGGACCAACATCCAGCCACGGGAAAGCGGATAATCAGCAAAGCTTTTTTCCAGAAGGTGAAGGATTTTGGGATTTCCGTCTCCAAAATGCTACTCTTGATTTAGGGGAAAAAATCAAAGCTCTTGTTCCCCAAGTGGCAAGCTATTTGGTAATGCCTAACGCAATATTTTCCTCTGGATTAGCTGACGTAAGCAATCAAAATACACTGTTAGATGATATGCACTCAACAGTTTTTGGATTAGAAGGTCATAAAAAGAAAGGTGTCTTCTTATCAACTTATGGCAACAAAGTAACCTTATCTTCCAGCCGTAGTCCATTAGAATATGGTTATGGTGCGGATGTTTGCTATGCTGCCTTACAAGCAGGCATGACATTAGTAACGCTAGAAAATCAAAACTTAACCGCAAATTTGGGTCTTTTAGGCACATATGGAAAGCTCGCTTTTACGCCAAAGGATATGGAAGGTTCTGACAAAAGCACACTAGATAAATGGTCCTTTACGGCCTATGGGAACCTCCACCATGACAATGGTCCTTATATTAATGCACTCGTCTCTTATGGCTTCTTAAATGGACATATCACAACAGCCCTTATTGGCAACACCACAGAGTTAAATAATACGGATATATTGAATATATCAGCAACCGTTGGACAAAAATTAGCAACCGGTGTTGAAGGATTGTCCTTTGAACCACAGGCGCAACTGATTTATCAACATATTGCATTTGGTATGCTTTCAGATATCGATAACTTCGAGGTTAATATAAGCACCCCACATCAATGGTTGGTCCGTATTGGAGGGCGTTTAACGAAAACCATACTTCCTATTGAAAACGATCGTGTTCTATCTTTTTATGGTAAATTGAACGTCATAAGAGCTTTTGGTGAAAAAAACACGATCGATATTGCTGAACCTTTCCGTCTCGATTCTATGGGATCGTCCCTTGAAGGTGGGCTTGGCATTAACGCGCAACTTTCCAAAAATATCGCACTTCATGCTGACGTTAATTACCAACATAAACTTCAAAAAGCTGGATTCTCTGGAATTAATTTTTCCGGTGGTATGCGTTATCGCTTTTAGAAATCTTAGCTTTCACGTTTGACACATAAGCAGCGCTGGAATGTAAGCAGTGCTGCTTATATTTTACCCATTACAAAAAATCGTAATGTGTAAGAGAGTAGTTCATTTTTTATCAAAACAAAGAAATATCTTAAGGAACGTCTTTATGCATAAGAATCTTTTGTTATGTACAGCCGCTTGTACTTTGTTTTTTTCTTCTTTTGCCTTCACGTCTACCAGTATTGCCTCTAGCCTAAGCCATGAAACACGCCGTTTCCTTGAAGGAATTACCAAATTACCATCTGTTTATGTCGTTTCACCATACAAGGATAGTTCATCCTTAAAAACAGATCGTGGAATTACACAGCTAGAGATAAACAAAAATACGCAATCTGATATTGATCCCCAAATAAACACTGCTTCCTCAGCATCAAAAACAGCTCGTGACACATCCACACAAGCTCATGTGAAATTGCCCACAAAGATTGATAGCACCCCCATCGTTCATACTGAGAACACATCTTCACTTACAAATGATAAAACGACCATAACTTCTTCTGCTCTTGATGGAGAAACAAACGGCAAAACGCTTACACCACAAATAGAAAATTCTTTAGTCATGCCTATTGCGATGTTTACTGCTGGGATTTCTGATGTCAACAATCAAAATATCCTGTTAGACAATATGCAAATAACAATGTTTGAACCCAAAAATTATCAAGAGAAAAGTATTTTCTTCTCCACTTATGGCAATAAGAACACATTTTTCTCTCACCTACAGTCAAAACAAGAGAGCATTCAAAAAGCACAAGATAATGTTCAAGCAGAACAAGGGGGCATTCATGTAGATATTCGTTATGCTGCTTTGCAAGCAGGGGCAACATTAATCGCGCTAGAAGATCAGAATATCAGCACCAATTTTGGTTTTTTCGGAACATATGGAAAATTATCTCTTGCTCCTAAAAATGCAGAAAGCTCTCATAAGAAGATGTTTGATAAATGGTCCCTCACCGCCTATGGAAACATTCAGCATGACGGTGGCATCTATGCAAGTGCATTTCTTTCTTATGGAATTTTTAAAGAAAAGATGAGAAAAGATTTCATCAAAGATACCCCCAAAGTCAATAATCATACAATATTAGGAGCGGCTGCAACTGTTGGTCAAAAATTATCAACCAGTTTTGCAGGTGTCATCCTAGAACCACAAGCACAACTTGTTTATCAGCGTCTCATACTTGGCTCTTCCCCACATAACAATTCTTCCTCAAATGACAGCGCTTCTTCAGATGAGGATAACTCTAAAATAAACATAAGCAAACCTGATCAATGGTTACTCCGTATTGGTGGGCGTTTAACGCAAAACAAAGGTCATGCCCTTTCCTTTTATGGCAAACTGAATCTGATCAAAACTTTTAATAATAATTTTCAACCTGCTGCTATGGGATCTTCAGTCGAAGGTGGTTTTGGTCTTCAAGCGCATTTATCGCAAAATATCGAGCTTCATAGTGATCTGAGCTATCAACATAAATTCAAAAAAGCGGGTATCTCTGGAATAAATATTTCTGCTGGAATGCGCTATCACTTTTAAAAAATACTTGTATTGCTATCTTGAAATATAAAGAGCTCTCATTATGTTTCGTTTTGTCTCTTACAAAAGAGACATAATGAGGTCAAAGTTTTATCTTTGTATTAAGAGAGGGGGAAAATATTTAGGAATACATTTATATGAAAAAAAGCTTCTTATTCTATACAGTTTCCAGTATTCTGTTTTATTCTTCATCAAGCTTGTCTTATACTGTTCATCATGGAACTTCATATAATGAATATGATGGTGTTTCACGCGCGAATTTGCAAACAACAAGTGAGGCATTATACCCACCTCCACCAATAGGTGCTAACTCAGAGAAGTATCCAGCTCCTCCTATTACTATAGATACATCCACATTTTTTAATCAATCTAGAAATACAAATGGATATAAAACAACTTATCCAGCTCATTCTTCCTTTTTACCTTCAGCGCCCAGCGCACTTACGCCGCCTCCCCCATCTAGCGCCACAACAATAACCACTTCTCCTAAAAAAACTGAATCTACAACGCCTCCTTCGACAAGAACTATAACGCCCAAGGTTTCTTCTCAAAATTCTGAAGAAAACAATCCATCCACAAAATTAACGAATGAAAATGTAGCTTCTTCCTCGAGTAAAAAGCCTGCACCTAGTCAAGAAAGTAAACAAACATCAAAGACTGAAGCGACAGAAGTAGCAAAATCGAGAAGACGTTCAGGTGTGTCCTCTTCCTCCACAGACCCTTACAGCGAAAAAACACCTGCGAATTCTGCTGTATCTTCCCAGCCAAAAGCTATACAATCTTCACCCAATTTACAACCAACATCCGCGCAATCTGAATCTGTGCAAAAAGTACCTGCAAATTCTGAACCTACAGGACCAAAAGTTACAAGACCAACCATAAAGGCATCACCAGCGCCTAAAGAGCCAAACCTCTCATCAATATCTTTAAGACCCGCAGCTGGAAAGCCGACATCACAGGAACCATCAGAATCTGTAAAACAAGCGCCCGCGCAATCTTCATCTCCACAAAAAGCACCTGAAAAATCAGAGCTTGCACAAATCGAAGATATAAGCGCTAGAGTTGTAGCTAAGAACGGTGAAACTGTTACTCTGCATAACAAAAAAATTCAAGACAGATGGAATGCTGTCCATGCAGAGGGGAACAATTCAAAAATCCAAATGAACAAGGGAAACATTGATGCCGGTTTTATTGCTCTGAGTGTATCAGAGGGTGGAGAAATTGATGCCACAGATATTATGGCAACAGCAGAAACAGCTGGTTTGCTCAACATAGAGGGGACAATCAATCTAAAAGATTCAAGTATCCATGTCACAGGGGGATCTGAAGCGAGTGGTATTATTTTCCGTAATAATCTATATCGCGCCCCTCAAAGGAGACACCCACGCAATGCTGCAAGAAATGCCACCCCCGTTCAAGAAGAAGTTCAAAAACAAGATATTGCCGGTAAAGTAAATCTAGAAAACACAAACCTTTTCGTTGACCATGGGGTTGGGATCAACCTTTATGGAACAAATACAAACGGTGTCGTCAGCCTTAAAAATTCAACAATTCATGCTGATGTTTTATTAAAAAATATAAAAAACGAAAGTGCCTTTACAAACACCCTTACACTGATTGCGGACAAGTCTTCTTTAGAAGGCCATGTAAGAACTTCTAAGGATAATAGAACAGTTTTTAATCTAAAAGAAGCAACGAAATGGCTCTTAAAACCCAATAAAAACGCTGTCAATAATGATCGTATCTCAGATGACAATACTGTTTCAAATGACTATGGACAGTTTGGTCTTGATAAAATTTCATTCTCTAATCTTTCTGTGTTGCGCCTTACAGACAGTGCCATTATGTTTGATCAGCCTATGGAAGAACAGTACCAGACATTGTTTATAGGACCTAATCTTCCGCAAGAAGATGAAAAAGCCCGTCCAGGTGTGGTTTATAGTGCAACAGGTGTTTCAGAGATTTATGTAAATACTCAATGGAACAAACATTCTCCTGTCACGGAACAACAGACCGACCGTATTGTGATTAATGGAGATGTATCAGGAAACACCATTGTTCACATTAATCTCCAAGAAACAGATAAAAAAATAATGGATGACTCTGCTGTTTGGCGAGAACAAATGGCGTCACTTCCTTTAGCGACACATGGGGTTTCAATCATTCAAGTTTCCGGACAAGCAAATGAAAATTCCTTCACGCTCGCAGGAAACTATATGACAATAGGTGGACAGCCTTATAAATATGTCCTCGCAAGTTATAAACCAGGAACCTCTCATGAAAGCCAAAATCTTTTTGGCAAGAAGAATGATTTCTGGGATTTCCGCTTACAGAATGCCTATATTGATAAGGATAAAAAAGTTCGAGCACTTTTACCACAGGTGGCAAACTATTTAACCCTGCCCAATACTTTATTTTCTTCTGGATTTGCTGATATCAACAATCAAAACACCTTGTTAGACGCGATGCAAACAACGGTATTTGGTGCAGAAGATCATCAACAGAATAATCTCTTTTTCTCTTCCTACAGCGAGAAAGTCACCTTATCTTCCAACCGCGGTCCACTGCGCTATGGTTATGATGCTGATGTGAACTATGGCGCTTTACAATTGGGGGTCGTATTAGCCGCCTTAAAAGGAAAAGATATAAGCACACATTTGGGTCTTTTAGGTACATACGGAAAACTTGTCTTTATACCAAAAGAGATGCAAGATTCTGAAAAGACAACCCTTGATAAATGGTCTCTCAGCGCTTACAGCGCCATTAAGCATAGGAATGGTCTATATCTTAACACACTCCTTTCTTACGGAAGGTTAAAAGGGAATATTACCACAGCTCTTGTTGGAAATGCTGCAAAATTGGATGGTACTGAGATCCTTAATCTTTCTGCAACCCTTGGTCAGAAATTAGCAACCGATACAAAAGGGCTGGTCTTTGAACCACAAGCGCAATTGATTTATCAAAACTTCATGTTTGATATTTTCTCAGATGCCAACGGCTTAAAAGTAGATATGGGCAATCCGCATCAATGGTTGGTTCGTTTGGGTGGACGTTTAACAAAAACGATAATGGCTGTTGAAGAAAACAAGGCTGTTTCCTTCTATGGTAAAATGAATTTTATCAGAACGTTTGGTGATGGTAAAACAATAAAAATTGCTGATACCTTTGATCTTGATCCTACCGGCTCTTCAATTGAGGGAGGCGTGGGGGTGAATGCCTATCTTTCTCAAAAGATCGTGCTGAACGGCGATATTAGCTATCGACAAAAACTGCAAAAAGCGGGTATCTCCGGTATCAATTTTTCTGGCGGAATACAATATCGTTTTTAAAGCAAAAGCACTTTTAACTTCAATAAAATAAAAGAGCAGCACAATGTGCTGCTCTTTTATTTAAACTTATATTTTTAAAAATTCTCAAAAGTCATTACACAATCAAAACTTTTTGCTTGCACATCATAAGCGGAGAAAACCTGCGTGACGTGAAACGGTACAAAAAAACATGCCTCTTTATGAACCACAACAGAAAGCAACACAGGAAATTGGCAAAGTGAATAATAACACCAGCTTACTCCCTTGATATGCATAAAAATAGCAGCCTTTTTTCTACCACTCATAGAGGCTTTATATACTTCATGAAACGCCCCATACCTATTCATGAGCATTACCGTGAAATGAGTGTGAACATTGGAAAAGTTTTCTCCCAAATAAACATGTGAATGGGAAATCTATTCTATTTGGGGGCTTTTATTTTGTATGCGGAGTGTTTTCTCATGAAAGCTCTCCCTCTCTCATTATAATATCTCAGCCGTGTTAAAAACAAAACAAGTTATTTTGGTTGTTGTTTAAGAATAACCCCGTAATAGCTGCCTTAAATTAACAACCCAGTTTTTTCCTTTATGAAAAACAGATCTGAAAACATAAGTTTCGTGAGCGAGTCTTAAAAAATTTGAACGGCAAACAGTATCTCATTAAAAAGTCTACCCATTCTAAGAAAAATGATTTTTATTGCCAAACTGCTGAAATTACTTTATGAATAAAAAGGTGTTTTGGTCGCATACGCAACGACCAATAGGGATTAAAAGCCTGAAGACTCAAACATGAATTTATCCCACTTTGTGGGTATCTCGGGATTCCGGGAGATTTTTCTATATCCAAGTGCATCTCAGCACTAAAAGCAAAATGCTGATTTGAGTTCAGTGCTTTTAACTCCCGGAATACTTATGCGAGGGCGCTCGCAACCGGAAGGGGGAAAATGCAAACTCAGAACCTTAATATTGATCTTTTTGTCGGCAAAAAAAATTCGCTTGCCACGAAAAATGTTGGGAATGTCTCAAAAAAACATTAGGACAACACTTAAACGTAAGTTTTCAACAAATCCAGAAATATGAAAAAGGCTTAAACCGTATGAGCGCAGGACGGTTAAAGGAAATTTCCGATATCCTAAATGTTCCGATTTCCTTTTTTTACACGGATATCATCACAAAAGAAAACACCCCGTACCATCATGAAGAAATCGCATCAAGCAAAGAGGAGTTTTTGCTTTTAAAAAGTTTTAGAGTCCTGACATCTGTTAAACAAAAAGCCATTTTAAAATTAATTTCTGATCAAACTTAAAATATTTTAAATGATCTTTATACTTTAATCTTCTTTCTATATTAAAGAACAAAGCGCTAATTTCTATAAATAAGTTTATTTTTAGCAAATTTTACTTAGCTGATTTCCTACGATATGGAACACGATATTTTCTCTTCATAAGCATTCATGCTTTTCATAAGCATTCGCAAAAGGATTTAGAAACGCACCATGGCAACAGCGTTTTTTTCTCCTAAGATCTATAACAATCCAGCTTCTCATCAAGCCGTTTTCGCTACTGACCGCTCCATAAATGCATTTCCTAAATATCTCTGCGGCTATCATTTCTGTAAAATAACATATTGATTTATCATGATAAATCATCCTTTTTCTACTTTAATACCAAATAGTGTAGGATTCTCTCGTCGCCCCCTTCTCCTATTGATAAATCAATCAAAATCACTTGTTTGTACACACCAGCAAGAGTGGTATATGAGTAAAAAAGAATAAAAATGCTCCAATAATCTCAAGTGCCAAAAGCTATCACAACATTAGATCTGCAAAATGACATTGCTAAAAAATATGACAATGCCAACTTACTTCTTTATAAGGATAGGAGTGTTCTATAGACTTGATATTATTCCCATGGAGGCCTTTTATACCTTCATGAGACCGCCCCCATTACAGGCACCATGGCATCACAAACCGCCATTACGAAATGGATGTACAAGCCTTGAGAAAGTTTCTTTAAAACAAGCACATATGTTGGGAACAATAAGTATATTATTTTTGAATCATTCTGTTTTGCATGAAGGGCGTGATCCCATTAAAAAACGCAATAAACAAAAATATGAAGAAATGTATCAGCTTCACTCTTTAAAAGACAGTGCTTTAAATTCTTTTAAAAGCCGTAAAGCTAAAAAATGATGGTAAAAATTATCACCTTTACAGCTTTATAATTCTCCCCCCAATGAAGCTGCCTCCCCTTTTCAAATATGACAATCTCTACAGAGATACGCTCACTCCAATCTGGCATACAAAAGCGGCAACAGAAGAGAAAATACTAAACCATCTTAACTCTTATCTCAAAACATAGAGCTTCCAGTGACTAACCGCTTCATATCCCTAAACGCAAAGGAGGCTGTTTTACAAGTCATCATAAGAAGGAATCAAATTTTCTTCCCTCTTCTCCGAACGAAAAAATGAAGTGCCCTATTAACTCTGTCTTTAAAACAATGCTCTCTAAACAATTTGCCTTCTCTTAAAGCCAGTTCCACTTGGCTCCCCACAAAGGTAAGTGCTTCACATCAGCTTAAAAGAGACTGTTTAAAAAACTCTGTTTTATAGCATAGCGGAATGACCATTTAAATACCCAAGCGCGCTTAAAACCTAGAGGGGAGATCAACAAACATACTCTTTATTCAAACCAATGCCCTACCTTATCATTATAATCATATAGAACAGCGGATATGAAGCAAATTTAGGATTATTCTTCTAATTCTTTTACAAGTCCAGATAGCTGCATGGCTTGCGAAAGATCATTAACTGTACTTAAATGCGTTTGAAGTAATTCACTATTACGATGTATCTTTTTTTGTAAATCAGACAGCAAGCTTTCAACCTCATGCTCAATATCTTGATTCATGTAGCGTCTTACATCGCTCATAGATTTATTAAGATCACGCAAACCACGTATTTTACATGAATTTATCTCTTCGTAATCTGGAACACCATTGCTTTCTAGCATATTGCTTTCATAATCAAGCACTTGAGCTAATCCTTTAACAGCAGCGACAAATTTTGTCATTGCCCAATCACGATCAATAAGATTATTATCAAGAGCTTTTGCTTTTGCGGCAAAACTATCATCACCATATTGCACGACAGACATTTTTATTTCCCCTTCAATCATATTGTTTAATCTTTCTTTCAAATGAGGGAGACTAAACAGTTTTTTCAATGCTGATACACTCAATCACATTCGTAGTGCGAACATTGCCAAGACGACAGAACGACAATCGCCAAAAGCGCGTACCACTTCAACTTTCAATACATTCTCTGAAATATTTCTTGCTTTGCTCCAAAACCATTATTGCTACTATAAGCATTCACCAAAACGCTATAAACTTCAATCTCTGCGCAACAATATCGAAACTTCCAAATTTTCTCTGTCTATTTCGCCTTGCCTATTTTACCTGTGTTTATTTTATCATCACTAAGCCTTCAACAGAAAACAACAAAACCCTGACGACAACCTTGATAATAAAAAACACCTGCCAAAAAAATTCGCAGCATATAAAGACTTCAGCCCCTTAAGAACTTCAGCATTTCACCGATAGCAGCACTTTACCCTCCATAAACTTTATGGCTTTCCCTGCGCCTAAACCTGCACACTCTTTGGCGCCATAAGATAGCACCCTACAAGATTAGTTCGCATCCATTCAAAAAGGCAAACTCTCACACTGTGCTCTTTCCGTATACATGCAGTATTTTGCACAAAACACAAAAAGAACGCTCTTTATGAACAGATCAGCCATATAGCACTATTAAAAAAGATATCTTAAAATAGCTAAATAGCCATCTATCTCCCTTTTTCAATTATCATTTCGCTTTTCTTTGCAACGAGCAACTATATAAGATTTTTTGAACTTTTTCAAGCATTTCTTCACTCATCCGTTTGATATGCCCTCAATCACATACTCAAACGCTTGTTTGAAAAAAAACAATCTCCTAAGGGCGCCTAAACCCATTTCGCACAACCCTATTTTGCATCGCCCCTATGAATGGTATAATAATAAATCCCCGATGTAATGAATAAAATCCATTAAACCCCCATCTTTACGATTCATAAAAGAGCAATCTGCACCATCCTACACTCAAGCCCCCTCCTCATAATGAAACAGTCCTTAGCTTAAGAGCCAAGTTTATAAGGAGCATTTGTTTTCCTTCTAAATCGTTTTTTATTCACCAGAGAGCTTCTCCATTTTTGATGCGTGCAAAAGACATGAATTTGAGTCGCTCAACTTAGGACAGATTTGAAATGAAAAAAATTTTACGCGTGTTAAACCTCTCATTCAATATGAAAAACAGTGAACATTCTTTATAAATTAAAGTATTGTTTGAAAAATATTCACCACACACCCGAGAACAAAAAAAACCTCATGCGTAAATTTTACATGGGCTCCACCACCGCTCGAAACGATAATAATACGGCACAATTACGATAAAAAATACCACAAAAAGGCATAGAAACTCAGAAGAGAAAAGATGAAAAGGCGTACAAAACGGCCAACGCCCCACAGATCCAGAAAAACCATCTCAGTATAACTGGCTCACCTCCTCACTGAGGCTATAATAGCCTCAAATAAAAAGCAATTTTGTAAAAATAGTTTGAGAAAAACATTTGAGTATAAACAATAATAAGCCCATTCAGAATGATTTTTTCCTCTCTTAAAAACAGAGAAAAGTAAATTCCAACTTCCCAATTTTGCCAGAACTAACCGTAAGGCTTAAAGCTGTTCTTCTTATGATAAAGCCTATTTGTATTAAACGCGAAAAAAACGCCCCCAAATAGATTAATCCCATATTTTATTATGTATGTAAGCAAAAGATTAAAAAATCAGTGCGCACGTGTGACAAAATGAGCAGCAAGAAAGCATCTGCTCATTCCGGTGCAACATTACCACAATTAAAAACACTTTTTAGCTGAACAGATGACAGTATGTCCTCTGTTCCACAAAGAGTATAAACCGTAAAAGATTAGCTCTTGAAATCAAAAGTGCCCTAAAAGTTAGGGAAAAAAATCCCAGAAACGTAATAGTATCAATAACGGTCTCATCCCTCATTGAAATAATAACTTGCGGAATTTTATTTTTTAATGAAAGCCAAAAATAAATTCCATATACGCTTGTTTAACGTGTCGACAATTTTTAGATTTGTCTCTAGAAGATTCCTCCATCTTTTCACATTTCATTCCCCATTCTTGCATCAATTTTTCATCTTTCTTAAAATCTTCTACGCTATAAGTCTTTTCGCAACCAGCAACAACAAGTCCAATACAAAGAAACAGTACTGTTATAATGATCTTGTTCATCAATAAATTCCCCTTCTTTTAAACGGATAAATTTAGGGCCTCAAAAAAAGTTCTACATATGCTTGTCGAAGATTTTTACAATTTTGAGAAGATTTGAACGATGAATCGTCCTTCTCACATTTCTTTGCCCATTCCTCGTATAATTTTTCATTTGTTTTAAATTCTTTTACACTATAAGTTTTTTCACAACCAGCAACAGCAAGTCCAGTACAAAGCAGCAATGCTGTGATAACAACTTTATTCATGATTTAATTCCCCTTCTTTGAGACTAACAAAATTTGGACACCTATGAGCATCCCTTAAAATTGCACATTCAGTTCATTGTGCATTTTCAAAAATCTTAAAATCCACCTCTGCAGGTAATTTTTCGCAACCTGTGACGATAAATCGCATACAAAGAAAAATACAACTCTCAATATTTCTTATGATTTAATTGTTGTCTTACTATTTTCTCGTTTTATTCATCTTTTTGTTATTTCCGAGAAATTCTTTAAAGTCTTTTCAGAATTCTCTTGAACAAGGTCCGCATTGGCTTGTACAAGATTTATGGAATTTGGGGACTTCGTAATAGAAGATAGCTCTATCTTATTGCATTTCTCTTTCCACTCTTTGCGTAATTTTTCATCTTTTTTAAAATCTTCTACACTGTAACTCTTTTCACAACCAACAGCGATAAGCTCTGTGCAAAACAACAGTGCTGTTAGATTGATCTTGTTCATGATTTTAACCCTCTCTTTATTTTATAGTCTAATAACGACATCATTGGCTTTACAAAATCCCTACAGCGTGCTCTTGCGTATAACGTTCCTTTGACAAATACGAACACTTTCAATGCCAATATCCAATATATTGAATGGTGAGAGCTACGTTATTAATCAAACTTGCATTTGTAACGCTATCGACACAGCGGCTCTTTATATTTGAACTGTTTAGACTTCAGCAGCAATTTTGATATCTTGACATTTTCAAAAAGCTTTTTAATCACTTCTTTTCTTTCAAGAATTTTTCTTCAAGAACCACTTCATTATGAGAAGCAGCATCAATATTTTATCAAAAATTCATCACGCCAAGATCCAGAGCAAATTTTCTGCACACAAAACAACATATCTTTTAATGATTTGATTGCGCCCTTACTTATTTCTTAATCCACCGAGAAAGAAAAAATTTAAACTCCCCCCCCTACATTTTTAAATGCCAATAGAAATTCTAAAAAAGCGATCTTATATATTCATGATAGCAGAAAAAAGATGACTCCTCGCCTACCATCAAGTGACATTCAATACTCAGTCTATAAAATCATAGAAATGAAAGAAATAATTTTCACATCATGCTCAATGATTTCTTTTGGTGATGAGGAAAGCTTATAGCACAGCCATATCAGTCAATTTTATTGATTTTCCCCCCTTATAAACATGAATATAATGTTAAGAAAAGGTTTACGTAACAGAAAAAAATAATCAACGCTACTGTTAATTTACATGATTTACCCATGTATTTTAGTAAAATAAATAAAAAATAACTTCACATTTAAAATCATGATCAAAACAATTTTTATGGAAGAATAAACTTCCCTATCCAGCGATGATACAAATGATAAAAGGGGAAGAGGATCACATCCCTCGGAGAAAAGTTGAAACGAGATTTTTTCACAAACTCATAACGCTTTCATGGGATAAATCTTATGAAAAACAACTTAAATGAAACAACCCGCGTAAAAAAGATAGACGCTTTTCTCACGATTAACTTCCTGTAAAGCCGAGCGATATCATCTTTTTAAAAACACTCAAACCAACACACAGTTATTATCGTATATCTATATTGTATATCATCTTTCATTTTCCGTATTTTTTTGAAAGCAATTCGCGCACCTCATCGGCCATTTTAGTTCCACGACTTGCACAACTTACCTTCATTAACCGATGCAACGTTTCTGGTATATCGATCGTGAGGCGCTTCATCCCTCCATTCGTGTTTTCTTTGTGGCTTCCTACCCATGCATCAGCCGTTAAAGGAATGGATTTATTGGTTGGTTTCGTACCAATTTTAATTTTTTTATTCATCACGCTAACTCCTTGATTTCCGCTGCAACAGCTTCAATCTCTGTGGCTGCTGGTCCTTGCTGATCAACTTCGTAAACAGCCTTGCCCTGTGCAGCAGATTCTGCAAAAATCACACGCTGTGCAACGCTAGAAGAAAGAACATGCACGGGATACACACCAAGAGCTTCGTTTACATCACGCCCTATCGCTGTATTGACTATTTTACGATTAATAACAAAAGCAGATTTGAGATTTTCTTTATAAACGCGTGCCTCATCAATCAGCTTTACAATTCCATCAGCAGCCCAAATATCATAAGGACTAGGCAAAACAGGGATCAGCACAAAATCCGAAGCCATAAGAGCACTCCGCGCAAGATCAGTCACACGCGGAGGGCCATCAATAATAATATGATCATAACTATGACCAATCTGCGTAATCTCTTTGTGAACCGTTGCACGCGGTAAACCAATAACTGAAAACAAAGGAGCCTCTTCACGCGCAGCAGCCCAATCCAATGCACTCCCCTGTGGGTCAACATCAATAAGCAATACGCGTGCACCGGTACGCGCAAAACTGGCGGCAAGATTCACGCTCAACGTGGTTTTTCCGACACCCCCTTTTTGATTCAAAAGTCCAATGATCATTCGTTACATCTTTCAGTATTATCGTTTTTGCGATTATACAGAAAACAATAAAAGAAGCAAGCATCCAACACCTGTAAAACAACCACTTCTGTTAATTTTTACGAGAAAAACGACAGCCCCCAATTTTAGCTTTATAATATTCCTTTAGCATGCGCCTAAAATATTATGACGCTGGTATTTTTAAGGATAAAAAGATAAATTTAAACAAGCGATAGGCTCTTCTTCCACAACCTTAAAATGAAAATTTTTTAAATCCACACCAATCGATCAATAATGCTCTTACCATAATCTCCTTTGGATTTTGCCCTTTATGGGGTCCTACGTCTCGACAAAAAAACCTCTGTCCTGAACAGACAACAAATTATCAAAAAGAATTTAGAATTTTACATATTGAATAAGAAAACCGAAATCTATAAAATGCGCTCATTTTCCCTCTCTTATCTTCAATCAATCAAAATCACTTATCTGCGATCATCAACAGAGCGGACATAAGAGAACAAACACTGAAAAAAGGAACCAAAATACGTCTTATAAAGTGTCTTAAATGTCAAGAACTATTGTCCCCATCACTGACTCGTGTATGATCATGCCGGCTTTCTCCTTTTCTTGAACTAAAGAGGGGTATATACAATGAATGTTATACTCTTTAAATGGATACCTTTCCACACGACAGAGTGAAATGAGCTTGAGAAAATAAGGGAAAACAAGCAACACAATCGGGATTCTATGCTTCGCAAGCACAATGAGTAATCCATAAAGAGTGTTATCTTTCATAATGCTCAATCCATTGAGCCCCCTCTTTACGCTTGAAAAGGAACAAACCGCTCCCTTCACACAATTTTGCCAACTCGTGAGGGGGACACAATCTTGGCTCTTGAAACGGTTCATGAAAAGGCGTTTTTCGTCTTTTCCTGTATCGTTTCACTCCCCATGAGGCTTTCGTTTATAACGGCAAGCAAGAGATCGTGACTAATGCGACATGAAACTGACTTGAAACAAGAGAATCTTACGATCTTCAGAGTTCTAATTCAAATTAAACAACGCTAGATTATCATTATAAGTCAATGTATTGTCAAAGATCTACTAACAAACATATTGTGCAATCGGCTCTGTTGCACCTTACACCGCATTTTTCCAAGCAAGACTTCTCGACAAAAAGAATATTTTTGTTAAAATGCCTTTGAAAAATTTTACCTTCTTTTATGTCCTTTGATAGACCTGAGAGTATCGTAAAAATCGTGCAATTGGGAATAAACGAAAATGAATTTACAGCAAATTGCCCCTGATATTTTTATCGGCGCCCAAGTGAGCATAGAAAATATCAAAACATTGGCAGAAGCTGGTTTTAAAACGATTATCTGTAACCGTCCCGATTACGAAGAACCTCATCAACCTGATTTTTTGAGCATTAAAACGGTCGCACATGACTATGGTATAAAAGCCTATTATATTCCCATTTCCCCTCCGACCATAGCAAAATCAGATATTGAAACTATGCAAAAAATTTTAAAAACTGCGTCTCTGCCTCTTCTCGCCTATTGCCATCATGGAACGCGTTCGCTGCATCTTTATCGTTTAGCACGTCTTTAATCGTAGATTTTATGGGTTTTCCATACACTCTAAAGGACAAAGATTCTTAAATTCGCACTGATCTTTAAAAAAATTATCTGTCAAGAATATTTGTCTTACAGCTTCCACTTGGGCTTCCCCCTTTAAAGGAACTACTTCATAGGACTCGATAAGCAAATTTTGCTCTTAAATAGACAACAAGCATGCTTCCCCCAAAGCAAAGCCATGAAAATATATGCAAATTGATGAAACGATAAACTTTAAAAAAGTCATCGCTGTTAAATTTTGTAAAATTCTAAGGTTAAAAGTACAAGAAATTTTAAAAGACAGCATTCCTTCTTCTTCTCATCTACTTTTGCCAAAGATGCTGTGTGCTTATTCATTCACGATTCATCATGGGTTTTAACGGATCAGAAAGAAATAAGCAGTAAACTTTTAAGTGATAACAAAAACCTTAAAGTTCACTTTTAAAAAGACAATGCCTAAATCAGATCTTCAGCTATTCGATTCTCCCTCTCAACAACGAAAAAAACATATCTTCCATGATATTTTGCAATATATCGTTGTGATGCTCATCACTTTAAGTGCTATTTTTGCCAGTCTTCTCTCTTTTTCAGATACACTTAGAGCTTATTTTTAAAAGTAAGCAGCCGATCCAACTTTGAGAGGGGTTGAACAGTCTTTAGAATTTCTTTTGCTTTTTTTTCATCGCGGTGCATTTGTGCAATCAAAGGTCCAAGCCCATCAAATTTTTCTTGTCCGCGCAAAAACTGGAAAAAAGAAACGGTACAGCTTTCCCCATAAAGGTCGTCGTTAAAGTCAAACAAATAGGTTTCCAAAAGTGGCACTCCATCTTTAACAACCGTTGGACGACAGCCAAAGCTTGCAACCCCATCATACAAAACACCATTGGCACGACGCAAACGTACCGCATAAACACCATGAGCCAAACGAACCTGAGGAGGTAACATCTGATTAGCTGTAGGAAATCCCAAAAGACGTCCAAGTTTGTCGCCTTGAATAATATTGGAGCATACCCGATAGTGATACCCTAATAAATCGGCTGCTTTGTCTACTTCCCCTTGTGAAAGAAGTTGCCGAATAAAACTAGAGGAAATGATCAACGGTTGTAAACCTTGAGAAAGAACAACGCATGTATGAGAAACGCAAGGAACTTGCACGACCTGAAATCCCTCTTCTTTCCCTCTTTGGCAAAGAAGATGGACGTTTCCACTTTTCTGATGACCAAACTGAAAATTTTCGCCTGTTACCACAACGGAAACATCAAAAGCCTCCTTTAAAATCGACTTGATAAATTCATCGGCTGAAAGAGCGGCAAACTGAGCATCAAACGGCTGTTCAATCACGCCATCAAAGCCAAGAATTTTAAAAATTTCAGCTTTTTCAGCCGCCTCTGTCAAACGATAGACAGGCGCTGAACGTTGAAAAAAACTTCTTGGATGCGGTTCAAAGGTTAACACAACAGCGGGTTTCTTTTTTATCCGCGCAAAATCAAGCGCTTTTTGCAACACCCCCTGATGCCCACAATGAACACCATCAAAATTTCCCAGTGCCAACACGGCTCCCTGCCAAGCTGAGGGGAACATATGGACTCCCTGAAGATGTAAAAAATTAGCCATTACTGAAGCGCCCACATGATTGCTTGTGGCCAATAACCATGACGTTCTAGAAAAGAATGCAAAGCTTGCTTATCCACCACACCATTTTGCATATAATCATAACGATGAATCCCCCCCATAATATAAAGAGCATCAAGACCAAATTGCGTCGCCCCTTTAATGTCCGTCAAAAGACCATCACCAATAGCTAAAACTTGACTTTTTTCTACTTTCCCACGTATTTTTTGAAGTTTTTCAAAGGCACATTCATAAATAGGTGCATGAGGTTTTCCAGCAATGCGGACTTCCCCCCCTAATTGTTGATAAAGACGCGCCAAAGCACCAGCGCACCAAAATTCCTTATTTCCATAATGGACAATCACATCAGGATTAGCACAAATAAAAGGTAAATTCCGCGCTCTTATGCGACGAAACATCTCTTCATAAGCAGAGGGTTCTTCATCAAAATCTTCAAGAAAACCGCTACAAACAACAACAGAAGCCTCCCATTCTTCAACAAATTCACACGTCAACCCTTCAAACAACACCAAATCACGGTGTGGACCAATGAAAAAAACTTTACGCGGTGCAGCGCAAATAAGATCCCGCGTGACATCCCCTGACGTAATAATAGCATCATAATAGTCACGATGAATATTCATGCTTTGTAATTGAACCGCAACATCTTCCCGTAGTCGAGGAGAATTGGTTAATAAAATGACAGTTTTTCCCATTTGCCGCATTTTATACAACGCTTTCAATGCTGGTTCAAATGCCTGTACACCGTTATGCACAACACCCCACACATCACAAAAAACAGCATCATAACGTTCCATAACAGTCTGAATATGGGTAAGTTCATTCATAGTGCACCTATCTCTCTTTGTCATTGATCAAGCTGTCTTTTACTTCAAAACTACTTACCGAAAGATAATATTTCAGTCATCTGCTTTCTCAAACCATATCCCAACTTTGCAATGCTTATTTAAAGATCATAAGAAATGATAAAATAAATAAGGTATCGTTAAGTCGTACAAAATTCTAAAACGCTTTATAGCAAAAGCTTATTATTCCACAATGCTCATTTTTTGCATAAAAACTTCAATTCTCACAATAACTGCATTAATACAGTTTTTTAACGAAAACACTCAAGTTCTTAATTTGGAAAATAAACAGATAAAAAAACGCCTAAAAATTACTTCCATAACGATAAAATAATTGATTTATAATCATCTTTTATTATTCATACCTGATGCAAAGCCAAAATAGCTTTTTTTATTTCAAATTTTTTTATATTAAAATAATCAAAACGCTTTGCTTGCACATTAAATAATTAGAATGAGCAACAAAAATACTTAAAGATAAAGAATAAAATCTCTCTTCCCCTCCAATGCAAAAACTATCGTAACATTTTGAACGAATAAAGAAATAAGTGCCGTCGTACATCTTTTTTCAGTAAAGATAGAAATATAGCTTTCATACCATTTATGGAATCTTTACCGTTATCACTTCACGAAATACCGTTGTAAAATGGGCTCAAGTATTGAGAAAGATCTGTTGAAAACAAGCATGTGAAGTGACAACAACCAAATCCATTTCGTTTTGATTGTGTTTTACATGAGGGCTGTTCACTCATGAAGATTTTTCCCTCTCATCATGATATCTTAACCACATAAGCAAAATCATTTTGGTTATTGATCAAAGACCTCTTTAGGCGCCCTTAGGAGAACTTAATCTTAAAACCCACGGGGTTTGTTTCTCCCTTCATCAAATGCAGGGCTGATGACATAATTTTGATAAGCGCGTCTTAAAAATTTGAAAGACAAACAGTCTCTTAATTCAAGAAATCTATCCATTTCAAGAAAAACGATTTTTATTGTAAAGATCCTAAAATTACTTTATGAATCAAAAGATGTTTTGGTCGTATACGTGGCGGCCAAGTTGGTCTTGAACCCCCTAAGCTCTAGCGTGAAAATGAACCCACTCTGTGGGTATCCCGGGATTCCGGGAATCTTTGCACTGTCCAGGTGCTTCCCAGCACTAAAAGCAAAAAAACTGACTAGAGCTCAGTATTTTCAAGCTCCCAGAATACTAATGCGAGGGCGCTCGCACTAGGTGGGGGGGGGGGCAAATGCAAACCCAGAACCTTAATATTGATCTTTTTGTCGGCAAAAAAATTCGCTTGAAGCAAAAAATGTTGGGAATGTCTCAAAAACATTAGGAGATGCTTTAGGGGTAAGTTTCCAACAAATTCAAAAGTATGAAAAAGGCTTAAACCCTTGTGAGCGCAGGGCAGTTAAAGGAAATTTCCGATATTTTGAATGTTCCGGTTTCCTTTTTTTACACGGATATGATCACAAAAGAAAATGCCCCGTACCATCATGAAGAAATCGCATCAAGTAAAGAGGAATTTTTGCTTTTAAAAAATTTTAGAATTCTTTCGTCGGTCAAACAGAAAGCCATTTTAAAATTAATTTCTGATCAGAATTAAAATGTGTTAAATGATTTCTATCCTTTAATCTGCTTTCTATTCTAAAAACAAAGTACTACAACTTATAAAATAAAGCGTTTTTTACAGGTTCTCCTTGGTTTACTTTATTGGATAGGAAGCCACGATACTTGTTCTTTAATAGGCATTCATGTCGCTTCATAAACATTCCTCTGAAAATATCTCAACAATGCATCATGGCAAGAGAACTCTCATTAAGCCATCATGAAAACAATTCACGATACAAACCTTAAATATTGAGTGACACTTCTTTTGACTGTTCCAAATTTTAGAGAGGTTCTGTCCTCTCCACCTCTTTTCATGTTTAAAAGCACCAGCTTACAATCTAGTGTCTTGTCTAACAGTTCTACTTGGTCTCACATTTCCATACCTCAAAGGACAGTGTTCTATGAGGATCTGCGAGCAAAAACGTCCTAAAAAGTACTTCCTGCGCACTTTTAAGCACAAAAATGCTTAAATCCAGTCCAGTCTGTAAATAATGCAACACTTCGGCTTTTTAAGTGAGCACATCAACTTGGTTTATTTTATATCACCAATCTCAAAGAACAATATTTCATGAAATTATAAAGTTTGTCCTGATTTCATACACTTTTACAATAAAACATCTAAGAGAAATCCATAAAACCCATCATGGGTTTGCAAACGGATTATAAGCCCCATTATCTCGCCGCCATTTTAAAGGTTCAGTAAAATCGCTTGACCAAAGACCAATCTTGTTATCACGTGCTTTTTCTTCTGCATGATGGTACTGTGCTGGAATGGGATTTTTACCCTCTTTTGAGAGAATCAACATCCCTTCTGTAAGGCCTGCCTCGGCTAAATCACCCCCCTGAACAAAACATTGCGCATAATAAACACCATTGTGCATAAAAGCACGCTTACAGGATAAATCCTGCCCCAGTGTTTTGGTAACAAGCCAAGCCATTGTAACCGCACCACAGGGCCATTCTTGATCCTTTAATTTTGCTTTTTGGCGTGGTGCGCATGTGTCCACACCATAAAGATGAATATCACGGGTAAGATGGGATCGCCAAGATTGTGCAGAAGGCGTTAATAATTTAAATGTAACCCCACTGGTAACCGATGCCCTACCATGAAAAACAACAGTATTAGGTGCAACATCGTTTGATGCAACACTCTTCTGCCGCTCAAGCGCTGGTTTATTTTTTTCGACCGTTGATTCATTTTTTTCTAAGGACTGTTCGGTGTTCAATTGACTCAATTTTTTTTCTTGCTTGTAGAGATCAATAATATCTTGGATATCTTGCGTTTTTAATGTTTGAAGAATGCTGAAATCTATTTTATCTTTATATTGGCTTAATCCCCACACTACGGAACCCATAATGTAAATAATAACAATCAATTTAAATAGCATCTCTTAACACACTCACTCAAAAAATTCATTGTCTTTCTATCCTTTCACATTATTTATCAGTAATCTCCTTGTTTTTAAAGAAAAAAATCAAAATATCTGTGTTGCATATTAACTACATTTTGTAAAGAATAATATTCTTTCCCGCCTGATCAGAAGCACAACTTAAAATTGCCATTTTCATATAACACAATCTCAATTTGAAAAGACTTTTGTCTCTTTAAAAAGAAGCGTTTGAGAGTGAAAAGATCCACGATCAAAACTTTAAAAACAAAAAAACGAGAGTTTAGACTGTCAGACAATAACAGAATTCTCCCGTTGTTAGAGACAATGGAATGTCGACAGAGGAACAAATATAGTTTGTTAAAGAGAGGTAAAATGACAGATTATAGATTTCAGAACATCATTTTTATCATAACGATGCTGTTTTTTACAGCAGTGTTTGTATCCGATCTTTCTTATGCTGCTACGTCTACTGGAGGAAGTGGTTTTGGGAATCTTGATGGTGTTTTAGGTAACATTGTCACAATGATGACGGGTTCAACAGCAAGGCTCATTGCCATTATATGTGTTGCTGCGGTGGGTATTGGCTGGATGTACGGCTTTATTGATTTACGCAAAGCAGCTTACTGTATTATTGGTATTGGCATTGTTTTTGGGGCGCCTACTCTCGTCACAAAGCTAGCAGGCACAACATAAAATGAACGAAGATACCCTTTTCCTTGCCTGTACACGTCCAGCCATGTTTGCTGGTGTAACAATAGAAGCAATGGCGCTCAATGTCATGGCGACAACCATTCTCTTTATTTTGACCAGTGATTTTACCATGATGGGTCTTGGAATTGGGATGCACTTTATTTTGCGCGAAGTGACAAAATATGATCACAACCAATTTCGCGTGTTATTTGCGTGGCTCAATACAAGAGGAAAACAAAAAAATCTTAGCCGATGGGGAGGCGGTTCTACCTCCCCCTTACGCCTTGTCCGCACTTATAAGGAACTAAGCTAAAGGAATAAAGCCGGTGAAACAGATGTCAATGATGAAACGGGAAACTTTGCCTGAAGAATATATTCCCTATGTACGCTATATCAACCAGCATGTCACTGCTTTAAATTCACGCTGTTTAATGGTTGTGATGGCTGTTGAAGGTGTAAATTTTGACACGGCAGATATTGATCAACTCAATTCTTTACACAACCAATTAAACACCCTTTTGAAAAATATCGCCGATGAACGGGTTGCCTTATATTCTCACATCATCCGTCGTCGTGAAACGATTTATCCAGAAGGCCATTTTCTTTCATCTTTTGCAACAACATTAGATGAAAAATACAAAAAGAAAATGGTTTCGCAAGAGCTGTATCGAAATGATCTGTTTATTTCACTGCTTTGGAATCCCGCAGCGGACAAAACACAGCAACTAGCTTCGTTTTTTCAACGCTTAAGCAAAGCAAAAAAAACACAAACTGAACCTGACGCAGAAGCTATTCGTAAACTCGAAGAATTAAGCCAAGATCTCATGCAAGGTTTGGAAGAATATGAAGTCCGCCTCCTATCAATCTATGAACATGAAGGACTTTTATTTTCCGAACAAAGTGAATTTCTTCATCAATTGGTGGGAGGAAGACGTGAACGTATTCCTCTTACATTTGGCACCATTGCCTCAACGATTTACTCAGATCGTGTTATTTTTGGAAAAGAAATTATCGAAATTCGCCATGAAAGCAATGAACGCTTTGTCGGCATGTTTGGCTGGAAAGAATATCCTTCTAAAACACGCCCAGGAATGACCGATGGTTTGTTGACGGTCCCTTTTGAATTCATCTTAACACAGTCCTTTGTTTTTAAAAGTAAAGCGGCTGCCAGTGCAATTATGGGCCGCAAGCAAAATCAAATGATTAATGCAACCGACCGTGCGAGCTCACAAATTGATGCACTAGATGAAGCTTTGGATGATTTAGAGTCAAATCGTTTTGTTTTGGGTGAACATCATATTTCTTTAGCCGTTTTTGCGGATAATCCGAAAATATTGACTGAAAACCTTTCAAAAGCACGTTCCCATTTAACGAATGGGGGAGCCGTAATTGCCAGAGAAGATTTAGGGTTAGAAGCCGCATGGTGGGCGCAATTGCCCGGAAACTTTAGCTATCGTGCGCGTTCAGGTGCCATTACCAGCCGAAATTTTGCCGCTCTATCGCCCTTTCATTCTTTTCCTGTTGGAAAATTGAACGATAATGTTTGGGGGGCTGCTGTCGCATTGCTAAAAACACAAGCTGGTTCACCTTACTATTTTAACTTTCATTATGCTGATCTTGGTAACACGTTTGTTTGTGGTCCATCGGGGGCTGGTAAAACAGTGATTGTTAATTTTCTTCTTGCACAATTACAAAAACACAATCCGACCATGGTTTTTTTTGACAAAGATCAAGGAGCGGAGATTTTTGTACGCGCTGGAGGTGGAAAATATAAGCCTTTAAAAAATGGACAGCCCACCGGTATTGCCCCCTTAAAAGGCATGGAATACAACGAAAAAAATAAAATCTTTCTTCGTAATTGGATCTTAAAGCTGGTGACCAGTGAAGGACAAATCGTGACCGAAGAAGAGCGACAAGATATCGCCAAAGCCATCGATTCCTTGGAAAATTTACCCCCAACACAACGCTCTCTTGGTGCTCTCCAACTGTTTTTTGACAACACATCCAAAGAAGGGATTGCCATAAGGCTACAACGCTGGATTAGAGGCAATGACTTAGGATGGGTTTTTGATAATGATCAAGATGATCTCAATTTAAATGCACAATTTATTGGCTATGACATGACCGATTTCTTAGACAACGAAGAAATTCGGCGCCCTTTGATGATGTACCTCTTTCACCGCATTCTTGATCTGATTGATGGACGGCGCATTATTATTGTTATTGATGAATTTTGGAAAGCTTTAGAAGATGATTCCTTCAAAGCTTTTGCGCAAGATCGGCTCAAAACAATCCGTAAACAAAATGGCATGATGCTCTTTGCCACACAAAGTCCTAAAGACGCTTTGAACTCCACAATCGCACATACAATTATTGAGCAATGCCCCACCCAAATATTTTTTCCCAATCAAAAAGCAAATTACAATGATTATGTTGAAGCTTTCAAACTCACTGAGCGTGAATTTGAGCTGATACAGTCAGAATTAAGCAGAGAATCCCGTCGTTTTCTCGTCAAACAAGGACAAAGTTCCGTCGTTGCAGAACTGAACTTACGTGGAATGAACGATGAGATCGCCGTTTTAAGCGGCACAACCAAAAATATTGAACTTATGAATGAAATTATCAACGAACATGGCGCAGACCCTGAAAAATGGCTGCCCATATTTTATCAAAGGAGAAAAAAACAATGAAAAAATATGCCTTAGTAACACTGTTATCTTTTTCTTTTATTTCTCATGCTGTATCGCAGACCTCTCCTGATGCCGATGAATATTATAAACAAGCACTCGAGAGCACCCAAAAATTAGATACTGCAAAATCAGAAACAGCTGAAACCATTTATAAGACTGCAACTGAATCTGTAAAAAAAATCAAAGATATAAGCAGTCAACTTGAACAAGTTAAATCACAAATAAATACAGTCACAACAGACACTAAAGAAAAAAATAAATCCGAAGAATTACAGAAACTTCAAGCCACTCGACAAGGCCTTCAAATAGAAGTTTCTCTTCTTCAAGCCGATCTTCAAGCAAATTCTTTAAAGCTTCAGTCTCTTAATATGATTCAAGCCAGAGATACAAAAACAAAAGAGGAAATACGTGAAGAAAAAGAGCAAGAAAAACGTAAAATACTTCAATCACAATTAAAAGAAAAAGAAGAAAAACTAAAAGAAAAACTTGTGAGTACTGGTACAAATGTCGAACTATAACTTCCCTACATTTGACAAGTTTTCTCCATTTGCAAGTATTTCTGGGTATATTTTAAAGCCCCTCGACAATGTAATGGACACAACGGTGAGTAGTTTATCTTCTGCTATTTCAGCGCCCTTAAATCTTGCAGCAATCATTTTTATTTTTCTTTATGGCTATAATGTTATGACAGGTCGCGTTGCACTTTCAATGCAGAGTCTTCTCAATAATGTTGTTAAAATTGTTGTTGTGACAACGATGGCAACGAATGCAGAGACGTTTAATACGTATGTTAAAGATATTTTCTTTAATGATTTGTCCAACGCTATTGGAAATGTGTTGAACAGCAATCCTGCAAACTCCAATGTTTTTGATTATATTTTGTTAAAGGCAAGTGACCGCTATCAAGAAGTTTTATACAACGCTTGGTTTTTTGAAAAGATCGTTGTGGGGCTTCTTGGTTCTATCATGCTTCTCGCCGTGATTCTCTTTTGTATAGGTGGTTTTATTGTGCAAATGTTTGCACAAGTTGCGCTAGTGATGATTATAGGTCTTGGGCCTCTATTCATCAGTTTATATTTGTTCAATGCAACGCGAAAATACAGCGATGCATGGATTACAACTCTAGTCAATTTTACCATTTTACAAGTTCTCGTAATCATGCTTGGAACCATTATATGTCAAGTTATTCTACAGGTTCTCAACGTTTCATATGAATCAATCTATATTCTTTTCCCCCCTGTCATCGTCATTTCTATCATAGGGGTTGTTATCTTCCGTGCGCTTCCTGGTATTGCCACAGCGCTGTCCTCTGGTGGCCCATATTTTAACGCTGGTGTCTCTTCAGGCGGACAGGTTTTCTCAATGCTTTCCAATGGTGCAAGATCAAGTGGTAATGCGGTAAAAAGTGCAGCTTTACGAGCCTCAGGGGCGGCCAGCAACGCAGCTAAAAGTGCAGCAGGTGCGCTGGCAAAAGCAGGGAGATTTGGAGGCGGTCGTGGTCGATTTTAAGATAAATCACCTCTTTAAAAGAAGAGGCATTTTTGTTTTTTCTTTGCGTGCGCCCTTTGGCGCACGCGCCATGATCTTCTTCCATGAAAGACTTAACATCTTGGGCCTTATAACAAAACCAATCACAATCTTGCATCCCATAAACTTGTAAAAGTGTTCAGAATAAAAGGCTCTCATGCATTGTATTCCAAGATATCTGTGAGTTCAAAAAATGAAACAAAAAATAACTTTTGTTATGATCCTAACAATCGCGCTTTCCGGCTGTGCCTCTTTGAGTGGCCCCAAAAAACCACCACGTTGTAACGGCAAACATACACGTGCTTTAAATAAAGATAAGTGGAATTGGGAAAATAAAAACGTTGCCCTCCTAGAAAAGGCCGTAAAGCCTGTGACCACTCCCATCATTCTCAATACTTTGGAAAGTGAAAAAGCAACAGGCAACTTAGCAATTTATCCAGCTTTATTAAAGCCTGCTATTCATGAAGCACGATCTGATAAAACTGTGGAGGTTCCGCATGAAAAGTGATGCCCTTGAAGAATATATAAAAGAAGCCCGCTCATTTGACATTGATCGCATGCATGGCATGCGCGTGCGGATGAAAATTTCCATGGCTTTAACAGTGCTTTTTGGGTTGATGACGATTGCGCTGGCTTTGGCTGTCGCAGCTTTAACGCCATTAAAAACGGTAGAGCCTTTTGTTATCCGCGTTGATAACTCAACAGGCATCATCGATACTGTAAGCGCTCTAAAAGAGTCCCCTAACGACTACGATGAAGCGATAACGCGTTATTTTGCTAGCCAATATGTTCGTGCGCGTGAAAGTTTTCAAGCATCAGAAGCAGAAAACAATTTTCGCTTAGTCTCTCTTTTATCTTCTCCAAAAGAACAAAACCGTTTCGCAACATGGTACGCGGGCAATAATCCAGAAAGTCCGCAAAATATTTATCATAACATGATTGCAGCGGTCACAATCAAATCAATTTCTTTTATAAGCAAAGATCTTATCCAAGTTCGTTATTATAAAACGGTCAGAGACTTTAATGAAAAAGAAAATATTTCCCATTGGGTTTCAATTTTAAATTTTTCCTACGTAAACGCACACATTTCAACGTCCGATCGTCTCATCAACCCACTTGGTTTTCAAGTATCGGAATATAGATCTGATCCAGAGGTGATAAAATGATCAGACTTTTACAAACACTCTTTTTAATTTTTACGATCACTCAAGGCTTTCATACAGTTTTCTCATTTGCGGAAACAGCCCCTGTCAGTGCCCGTAAAGATAACCGCATTAGATTTGTCAATTATGACCCTTACAACGTGGTACAAATCATTGGTTCCATTCGCTCTTCAGTTCAACTGGAATTTGCCGATGATGAAGAAGTAACTTATGTAGGGATTGGAAATTCCGTTGCTTGGCAAGTTGCGCCAGCTGGCCACTTTGTTTTTCTAAAACCGCGTGAAATCCAACCTGTGACCAATTTACAAATCGTCACAAGCCGCCAAGATGGGCTACAACGCTCTTATCAATTTGAGCTAAAAATCCGTGACGGCGATGTTTCAGCCGGCAATGAGACATATTTCTTGGTAAAGTTTCGTTACCCAGAAGATGAAGCCTTGCGTAAGAAATTAGCCGAAGCTGCAAAAGCCGAACAACGTGAACAAAACTTTGTCAATGATATTTTAAATATCCATGAAGATTTTGGACCACGCAATTGGGCTTATGAAGCCCAAGGCTCTTCCCTTATTGAACCTGCTTCTGTCTATGATAATGGGAAAACAACCACCTTTACCTTTTTAGGCAATATTGAAATCCCTGCTATTTACCTTGTAACGCCTGATGGGCAAGAAGCCCTTATCCCTAAATCAATTAAAGGCAATAAGGTTATTGTCCATGCGACAGCGGCACAATTCACGCTAAGGCGTGGAAATGAAGTGTTGTGCATCTTTAATAAAAGGTTTGTCCCAGCAGGAATTAACCCTGAAACAGGGACGACATCACCATCTGTACAACGTAAAGTGAACATAGGAAACAGCCATGAATAACGCCGTGGATGAAAAAAACATTAATGATCGCGATACCATAAAAAATGCTCAAGGAAAAAGTCAACAGAACAATGTAGGCAAAGCAATCGGCCTTGTTATTCTTTTCGGTGTCTGTCTTTATTTAGCCTATTCAACACTTGTCACAGACAAAACACAACCGACAGAGAAAAAACAACCGATTGAATCTTTAAAAGAAGCAAAAGTTATCAAACAAACAGAACTTTTTCGCCCTGCAAAGCCTACAGCACCCTCCCTGGAACAGGCCCCCAAAAATAACGCTCTGTTACCTAAAGTTGAGCTACCAACACCCAACATCAATCAATTAAATTCTGATGATCCCCTGTTGGAAGCCGCACAACGTGCTCCTGTATTAGCTTATGCGAATGCACAATACGGTAACACAGCTTCACAAACCAATAAGGGCGCTTTGCCTCACCAACAAGACAGCAAGCCTGATGAAACATTTAATCATCTTCTCAAACCCACAGTGCTCGAAGGTATTCGTGCATCAACCCTTGGCAATCGAAATTATATCATCACGATGGGAACTTCTATCCCTTGTATCTTAGAAACAGCCATCAACAGTGATCAACAAGGTTTTGCCAGTTGTATTGTCTCCAGAGATATTTTATCCGACAATGGTCGTGTTGTTCTTCTTGATAAAGGCACTCAAATTGTTGGTGAATATCGCGCTGGATTGAAAAAAGGCCAAAAACGTCTCTTTGTATTATGGAATAGAGCAAAAACCCCCAATGGTATCATTATATCCTTAGCTTCACCGGCAACAGATAACTTAGGACGCTCTGGTATTGACGGTGATATTGATAATCATTGGTTAGAGAGGATTGGATCTGCACTTCTTGTATCCCTAATAAAAGATGCAACAAGCTATGCCAATAAACGTTTATCAAAAAAACAAGACAACGAAGAGACTGAAACAATCTCTTCAGGACAAAACATCGCAAATATTCTTATCGAAAATTACGCCAATATTCCTCCAACCTTATCCAAAAACCAAGGGGAAATGGTGAATGTTTTTGTTGCCCGCGATTTAGATTTTTCCGGCGTTTATAAATTGAAAGTCATCGAAAACAAAAAACAGATTATTAATCGAGCTGTTTCAAAAAACTTTTATAAAAATTCTGCGATACCTTTAAAATGAACCAAGCCTTACACACCATGAGCGACGAAACCGTCGCGATTGTTCTGACAAAACTTGAACCGATCAGTGCTTTTTTGAAAGACGAGAGTCTTTTTGAAATTGTTATCAATCGTCCCTATCAAGTGATGACGGAAGGGATTGATGGATGGAAAACAATAGAAGCACCGGCTCTGTCTTTTAATGAGCTTATGGGAATTGCAAAAGTTGTTGCGTCCTATTCCAAGCAAAATATATCCGATAAAAATCCAATATTATCCGCGACTCTGCCAGGCAATGAGCGCATTCAAATTGTCATTCCTCCAGCTGTTGAAAAAGACACGATTAGTATGACAATTCGTAAACCATCATCCCAGAGTTTTTCTCTGGAAGAACTCGCTCATAAAGGTCTCTTTTCGCAGTGTGAGCAGGTCTCTTTCACACCATTGAATGATTATCGTACGCGTTTTAATGAACTCAAAATCATCGAGCATAACTTAGCCAATGCCTACTGCAATAAGGACTTTGTTTCCTTTTTAAACCAAGCTGTAAAATGCCAGAAAAATATTTTGATTGCGGGAAAAACCGGTTCGGGAAAAACAACATTATCAAAAGCATTAATCGCCAAAATTCCTCAAAACGAGCGTATTATCACCATTGAAGACACACAAGAATTGGTGATCCCGCACCCTAACCGTGTCTCGATGATCTATTCAAAAGATGGACAAGGCTTAGCTTTTGTTGGCCCTAAAGAGTTGCTTGAATCATCTTTACGGATGCGTCCTGATCGTATTCTTTTGCAAGAACTTCGAGATGGTACAGCCTTTTATTATATCCGCAATGTCAATTCCGGTCATCCAGGATCCATTACGACAGTTCATGCCTCAACAGCTCTTGCTGCCTTTGAGCAAATGACCCTTTTAGTCAAAGAAAGTGACGGGGGGAGTGATTTAGAGCGTGATGATATTCGAGGTCTGTTAATTTCAATGATTGATATCATCATCCAATGCAAACGGGTTGAAGGAAAATTTAAGGTCACAGAAATTTATTATGATCCCTTCAAACAACGAAACATCTTTGGAGGAGACTAAAACAAGATTACATTGGTTGAAGTTTTTTTTAAAGAAACAATTGCATATAAAAGGAAAAATGTATGAAAACCAAAACAACAGAAAACAGAGCAAATCTTTTATCGATACCAGCGGAAAAATTAAAACAACGCCGCCAAGCCGTTGATGCCGCCATCAGCACCCATGCGATAGAAGGAATAACGCTTCATTCCACAACACTCAAAATTTTAGAAGAATACGCCAAGGGTAATATTTCACTCGAAGAATTTAACACTCTTATGGATAAAGCTAGATTATAAGGAGATAACAATGCCCAAAGCAAAAGCAAAAACAAAACATATAGATTCTCCTTCAGCGCATCATTATGTCTATTCTGGTACCAATACGCTCAAAAATAAATATGGAGAAACAGATTTTATAACCTTCGTTAAAAAATCTAGGCGTGATACAGAAAAAGCGATGATTAATCTGCGCGAAGAACCCCTACCAGAAAAGTTCGATACCGCCTATCTGTGCCATATCCACAAACAATTGTTTAGCAACACATTTGAATGGGCTGGGCATCTCCGCCATCTCCCCTTTACATTTAAAGATGGCTCCACTGCTGTCATGCCAGGAATGCAAAAAAAAGATTCGGAGTTTTTTTTTGCAATCGGTGATGAGGTCCAAGAAGGCTTACAACAATTAGATCAAAAGCTTGCCCAAAAAGATAATTTGCAAGGTTTATCGCGCAAAGAATTTAACTCTAAAGTAGTAGAATTGTTTACTACTCTTAACCATATCCACCCTTTCAGAGATGGTAATGGACACACACAACGGTTCTTTTTTGAAAAACTTGCTCAAGCTGCAGGCCATCAACTTGAATTTTCGCTTGTCACAAAAGAACGCATAATGCTTGCCAGTATTGCAGCAGCTGAAAACGGCGATCTAGAACCCATGCAACATCTTTTTGAAGATATTTCCAATCCAGAAAAGACATGTCTTTTACAGGAATTTATGGACAACATGAAGGATCTGGGACGCAAGGTTAATGATCGCCTTGTTATGCTTGCAAAAGAAGGTGAAACTTACACAGGCTCCTACAGAGGTGCTGGTCATGTAAGTTTTACTTTCAATGTAAAAGGTGCTTACATCATCGGAAATAAAGAACATCTCACGCCAGAACAACTCAAAACATTAAAACCCGGTGATAAAATTACCTTTACAGCTCCCAAAACCCAAGAGCTTGAACAAATACTCATTCCTGAAGAAAAATTAGCCCCTTTGACAAAAAATGAAAAGGCTGAAATGATTGCAGAAGATGCTTGTGTTAAGGCAAGCCTAAAACAAGTCCAGCAATTAGCAAAAATTGTTTATGGCAGCGCAAAAAAATTAGACAAACAGATGGTCGCGATTATTAAAAATCCAAACTTAGGCCAACAGCTTGCTAATCAGATTGAACAAGCCCCAAACTCTGTTGCTCATCTTGCAGGTTCGAGTTTATGTGGACTCCAAAATCAGGCACGAGCAAACGCTAAAAATCATCTTGAGATGCTCTGTGGTGCTGTTGTAAATTTCACCCATGCTGTAAAACATGCGGAGAAGAAAATTACTCAAGAACATGCAACAGAACAAGAACGCCTTGCAAAAATAGTAGAAATGCCAAATCAAAGCTTGCAAGATCTTTTTGCCTTACCAAAAGAATTACAGCAAGAAGCTTTAGCAAAAAATCCTAGACTTCAAAAAGAGTTGACCAGCTTTGTCAAAAACATCAATAGCCGTCTCTCAGAAAATGAACATAAAGCTGTCAAAAATAATGATTATGATACATTAGCTCAAAGCATTGGTGTATCAGAAAATAAAGCTAAGCAAATTACACAAACGGTTAAGCAAGCCAAAGAAGTACACCAGAAAACCTACGCACGCACAGTCGACCGTTCAAATGTACTCGCGATATCCAGCTAAGAATGGATAAAACTTTCCTCTTTCATAAGAAGAGCGCATAAACAAAAACGGATGAACATTATCTGCGCTTTTGTAAAAGAGAATATTACACCCCTTAAAAAAGAGCATTTTGCAGCATATTCTGAAAAAATTGAGAGTAAAATACAATGAAATATACCAAAACACAAATGGTCCTTATTTTAACTCCTATTGCGTTAGGTGCCTTAACAATATTTCTTATCCCTCATTTTTTGTTGCTGATAACAAATGGACTAAAGAACGATCAAATTTATTGGACTCTTCGTTCAGAGCCTTTATTAGTCTTAGCCCTAACAGCAACTGTTTCATTGTTGTATAGTCTCTCGCAAAAATTGCACCTGCGTAAAGCAATCGCTTTTGTTTCCCTGGTCTTTTTGGGAGCTATTGCTCTTTACTATACTTGGAGTGAAATAAAGCGTTTAAGACCCTATGTTGGACAACAAGGAATAACGTGGAGCTACGCACTTCAATTCATGGATCCCATGGTTGTCTTTGGCATCATCATTGGTGGTTTTTTTTCCATCATTCAATTCAGCACAACCTCTCCACCTCAAAATAAAGTCAAGCGTGCAAAAAAGGGTGTTTTTGGAGATGCCTCATGGATGAATTTAAGAGAAGCAGCAAAAATCTTTCCTGCTGATGGACAAATTGTTGTAGGTGAAAGATACCGAGTTGATCAAGATAGTGTGTGCCAAATCCCCTTTGCACCTGGCAATAAAACAACATGGGGTAAGGGTGGAACAGCACCTTTGCTAACCTTTAATCTTGATTTTGGTTCAACCCATATGATTTTTTTTGCTGGTTCTGGTGGTTATAAAACCACAAGTACAGTGGTTCCTACGTGTTTAACCTATCCTGGGTCTATTATTTGTCTTGATCCTTCAACAGAAGTTGCCCCAATGGTCAAATTTGCGCGTCAAAAAATGGGCAATCGAAATGTTATTGTTCTCGATCCTAATTCACTTTTAACAAAAAATTTTAATGTCATCGATTGGCTTTTAGATGACAGCGTACCCCGCACACAACGTGAAGCGAATATTGTAAGCTTTTCCAAACTGCTTCTTACAGATAAAAAATCAGACAATTCTTCAGCGGAATATTTCTCGACACAAGCCCATAATCTTTTAACGGCTCTTCTTGCTCATGTCATATTTTCTGATGAATATGAAGAACATGAGCGCAATTTAAAAACATTGCGTGGAATTCTTTCTCAATCAGAAACAGCAGTTGTCAATCAATTACGCATGATTCAAGAAACGTCCCCTTCACCTTTTATTCGCGAAATGGTGGGTATTTTTACAGAAATGGCAGAACAAACCTTTTCAGGCGTTTATACAACTGCCTCAAAAGATACCCAATGGCTTTCTTTATCCAATTACGCAAATCTTGTCTGTGGCGATGATTTTTCCTCATCGGATATAACCGATGGCAATACAGATGTTTTTCTCAATCTCCCCGCCAGCATTTTAAACAGTTATCCAGCAATCGGACGTGTAATTATTGGGGCCTTTCTCAATGCCATGGTTACCGCCGACGGTAAATATAAAAAGCGTGTTTTATTTGTCTTAGATGAGGTTGATCTTCTAGGCTATATGAATATTTTAGAAGAAGCGCGTGATCGTGGACGTAAATACGGAACATCCCTGATGCTGTTTTATCAATCCTCTGGTCAGTTGGTCAATCACTTTGGAGAAGTAGGAGCACGTTCATGGTTTGAAAGCTGCTCCTTTGTCAGCTATGCAGCCATTAAAGACCTTCAAACAGCAAAGGACATTTCAGAACGCTGTGGTCAAATGACCGTTGAAGTCGCTGGAACGAACAAATCAAGAGGCCTATCTTTAGGAAAGAGTTCTTACAACATCAATTACCAACAAAGAGCGCTCATTTTACCCCACGAAGTTATTCAAGAAATGCGTCAAGATGAACAAATTATTCTTATGCAAGGACACCCCCCTCTGCGATGTGGTCGCGCCATCTATTTCAGAAGAAAAGAAATGTTAGCCGCAGCGGCAAAAAACCGCTTTGCCCCACAAAAGAAAAACTAACCCCCATGATGAGATATTGACAAAAAATAACAACCAAGCAGCATACTGTTAAAAAAAAACGATGAACAAAAAATCACCACACCCCCATACAAGAAAAACAGGGTCAAAAAATCGGTGATTTTTCCTTTTTATATTTTGCGCGTCGCTTTACCAGCGCCCATGATCTTTTAAAAATCTTCATAAAACACGCCCATACACAGAACCAATAGCAACCCCACCATCTCCACTTGGGAACAGAACAACATTCCTACGAATATTTTCCATACACAATTTAGTCAAAACTTTGATTTATAATGATAATTCATCTTATTGTGTTAAATGAGAAACTAAATAGCCGAAGATTCTCTCATCTTAAATCTATTCCATGCTAAATCAATTTAAATTCTGTCGCTTGCACGTCACAAGCGGGGACTCTTATATGGTGTAAAACTGTACAAGAAAAACATGCCTTTTCATGAAACGCCTCAAGGACCAAAGATTGAACCGCACTATTTTAGTGCTGGCAAAGTGTGCGCTGGTCCCTGCTTCTTTATGAAGCGTAAAAATGGGAGGCTCAACAGATTTTATACACTTCATGGGAGCTTTACCGTTATTGTACCATTTATGAGCACCATCGCTAAATGGATTGAGATATCTCTTTAAAACAAGCCCATGAAGATGCACCCCAATGCTGTTCTATTTCATGTAAAAAGCGTATCTTCTGTTAAAGAATGAAATAGACAAAAGATTTATCTTTGGGACAAGGAACTCTCAAAACCCCGACACGACAAACATTGATTTTTCCCCAAAAACATTCAAGATATACATCAAAATGAATAAATCATTTTTATACAAGCTTTTCCCTCTTTACGATATCATTACGTGTTCTATTTTAATGATCAAGCGCTGAAGAAAACGCTTTTCTCGTCAGCAAAAGAAAGGTTCCTCCCTCTTATGGATCTTAAATCTTAAAGCAGCGCAAGACAATAACAGTAACAACACCAAGTAAAAAAACAGTATGGAGAAAAATTCTTGATGACTGCTTTTATTCATAGACTTCCCAACTTGAATCCTGTGTATGAAAAGCCCCCAAGCTATCTGATAATCAAGAGCTATTTTCTCCGTCATATTAGTGTTCTTCATCAAAGCGCTCTTGCAAACAACTTTACTAAGGGCAAAACAGAGAAAATCTTAAACAACATTTTTTTTGACTACCTCACCTCAAAGAGGAAAGAGCACTTTCTCTCATAGCACTCAAAATCTCAAAGGAATACGCGAAGGGGAATTTTCAACATGATCCGCGTTTAAGGCGCACATATTAACCACCACCCTATCCTTTAAGGAGAGACGATATGTTAGAGCAAAATTATCTCTATAAAGGGACCTCAACCCTAAAAAATAAATATTGCATCAAAGACCCGAAAAAACTGTATGAACGCTGCGCTCATGACACCGCCAGAGAAGCTGTTAATTTTCGTCATGAAGCACTTCCTCCCAAATTTGATGCCGCTTATCTCAAATTAATTCACTGGAGTCTCTTCCACAACACTTTTGAATGGGCAGGGAAAACCCGTGATACATACTTTACATTTGAAGATGGTAGCTCTGCCCGTATGCCTGCAATGCGTCCCAAAGGCTATGAAGTTCCTTATGCCATCGGTCCACAGATAAAAAAAGAACTCAAACAACTTGAAAAAACACTGAGCGAAAAGAACAATTTAAAAGGTTTATCGCGCCAAGAATTTTCTGAAAGTGCCGCTGAAGTTTTTATGGCGCTCGAGCACGCACACCCTTTCCGAAAAGGCAATGGACGCGTTAATCGAATGTTTATGGAAAAACTTGGACAAACAGCAGGCCATACCATTGACTTTTCATTCATCACAAAAGGACGCATGACAGCAGCCAGCATTGAAGCCATGCAATATGGCAATCCCCAACCAATGAAAGATCTTTTTGAAGATATCACACATCCGCAAAAATCTGTTATTCTAAAAGAATTCATTTCCCAAATGAGAAAAGCTGGACTGGATGAAATTAACAATCATGTTGTTGTTACCGCAAAAGAAGGTGTATCCTATGAAGGCATCTTCAGAGGCACTTCAGCAGAAAATTTTGTTATAGAAGTAGAGGACGCTTTCGTCGTCGGACACAAAGATGATCTTTCCCCAAAACAGGTCAAAACATTACGCAATGGCGACCGCCTCTTCTTTGAAAAAACCAACGTTCAAAGTGTAAAAGAAACACTCATTCCACAGGAAACATTAGCCCCTCTCAACCCAGAAGAGTTATTCGTAAAAATTTCAAATGACGCTTATGTTGAAGCAAACCGAAAAGAAATCGAAAGTTTATCAAAGCTTGTTTATGGTAAAGCACACGCCTTAAAGACAAAATTAGATATCATAACGGCAGCTCCAAGCTTAGGAAATCAATTTGCTAATGAAACTCTACAAAATCCTCAATTAATTTCTAAACTTGCAGGGAGAAAAATACTTGGCATAAAAAGTCCAAATCGCAGACAAGCCGAACAAGCTGTTCCACAACTCAGCCAAGCCCTTAAAAATTATAGTGCAATAACCCAACAAACCAAAGATGAAGCTCTAGAGCAACACCGAAGAGAACAAAAACGCCTAAGCCACGTGGTTGAGAAACCTGGAAAAAATTTACAAAACCTTTTTGCTTTACCAGAAGAACAACAAAGGGAAGCTTTATTGCATTCTCCGATACTCCGACAAGAACTCCATCACTTTTCCCGCCAACTACACAATCGTCTCTCTTCAGACGAGCGTAAAGCCATACAAGAAAATAATCATACAAGACTAGCGGGTCTTCTTGGGACATCGGAAAGCAGGGCCAAAGAAATTGCACAAACTGTCAAGAACACCAAAGAAGCACTCTGTCAAGCCCGTACTTTAAAAGTTAGCCGTTCCTCATCGCTGGCTCTTACCGGCTAAAGAGGTGCTCTCTTTTAGCTTCCAACAAAACGCTTGATCCCAATCATTGCATCGCGCTTGCCCCTAAGAATTGTTTGAGGATGTTACAAAAAAAGTCCGAACAATAGATCCTGTAATTTATTATAACTTATTGATAAGATTTCACAAAAAAACTTTATAAAAGACATAAATCTCCATTACATATCCATATGAATAGCGCGAAATCTTTGGAAGCCATTCAATTTGATATCTTCTTTTGTCTCAAAAGGTATCAAAAAAGTGGGGAATGCCCCCAAAGAGGTTTTCTAAAATATTGAAAGGAAACAGCCATGAAAAAAAGCCACCCACAACCAACCCCCCAAAATCCAGAGCCCCTCTACGCAACAGTTGATAAATCACGCAAAAGAGGAGAACCGCGCATCCCAAGCCCGGAAGAAATACAAGCAGTAAACAGAAGACAGTCCCCCTCAAACAGGATTCCTTCTGCTGATCTTGGCGGGAGTGGAAATGGCGCGCAAGGTCCCCTCCAAGAAGGTTCCAGCTACAACACACCGAGAACAAGTACCTATGATACGCCCCCTTCTCAACGAGCACAAGAAACTGTCTATGCCCCCCAATACCCACCGGCAGGAACGATCTATGCCCCTCAATACCCCTTAAGAGCTACCCGTGCCGCAGCCAATAGGGGTTCGCGTTCCCCCTCCCCCGAAAACCCCTCAAATCCCTATGCCGTCGTTAATCTAGCGACGGGCGAAACAGAGTTTGAAGAACGAAGAAATACCCTCTATGACTCACCAAACGGGAGCACTCAGGATGTGCGCACTTCCCAAAGACAAGAGGAACATCTTTATGCAGAAATTGATCCGCGAACACAAAGCGGGCGTGCTCCCCAACAACCAATAGAAACTGTCTATGCAAGTCTTGGCATGGGTGCCGAAGGCGGGCAAGAATCCCAACAATGGGAAAATCCTCTCTACGAAAGCGTTGGTAAAGGAGCAACACCTACCCCTCCCAGAACTGCGAAAGATGTGATTACCACAAGGCTTTTACAAAACGCAGACTTTCAATATGGTGTAAGAGAAATCCAAGTCTGGTGCAAAACCGTCTATGGTAAGGAACATATCTTGAATGAACGACTTGCGAAGATTCTTGATAACCCTCAGGATGCAGATCAAGTCTTATGGGATCTTGCAGCCCATCCTGAAAGTGCTGGTAAGCTTGCTGGTCGGCAAGTCCTTGGTATAAAAAGTCCCGATCGCAAAGCAGCGGAAGATGGTTTTTCTCCCCTTTGCTCAGCTCTTGAAAAGCATATATATCACACACAAAAGCTCCATAAAGCGTTTACACGTGATCTAGAAAAAGAAAGAGGTCAAAGACAAGAAAATCCAGAAAGAGACGAACACAGACATCACCATCACCACCATCGTCATCGTCACGCAAGAAGACGAGACCAAGAGAGTCCAGAGCACAACCCACAAAGACAAGAGGGCAACAAAGGAATGGCTTATGCTATGTAAAGTGGCATAAACATATCATCTTTTTTGCAGTGCATTTCTTGGCGCCAATCGTCTCCTAGCTGTTGCGCCAAGAATTGTTTTAGAATGTTACAAAAAATAGTCCTAAAAATGAATTCTATAATTTATTGTAACTTATTGATAAAATTTCATAAAAAAACTGTATAAAAGACACAAATGTCCGTTACACTAATCTTGAATAGCGCAGATCTTTGGAGGTCATTCAGTTGGATATCTTCCTTTTATAAAAGTTATCAAAACTAAAAGTGGGGAATGCACCAAAGATGTTTTCTAAAAATATTGAAAGGAAACATGCATGAAAAAACATCAACCACATCCTTCTGCAAACCCAAAAACCCTCTATGCAACAGTGAATAAACAAAACAGAGGAGGCCAGCGCAAACCAACCCCAGAAGAGGAAGTTCTATACGCAACCGTAAGCAGCGTTTCTCCCTCAAGAGGACGCCATCATCAAAGGAGAGAAGAAGCTGAAACCAACTACACAGAAGTTGCTCCCCAAAAACACGAAGAGGAAGTTCTATACACATCCGTGAGCAGCTTTTCTCATTCAAGAGGCAGGCGCCATAATCAAAGGAGAGAAGAAGAAACCGACTATACAAAGGTTGCTCCCCCAAAACGTGAAGAGGAAGTGACATATGCATCTGTGAGCAGTATGGATCCTCTTTCAAAAGGCGGACGCCATCATCAAAGGAGAGAAGGTCCTGAAACAGACTATGCAACGGTTTCCCCACAACAAAGAGGAAACCCCTCCCTCACAACTGAGCAAATAACTGTACAGCTTTTAAAAACTCCAAAGGTGCAAGCCTATGCGGAAGAGATTATGCATTGGAGTACGGTTGTTTATGGAAAAGACAATATTTTACAGCAACGCTTACAAGACATACTGACAGATCCCAGTAAAGGAAAAGATCTTTCATATGAAGTTGCAGCAAATCCTGAAAGCATTGGAAAGCTCGCTGGCCGCCAAGCACTTGGTATGAAAAGTCAAACACGCAAACAAGCTGAAGATGGCTTTAAACCGCTCGTTGATGCCATTGATGGTTATACAAATGCTGTAAAAGAAACAAGGGATAGACTCTTGCAAACCCCTCAAGCGGAACAAAGACGCCAGCAAGCTGAAAGGACTCATCACCATCATCATCATCACACAAGAGGACAAGAACACCATAGTCCAGAGCACAGCCCACAACGACAAAGACATGGAGAAAGAGGAATGGCTTTTGCTATGTAAGCCGGCATAAACGTAAAAACAAATCAATTTTTGTTTTTCATATAACCTTTTTTTGCAGTAAGTTTCTTGGCGCAAATCGTTTGTTTGCGGTTGCGCCAAGAATTGTTTTAGAATGTTACAAAAAACAGTCCTAAAAATGGCCCCTGTCATTGATGATAACTTATTGATAAAATTTCACAAAAAAACTGTATAAAAGACACAAAGCTCCATTAGCTTTGTTGCAAATAGCGCAGATCTTTGGAGCGCATTCCGTTCGATATCTCCCTTTGTCTTAAAGTGATCCAAGTATAAAGGGCGAGAATGTTCCAAAGAGGTTTTCTAAAATAATTTTTGAAAGGAAACATGCATGAAAAAAGATCACCCTCACCCTTTTCCATCCTCTTCAATACAAGAACTGATAAGGCTCTATGACAGAGCCGCAGCAGAGGTCTCAGGTCCCCCCCCTCTCCCAGAAGCGCCTCCAAAAAGCAAAAGATTATCAACAATACCAGAACAAGATGAGGACACACTCTCTCTTTTAGGAGAAGAAACGACTAAGCAGACAAGTGCACAAGCATCTGTTAGAATGACGCATTCAACAACGCCTCTTTCAAGCACGCGCGCGACCCAAAGACCACAAGAAGCTCAAACAACAGGCCCAACAGTTTCTCCACAAGCCGCCCAAAGCGCAGCAAAAATTCTCTCAGAAGAAGAAATCATTCAATTGCTTCCCCATAATTCACTGGTTCAAACCTATCAAGAAGAAATTGAGCGTCTATCCGCAAGTGCCTATGGCAACCCCCATATTTTACAAGAAAAAATGCAGGAAATTCAAAGAAATCCTCAAGCGGGAGAAGAGCTCTCATGGCGCATAGCTGCTCATCCTGAAAGCATCGCTAAACTTTCCGGCAAAAGTATGTTGGGCATCAAAAATAGAGAACGCCGACAAGCAGAAGAGAGTTTTTCCGCTCTCTGTATCACCGTTGATTGTTATACAGAAGCCGTAAGACAGGCAAGAGAGAGCCTCTCACAATCTCCAGAGCAAGAACTCAAAAACTATCAACGCCTCATGGGGAAAGAGGCTGTCGCTAAACTCCTAAAAGAACCGGATCATCCCCAAAGGGAAAGAGAAAGTCTTTCAGAAGCAGACATGTTCACCCAAATTCACCAAAATTCAAGAGTCAAAAGACACCATACCCAAATCCAATATTGGTCCACTGTTGTTTTTGGTCAATCAAACATTTTGCAATCACAAGTGGAAGAGCTTTTCCAAACCCCTGAAACAATAGAACCGCTCGCACAGCAACTTGCCGGAGATCCTAAGTCTATTCATAAATATGCTGGTCGCAACTTTGGGGGCTTTAAAAATCAAGCCCGCAGACATGCTGAAGCGGGTCTTTCTCACCTCATTGATGCCCTTGACAATTATGCAACGGCTGTCACACAGGTAAGAGAGAGTATTTTACAAACCGAGCAGGCAAAACAAGAACGCTATGAAACATCTGAAAGAATACAAAACGTTCAGCAACAACAAAGCGTCTCTCAGTCTGCTCAACACCATGAGCCTTCAACGGGAACGCATGAAGGAATGACACCCTCTACACAGCAAAGAGAAAGAGAAACAGATTGTCGTCCTCGCAAAACTGCGTCCCCAAAAACGGTGGCTTTTGCCAGCTAAACAGACATAAGTTGTCACGTAAATTCAACATCTTGGCGCACAGAACAGAGGTGCTTTGCGCCAAGAAAGAGAGAAAGTTAAAACAAATTCATTCCCCATCACTGAATCTAAGCTATTGATAAAACAGTCTTTAGAGAGTGATCATAATCAGTATCAAAAGAGTCAAATCCTGTGAGACCATTCAGTTTCATATCCTCTCTCATAAAGTCCAAGTGAAAAAGCATAAAACAGAATAAACGCCAACGTACATTCTTAAATAGTATTTAAAAACAATATTGGAAGAGTTTGAAAGGAACATACATGAAAAAAAGACCCCCCTCCCCTTTTATCGCTGCAATGATGGAAAAATTTCAACAACAGGCTGAAGAAGCCCCCACCAGAACATCCCCTCCCCAAGTTTCTCAAAATTTTCCAAAACCACCTGCACAAAAACATTCAGAGACTTTATCATCCACCCCAAAGG
>NZ_CAHOYM010000014.1 GCF_903679515.1 Bartonella gabonensis
CCTGTAGATCAAGCGCCTGGTTCAGAAATGCCTATGGAGCAAGTTCCAAGTATGTACTCTCCTGTAGATCAAGCGCCTGGTTCAGAAATGCCTATGGAGCAAGTTCCAAGTATGTACTCTCCTGTAGATCAAGCGCCTGGTTCAGAAATGCCTATGGAGCAAGTTCCAAGTATGTACTCTCCTGTAGATCAAGCGCCTGGTTCAGAAATGCTTATGGAGCAAGTTCCAAGTATGTACTCTCCTGTAGATCAAGCGCCTGGTTCAGAAATGCCTATGGAGCAAGTTCCGAGTATGCACTCTCCTGTAGATCAAGCACCTGGTTCAGAAATGCCTATGGAGCAAGTTCCAAGTATGCACGCTCCTGTAGAATAGGAGTGGGAAATATCTGTAGAGCTGATGCGGCATGTATTAGCTCTACGGGTGGGTGCCGCAAAGATTCGTAGGATATGAAGAGGAGGCTAAGCAGGGGAATAAGTGTGATGATTTTGAATGCACTTTTATTTTTGACAAGACGGCCCATTGAGTATTTAATCAAGCTTTAATTTTTGAGACAAATAGCTATTTGTAAAATATATAAAGGATGATACTTTTACAATTTGATACAAAAAAAGAGAGTGTGAGAAACAAGTTTTTATGTTGTGTGAGATAAAGCTGAGAAGAAGTAACGTGTCAGTTTTACAGGGTTTATATTAAAGATAGCATTGAAGTTATTTATAATAATAACGTGCAATTGAAATCGGCAATTGAGAGAACAATCAGAAAATTTAATGAAAACCGTTGCAATGACAGTTATTGGTGCTGGTTCTTTTGGTACTGCATTAGCGATTGCTCTTGCTCGTAATGGTCATAATGTTTTACTTTGGGGATATAATTCTCAACACATCAAAAAATTACAAAAACAACGCTGTAATCAAGTATATTTACCTGATATTCGATTTCCTGAAAATTTATTCCTTGAAGCTTCGCTTGAAACTGCAATAACAGCAAGTGATAATATACTAATCGTTGTTCCAAGCCATGTATTTCATCAAGTGTTGTATAATATTCGGCCTTATTTGGGTAAAAATTCACGGGTTATTTGGGCAACGAAAGGTTTAGAACATGGTAGTGGACGTTTCTTACAAGAAGTTGCTCGTGAGATTTTAGGTGAAAAAATCCCTTTAGCTGTTTTTTCTGGACCAACTTTTGCTAAAGAACTCGCTATTGGTTGGCCTACTGCAATGACGATAGCAGCTTCTGATGTTGAGTTTGGTAAAGAATTGCAGCAACTTTTTCATTGTGACAAAAGTTTTCGAGTTTATAAAAGCTCAGATATGATTGGTGTTCAATTAGGGGGAGTCGTCAAAAATGTGATTGCTATTGGTGCAGGGATATCAGATGGTATAGGATTTGGGGCAAATGCACGAATAGCTCTCATCACACGAGGATTAGCTGAAATCAGTCGTTTAGGGGGCGCTATGGGTGCTGAGCTTTCCACATTTATGGGAATGACAGGCTTAGGTGATCTGGTTTTGACATGTACTGATAATCAGTCGCGCAATCGCCGTTTTGGAATACTTCTTGGTAAAGGAATAGATATAAAAGAAGCGGAAAGACAAATTGGTCAGGTTGTGGAAGGGTACTTAAATACCAAGGAAGTACATACGTTAGCACAACGTATTGGGGTAGAAATGCCTATTGTGGAACAAATTTATCAAATTCTCTATTGTGGTAAAAACATAACCGAAGCGGCTAACACATTACTAAGTCGCACTCTCAAGGATGAAATATAATACGATCCTGTATTTTTAAATAATTCCAATCATAAAAAATAGAAACAGCCTATGATAGAAATATAAAATAGATTGTGTTGATTATTGTATAAGAGGATTACCCTCAGCAAATTACAGATTCATATCATTCGATTTTTATGAAATATAGTTGCAATATAAAAGTTTTGGTGCTTGTTAAGCATCTCTTTGAAAATAAATTGTCATTTCTGTTTACATATGTTTATGTAATGTAATGAAAGAGATATTTTAATTTTCTTTTAAATGCCTCTCACAATGATATTCGCAAACAGAATAATAGAAAATTCATTGGAGAGTAGCTACTTATTTATATAAGGTATAAGCTGGAAATATTATTGCTATCATCTAATTTCCAATCTTATTTGCTGCATGTCATAGCTTTTATATGCTAGGTAGGGGGGAGGGTATCACGTATCTCTGTTTGTGTAATCTTTGAAACAAAAATATAGCCTAATTTAGGAAGGATATGAAGTTTTAAAAGTATAGTTCGCATCTTACCATCATTTTTTATTTAGCTTTACGATTTTCAAAAGTATCTAAGGCAATATCTTTTAAATAACAGAGGTTAGCTCATTCTTTTGTTTTTCTCGTTTTTAAATGGGGGTATGCCTTTCACGCAAAACAAAATACTATTGCTCATTCATGTACTTTTTAAAAAAGGCATCTCTCAATGCACGCAATTTCATTCAAAAGTGGTACTATAAAGTATAATGAAAATCCCTGTGAAATACACAAAATCCATTCTTTTTCCCATCTTTACGTTTGTGAAAGAAAAAGCCGACGTTATCACACACTTTTCCAGCCTACAAAGTTTAGGCAGCTTTTGGTCCTTGAAACGGTTCAGTAAAGATATTTATACCTTTTCTTTTCTCTTCATATCAATCCTGTTTTTTTATATGCAAAAAAGTGATTTTTTTGATTCAAATGTGAAGGTTTGAAATTGAAAGTATTATTGTATTTGTGACTGTCTTTTAAACTGAAAAAATAATGTGATTATAAAAATAAGATTGAGTTGTTTATATTGAATTAGAAACTTGAATATCGTGAGATTCTCTCATTTCAAATCTCTCTATGTTGATCAACGAAAATCATTTTCTTGCACGTTACAAGCGGGAAAAGCCGTGTAGATAAAAACGATTAAGAAACGATTAAAAATACCTCTTATGAACCGTCTCAAGTTCTAAAAACTGTTGCTACATTGGGAAGCAAATATAACGATGGTGCTAGGTTTTTCTTCATAAGTGTAAAGATGGGGGTATGCAAATGGTTTTATGGTTCTACTCACGGTTGCTCCCGTCGCGAAATGGATTTGGGAGAAAGATGTCTCTTTAAAAAAGCACGTGAATCGGCAACCCAAGTGTATTGGATTTAGGGTGTTCTGTTTTGCATGAGGGGTGTGATCCCAAAAAGATACATGATAAACAAAGGCGTGAGGGAAAGCATCATCTTTATTATTTAAAAAATATTGCTGTAAATACTTTTTTGAAAATCGTACAGCTGAATGAAAGGATGATAGCAAAGCCGGAAGAGAGTTCCTACAATGTTTTATATTCTTAGGTTGTCTTCCCGTTTCAGAGAGTAATCAAACAGAGATACGCAACACATTTGCTCCCATCTGGCACACAAAAGCTGCAACAGTAGAGAAAGCACTAAATCGCCTTAATATTTGTCCTCAATATATTGCGGCTTTAGGATTGGATGTTGATTGACAAGCAGCAGAAAAAACATGGGCTTTGTTAGAAAAATAACTCCATAAAATATAAAACTTTCCAGCAGAATGGATTGGAAAGATAGACTGGCTTTTTATAAAACACTTTGCAAAACAATAACAATGACACAATTGGCTTTGTGTTTGTTTATCCTTATAGGGAGCATACGCATCCTTTGCGTTATATTCATAAAGATCAGATTGAGAGAAATATATAGATGATCCTTGACTCGAAAAGTTGAAAGGAAAGCGTAATACTACAACAGAATTAGGTTTCCCTTGTGATCAGAGGTATTAAAAATTTTGAAACAAGCCGTTTGCTATTTCGTAACAATTTTTTTCTGCAACCGGTTGTGTTTCCTTGGTGAGAATTGTCTGTCATCATATGTCAATAGATTGAACTTGAAGCATTTCCCCATGAGGTTCGTCTAATAGAGAAAGCGCTCAATATGCGACTAAAGCACTTTATAGATGATCAATTTTATTTTTTAAAGTGGGATGTTTTTTTATCCTTCTTGAGAATCTTCAGTTTTTTTCAATTCTTCAAGTATTGGCATAGACATGATATTATAGCCTGAATCAACATAATGGATTTCGCCCGTAACGCCTGATGATAAGTCAGAGAGTAGATAAAGAGCGGACTTTCCAATTTCATGAATATTCACGGTACGACGTAATGGGGAATTTCGACGTTGATGTGAAAATATCGCACGCGCAGCTGCAATACCATTACCCGCTAAGGTTCTAACAGGACCAGCTGAAATCGCATTGACGCGGATATTTTGTGAGCCAAAGTCCGCCGCTAAATAACGGACCATAGCTTCTAAAGCAGCTTTAGCAACCCCCATGATATTATAATTAGGGACAACTTGCTGTGAAGCGCCATAGGTAAGGGTTAAAAGTGCCCCTCCATTAGGCATAAGCTTGCCCGCACGCTGAGCAATTTCAGTAAAGGAATAAGCTGAAATAACCATTGTACGTTGAAAGTTTTCACGTGTTGTAACATCAACATAACGCCCTTTTAGCTGATTTTTATCTGAAAAACCAATGGCATGGACAATAAAATCAATTGTTTTCCATTCTTTTTCAAGTTTCTCAAAGACGTAGTCAACATTTTCAATTTTTTCAACATCACACTCTAGAACTAATTTACAGCCAAGCTTATCTGCTAGCGGCTGAACACGTTTTCCGAAAGCATCTCCTTGATAAGTTAACGCTAATTCAGCTCCTGCTTGTGCGAGTTGACAGGCAATGCCCCAAGCAATTGAATGGTCATTCGCAATTCCCATAACAAGGCCACGTTTGCCCTCCATCAAACCTTTCATATTATTCTCCGTAAGACCGTACTTTTTTCAATTACTAAGAACTTTCATTTATACATAGCGTTGAAAAATAAGCGTTGCATTGGTACCGCCAAAGCCAAAAGTATTTGACAATACGATATTCAGTTGTTGATGATCACGTCGTTCACGAACGATTGGCATATCAGCAAAAGCTGGATCAAGTTCTTCAATATGAGCACTTTCACAGATGAAATTGTGATTCATCATTAACAATGTATAGATTGCTTCGTGAACACCTGCGGCTCCCAAAGAATGTCCTGTTAGAGATTTGGTGGCAGAAATGGGGGGGCATTGATCGCCTGCTCCAAAAATACGGCGGATAGCTTCTATTTCCGGAGGATCACCAACAGGAGTTGCTGTTGCATGGGGATTGATATAATCAATTTTATTATTGACTGTTGCAAGGGCCATGCGCATGCATCGTTCTGCTCCCTCTCCTGATGGAGCAACCATGTCATGCCCATCGGATGTCGCACCATATCCAACGATTTCTCCGTAGATTTTTGCACCACGTGCTTTAGCGCATTCTAATTCTTCAAGAACTAAAACGCCAGCGCCTCCAGCAATAACAAATCCATCACGGTTGATATCATAGGCACGTGAAGCTTTGTGAGGGATATCATTATATCTGCTAGACATAGCGCCCATAGCATCAAATAAAACAGAAAGCGTCCAATCCAAATCTTCGCATCCGCCGGCAAAGACACGATCCTGCTTGCCATATTGTATCATTTCATAAGCATTCCCAATACAATGATTGGAGGTAGCGCAAGCTGAAGAGATTGAATAATTGACCCCTTTTATTTTAAAAAAAGTTGCCAAGGTTGCAGATGCTGTAGAACTCATTGCTTTAGGCACAACAAAAGGCCCAACACGCTTTGGACCCTTTTGGCGTGTAATGTCAGCAGCTTCAACGATTGACTGCGTTGAAGCACCTCCAGACCCCATAATAATGCCCGTTTTTTCATTGGATACTTCATGGGGCTCTAAACCTGCATCAGCAATTGCTTGATCCATGGCGATATGATTCCATGCTGTTCCACGTCCATGAAAACGCAGAGCACGTCGATCTACGAGTTCTTCTATATTAATATCAGGTTTACCGTAAACTCTGCTACGAAAGCCTAATTCAGCATATTGAGGTGCGTAAGAAATTCCGGATTTTGCTTCATATAAACTGGTTAAAACGGCTTGGGGTTCATTTCCAATCGCAGAGACAATTCCCATTCCAGTTATAACAACTCGACGCATTCATACCTCCTTATTCCATACAGAATAGTAAAAAATTTTTCCTGATGAAAAGAACCTTCAGTCTTCTTTGAATAAAGCAACACGCAAATCATTGGCCTTATAAATAGTTTCGCCATCTGCCTTTAGCCATCCATCAGCTATTCCTAAGACTAAATTTCCACGTCGAATACGCTTAAAATCTATTCCATATTCAAGAAGTTTGGCTTGTGGCGTTACCATACCTGATAACTTTACTTCACCTGTTGATATCGCTCTTCCTTTCCCTGGTTCACCCAACCAACCAAGAAAAAAGCCTGTTAATTGCCACATACCATCCAATCCAAGACATCCGGGCATAACGGGATCGCCTATAAAGTGACAATTAAAGAACCACATGTCTGGTGTAATGTCAAATTCGGCACGAACCATTCCTTTATCGTATTCGCCACCAGTTTCACTGATTTGAGTGATTCGATGAATCATCAACATTGGCGGTGCCGGCAATTGCGCATTACCCCTACCAAACATTTCGCCGCGAGCGCAGCTTAGAAGCTCTTCATAAGTGTAGCGAGACTTTTGTTCAGCCATAGTTACTCCGTTTATTTGCATATATCTTTATTTCTGCGCTTTTCTCTGACCTACTTTTAGAGCAAATTTTAAAGAGAGGGAAATGATTTTATATCATTTTTAATGACAAAAGCCCTTTTTTATGTATTCTACATAAATAATTATTTAAAATGGAATACAAGGTTGCACTGTACTGTTCCCGTTTTATTTTATATTGTTATCTTATTGAAGCAGGAAGATATTTGGGTTTGTAATACGTTAGGGAGTGCAGGCGATTTAGATATGAATGAAGAGCAACAGTCGACAAAAGAGTGTGGAGAAGGTGTGCAATATTATTCCACTTCTATGCTAGAAAAGCGTTTGCGTGAAAATGGTTTACGTCCAACACGGCAGCGGTTGGAGCTTGCACATATGATTTTTTCTGAAGGAGATCGTCATATTACTGCTGAAGAGCTCTATGAGGAAGCGGTGAAGGTGGGTGTTCCTGTATCCTTAGCAACGGTTTACAATACACTTCATCAATTTACGGAAGCGGGGTTATTACGGATTATTGCCGTAGAGGGGTCGAAGACTTGGTTTGATACAAATACCTCTGATCACTACCATTTTTATATAGAAGGTAAAAATCGTATTCTTGATATTCCTTGCAATTTGGGAGAGTCTCCCATTATTGGGAATTTACCCAAACCACCAGAGGGTATGGAAATTTCACATGTTGATTTGATCGTGCGATTAAGACCAAAGAATCAATCTTGTGATAGGGAGCAGGGATATTCAATGAGGAATAAGAATTAAACTTAATGCGTTTGAGCATTCACCAACCTTTTATTTTTTCATCAGGATAGATCCCCCATAATTGAGGTTGAGGGAGCCATCCGTGAACATTATTAAGAGTGATTTCGCACCATTGTCCATCGCATTGGTGGATATTGCCAACGACGTTAGGCTCTACTTCTGCTACAAGTTCTGCGTTGTCGGCGGGTTTTTTTCGCAGCATCAGCCTTTTTGTTTTATCTTTTTGCCATGGAATAGTTATAGCAGTTCGCTTTCCTGATAAAAGCGATTGATACACCCACCCTTCATCACCTTCTGCATCACGAATTTTGCGCCATTGATCATATTCTTGGATGATTTCAATAGGTAATCCCTTCTTTTTGTAAGTAAAAATGATAGAATAGTTACTTCCTGGCCCAACGCGTACATTAACACGAGTGGGTTTAATCGAAGCAAATCGCGGAAGTGGTAAACCACTGGCGCCTAAATTTTGATCAAGGGTTTGTGCGCGCAACAAACGCGGCGAACTTAATACAATGACTTTTGCTATTAAGATACATGATGCAACCATTAAAACGCGAAACCAACGAAAATTTTGCACACTAAACTCCTTTATTTCGTGATATATTGGCTATTTAAAATTTGGAAGATAAGATTGGAGACAGATAAAAATTATGCCATATCGCCCGTTAACGAGATCTAAACAATGAAAAAATTGTTACGAGAAGAGAAAAATAAAGAAAACAAGCATTTGAATTCCTTAGTGCTTATGGTGTTTATGAGAGTATAACTGTAAATAAATATTTGATTTTTAGCGAACTATGCATAAGAAAAATATTAAAACAGTAAAGCATAGTTATGCATATTGTGAATATGGAAACTGTTCAATAAAGGGATTATGGTGTGGCTTAAGAAGACAGTTTTGAATGGATAAAAGAATACGATGCATGAAGCATTTAAGTGTAAAAATATGAGAAACATTATAGAGTAGCTTATATAAAGGGCTAATTTGGACAGGGGTATTTTCTATGATACTCCAATCTATAAAATTTATTATACGATGATCTTATGCAATGATAATGCTTATCCGTATATTATAAACTGGCACCATCATTCTATTTTACAGCTCTCAATGTTATCAGTTCCTATTATTTAGAGCATTCATAAGAAGCATTTTTTTTTATTTGCAGATGCCTCCCGCTTGCCGATGTGCAAGCAAAAATCTCGATAGATTCAATATGAGAGGGTGTTGAGAGAATTTACTGTATTCAGAGTTATTACCTAATATGAAAGACGATTACTTATGAAGATAAATCAATAAGTTATCAATTTTAATTCGTTATTTAAATTGTAAAAACATCTTCATCAAAAGTGGTAATATAAGGCATTTACACTCATAATTAAAATATGAGTGTTTTCTCTATTTATTTTCAATTTTCTGTTGTTTCAACTCAGTATAAAAAAGTTTAATAAAATAAGCAGGATTATTCAATACGCTTATGAGGTTAATTACATAAGTGAATAGAAAAAATTATGTATTTTCACATTCTTATACACACAATCGCATATTGCGATTGTTATTTGTGTTTTGCAATCAGATCTAAAACCTTCGAAAGATGCAGAATATTTAAGTACAAAAAAAGGCCATTATCATCAAACGTGCACATAAGAAACAATTATTTAAGAGATAAAAAGAAGGTGTAAGATTATAGCGAAAAGTGATAACAAAATACCTTACACTCAATCCACATTTTACACAAGTCGCTTAAATCTCTAAAGTGTCATTTGTTATCTGTTTTTGAAAATGAGAAAAGTGAAGCAAAATTCATCTCTCTGATAAAAAAATTATCACTTTCAGGTCATTAATACATTAGTTTATATAACAATACTAAACAATATTGCACAAAAAACACCACAGGCAAATAACTTATTGCAATTGCCTATAAAGATAAAATTGGGAGGTAGATTATACTCTATTGCTTATGCAATTCTCTGATGTATCAAAAGTATATCACTTTACCACAGCAATTCGCCCGTTACTGACAAAACCTTCTCTTTGCGCACGCTTACGAGCAAGCTTACGTGCACGACGAATAGCCTCAGCTTTTTCGCGAGCACGCTTTTCAGATGGCTTTTCATAATAACTACGCATTTTCATTTCACGGAAGATACCTTCACGTTGCATTTTTTTCTTCAACGCGCGGAGCGCTTGATCAACATTATTATCACGAACGAGTACTTGCACTATCTATCCTGCTTTTTTCAGTGTCATAAATTATAGGAAAAACCCACGTCCTTGTTAGAGGTATATTCAAAAGAACAAGGGCTTATATCATATAAATAAGACATTTGTCTATATAGCTTTTTAAAATTCTATTCTTTTTGTAATAAAATGCTTTTTATAATGAATGATAGAGTTTACGGCTATAAACTTATGAAAGCCCTTGTATTTGATCATTTTCATCAAGATAAATTTTTTCAGCGGTAGGGTAATGCGGTAAACCGGGCATGGTCATAACATCTCCACAAATGACAACAATAAAACCGGCTCCAGCGGAGAGACGAACTTCTCGTACGGGAATTTCAAAATCAACAGGAGCACCATATTGCTTGGGATCAGCAGAAAAAGAATAAGGTGTCTTTGCCATACAAATAGGGTAGGTGCTAAAACCTTCTTTTTCCCAATCTTCAAGTTGTTTAAGAATAGGAGCTGAGATGATGGCGCCACGCCCACCGTATAGCTTTGTTATAATACAATTAATTTTTTGAACGAGGGGAATATCATCTTGATAGAGAACTTTAAAATTAGAATTTTGCTTTTCAATCAAGGTGACGAGTTCTTGTGCAAGTTCTATAGCACCTTTCCCACCTTGTTCCCAATGTTTACAAATAATAGCTTTATGTCCAGTTGTTGACACTATTTTTTGTAATGTTCGTATTTCAGCATCGCTATCGCTGTCAAAATGATTAATTGCGACAATACAAGGGATACCGTAGAGTTCCATGTTTTTTATATGTCGTAAAAGATTAGCTGCACCCTTTCCTAAAGCGGTGATATTTTCTTCTTTCAGGCTATTCTTCTCCACACCACCATTCATTTTTAATGCACGAATCGTTGCGACAATCACTGTTGCATTTGGTACAATACCTGCTTGTCGACATTTGATGTTGAAGAACTTTTCTGCCCCAAGGTCGGCTCCAAATCCTGCTTCTGTGACAACATAATCAGCGAGTTTTAAAGCGGTTTTTGTTGCTATAACTGAGTTGCACCCATGAGCAATATTGGCAAAAGGCCCTCCATGAACGAGAACAGGATTATTTTCAATTGTTTGTACAAGATTAGGTTGTATGGCGTCTTTGAGAAGAACTGCCATTGCGCCTTCTGCATTGAGATCAGCCACTGTTACGGGTGTTTTATCATAACGATAGGCAACAATAATTTTTTTGAGTCTTTGTGTGAGATTTTCTAAATTTTCAGAAAGACAAAGAATCGCCATAACTTCTGATGCAACAGTAATGTCAAAACCTGTTTGGCGTGGAAAACCATTTGTTATACCCCCCAATGAAATAACGATATCGCGTAATGCACGGTCATTCATATCAAGAACGCGTTTCCAAACAATGCGACGTGGATCAATGTTTAGAGTATTTCCCCAATAGATATGATTATCGATCATTGCGGTAAGAAGATTATGCGCTGCTGTAATAGCATGAAAATCACCGGTGAAATGTAAATTAAGATCATCCATTGGGACGACTTGCGCATAACCACCACCAGCGGCACCACCCTTTACACCAAAACAGGGGCCTAAAGACGGTTCTCTTAAAGTGGCTATTGTTTTTTTGCCAATGAAATTAAGAGCATCACTCAGTCCAACGGTTGTTGTTGTTTTTCCTTCTCCAGCAGGTGTGGGATTGATAGCCGTGACGAGGATAAGTTTACCATCTGGATTTTTATTGAGCGATTTTATGTATGCAGAAGAAATTTTAGCTTTATCATGTCCATAGGGAATGAGGTTTTCATGGGTGATACCAATTTTTTGTGCAATTTCAGTAATATGCTGCTTTTTAGCAGCGCGAGCAATTTCAATATCTGTTTGAGGCATGGAAAAATTCTTTAAACTGAGCTTTTTAACATTCTGCATCTGTATTCTATGGGTTAATGAGAAGAATCCATAGAGAATAGACAGTGTAAGGTATCATAGAGGTCAATGATGTGTTACGCAAGAGATAATGCTAAAGGATGACAAGAGGAGCTTTATCATTTTTGGAAAAAAAGAATCTCTATGTTTTTAGTTTCGATAAGTTTTTAGCTAGCCTGCAATATCACGCTCAACATCAGCTCATGATGAACATCAGAAAAAAGTCTTTGGGGAATTAATTTAAAAACTTTTTATGCAGCGATATTGATGCGATATTGATGTCTTATAATTTGTGGTGGCTCACCTAAAATTCTTCTTAATATGGAGCAGACAGAAATGAAATGTTCAGAAAGATTCATTGATGGAAAAGGTAAAAATAAGCACGTAAAAAATTATCCAACGGATTAAAAAGCGTTATCCAGAAGAAATCAAAAACAAGCGCATAGATTGAGAAAAGAAAGCAACAACACTTACCAATTCACGCAATCGCTACGATTATTGCTAATAAAACACCTTTAGATTGAAGAACGCATAACATTCCATTCTGTTAAAATGGCTAAAAAAACGACTCACAATAAAATGAAATAAAAGCCTAAAGAGATCAAAGATAGGCAAGAAATATATTCCATAAAAAGAATTCAAAAAGCTTGAATTTATGAGATATTGGTTATCGATGTGGCGCACCCGAAGAGATTCGAACTCCTGACCCCCAGATTCGTAGTCTGGTGCTCTATCCAGCTGAGCTACGGGTGCACACATTTCGATTTTATATATTGTCTAAGACAAAGGGTTCCTAATCGTTTCATCAAAGAAATGCAAGTGAAACTTGGGGCGTCATAAAAAAATCTCTTTTTTTTATGAGAAATTAAAAAAAGTTATCATATATTATGGGGTCATTGAGATTTTTGATAGGGTCGTTTTTTGTTGTGCCCGTACAAAGCAATATGAACGATAGTTAACTTGACGTTTTCGTCTATGCACGATAGTTAGGCCAGAGATGAGATATGTTTTTACGGTGGGGGGTAAGATATATACCTGCTGTTTGGTTGTTATGTAAAACGCCGATATTACTGTTGAAAACTATTTTAAGTAAATATGATACAGTAAGGGTAGATGTATGGCGTTATTAAAAAAGATCTTTCCATGGGTGTTGTTAATTATCGTTTTAACAGTTACTTATTGGGCTGGAAAACAGAGTGCAGAACACCCCATTTCTATGGTGGATAAAACGAATGTATCATATAAAGCTTCAAAAGGAAAAAGAGAAAAACCACCGACAAATGTTGTTGTTGATTTTGTAAAAACTCAAGATTTTTATGAATACCTTAACGTTATTGGGAGTGGAAAGGCACTTTCTGAAGTAGATTTAACCCCTTTATCATCAGGTGTTATTGATAAGCTTTTTGTATCTGCTGGTACAAAAGTACAAGTGGGGGACATGATTGCAAAGCTTGATTCTAAAAAGGAAGAAATAGCGGCTGCAAAAGCAAAAGTACAACGTGATAATAACGCATTAACGCTTTCGCGGATTCTTAAATTACGAGCCAGCAATACAGCAACAGAAGTTCAAGAAATTACGTCACGCTTAGAGTTAGATAATGCAAATTTGGTTTTACGGAATGCTGAGGTAGATCTCGACCGGCGAACAATTTATGCACCAATCGCTGGAGTTGTTGGTATTCTCCCTGTTGATGTGGGGAATAACGTGACTCTTAATACTGTAATAGGCCGTATTGAGAATAGAGAACGTATTTTGGTCGATATATGGGTCCCTGAACGATATGTATCGCGTATCCATAAAGGAGATAAGGTAACGGCAACATTAACAGCGCAGCCAGATAAGTCTTTTGTTGGGCATATTTATGCAATTGATAATGTCGTTGATTCAGACAGTCGCACACTTCATGCTCAAGTTGAAATCAATAATGAAAAAGATATGCTCATGTCTGGTATGTCCTTTTCTGTTGCCTTGCAATTTCATGGTGGTTCTTTTCCGGTCGTTAATCCTCTTGCGATTCAATGGAACAGTAAAGGGTCATTCGTTTGGCGTGTGAAAGAAGGAAAAGTAGAGCCTATTCCCGTATCGATTATTCAGCATAAAGCAGATCAAGTTTTCGTGAAAGCCTCTTTAGAAAATGGTGATCAAGTTGTTATTCAAGGGGTGCAAATGCTTTATCCAGGAAGTAAAGTAATTATTGATGATCCAAAGTCCCATCAACAGCAATTATCAGCAGTTTATGGAACGGATATGCAATGAGCCAAGAATGGAATGCAAAACAGCCAATGTCAAAGGCAGAGCAAGGAGGTCTCATTGCCTTCTTTATTCGTAGACCGGTTTTTACTTTTGTTTTAAATGCCATGATCATCATCGCGGGATTTGCAGCATGGTTGAATGTTGATGTGCGAGAATTACCCGATGTTGATACGCCAGTAACAACGGTTGTGACGATGTTTTCTGGTGCGTCGGCGGAAACAATTGATCGTGAAGTAACAAAAGTTATAGAAGATGCTGTTTCTCGTGTTTCAGGTGTTAAGACGATTTCTTCAACGTCTTCTTTTGGACGCTCCCGTGTGCAGATTAATTTTAATGTCGGTGTTGATTTGAATGTAGCGGCATCTGATATCCGTGATGCTCTGTCTCGCATTGCTTATTCTTTACCCAAAAATGCAGATGTCCCTTTGATCATTAAAGCAGATTCGAATGCTGCTGCCATGATGTATTTGGTTGTAACATCACCAACAATGAGTATTGATGATTTAACTGCAGTTGTAGACGATCAGATTGTTGATGCAATTTCTGCTGTTGATGGTGTTGGTGATGTCCAGGTCGCAAGTGCGCGCGCAAAGATTTTTCAGATTGATATAGATCAAGCAAAACTTGCAAGTTATGGATTAACTGTTGCAGATATTTCACGTGTTCTTGCTGATATGACAACGGATGTGCCAGTAGGATCATTACGCAATTCTAAGCAAACTTTAGTTGTCCGTGCCACCGCACGTTTAACAACACCAGAATCTTTTGAACAAGTTGTTTTAAAGCCTCGTGTACATCTTGGTGATGTTGCGCATGTGACTTTGTCACCCGATATAGAAAACGTTATTCTCCGTATCAACGGAAAGACAGGGATTGGATTAGGTATTGTGCGTAAAGCACAATCCAATACCCTTAATATTTCTGCAGGCGTGAGAGCCGTTGTTGATAATCTCAGAAGTATAGTTCCTTCTTCTGTACATATAGACGTTATTAGTGACGATGCAATTTTTATTAAAAGCGCCCTTCATGAGGTTGAGGTTGCGTTGCTCATTGCTATTTTAAGCGTTATCTTGGTTATTTTTCTTTTTCTCAAAGACATTCGTGTAACGCTGATACCTGCTGTATCTCTTCCAGTTGCTTTGATTGGTACCATTGCAGCTATTTATCTTGTAGGGTTTTCATTGAATATTCTCACATTTTTAGGGCTTGTTTTGGCAACAGGGCTTGTTGTGGATGATGCCATTGTTGTTCTGGAAAATATTGTTCGATGGCGCAATATGGGGATAGGTTCTAGGGCCGCAGCGGTATTAGGAACCCGTGAAGTTTTTTTTGCTGTTATCGCAACAACATTGACTTTAGTGGCTGTGTTTGTCCCTATTTCTTTTCTTCCTGGGCAAGTTGGAGGACTTTTTAGAGAATTTGGTTTTGTTTTGGCAATTTCTATTCTGCTTTCTTCAGTCGGTGCCTTAACGCTTTGTCCTATGTTGGCTTCACGTTTTCTCAAAGAACATGTTGAGGAAAAAGAAGAAAAAGCCCATCATCATTTTACTTTTTTATATAAATGGGGTTCTTTTTTTCATAAGGCATATACTTACAGTTTGCATAAATGTTTAGGAAAGCCTTGGGCTGTTGTTTTTGCTTCACTTGTTTTTGCAGCGCTTTGCGTTGGAGGTTATACGAAGTTGCAACAGGAATTAACGCCAGCAGAAGACAGAGCCTTTATCTTTTTGGTTATTAATGGACCACAAGGTATTTCAACACAATATTTGAACGAGCAGGTAGAGCAAATTGAAGAAAATCTACAGCCATTACGTGATACGGGTGAGATTGCTAATAATTACTCTATCGCGGGTATTGGCGGTTCACCCAATACTGCTTTTTTAATTTTATTGCTTTCATCTTGGGATAAACGTTTACGCAGTCAGCAAGAAATCGTTAAAGATGTTAACGCAAGGGTTAGCCAATTTCCGGCAGTTTTGGTGTTTGCTGCACAGGGAAATTCTCTAGGTGTGAGAGGAATTGGGCAAGGGTTACAATTTGCAATTCTTGGCAATGATTATGCGACATTACAACCCATTGCTGATAAGTTGGTGCGTGCTTTACAAGCTGATCCGCGTTTTATTCGCCCACGTCTTACTGTTGATGCCACACAACCGCAATTTTTTATTGAAATCAATCGAAAAAAAGCCTCCGATTTAGGGATTGATGTCACCAATTTGGGTGATACATTACAAGCAATGTTGGATGGTAAAAAGGTTGGTTCCATTAATGTGGATGACCATTCTTACGATGTTAAATTGATATCGCGTAAAAATCCTATGAAGAGTCCTAGTGATTTAGAAAATATTTTTTTAAAGACCAAAGATAGTCGATATGTTCCTTTATCGGTTATTGCACATTTACATGAAAAAGCTATCGCTCCCCAATTAAAACGGGAAAAGCGCATGAGTGCTGTCATTTTAAGTGCAAATCTTGCTCCAGGTATCACTTTAGGGGATGCTTACCAAACTGTGCAGAAAATTGCTTCTCCTTTGTTATCGAAAGGAACCTACGTGGTTCCCTTAGGAGAAGCTGAAACAATGAGTGAAACATCTTCCAATTTTATGATTGTTTTTGGTATTGCTTTTTTGATTATTTTATTGGTTTTAGCGGCTCAGTTTGAAAGCTTTATTTCAGGATTCATTATCATGGCCACTGTTCCATTAGGGATTGGTTGTGCTGTAATTGCTATGCTCTTAAGTGGTGTGAGTCTTAATATTTACAGTCAAATTGGATTAATTTTGTTAATTGGCGTTATGGCAAAAAATGGTATTCTGATTGTTGAATTTGCAGATCAATTACGTGATAAGGGAAGAAGCGTGCGTGAAGCTGTAGAAGAAGCAGCAAATATTCGCCTTCGTCCAGTTTGTATGACAATGATTTGTGCCATTTTAGGGGGGATTCCTTTGGTTTTAGCCAAAGGTGCTGGAGCAGAAGCTCGTATAGCTTTAGGTTGGGTTATCGTTGGTGGTTTAGGTTTAGCAACTATTTTTACGCTTTACGTTACACCAGTTGTTTATCTTTTTTTAGGGCGTTTTATAAGACCAAAAGCAGAAGAAGATTTGCGCTTAACAAAAGAACTCAATCAAGTTAAACGATGTATCGAGTAGAAAAGATTTGAAAGTTTTATTCTTGTAAAAATATCATTTTTAGATCTTATTTTTTTACGTTTATATTTATATTCCTTCATTTTTTGTGTGCGCAGTGAAAAGAGTGAGCAATCAAGGAGATGTTTTTTTGCTTTGTTATTGTTTGGGCATAGATTTCATTATCAATAACCCTATAGGATAAGCGCATGGGAGATAGCTTTTCGATTCGCAATGAAAAGGCTTTTGAAGCTGCATTAAGAGCTTTAAAAAGCCATGCTAAAAAGGATGGGGTCTATGATATTCGTCGGCATTTTGTAGAGGATGACCAGCGTTTTTCTCATTTTTCTCTCAGGCTTGATGATCTTCTTTTCGATTTTTCAAAATGTGGTGTAACATTTAAGACATTGCAACTATTAGATGATTTAGCTGTCGCAGCAAATGTGTTAGGCAGGCGTGATGCAATGTTTTCGGGTCAAGCTATTAATACAACTGAAAAACGCTCCGTTCTTCATACTGCATTGCGTTTACCTGCTGACGAAATTTTCATGTTGGATGGTTATGATCTTATTCCTGATATTCAAGATGTCCTTGAAGATATGGAAAGATTTTCTGAAAAGGTACGTGATGGCAGCTATAAAGGAAGCAGTGGAAAGAGAATAAGTGATATTGTTAATATTGGTATTGGGGGCTCTGATCTTGGTCCTGCAATGGTCACATATGCTTTAAAACCTTATCATGATGGTCCACGTTGCCATTTTGTTTCTAACGCTGACAGCGCCCATATTTCTGATACTCTCTCTATTTTGAATCCAGCCACAACGCTTTTTGTCATTGCTTCTAAGACTTTTACAACGGCTGAAACAATTGTAAATGCTCAAGTTGCACGCCAGTGGATTTGTTCACATTTAGGGGAAGAAGCTATTCACACGCATTTTGTTGCTGTTTCGAGTGCGTTTGATAAAGTGGCAGAATTTGGCATAAATTCCGCAAGAGTTTTTAAATTTTGGAATTGGGTTGGAGGACGTTATTCAATTTGGTCCGCCGTTGGGCTTGTTGTTATGTTTGCAATAGGGGGGCAAAATTTTCGCCAATTTCTCAATGGTGCTTTGCAAATGGACCAACATTTTAAAACCATGCCTTTGCATAAAAATATTCCTATTCGATTTGCTCTTTTAGGGTTCTGGCATCGTGTTATTTGTGGTTATTCATCACGTTCTATCATTCCTTATGCACAGCGCTTAATACATTTTCCAGCTTATTTACAACAGCTTGATATGGAATCAAATGGGAAGCAAGTTTCGTTGGATGGAAAACCATTAAATTTTTCAAGTGGTCCGATCGTTTGGGGTGATTCAGGAACAAATAGCCAGCATGCTTTTTTTCAGCTTCTGCATCAAGGAACAGATGTTGTTCCTGTAGAATTTATTTTATTTATAAAAGGGCATGAGAAAAATTTACATTCTATGTATGAGATATTGCTCGCAAACGGTTTAGCGCAATCAAAAGCCTTGATGAAAGGGCGTAGTATTGAAGATACTCGGCATATCTTGATAAAAAATGGCGTTGATGAACGTGAAGCAGATTACTTAGCACTTCATAGAAGTTTTAAAGGAAACCGTCCCAGTATTACGTTGGTTCAAGATTTATTAACGCCTTTTGCACTCGGTCGTCTCATTGCGCTTTATGAACATCGTATTTTTGTTGAAGGTATTTTAATGAATATTAATTCATTTGATCAATGGGGTGTTGAGCTTGGTAAAGAATTAGCAAATGAGTTACTCCCCATTCTTCGTGGAGAAAGTAAAGCGGAGAATCGCGATAGTTCAACATTAGGATTGCTTGCCCATATTCAAGCAAGACGTGCAAAATAAATATAATTTTATAAGAGTGTCTGCACAAACTTAAGCAAAGGTAGAGTGAGAGAGAAATATGAGACAATTCTCTATTTTACTCTGCACTCCCTTATTTTTTGCATTGGATTTTGATAATAGAAAATCATAAAAAGAGCAAAAAACAGATTTTACAGCTCCTGTACAGTATTTGTGAAACAACTTTCCATGTGAAAAAGGTCTTTAAATGCTGCGCTATCAGAAGGAGATAGGTATCTTATGAGAAGATCTTCTATTTCTGCATTATATGGCTTCTATATATTCATATAGTTTTGGCGCGCCTTTATTTATTTTACAAGAGCTATCTATTTACTTAAAAGGCTTAGAAATTATAAACTTCATGGAAGTCCAATATCAATTTCTAGGGATAGATAATGACAAGCATAAATTGGCGCGCATTGGTCAATTGCAAACAACAAGAATCCCAGAAATGCTGAGTTTTAAGCTATATCATAGTGAGCATAGACAAATTCGTTTTAAGTTAATGGCGGAGAGGGAGGGATTTGAACCCTCGATAGAGTCACCCCTATGCCGCATTTCGAGTGCGGTGCTTTCAACCACTCAGCCACCTCTCCATATGAAGTGCAATAAAAATCGGCACTATTTAAATTATAGTATATGATGGGTAGATAACCTTCAATTGTTTTTGGTACAACCTTTTTTTCTTTTTTATGGGACTTTATTGACAGAGAATAGAAATTCCTCCATATATGTGAAATATGAGCGTGGAGAAATCTGCGCATATTTGTGTTGAGGAAGGTTTATCCTTCTTTGGAATTGATTACGACTGATAAAAAGCAGCCTATTTTCCCTTATTTCAAGGTAAAAATTAAATAAGAGCTGGAGTGAACGGAAGGATAAAAAATGTTCGCAGTCATTAAAACCGGTGGTAAGCAATACCGCATTGTTGCTAACCAAGTAGTAAAAGTTGAAAAAGTTATTGGAAATGCGGGTGATGTTGTTGAATTCAATGACGTATTGATGGTTGGGCAAGAAGGTAATGCGGTTATTGGGACACCTGTTGTTGCTGATGCAGTGGTGACGGCTGAGATTTTAGAACAGGCACATGGGCGCAAGATTATCGCATTTAAGAAGCGCCGTCGTCAAAATTCTAAACGTACACGTGGTCATCGTCAAGAATTTACAACACTGCGTGTTTTAGAAATTTTAATGGGTGGTTCAAAGCCTAAAAAAGCAGCTGCAAAACCCATAAAAGAAGAAGAAACGGCAGCAAAAGAAACAAAAGATACTGCTGTTGAGAAGAAGGCTGAAAAAACAGTTGAAAAAAAGACAGCATCGCAGAAGAAAGCGGCTGTAGCATCAAAGAGTAAGAAAGATTAAAGGAGAGCGTCTATGGCACATAAAAAAGCTGGTGGTTCCTCGCGTAATGGTCGCGATTCAGAATCGAAACGTCTAGGCGTTAAAAAATTTGGTGGTGAAACCGTTATTGCTGGAAATATTATCATCCGTCAGCGTGGTACACGTTGGCATCCTGGCGACAATGTCGGCATGGGAAAAGACCATACGCTTTTTGCTTTATCGAAAGGGAAGGTTTCTTTTCAACGGAAAGCGGGTAATCGTTCCTATGTTTCAGTCATTCCTATGGTAGAGGCAGCAGAGTAATCTGTAGCATTTTTTCTAGCAATCAACTGGAATTTCACTGAATTGTAGTTGTGGTTTATAAACATTAAGGGAGAGATAGAATGTTATCTTTCCCTTTTTGCGTTGATATTATGATAAATCTAGAAAGTATACGAAAAACGAAAAAGGTAGAATTGGGGAAATGAATTTTCTCAGTGAAGGGGAGAATTTGTTCTGTGTTGTGTTTGCATTGAAGGTATTGATGTTATGATGGAATTTGTTGGTAAATTTATGTATTATAATAGTGAGAAGAATTTACTTTCTTTTTATGCATAAAGAAGAGCTGAGTGATTTATTTATAAAAGAGGCAATTTGTTTTAGGAAAATTATTGAGAAATTTAATGCAATTATTTTATAAATATGAATCTTTTATAGCCATGTGTGTGGGTGATGGGGGCAGGTGAGGACATTCTTTAAAAAAGAAGGGATAAAAATCCATAAGACTGAATGATTAAAGCTGCTTTAAAGGGAGATGTATTAGAGCGTTTCAATCAATCGAGAGTGAAGTTATATTTTAAGAATGGCTGAAGATATAAAAATACCTAATATGCTAATAAGCAATCTTTGAGAGGATTTCTTCTAATTTCACTATTTATTGTGTATAGTCGAAGATCATCTAGCATAAGAGCTAAGGTTAAAGCAATAATTGCTTTTCATTTTTGTCCTTTATTTATCTCATTTGTCTAAATGTCTAGAAAGTAAGATTATTTATAGAGTTTTTTTGAGTTTTAGTGGTTGATGATAGTATTGGGACATGTGCATATTTTGCAAATGTGCGACAGAGAGCATTATGTGTTTACGATATTGATTGAAATAAAGGATTAGCTTAAAATATATCAATGTTATATGATTGAGGGATTAGTATTGTAGGGTGAACCACACAGAATTTTAAAGAGAGTAAGTTGCATAGAGCAATTTTAAATGGTGTAATAAATTTATAAGAGGGACAGTAAGTTAAATCAACTTGGAGGAAGAGTTAAAATGTCATCTGATGTTACAGATGATTGAGGAGAATGCTTTCTTACAGGGAGAATAATGACAAGTTATTTTGAATAATTTGGGAGATGGAGCATTTTAAAACTAGTTTTTCAGATGATTGGGGCTTTGAAAATCGAGGTTTTGTCTTTGGAAAGTTTGTATTTTTAAAGTAAGAATATAAGAGTCAGATTTTCTTATGATGATTTTAAGCAATCCGCGGGATTATTATATCCAATTGTTTTATCGGTTATATTGATATATTTAAGCACCTCACTTAGCTCTATTACGTAAAACAAAAAGTCGTAGTGTTGTGTACATCTTGTATTTTTGAAAATGTGGCTTTGAAATAAAGTTTATCAGGGATATTTGTATTCAAATGTGAGGCAGTTTGAATTTATGATGGGATTTGAGAAAGCAGAAGCAATGAATGTAGATTTTACCGAGAGTGAAATCTTGTCTATCAAATCTGTACAACTTGCAGCTGCTTTTAATCATAAAAATGATGCAATCTATGCTGCTGCTGAATTGCTTGTGAAGGTTGGCGCAGTTGACAAATGTTATCTGGCAAGCATGCTTGCACGTGAAGAAATAACGAATACTTGGCTTGGGAATGGTATAGCCATTCCTCATGGTTTGGTTGAAAATTGTGATTTAATTATCAAGGATGCTGTTGCTGTTATACAGGTTCCTGCGGGTGTTGAGTGGCAAGATGGAAAGAAAGCATATTTGGTTATTGCCATTGCCGCATATCCAGATCGTTATAAAGAAATTTGTAAAAAATTGACATCTCTTTTATTTGATAAAAAACAACTTGAAATACTTGCAACAACTACAGACAAACAGCAAATTGTTACAATTCTGTTTGATCAAGATATAAAGGAAGAAAAAACTTTTATTGGTGATCTTTCGGTGTGTCAGGAATGGGCTTTAGATTATCCAAGTGGTCTTCATGCACGACCAGCTTCTCTTTGGGTTGATTTTGCGAAAAAGATTCAAAACTCTATCAGAGTTCGCCATGGTCAATGTGCCGTTGAAATGAAAAATTTGGTTGGTTTATTACAATTAGGCGCAAAAAACGGTGATGTTCTGATTTTTTCCACAGATGCTGCAGAAGGAGCAAAACTTCTTCAGGATGCTATTTCTGTTGTAAAGAAAGTGAGTGTTAGTGAAAAATGTGTGGTTAGAGAAATAGAATCTCAAACAAAGACTTTTCATGGTTGGTATCCACGCTCCATGCAAAAAGGCATTTCTGGTATTGGAGCAAGTTCAGGGTTAGCGTTTGGTAAGATTTTTGTTTTAAAGCAAAATGATATTTCCATAATAGACCAGCCAATTGATTTTTCGGTTGGTGCAGCATGTCTTGAAAATGCTCTTACAAAAACAAAACAAAAAATGGCATCTGTTATTTCTGATATTACAGTGCGTATGGGAGCGGATTCAGCGGCGATTTTTTCTGCACAAATGGTTTTGCTTGAAGATGAAAATCTCATAGCTCAAGCTTGTCGTTTCATAGCAGAAGGTCATGGTGTTGCTTGGTCTTGGGATAGAGCAGTTCGGCAATTTTCAGATATGTTTTCTAAGGTGGATAATCCTTTGTTAGCAGTACGTGCTGTTAATTTAGTTGATGTTGGTCGTCGTGTTTTAGGTGAAATAAATCCATCCTATAGATCATTCTTTTTAAATGATATTCCAAGTGGTGTTATTCTGGTTACAAATGATCTTTCTCCTTCTGATGTTGCACAACTTGATTGTACAAAAGTAAAAGGAATAGCAACAGCATGGGGAGGTCCGCTCTCTCATACAGCTATTTTGGCCCGTACTCTTGATATTCCGATGGTTGTTGCTGCGGGTGATGATATTTTAGCGGTTCAGTCTAATATTCAGGCTATTATTGATGGCGATAACGGATTCATTTACCTTGATCCTACGCTTGAAGATGTTGAAGATGCTCAAAGGCATATTGATACTGTTGCGCAGAAACGTGTTAGTGAGATAAGTGCGTATAGATTACCAGTACAAACGACAGATGGTCAAAGAATTCGTATCATGGCTAATGTCAATTATGCAAATCAGGTTCCTATTGCACTTGATTTGGGGGCAGAGGGTGTTGGTCTCATGCGCACAGAATTTTTATTTTTAGAGAATCCGCATATTCCGGATGAAGAAGTCCAATTTGATATATATCGGGCCATGATTGCAGCTGTAGGAGATAAGCCATTAATTATTCGTGTGCTCGATATTGGAGGGGATAAACAGGTTACGCATTTACATTTATCTAAAGAAGATAATCCTTTTTTAGGTGTTCGAGGAACGCGGCTTTTATTACGTCGGCGTGATCTTTTGGTACCTCAATTACGTGCTTTATATCGAGCAGCAAAAGAGGGCGGAGATCTATGGATTGTGTTTCCGATGGTGATGTCTGTTTCAGAGATTATTACTATAAAAAAGATTGCAGAAGAAATTCGCAATGATATTGATGCACCAAAATTAAAATTTGGTATTATGATCGAAGTTCCAGCAGCGGCCATTATGGCAGATGTGTTGAGCGCCCATGTTGATTTTTTCTCGATTGGAACCAACGACTTAACACAGTATACAATGGCTGTTGATCGGCAAAATCCTTACCTTGTGTCTGAAGCTGATAGCCTTGATCCAGCAGTTTTGCGTATGATTTATCAGACTATTCAGGGAGCAGCACAACATAAGTGTTGGGTTAGTGTATGTGGGGGTATGGCTGGAGATCCTTTTGGTGCGATGATTTTGACTGGATTGGGAATTAATGAGCTTTCTATGATATCTTGCGATATTTCTCCAGTAAAGGCGTGTTTGCAGACTCATAGTTTTGAAGATATGAAAATTTTAGCACGAAAAGCACTACAATGTGAAACTGCACGAGCTGTACGCGCTCTAAGCAAGGATATCCGGTGGTAAAGAACGTTAAGAAGAAAGAATGCGCTCATAGTGTAAAGTCATTAGATCTTTAGTATTGTGGAGCATTTTTTGTGTAATCTCTAAAACAGGCAGACAATCTAATTTTGTGAGGGGATGAAGGCGTAAAGATGCAAACTAACATCTTTACCATCACCTTTTAATTTTGTTTTACGGCTTTCAAAAGTGTCCAAAGCAATATCTTTTAAAATAATGGAGATTACGCATTGCCTCACACTTTTGTTTTCACGTCTTTAATGGGGGCACATCCTTTATGTAAAATGAAACGCCATTGGATTGCTCATTCATGGTTTTGTTAAAAAAACATTCGTACACCCAAGCCTATTTCAGGTGGGTGTCGGTGAATGGTATAATGGTAAGCCCATCAAGCTCCTCTCTTTACGCTTATGAAGGAGCAAATTTGCACCATCACTCTATTTTCTAGCTCCCATATTGTAACAGCTTGTTTTATTTGAGAAAATTCACAAGAGGCATTTATCCTCTCTTAGATGTTTTTTTCTACATACCACCATCCCGCTTATTATGGTGTACAAGCAAGTGATTTTAATTCATTCAATATGAAAGAGGTGAATGAAGAAAAAACTTTACGCTATTTGAGGGTATAATGATGTAAAAATAATTTATCATTATAAATTCAAACTTTGCCTATAAAGTGAAACATAAACGTGATGAGCAGATAGATCACATTTTAAGAGAGAGCAATTTTAAATCAGATTTGTTGTGGTTAAGAATCCTCATTCTTGGGGGGAGAAAAGAAGGTTGAAAATGATTTTTGTTGAAATGAAATTCATATCTAGATGAAACAATTTTAATGTTAGAAATATAAGAAATTTATATCGTTATTATTCTATTTATTATTGGGGCAATCAAAGTTGGTAGGCAAGAGATGTTTAATTCTTTCGTTGTGAAGAAAGCATAGACCGTATGTCAATTTTAAAAGCAATGTTTTTTCATAAAGCAGAAGGTGCGTAAGTAAGCTTATGATTGCTGATAAGCTTTTTATACCCATTCTTGTATTGTACATAACTATCCACGGAAAAAGTTTTGTCTTAAAAAGAAAGGATGTGCTTGTTATTCAATAGATATCAGCTTTTATTTTAATAAATAAATTTGTTTTTTGAATTTTGAATGTATAATTTAGGCTTGCACGTTATTTCTTTCTGGGTATAGTGCGAGACTTCTGGAGAGGTGGCCGAGTGGTTGAAGGCGCACGCCTGGAACGCGTGTATATGGGAAACCATATCGAGGGTTCGAATCCCTCTCTCTCCGCCATTTATCGTAAAATCAATGGGTTATATAAAAATTAGGGAATTTTTGTTTCATTGATTATTTTTACTTATTTTTTTATTTATCTTGTACCCTTAAATGAACTCCATTATCTTGATGGCATAGTCTTATAAATACGACATTTTTAGGCTTTTTTATTATTTTCAATTGATATTTTTTCTATAAGAGATTGCTACGAATTATCCTTTCCAAAGCCGATAATTCATCATCACTCTGTCCCCAAATTGCTATAATGGCTGGGCAGGTATTTAAATCGATGGTTAAGGGTAGAGGCTCATTTTCTTTAAAAAAGAGCATAGAATGAACCACATTTTCCCAAGAATGAAGTTTTTGTTGCCACAGGCTAACATCTTTTATGATATGACCGTTGATCTTGTTGATAAGAAAGAGAATACGCCCTTTTTTCTTAAAACGACTTTGTGTTTGCGAAAACATCCCCGCAATAAGGTTAACGGAGCTTTCAAGTAAATCATTTTCATAACAATGCGCAAACAAAGTGGGTGCAATTCCTCCGTGGAGGCGGGCTCCTACTTCGATCATCACTGGACCGAGAGCGGTTTGCATGATTTCCATATGCGCGGGTCCATATTCAATCCCCATCGCGCAAATACACTGTTTTGCATAAGAGATAAGAGCGGCATAAAGGGGATCTTGAGCATCAAGCACATCAAGTGATTCATAAACAAAGGCACTTCCATTATGAATACCCTTTTTATATCGCGATAAAGCGCATATCTTTATAATCCCTCCTTTTACAACGGCATCTACGATGTATTCCTCTCCCACCAATCTTTCTTGAAGCAAATAAGCCTCGTTAGGTGTGCCAAAAATATTTTTCTGTGTCCAATCAATTTCAGAGACCCACGTTGCTACTTCTTCACGGCTAGAGAAAAACAAAACACCATCGCTCCCAGCAGAATCGTTTGGCTTTACCACATAGCTACTGAAGCTTTCAAAATCATCAAGAGCACAATCATCTTTTGTAAGAATTTTTGATCGAATATAGGATAAACCTTTTTCACAAAGGCGCCTTTGCATTGCTGCTTTTTTCCGCCGCCAATCGGTGGTCAAGGGGTTGTTTCTAGGACAACCATAATAAGCGGCCAATTGTTCTGTGCAATAAATACCTCCTTCGGCACCTGCTACCACAGCTTTTATCGTGCCGACTGGAAAGCGCTGTTTTATCTCATCGACACTATGAAGTTTTGCTTCTGCCATGCCCTTACCCTGATAAGAGAGCGTATAGTGTGAAAAAGGTGCTTGTTGAGAGATAACACCGTAACAGGCATAGCTTAATTTTTGCAAAGCAGGGGGATAGAGGGCAGCCGTGGAGAAAGGGTCGACAATAAGAATGGTTTTGCTCATGTTTTGGTCCGCTGGGATGAAAGAAAAAGAACATAAATAAAGATTATAAGCCCGATAAGGGGAAGAAGGTAAATGGCTGCTTGAGGCCCCATAAGGGTAGAGCTTGTAAGAAAACCAAGGATAACATAACCCGCCGATTGAGAGAGAGTATAAAGCATGCCGCTATAGCTTCCCACCAGCTCTGCTTGAGTTTCTATTTTTGTTGCTTCAATCATATGTTTGCGGGCGTTAATCCGCATGGGCTTCATCGAGAAGCCAATAAAAAAGCAAAAGACCACAGCCAAATAAGGCGATTGTGTGGTACTAAAAATAAGATCAGCTAAACCCAACATAAGGGCTGGGAAGATAAATTCAAAGCGTGGGATTTTTATAAAAGCAGCCAAAAAAGCCCCTACACCCGCAACCGCACTGCACAGTCCATAATATTCAGAGCCAAAATTTTTCACACTCTGAAAAAGAATGGTTACCAGTGTATTATAGGCACAAATGTGAAAGCCAATAAGGCCTATGCAGACGCATAAAAGTTTAAGCTCTAGGGAAAGCCCATCTGCTTGCGGTATAAGCATTGGTTCTTTATCGATGATAGGTGGCAAGACATTCGTGGTGCACTCGGAACTATATTCATCACGAAAGATAATATATCTGGCCACAAGGCTTACGATAACATCAAACACGCAAATGACGGCAATCAAACCATTATAGCCGATTTCAGATGCTACCCCTTTTGGGTTGGTGGCTTCTAAGAGATAGCCACTTACTGCTGCTCCCAAAAAGGCACCAATCTGCACCACTGTTTGCATAATGCGGGAAGCCTTTTGGGCGCTAATATAACTACTAAGCGCGAGTTTAGTATTATAAGTCTCCAGCGTACTTAAGGTAATCAGAGAGAGATAACCAATAGAGATAGAGACCGCAATAAAACCAAAAGGGGAGTCGACATAATGAAAAAGAGCGATCAACAAAAGAAGGCTATAGATGATGCGTCTTTTGTATAAATCTCTCAATCTCAGCGAGGTTTTAATGTGTACAAGGCCACTTTTTTTCGAAAGATAGGGTGTAAGAGTTTCAAAGCCATGGTTACACCTAGGAAAATCGATGAGGATGTTATGCGATAAGCATTCCAAAGGTTACTTAAGCAGAGAACCATATCAGAAAGATAGAGCAGGACAACAAGCTCATAAAAGCGAAACATCATCTGTTTGCGCACATTACCCCCCATTTCTGCGTCTCTAAATCGACACTTTTAAAATACGCAGTATTATAAACCAGCATATATGTTTACGAATTATGAGTACACTTATGACTGGACATGTCAAGTTTTTTGATCGAGAAAATTTGAACGCTGACATTTACTGTAATGATAGTCTTTTTCAGTGGTTTGAGTAACGGGGCAGGCGAGTATTTTGCAGTGTGTACTTGCGGATAAAGGATTACTTTACCAGATGATAAGCACAACTATGCTTGGAGCTATATTTTGTATTCTCAAGGCTAACCCTGTTTAATTCAAGGTGGTGAGGTTATTCTTGATCATTGTTGCGATAAGTTTAAATTTTAGGGTGGCAAAAACCTCATTATCAGGCAGAAATGATTTATGGTCTTAGATTGAGGGGTATGAGTACAGTTTTAGGCGGATTTTATACAACCATTTGGGGAGGCTGTCTTCATTTGTTGGGAGTGTTATAATGAATTGAAAGATAATGGCGAAAACCATAGATGTAGGATTATTTTGTATAAATGTAGAGTTCACTTCGATACAAAAGTCCCAAATTTCCCTGCACTTCATATTATTTTGTCAGTGTAACCAATTGCTGCAAATATTTTTCTCCATGGTGGGCAATGGCACGTTGCGCTTGCGTTGAAGAGCGGCTCATTCCTACAAAAGCTTCGGATGGGACTGTCATCGTCCAATTGTGTGTATGTAAAGAAACCTTTTCTGGATTTACTCGAAGACCATCACGCATTTCTTGTAAAAAATCAAAATTACGATAATAACGCGAATAGTGAGGGCTCATTTCCTCTAATAATGTCTCATAAGCGGCTAGAAATTGACTATTTTGAAAATCGCGATTGTTTTGAATAACCGCCATGGCACCTCCAGCGCGAAGTTGGCTTGAGATAGTGCTAAGCAACAAAGGGCGATCCATCCACTGAAACGCTTGCGCTGCAATAATAAGATCAACCTTGCCGATTTGGGGCAAGAGACTTTCAGCTTTACCGTGATACCACTGCACAAAAGGAAATTTTCTTTGACCCTGTTTAATCATATCTGCTGATACATCGATCGCATGATATTGGTGTTCCTTTCCTAGAAGTTTAACAATTCCCTCTAATGCAATGCCTGTCCCAGCACCTACATCCACGATAGACAAATGCTTTTTGTTTTTAAAGGGAAGCAGCATGGTTTTAAATAAAGGGAGAGGATAGCGTGGACGATAGCGATCATAATCATCAGCTAATCCATCAAATTTTTTACTTTGCGGTTGAATGGTTTGTAGCATGTGATGTGGTCCCTTCACAAATTGTGCTGTACATAAAGGAGCTCTCCTTTGTCCATTATGTCAAGTATAAATTCTAAAAGAAAGTTAAATGAAAGGATGCTCTTTGACATCTTATATAGGGTTGATATTTAAATTTTTTGCCTCAAAAGATGCATTTTAAAAGCCTATTTTTTTGCGTAAATCACTCCGAGATTCCATACATTTCTTTAAAAATCTGTCTCACTTCTGATACGATGACCACTTGAATGCCTTTTATGAGCATTAAATTTATAACCTGCTTGCGGGGATCGCCAATCTCAAATACTCTATCGTAAAAATGAAATCTCCTATTCGCTTTGTCGTTGTTACAGTTAAAATAACTCATTTAAGCGCTATTTTTTACGTCTATGGTGCTAGTGTAACGCGCAATGAAGGTAGAAATATTTATGAATCTTCAGTATTTTAAGATTACCCTACATTACACCTAGAGTGTTTTCTTAGATTTAATGAACAAAACTAAGGGCTAAATATATATTTTAAAATATAATTATATTGCATGCTGAATGAAGTGTGTATGAGGGAATGATTTATGTTCGTTGCGAATTTGAAAGAACGCGCTACTCTATTCGAGAATAGAACTTTTCTTTATTTTACCTTAAGCGGTTTGTTTGCTACATTTGGAAATGGGCTCAATTATATTGCATTATCATGGCTTGCCTACCATCAGACGAATTCAATTCGTGGTGTAGCGTTAATGATGCTTTTTCTTTGGACACCTAGCATTCTTTTTGCACCTATTTTTGGCATATTGGCAGATAGATATAATCGTAAAGACAGATTATCATTTCAAACCTAGCGCGAGGTTTTATAATTGTGGGTTGGGTAATGCTTTGGCATTTTGGTATAGCAATTGATTTGATGATCTTATCTGCTTTTTTGGGTATTTTTATTTCTTTTTATATGCCATCAGCGATTCCTTTAATTCAAAGTATTGTTCCTAAAAAACAGCTCGTCAATGCAAATGCGACTATTGATATGGTCTATGAACTTGGCACTATCATGGGTATAGGATTGAGTGGATTTATACTTGCCTATGCAGGAACAAAAGGAACACTTCTGATAGGCAGTATATTTTTTATTATTGCTGGTTTGTTTAACTTTGCAATGAAAGTACCTAAAGCCCGTAGGTCTAAAAGTCAAAGCGAGCAAAACTGGTGGGAAAATTATATAGCAGCTCTTCATTATTTTAAGCAGAATCCAGTTCTTTTTATGCCTTATATAAGCCAAATGATTATTATGATGCTGTTAATGACAATTCCTGTTATTCTGGTTCCTTATACACAAGAGGTCTTAAACGCGGATAACTGGGCTTTGTAAAGTTTTATCCATAAGAAAAACATTGGCACTTTTATTAGCTTTTATGGCTATTGGGCTTATCATTCTGTCTGTTAATACACATACTTTTGTTGTTTTTCCTGTTTACTTTATAATTGGATTTGGACTTTCGAGTTGGGCTCTTTCAATTTCTTTATCACAATTGTCTTGTGATCCTGAATGCCAAGGAAGATTGCAGGCAAGTTTTAATGGTCTGTCTGGATGTTTTATCCTCATTATGGCAAGCGATAGCAGTAGCATATCACCTCAATCGATCTATTTTCTTCAAAGCATTGTTGTGCTTGTGGGAATATTTATCGTACTGTTTTATAAATATGAAAAACGATAAATTACATTGAAGTTTAGTAAAACTATACGCTATTTTATAAACATTTACGAGGCGGCATATTTCATATTTTGCTTTTAAAGGAGGGAATGTGAAAGTTTTGCTGCTTTTAATGAAGCAAGCATAGATTTATATTGTTATAAAATACTCTTTATTTTTTGATGATAACCAAAAAGGAATGATACGTTTCTTTAATGCATTTGGCTTTTATAACAAGGTAAAGACGCAAAACTTAAAAGTTTTTTTGGTTTAAGCACAGCAGAAAATCAAAGTGCTCTCTTACCTTATATACGGGGGGAGTATTGCATTATTTTTGTTTTTCAAAATCCATACGAAAAATTGCATCAATTTCATCTTCATTGGAATGAGCATTTCTGCGACGATGCAAGGTTTGCACAATCTCTTTTTTTAAAAGCGCATCTGTTTCACTTAAACGGAGAATACTGAGTTCCAATTCAAGAGATAAAGCTAAATCCACACACAATTTAAGCTCTTCTCCAATGTCGAAACCACGTTGATAGTCGTCATAAAGACCTACCAATGTATCGGATAATTCTTTGTCGCATAAAGAGGTCATGCTAATTCCTCCACGTTGTGGTTTTTTGTGCAGCTTTGGTATGTTTAAGTATCACTTCACTACCATTATTCAGAATTGCCATGTATACGGACCTCATGGTTTTATCAATTTTCTGCAAAATATGCGCTTTTAAATCAATGTCTATTAAAAATTTTATCACTCCACGATTTTGAAGTGCCCAATTGTAAATATGGATGGCAATGTGTTTACTATGGAACTTATAGCATTTAAAATACATTGCCAAAAGGCTTTTAATTTGTGTAGAGAAGGAATATTTTGACGATAAAGAAAACACTCTGAAATCTCTATTGCCAATCACAGCTAAATCAGTGTCATTAATATCTACAATAAGCAGACACAGTTTGTAAACGTTCAGTTTCTTAAGAATGTATGATAATCTCATTTTTTGTAGAAGTGCAATTATTTTGCTACTTTTATATTGATTTTTAGAGATTGATAAACTTTTTATCTTATAAAAAATATAGGAAGTGCATTTGCATATGCATATTTTTGTAATAAGGTTTCAATGGTATATTATACAGCACGCAATGAAGAAAGCTGTATTAAGCTTTTACTGCTCTAAGACACATGATTGTGCTTTTTGAGAGAGCGGTTGATGGGACTTTGCTCGACAGGTATATAATAGGCAAGGGCAGGTGCCTTTTTTTCGTGAGAATAGGCCCAAATGTTTTTGACACTGGAGGTTGATATTTGGTAAAATTCCGCGCGTTTTGCCTAGGGGGGTATGAAAGTGGGGATCTTGGCAAAATACTATGGCGGTTGTTCTCTTTGTGTGATTGTCATAAATTTCGCTCCTGCTTAAACGGATGCTGCAACATCCATTTTTGTGGGGTTATGTATGTGATAACTGCTTTTTTAAGGAGCAGTAAGGATAGATATAAACCAATATAATTATTTAGCCAACAATTATATTGGTTTTGGAGTAATTTTTTGGCTCGTCCGGAAGCAAAACCTAAAACTGAGTTAGCAAAACGTTTTCGTGACGTGCGTCACGCTCTTGGTTTCACAGAGCGTAAGCAGTTTGCTGAACATCTTGGTATTACTGCTGGCTCTATAGGAACTTATGAAACGGGGATCAGTGAACCTACAGCCTCTGCGCTTTGCAAATATCAAGAAATTTGTGGTGTTTCATTAGATTGGCTTGTGACGGGTAATGGCGAGATGTTTTCGGATATGGCAAAAGCGAAAGCAGCTGGTTTAAAACCGCAAACGATTCCTGTTGGGCTGATGAAAAAGCTTGGACATTTAGCTTATACAACCTACCATGATGCAAACATAACACTTTCTCCTGAAGATGTAGCGGAATTAGCAGCAGAGCTTTATGGAAAATTGCAAGAGCTTATTCAGAATCTCAACGATATAGAAGAAGTCGAAGCCACCCTGCCACTTTTAAAATTACATTTAAAGCGTAAAATCGAAGTTGAGCAAGCGCATCGAGCAACCTCACAAGAGACGAACGAACAGCCCTTTTAAAAAGAAGAACTTTTTTGATTTTCTACTATATGAGTAGGTTTGAAATGGGGAAATCTCACGATCTTCGAGGCTTTTATTCACTATACAAAGAAATTATCATTATAAATCAAGATATTGCTCTGATACAGATAAAATGGTTCATAAAAGGCAATATAGCTTTAATCCCATTATGGCGCCGAGACTATATTGGGTTCCTATAGAAGAGTAACAGACATATATAGAGAGAAGAACAAAGGTTCATTTATATATAGCACCTTTTATCTTTTTATGAAGATGAGATATGAGCACATTGAAACTTTTCATAAAACGTGCCTCATCATATTAAGAAAGATCTCTTTTAAAGCTGCACTATATTTTTAGGTAGATTACCTTGCAGCAAAGAGTGAGGTTATGATGATCATAATTTATTACATTATACTATAAGTTAAAAAAATCATAAATTTATGTTTATAAGAACAGCTATTTTATTAAGAAGTATTTTTGCAAATTTATAAAAAATTATTTTTTACACTCTTGCCATTTTGATGCAGCGCTTTATTTGAAAAGTAGAATTGCTTTTTAGTGAAACTATTTTTGTTAAGAGATAAATTGCAGTGTTTTTGAATGGAGATAACAGTATATTTTCAAAGTCTTGTGTTTTTATTTATTTTTAGCTTGAATCCCTCTAGCTAAAAGGGTTGGGGACTTTTCTAGATTCGATGTTGTTGCAAAGATTTTAGGCTGATGCTCGATAAATATCGGTATCGGAGGGGTAAGTTTATCTTAATTTATTGTTTTTTTGGGGTGCGCAAACTCGAGGGCTTTGTCATGGGTGTTTTTGCGCGTTGTAATGATGTTGAGCTCTGTTGGAGGAGGTTCTTATGAGAAAAAAATATTCCACACCAAATTTAATTAAAGCTGTCTCGCTCAGTGCGGCAATGGCCACACTTTTATCCAGTGTTTCCCCTGTTTTCGCTGCTAATTTTGCTTTTACAGGAGCGGCTAATTTTAGTGACAGTGGTGCTACTGTTCCGTATACATATGGTAGTCATGGCAGTGTTGTTTTAGCTGGTGATGATAATTACTGTGGTGCAGATAATGTTGTTGGACGTGGTGGCAAGCAACAGCAAAGCGTTAGCGATAGTCAACGAATAACTGCAGAGCAACAATATGAAAGATTTGTTGGTGAGAAAGAATCCGGTGGTCGTCAGCCTTATGGCACGACCACTGAAAAGGTTACTTGGGTTAGTGATGGGGTATTGACCAACAGTGCTAGTTATATGGGAACAGCCACTCAGGGGATTCAAAGTGCTATGCCTGAAGCTTTTGGTGTTTATTCTTTTGCGACGGGTTGTGGTTCTTCTGCAACGGGGAATTATTCAACGGCATTTGGTGCTGGCGCAACTGCGAAGACTGGTGGTTCACAAGCTTTTGGTGTTTCCGCGCTTGCAAGTGGTAAAGCAACGGTTGCTATAGGCATAGGATCAGAAGCATCGGGTGAATCTTCTATTGCTTTTGGTGGTCTTGCAACAGCCTCTGGTAAAGATACTGTTGCTTTAGGAGGAGAGGCAAAAGCAGAAAAGGAATATGCGATTGCTATAGGAGCACGAGCTGAAGCTTTAGAGTCAGGTTCTATTGCAATAGGGGGCGTCAAGTCTGAAAGAACAGAAGGAGTGGATCCGCAAAGAAAAGCAACAGCAAAGGCTAGAAATTCCATTGCTATAGGGTCGCATACATATGCTGAAATGGAAGATTCCATCGCGATTGGTGCAAATGCACAGGTAACTGTTCAGGATGGTGTTGCAATAGGCGGTGGTTCTCTATCTAATAGAGAAAGTAAAACCAAGGGGTATGATCCTCTAATAAACGGTTGGTCAGAAGATTCTAGTAAAGCATGGATAAGCACTGCAGGGGCTGTTAGCGTTGGTGAAGTTGATAAGAGTGGTAATGCTACAATAACACGGCAAATTACAGGCGTTGCAGCAGGAAGTCAAGATACTGATGCTGTGAATGTAGCGCAGTTAAGAGCTGTGAGAGATTTGGCTACAGGCGTTTGGAAACTTTCTGCTAATGATGCAAATCCTACAAACGTGGAGCCAGGCAATACCGTAGATTTTTCAGTGAAAAATGGACAAGATGAAGGAAAAGATAACTTAAAGATTGAAAAAAGCAATGAAGACAATAAACATAAAATTGAATTTACTTTAAATGATAATCTTAAGTTAACGAGTGTCACGACAGGCATGAGCAAAATGAGTGATGATGGCTTTATTTTTGATGGAGAAAATGGTCCGCGCATGACTCAGGGTGGTATTTATGCTGGCAATCAAGTCATTACCGGAGTGGCAGATGCAACTGAAGATGATGAGGCAGTGACTTTTAAGCAGTTAAATAATGTAAAAAAAATTGCAGAACAAGGTTGGAGCCTTTCTGTCAATGGTAGCAATGCTACAGATGTTAAAGCTGGTAGTACAGTAGATCTTATTGCTGCTAAAGGCACCGATAATACACAAAATATCAAGATTACAAAAAGTAATAATAATGTCACATTTGATTTGGCTGAGAATATTAAAGTAACAAGTGTCACGACAGGCAATAGCAGAATGAGTAATGAAGGCTTTATTTTTAAGAATGGTCCAAAAATGACTTTTCATGGTATTGATGCTGGAGATAAAGGCATTGCAAATGTGGCAGATGCAACTGAAGATTATGACGCAGTAAATTATAGCCAGATGAAAAACTATGTAAAAAAGAACGGGGGCAGCTGGAAGCTTTCTGTTGATGGTAACAATGATACAGTAGTTAATGCAGGAAATACCGTAGATTTTTCAGTGAAAAGTGAAAACGAAGTAGGAAAAGACAACTTAAAGATTGCAAAAAACGCTGCAGATAGTGAGCATAACATTGAATTTACTTTGAATGATAAGCTTAAATTGACTGAAGTCACTACAGGACAAAGCCATATGAGTGGTGATGGTTTTTTTGTGGATAGTGGTAAAAACAGTTCAAGCATGACTGTTAAGGGCTTTTATGTGAATGGTGAGAATACTCCAAGTATGACAGTGGAAGGTATTGATGCTGGTAATAAAAAAATCATAAACGTTGCAGATGCAACTAGCGATACCGATGCTGTAAATTATAAACAGCTAAAAGCTGTAAGAGATGCAGCTCAAACAAGCTGGATGCTTGCTGTTGATAATGGAGTTCCTAGGAAAATAGGTCCAGATAGTATAGTGCATTTGCTGCCAGCTAATAAAGAAGGTAAAGAAAATATCAGGATTACAAGAGATAGTAATAGTGACTTTGTCGAATTTGATTTAGCTGATAATATTAATGTAATGACTGTCACAGCAGGAGAAAGCATTATGGATGCTGCTGGCTTTAGATTTGAAAATGGTGAGGGGCCTAGCATAACTGTTACAGGCATTCATGCTGGAGATAAAACGATCAAAGGAGTAGCGGCAGGGGTAGAAGATACCGATGCAGTGAATTTTGGGCAGCTGCAAAAATATGTAGAACAGAACGGGGGCAGCTGGCAACTTTCTGTTGATGGGAAAAATCCTACAGATGTTAAAGCTGGTAGTACAGTAGATTTTGTTACTGCTGAAGGTGATGGTGGTCACAAAAATATCACAATTGAAAAAAGTAATGAAAATAAAGTCACATTTACTTTGAATGATAAACTTGAATTGACGAGTGTCACGACAGGCAACAGCATTATGGATGATAGTGGCTTTGGATTTGTTGATGGTGGTCCTAAAATAACTGTAAATGGTATTGATGCTGGTAATGAAAAGATTACAGGTGTAAAAGAGGGCACAATTTCCCAAAATTCTCGTGATGTCATTAATGGCAGCCAGATTAATAAGATATCCAAAGATATTGCAAATTTTTTTGGTGGGAATGCAGCATTTGAAAATGGCAAGTTCTCAGGACCAACGTACATTGTATCTAAAGTTTCTACAGATGGTACAGTAGAAAAGAAGGAACATACTAATGTTGGATCGGCTTTGACAGAGCTTGATGTAAGTGTCAGAAATGTGAATAAACATATAGAATATGTAGACCAGAAGTTTGATGGTAAATTTGATAAATTATCTCAAGATGCTTTACTGTGGAGTGAAACGGAAGGTGCATTTGTTGCGCTTCATAAAACAAATGGAGAGAAGACAGAGAGCAAGATTAAGTTCCTTGCGGATGGTAATATTTCAGAAGATTCAACAGATGCCATAAATGGTTCACAGCTTTTCAATATTACACAAAATATATCAAATTATTTTGGTGGCAGTACAGATGTACTGAACGGTATCAAACCAGCCTTCCTTATTGATGGAACAGAATATAATGATGTTACAAGCGCTTTCACTGGTGTGAATGTTTCTATCCATAAGATTAATGATAAGATTTCTGATTTAAAAGAAAATAGTCTTGTTAAATGGGACGAAGGACAGCAACTTATCACTATTGGTAAGGATAAAGCTGGCACTGAAATCAATATTGCAGGATATGAAAAGGTAGCACGCAAGATTTCTGGCGTGAAGGAAGCAGAAAATGACGATGAAGCTGTTAATAAAGCTCAACTTGATAAAAGCATAAAGGGTATCTCTAAAGATGCTTTACTGTGGGATGAGAATGAAGAAGCATTTGTTGCGCGTCATGAAAAAGATGGCAAGAAAACCAATAGCAAATTGAAATATCTTTTGGATGGTGAAATTGCTAAAGGTTCAACTGATGCTATTACAGGTAACCAGCTTTTTCTCATGAGCAACAAGCTTGCTTCTTATTTCGGTGGTGGTGCTAAATATGAAAATGACAAATGGACAGATCCTACGTTCAAGATTGTTCAAATCAATGTTGATGGTACGACTGCTGAGATAAAGCGCAATAATGTTGCTGATGCTTTTGATGAGGTCAATAAAAATATGACAAATATGAACAACAGTATTAAGAATGTCATCAACAAGGTCGATTCAGATGCTTTAAAGTGGAATAAGGATGAAGGAGCCTATGACGCTAAGCGTAATGGTGAGCCGAATAAAATTATCAATGTAGCTGATGGTGAGATTGCTGAAGGTTCCAAAGATGCGGTTAATGGTGGACAACTTTGGAAAACCAATGAACGTGTTACAAAGGTTGAAGAAGATGTTAACAAAATCTCAAATAAGGTTGATGGCATTTCCAATACCGTGAATGATATTGGTAATATAGTGACCGATGTTAGTAAAAAAGTTTATAATCTTAATAATAAAGTCAACGATATTGCGGAGGATGCTGTTCGCTATGACAGAGATGAAGACGGTGAAAAAACCAATAAAATCACTTTGAAAGGTGGCGATCCTAGTGAACCTGTTACGATTGATAATGTCGCTGATGGTAAAATTGAGAAAGGATCAAAAGAAGCTATCAATGGTAGTCAACTCCATGACTACACCAAAGAACAGATGAAAATTGTTCTCGATGAATCCAAGCAGTATACAGATCAAAAGATCCATAATATTAGGATTGATGCGATTGACGAAGCTGTTGATAAGTCCAAACAATATACCGATATGAAGTTTGATGCTTTAAATTACACCATTGAAGGTGTGCGCAAAGAGGCAAGACAAGCAGCAGCTATTGGTTTAGCAGTATCTAACTTACGCTACAATGATACTCCTGGAAAATTAAGCGTTGGATTTGGTGCTGGTTTATGGCGCAGTCAATCAGCCTTTGCTTTTGGTGCAGGTTATACATCAGAGAAGGGAGATATTCGGTCTAATGTATCTGTCACCACTTCCGGCGGTCATTGGGGTGTAGGTGCAGGATTTAATATGACCCTGAACTGATAATAATAAACCAAACACACGAAAAATTTTATTCACCCTTGTCTTATGAGACAGGGGTGGATTTTTTTACGTCTGTAGAAAATACGCTATAAGCTATAAATCGATAGGTAAAGATAGGTCTAAAAAATAGAAAAAACTTGTAAGACCTCAGTAAAGCAAATGAACTTTTAAAAATGCAATTTTTTACAAATTACGTGTTGATTATTTTCTACTTTTAAATTCCACAACTCCATAAGCAGGAAAAATGAATTCCTCTTTATTCTCAACAAAATTAATTTACCAGCTATTCTCTTCTGAGGAAAAATATATTTTTAATTTTACTGAAGGTAGTGACAAAAATGATACATTAAGTCGGCTTGTAGTAACTTATTTCATTATTGGTTACCTTTTGTGACCGGAGGCTTTTATCAAGATAAAATCGATCACCCCCCATCTTAAGGCATTTTCAAGACAATTCCCCATCTTATAAATTCACTCATTTTACGCAAAATACATCTTGCTTTAGCACTCCGCAAAAATAGAAAGAGCCCCTTCTTTTCCATCATTCCAACACTTGCTTTTTAAACGAAATAAGGAAACCAAAAATAAGAAAACAGTATTCTTCTTGAAAAAAATAATTAATGAGTGTAAAAATTAAACAAATTTTAACCAATATACGAAAAAGTAACCTTACTTATCTTATGAAAGATAACAAAGAGCAAAACGCATTCATTGTAACATCTAAGCACGTAGTTTCTTTACTTTTTCAATCATATCTTGAATATGCAAAAAACTAAACTCAAAAAAACTCTAGCGTTTAAATGTGTCTTTTTTGTGTTTATAGTTAATTTTTTTCATTGGGGGATTTTTTTATGAAAAAATTATATACAAAATTAGCGGGAAATGATTCAAAATTTTCTCGTTTTCCTTTTATTAAAGTCTTATCATTGACTTCAATAGTAGCAATTTTATCGAGTGTTTCTCCTGTTTTTTCCAAAACAAAAGAGGAAGTTTCTATAAACATAAAGGATGCTACTGTTTGGGTGTTTCCACAAAGTGTTATCTCTGTTTATGATGACTCTAGCGGTTATTTAGGGACTATTAATGTATCACAAGACTATTTAACAGTGTTGAATACGGTACTGACACCAAAAGTAAATGCTTCTGTGGATGATAAAAATTTTTTAAACGATATGCTTTCTGAGAAAAGAGTGATTTCAAGAGCTATAAATTCTAAAAAATATGACGCTGGTCACCCTCTTGAGTTGGGTTTTAATTCGCATGCAAAGCTTCATGATAGTATCGCTGTAGGGCTAGTAGTAGAGGCTAAAGTTGAACAGGGGATGGCTATTGGTTTCACTGCTTTATCTACTGGGGGTAAGAATAGTATTGCGATAGGTTCTACTGTAGTCTTTTCTGAAGATGAAAAAACTAAAACAGTTGCAGGTGCTAAGTTTGCAATAGCTTTCGGTACTCAAGCGCATAGTTATGCGAATCAGGCAATTGCTATGGGGTACAATGCATATGCAACGAAGGAAGCATTGCAAGCGATTGCTATTGGTGCGAATACAAAAGCAGCAGGAAAATTCGCCATAACTATGGGTGATCAGGCAGAAGCCACAAGAGAAGATAGCATAGCTATAGGCCGCATGGCGCATGCCTTGGGGAAAAGCAATACCGCATTTGGTTCTGAATATAATGAAAAAGGACACGGGGAAAATGATTATACCACTGTTAGTGGTGACTATTCAACAGCTTTGGGTGCAGTTTCTAAGGCATTGGCAGAGGGGGCAACTGCTGTTGGTCATCGTGCATATGCATCAGAAAAGGACGCTGTTTCTATAGGATTTTATTCGGAAGCAAAAGCAGATCACGCTATTGCTTTAGGTGCTGATTCTATAGCTAACGTTGCAGCTGGTGTTCAAGGCTATAATCCTCTTAAAGCAGAGACAGATGACACTTTTGCATGGAAAAGTACTTACGGCGCCGTTGGTGTTAGTGATGTCTCTAAGGGGAAAACACGACAAATTGGTGGAGTCGCAGAAGGTACTGAAGAGACCGATGCCGTTAATATTGCACAGCTAAAGTCATTACAAACCTATGTAGACAAAGGCTGGAAACTATCTGTTGATGGTAAAAATGCTAAAGTTGTAGGGATAGAGGATACGGTAGATCTTTCTGCTGGCAGTGAAAATCTCCAAATTACCAAAGGCGAAGGCGATAATAAGGTAAAATTTGATCTCGCAAAAAACATTACGCTGGATAGTGTAACAGTAGGTGAGAATATTTTAGATACAAAAGGCTTGAAAATCGCAAATGGTCCTCAAATAACGACTGAGGGTATTAATGCTAGCGGTAAAAAGATGACAGGAGTTGCAGCTGGTACTGATGTGACCGATGCGGTGAATTTTGGACAACTGCAAAAAATTGAAAAAGATGTCAAAGAACAAGTAGCCGCCACTAGCTTCGTAAAACAAGACGCTGAGACGCAACACATCACCATTGGTAAGGATACAGGTGGTGATAAAATCGATATTGCTAACAATAAAAATGATAAGTGTACTCTTACAGGCATAAAAGCTGGTACGCTCTCTGAAGATTCAAATGAAGCCGTTATTGGTTCACAGCTTTTTGAGACAAATAATAAAGTTGCTTCTTACTTAGGCGGTGGTGCTGAATATAAAGATGGCGCATGGACCGCTCCTACCTTTAAAGTTAATACAGTTGACGCTGAAGGTAAGGAAAAAAGTGAGACTTATCATAATGTATCTGATGCTTTGAGAGGAGTTGGTAGTTCTTTCACGAACCTTAAAAATGAGATTACCAAAGAGGTTAATAATACGATTACCACGGTAAAAGGCGATTCCTTATTGTGGAGCGAAACTGATAAAGCTTTTAGTGCTCAACATGAAAATGATGGCGCAAAAACCAATAGCAAGATTGCGCATCTTTTGGATGGTGACATTTCTGAAGGTTCAATCGATGCGATTACGGGTAACCAGCTTTATCTCATGAGCAACCAGCTTGCTAGTTATTTTGGTGGTAATGCAGGCTATAAGGATGGCATATGGACTGCTCCAACCTTTACGCTTAAGACAGTTAAGAAAGATGGCACAGCAGAGGAAAAAATATCAGAATGTTGCATCAGCATTTGAAGGTGTTAACGACAGCATGACAAATATCAACAATCGTATTCATGATGTTGAACAGACTGTTTCATCGAGTGGTTTAAATTGGAACGAGACAGAAAAAGCTTATGACACTCGTCACAATGGAACGGACAGTAAGATTACGCATGTAGCTGATGGAGATGTTTCAAAAGGTTCGAAAGACGCCGTTAATGGTAGTCAACTTTGGAAGATGAACCAGAAAATTGAAGAGATTGAAAACCATGTCAACGATATTGATAAACAGGTAAAAAATATTGAAAATACGGTTATGAATGATGCAGTTAAATATGATAAAACTGAAAAGGGTGAAAAGATCAATAAAGTTACATTAGCTGGTGTGAGTGCAAGTGATCCAGTAGTGTTAGACAATGTAGCGGATGGTAAGGTAGAAGAAGGTTCGAAAGAAGCTGTTAATGGTGATCAACTTTGGAAGACAAACCAGCAGATGGATCTAGTTCTTGATAAGGCGAAAAAATATACGGATGAGCGTTTCGATAGCATTCTAAATAACACGATGGGTGATGTTATTAAGGAAGCGAAATCTTATACGGATATGAAGTTTGAGGCTTTAAATTACAGCATTGAGGGTGTGCGAAAAGAAGCAAGACAAGCAGCGGCTATTGGTTTAGCAGTGGCGAACTTACGCTATAATGAAACACCTGGAAAATTAAGTGTTGGATTTGGTACCGGCTTATGGCGTAACCAATCTGCATTTGCCTTTGGTGCTGGTTATTCATCTGAGAGCGGATCCCTTTTGTCTAATATATCTGTCACCAATTCTGGTGGTCACAGGGGTATAGGTGCGGGATTCAATATGACATTGAATTGATAATCAACAAAATACATTGAGCAAAATCATTTCGCCCTTGTCTTAAACTAAAACAGGGGCGAAAGTTTATCTTAATGAAAAACATCACAAGCAGATGAATAATAAAACAAAATGCATTATCTGAATTTGAAGGTGTTAAAGAAAGCATGACAAATATCAATAATCGTATCCATGATATTGAACAGAGTATTTTCTCGAGTGGTTTAAATTGGAGGGATACAAAAAAGCTTATGACACGCATCATAAAGGACAAGACAGTAAAATTAAGCATGTAGCAGATGGTGGAAAATATCAGAAGGCTTGAAAGAAGCTGTTACAGGCGGTCAATTGCATGATTATACGGAGCAGCAGATGAAATTAGTTCTTGATGAATCGAAGAAATATACGGATGAGCATKTTGATAGTATAGTGAACAAAGGTATTGAAGAGTCGAAGTCCTATACAGATATGAAGTTTGAGACGTTAAGTTATGMCATTGCGGATGTTCGCAAGGAAGCCAGAMAGGCAGCTGCCATTGGTTTAGCAGTGTCAAATTTAAGTTATGATGATACACCTGGAAAATTGAGCTTCTCATTTGGTACAGGGATATGGCGTAGCCAGTCTGCCTTTGCTGTTGGTGCTGGTTATATGTCTGAAAGCGGAAAGATGCGTTCTAATTTATCTATCACAAGTGCTGGAGGTCATTGGGGCGTAGGTGCTGGATTTAGGATCACATTAAATTAAAGATAGAAAGCACTTCTTTTATCAAAAACATCCTTCGCTCTTCTTTTTTAAGAARGGCGACGGCTCTATAGATCCAAACAATATTATTGAGCTATAAGTAATTATAAACTTTAATTATACTACTACGAGCTCTAAGTATTATAAAAACATTTTAATCTTCATTTGTTGAAAAAAAAGACACAGTTAGAATCCATTTTGCTAAAAGTTGTATTTTTGCTTGCTATTATACTGGATAGGCGATAATGATTCAATAAGACTCATTTTGATTGAAAAAAATTTAAAAGGGAGATAAATAAGTAACGTATAGAAATTAAAAAGACTAACAACATATTTACATTGTTGCATCACGTCAAAAAAGATAACAAATTAACTCTAGAGAACTCATATCTCTAAAAAAATGATATTTTTTAATATTAGCTTTTCATTTAATTAACTAAAAGATAGCACTGCTTCATAAAAATATGAAACAAAACCACACGGAATATAACCCTTTCTGGAAGCTTTTATTAAGACCAAACATCTAGTAAGTAAAATGCTTTTAATACCAAAACCGTAGAAATCCTTTTAAACTTAACAAATACTTATTAGACTCTAAATGTGTCTTTTTATGTCCCTATAAGCATATCACTAACTCACACAATTTAGACGTCATTACAGAAAGGACAAACACAACACAGAAAAAGACTTTTATTCGAATAACTTCTCTCAGGTCACAAATCTCACCTAAGAGAAAAACTAGCAGAAAAATATGTCTTTTTTATGTTTTGGAATGTGTTTTCAGATTTTCACATTGGAGGGAAAGTTTGTTATGAAAAAATTGTATGCCATACAAAAAGCGAGTAATTTTAAAGTCTCTCGTTTTTCTTTTGTTAAAGTTTTTTTATTGAGTACGGCTGCTATATTTTTACCAAATATTTCACATGTATTTGCTTCGAATCTGGCGATAACAGCAGCAAAGGTTATCAGTCAGAATTCTCCAGCAGTAGCTTATTCTAAAGGTAGTCATGGCAGTATTGTTTTGTCTGGTGATGATGATTTTTGCGGTGCGGATAATGTTATTGGTCGGGGAGGAGTTGAGAAACGTAAGGGAAAAAAAATAACTGCAGAAGAAGAATATCGGAGATTTCTCGAAGAAGTAAAGTTTAGAAATTTTTCTCCTTATAGTAAGAGTAATAATAAACAAGTTTGGACTGAGGATGGGCAAACCAGTGGGAATATCGGTTATATGGGATCTGTGACTGGTGGTGATACGAATATATTGCCTGAGGCTTTTGGTGTTTATTCTTTTGCCACCGGTTGCGGATCTTCTGCCCAGGGGAGTTATTCAACAGCATTTGGTGCAAATGCAACGGCCCTTACGGGAGGGTCACAAGCCTTTGGTGTTGCGGCGCTTGCAGCTGGAAAGGTAAGCATTGCTATAGGTGTAGGATCAGAAGCAACGGGAGATTCTTCTGTTGCTTTAGGTGGGCTGGCAAATGCAGCAGGACAGGAAAGTGTTGCTATTGGCCATAAGGCACAGGCGACAAGAGTAGATAGCATAGCTATAGGCCATGGAGCGCAAGCTTTGGGGGCAAATAGTATCGCAATAGGTAACAAATATAATGATGGTGAAAGCATTACAAAAGCAGAGGCTAATTTTACAACCGTTGTGGGAGATTTTGCAACTGCTGGGAAAGAATATGCAGCTGCTTTTGGTGCGGGTTCAAACGCATTGGGACAATATTCTATTTCTATGGGATATAAAGCAACGGCAAAAGAGGATGGCAGCATTTCTATTGGTGTGGCTTCAGAGGCAAATGCAGATCACGCTATTGCTTTAGGTGCTGATTCTATAGCTAACGTTGCGGCTGGTGTTAAAGGCTATGACCCTCTTTTACATAAAGCAGCAACAGATGATACTTTTGCATGGACAAGTACTTACGGTGCAGTCAGTGTTGGTGATGTCTCTAAGGAGAAAACACGGCAAATTGGTGGAGTTGCAGCGGGTAGTGCAGATACTGATGCTGTAAATATTGCGCAGTTAAAGTCATTACAAACCTATGTAGACAA
>NZ_CAHOYM010000015.1 GCF_903679515.1 Bartonella gabonensis
ATATAATATAAGGATTTTAAATTATGGCTTTTATTGCAGACAAGCTGTCTCGTATCAAACCTTCTGCAACAATTGCTGCTTCCCAAAAGGCTCGTCACTTAAAAACATTAGGACGTAATGTTATTGCTTTAAGTGCTGGAGAGCCAGACTTTGATACCCCAGATAACATCAAAAATGCAGCCATTGAAGCTATTCGAAGGGGAGAAACAAAATACCCTCCTATATCTGGAATTCCAGAATTGCGCCAAGCAATTTCTGCAAAGTTTAAAAGAGAAAATAACCTTCTTTATCAACCAGAACAAATTATTGTTGGGACCGGTGGAAAACAAATTCTCTTTAATGCTTTGATGGCAACTTTAAACAAAGGAGATGAAGTCATCATTCCATCCCCTTATTGGGTGAGTTACCCAGAAATGGTCGCACTTAACGATGGTACGCCTGTCTTTTTAGAAACAAAAGCCGAATTTTCTTATAAACTCCAACCACACGAGCTAGAAGCTGCTATTACTCCCCAAACAAAATGGCTCATCTTCAACTCTCCTTCAAACCCATCGGGGGCCGCTTATACATATAATGAATTGAAAAAACTCACGGATGTTTTAGTAAAATATCCTCATATCTATATCCTTTCCGATGATATATATGAACATCTCACGTATGAAGGTTTTACCTTTGTGACTCCCGCGCAAATAGAACCAGCGCTTTATGAGCGTACACTCACAATGAATGGCGTTTCCAAAGCCTATGCAATGACAGGCTGGAGAATCGGTTATGCAGGTGGCCCACAAGAACTCATTAAAGCTATGGATATTATTCAAGGTCAGCAAACATCTGGCACGAGCGTTATTTCACAATGGGCTGCTATTGAAGCACTCAATGGGCCTCAAGACTTTATCGCTAAAAATAAAAGTATTTTTCAAGCACGCCGTGATCTCGTTGTTTCCATGCTAAACCAAACTCCTGGCATTCATTGTCAAACACCCGAAGGGGCTTTTTATGTTTATCCTTCTTGTGCAGAACTTATTGGCAAAAAAACACCGAATGGCCACTGTATTAGGAATGATGAAGATTTTGCTATAGCACTTCTAGAAACAGAAGCTGTTGCTGTCGTTCAAGGATCTGCTTTTGGACTTGGATCAACTTTTCGTATTTCTTATGCAACATCAGAAAATTTACTTGAAGAAGCTTGCACACGTATCCAACGCTTTTGTAACAGTTTAATTTAAAATTTTTAACTTCATCTCTTGCGATTATTTTTTGCCGAATGATTATCTATCTGATAAAATATCGAAAGTTATATCATGAACAGAGCTTATCGATTCAGCAAAAATATTCATGAATAGGGAACTTAAAATTAAGAAATTATAAACTAAATTTATATCGTATAATATTTTCCCTCAAAGTTGAAAATCTATAGAGGTCTTTCATCCTCTTATGAAAATGAACTGATTTAACTTTCGCATCTCTTTATTTTCTCTTGGTAGAAGACAAATCATATTATATTTATCGTCACTTAAGTTATAATAAATGGTATACAGAAAAATATTGATTTATAATAATTCATCGATTTTTAATTTGAATCATCCTCTTTTAAGATTCTCTTATTTCAAATCTGCCTATCTAAAACCGATTAATATCATTGTCTTACATATCAATACGCAAAGTTGATGTATTGGTAAAATACTTAAAGAAAGGAGCAAAAATATCCTCCTTTCTCAAATGCAAGGAAGACCCGACTGAAAGCTGATAAAGCATGATCATACCAACCTGCTTTTCCATAAGTGCAAAAATAGTTTTATAGAGAATCCTATATTATCTTGTTAAAACTTTTATGTAATACTATTCATGGATATCAAAAAGCTTGAGCACACTGACCAATATTTCTTAAAAAAGCACGCGAATTGATAAAGTTTTACATGCTTTATATCACGCGCCTAAAGACAGTGTTTTTATGGTACCATAGAATAAGTCTCTCACAAATTTCTCGTTGAGCTTTAGTATACTTAAAAAAATTTGTTGGATATCCATAAGTTTTGAAATTTTCTCTTATCAATCTTCCCATGCCCTGAAAATTCTAGGTAGTCTTTTAGGAATAAAAAAAGCCGGACAAATGTCCGGCAAATCTGGAAAATCCTCAGAGATAAAATCAATCTGACAGATCTTCGTAAGGGAACACTCAAGAAAATGCAATGGGAGGCAACATAATCAAGAGATAACATTCTATGTCATTTTATAAGCAGAAGCACAATAAAGACTTAAGCGTATCTGCTATGCAATAAACACATAGCTCTATTTTTTCTCAATCTTGTACTACTCTCTTTAAATTAAATAGAAAGAAGTTATCCTCATACGATTATATCATTTTCAGTGTTATAATAACCTTCACATTTGAGAGCATTCATAAAAGATATTTGATCCTTTTTTCAAAGGTATTTATCCAAACGAAAGCCTTCCACCGTATGACCTAAAATGGTTTCAGCGACCTTATAAGAGGCATCCGTTGTGTTCAGGGAGCCAATCCCATAAACTAGAGTGCAGCCCATGCAAAAAAGCTCCAAGTTTATTTTTCTCATATACTTTGATATACAACTCTTAGCAAAGTAACCACAACCTCTAACAAAAAAAATCATTGTGAGATAGCAGACACATTTGTCTCAGTATTTCTAATATCTCTTAAAGGCACGCGAAACTCTGTTATCGTATCCGTCAACCTTTCATATTCTCGCACCAAAGATGGTAGAAACGATAACCCCTCAACCTGATTTTTATGAATATGAAGGAAAATCACGAACTCTTGTAAGAATAAGCAAATACAAAGCCAAAAGTATTACGGTTGTTATTTCGCAAAGTATTTTGTAAAAAGCTGGAATATCTCTCCAATCCATTGCCGACATATCTTGTGTTTTATCGCATTATTTCCCTAAGAAAGCCCGTGCTTATTCTACTGCTTGTAAATCAACATCCACATCTAACGTACCGCAGCATATTTGAAGACGGTTCAACACTTCATAAGCTGTATTAGCTTTTATATGCCAGATGGAAGTGAGCGTATTTCTGTTCTGTGTAATTTCTGTAACGGGAAGGCGCCTAATTTAAGGAAAATATGAAATGGGGTAAAAAAAAACCAACTTATCTCTTTACCATCAGCTTTTAATTCAACCTTTCGATTTTCAAAAGCATCTAAAGCAATATCCTTTAAATAATAGAGATTGCCTATTGCCTTATAATTTTGTTTATCGTGTTCTTTAATGGGGGCACAACCTTCACTTAAAACAGATCGCCATTGCACTGCATATTCACGTGCTTGTTTTAAAGAGACATCTCTCAAAGGCTTCCAAACCCATTTCGCGGCAGCGCTCCCGTGAATGTTATAACTCCCTCCATCTTTACACTTGTGAAGGAGCAAGCCGGCGCCATTACACACTTTGCCAGCTCTAAAATGTTTCAACAGCCCTTGGAACTTCAGACAGTTCAAAAGAGGTGTGTCTTTCTTATACAATTTTTATCGACATGTTCTCCCCACTTGTGATGTGCAAGTAAATAATTTTGAGTGATTCAATATAAATAGGTTTGGAATGAGAGAATCTAAGGTACTCAAGCTGCTAATTCAATATAAATAACGATGGATTACAATTAAAAATCAATAAGTTGTACACTTACAACGTCATTCAATGAATGATTTTAATTGATTCAATATGGGAAAATTTGAAACGAAAGAATATTAGGAGAGTCTTAAGGTGCAAAACAACTCATTGTTCCTTATAAATTAAGGCATGAATATTAAAAAGACCACTGACGCGCTTTTAAAAAAATATAATCTCGAAAAGCATTCAACCTTGCCAAATTCTTTAAATTATAAGGATAACAAAAAAAAGTATCAAAAGAAGGAATATCAACCATATCAGGAAAAAGGCGTACCAAACGCTCATCATTATTGACAATATAATCAGGTAGTACAGCAATCCCAAGATCACGCATAAGCGCATTCTTTATTGAAATAATATTGTTAATTTGTAGGACTGAAAAACGCAAAGATCCATCACTTCTACCAGCTTTTTCTAACCAATTTAAACCAGACAAATAAGGAGGAACAGGTTCACCAAAAGAAATAATACGATGTTCATCGAGGTCAGATAATTTTTCAGGTTTTCCATAATTTGCAATATACTTTTCCGAAGCATAAACATGCATATGAATTGTAAATAATTTTCTTTGTATAAGGTCAGGTTGTTGGGGTTGATGGAGGCGCACAGCACAATCTGCATGACACATTGTCAAATCAAGTTCTTCATCGGAAAGCAAAAGCTGAACCTGCATATCAGGATAAAGACTAAGAAATTCTGGCATACGCTCTGCAATCCACCCAGCCCCCATTCCGAAGGTCGAAGTCACACGCAAATGCCCCGTTGGTTTTGCATAGCTTTCACTTAATTGCAAACGTACACTTTCAAGCTTCATCAAAACATCATGAGCCGTACGATAAAGAGTTTCTCCCTGTTCTGTAAGGATCAAACCACGCGCATGACGCAGGAATAAAGATACCCCAACCTCTTGTTCTAAAGCCGAGACCTGTCGTGAAACTGCTGATTGAGATAGATGAAGCTTTTGAGCAGCATGCGTAAAAGATCCCGCTTCTGCTGCTGCATGAAAAACCCTCAACTTATCCCAATCCAATGGTGGCGCCACAATTAATCCTCCTACCTCTAGATTTTCTATATGCTCAATGAATTATTAACGCTTAGATATATCCAAAAACCGCTCTGCTTCTAACGCTGCCATACATCCCCTTCCCGCGGCTGTTACAGCTTGGCGGAATGTTTCATCTGTTACATCCCCTGCAGCAAAAACACCAGCAACACTTGTTGCTGTTGAATCCGGTGCTGTCCATAAATAGCCACCTCGTTTTTGTTTCAGTTGTCCTTCAAACAGAGAAACAGCAGGATCATGCCCAATGGCAATAAATATTCCCTCTGCTTCCACTTTCATCTCATGACCTGTTTTAACATTTTTCAAACGTGCCCCTGTTACAACAGCTCCCTTTGACCCTTGAGCTGGCAGCCCTACAATTTCTTCGACAACATGATCCCAAAGAACACGTACATTATCGCGGGCAAGCAATCTCTCTTGCAAAATTTTCTCTGCCCGAAATTGTTCTCGCCGATGAACCACGCTTACACTTTTTGCTATATGCGATAAATAAAGGGCCTCTTCAACGGCCGTATTCCCTCCTCCTACAACAATAACATCCTTATCGCGATAAAAAAAGCCATCACATGTAGCGCAAGCAGAAATACCACCGCCCATAAAGGTCTGTTCACTTTCTAAACCAAGCCAGCGCGCTTGGGCTCCTGTCGCAATAATCAGTGCGTCACAAGAATATTGTGTTCCTGAATCCCCATATAAGATAAAAGGATACTTCAATAAATCTGCCTTTGTAATCGCATCATAGATAATTCTTGTTCCCATCTTCTCAGCTTGTTTTGCCATTTGTTCCATCAACCATGGTCCTTGAATGGGGTCAGCAAAACCTGGATAATTTTCGACATCGGTTGTAATTGTCAATTGTCCCCCCTGCTGCAAACCTGTCACTAAAACCGGATGGAGCATAGCTCTTGCCGCATAAACTGCCGCTGTATAACCAGCCGGACCTGAGCCAATAATCAGCAGACGAATATGCGATTGTATCATTAAATGCCCTTTACTTTTTATAACTTCATTATTCTATAAATTATAACGGAATACAGTTTTTTAAAAAAATATTTTTTAATAGCCTCAACTATGTTATATGTATACTCCTTTTCAAGTTTTATGAAAAGGTCTGATTACCAATTCATCAAGGCATGCTAATGTTAAGAATTAATCTTTATCCTATAAAGAGAAAAACGTAAATTCTTATGAACACAAAATCATAATAATAAAGAGATACAAAGATAGGGAACGGTCATTTTTCAGTTTATTATCAATGTTTGTGCACGTTTTGCGTTAATCATGGGAGGAGCGATGCTTTTGCCAATTTTTGTCGATCTGCACGACAACAACCGTAATTGGATAAACTTTCTCTATTCTTGTGCTATAACCACCATGTTAGCAACGCTAATTCTTTTAGCAACGAAGGGAGCTACTTGTCGTTTTTCAGCACGACTTGGCTTTATGCTCACTGTTTGTCTTTGGCTTACAGGAAGTATCGTAGGTGCTTTACCTCTTTATCTTTCCCCTCTTCCTATTTCTTTAGCAGGAGCCATTTTTGAATCTGTTTCTGGCATTACAACAACAGGCTCCACAGTCCTTTCTGGTCTTGATCATTTATCGCGAAGTATTTTGTTATGGCGTTCTATTATATGCTGGATTGGGGGCATTGGTTTTATCGGTTTAGCTCTCTTACTTTTGCCTTCACTGCGCGTGGGGGGCGTACGACTTTTTCATATGGAATCATCTGATAAATCTGAAAAAATATTACCTCGTATCAACCAAATTGCGAACGGAATTATCATCGCCTATGTAGGCCTCACATTGGCTTGTATGCTTTCTTATTTTGCTGCGGGCATGAATTTATTTGATGCCATTAATCATGCAATGAGTACAGTAGCAACTGCTGGTTTTTCAACGCATGATGCTTCTTTTGGCTATTTTTCTGATACACCAGCCATCTTAATTATTTCAACAATCTTCATGTTGCTTTCTGCCTTGCCCTTCGTACTTTATGTTAAATTAGTCCTTCCTGGTCACTCCAAACGCTTCCTTGACCCACAAGTGATTGTTTTTCTTCATATCGTTTTCCTTTTCAGCTTTGCTTTAGCAGCATGGCTACGGTTTCATGACCATCGCGCTTTCCATTTGATTTTTCTTGATGTCATTTTTCATCTTTCATCCATTATTAGCACTACAGGTTACAGCGCTGAAGATTATCAACTTTGGGGACCCTTTGCGCTTGGAATTTTCTTCATTGTTTCTTTTACAGGCGGATGTGCTGGTTCTACTTCTGGTGGCATGAAAATCAATCGCCTCATTATTCTTTGGCGTATTACACAAACAAATATAGAAAAACTTCTGTCTCCGAATGTCGTTGTAAAGGCGCGCTACGATCACTCAAATATATCAAACGATGTTGCTCAAGCCGTTTTGTTTTTTGTCTGTCTTTATATGTTCTGCCTTGTTATCGGAACGGCATTTTTGCTTACAACTGGTCTTGATTTTACCTCTGCCTTTACGGGCGTCTTAACAGCACTTTCAAATGTTGGCCCAGGCTTTGGAGATATTATTGGCCCCGTTGGTAATTTCTCTACAATCAACGATAATGCTTTATGGATTTTAAGTTTTCTCATGTTAGCTGGACGCCTTGAAATCATAACAATTTTCGTCCTTTTTATTCCCGCTTTCTGGCGGGAACAATTCTAATGCATAGAGGATTTTATTCTACCATGATAAGAAATTATCAAGATAAAAAACCGTGAACAGCAAGTGCTAATAACTTTCAAAGCCATAACATATAACACCCTACATTACATTATTGAGCTTCTTTATCCAATAAAATAGATACATAGAACATTCTTTTTTACGAATAATCTCTCATGCAAAAAATATGAATATTTGCTGATAAAAATGTTTTTTCTCTAATAAATCATGGCCTTATAAAAAATAAAATACCATTTATTATAAACTCACAAGCTTATTAAAAAACACCTCACAGTGCTCCTGCCCCCCATTTCACGACAGTCCACATGAAAGATATAAAATGGGCATTATTACTTTTACTTAAATAATAAGGTGCACGTCGATACCACAAAATAAGATATAAATTAGCAGCACTATACTCTTTTCTTTCTGTTAATGTTGTAACAGCTTGTATTTCAGACAATTTATAAAAAACCACAGCTTGTCTTCAATAGTTTTTTCCACCACATGAGATCTTGCAATTGTGATGTGCAAGAGAATAGCTCTCATTGATTTAATATCAATAGATTTGATATGAAAAAAACCTTACAATATTTAAAGCTCTTATTTAAATAAAAAGGGTAAATTATCTATCCTCCCTTCTTGTATGCTTTATCATAAGCCACATATCGCTCTCAAGCGTATATATTTTTACTCTTTTATCTAAAATTTTGCGAACTCCTTATAGCGTTCTAATAAAGACAAGATAAATTTTATAAAATAACATTTATATCATTGAGTTATTGATAATTATGAAACAAACTTTAAGGGAAGCACTTTTTATTATTCTTCAAGAAGATTTTGAATATAGTATTAAGGTATTTTTTTCGCAAACAGTTCTTTGTAAACACTTTCAATTTCGCTTGCTTCTTTTTCCAAAGGAAAATGCGTACGAACATGGGTTAAAGCTTTCTTTCCGGCTGCCAATGTTTTTTCTACATCAGCAAAATAAGGTTCAATAGCTGCCGTTAAGGCTTCCCCATCTCCTACTTTAACCACTAATCCTGTTCCTTTCACCACCAATTCTTTAAAAATTCCGACATCACTTGCTACCACAGCTGTTTGTGATGCCATTGCCTCTAATGGTGTTAAACCAAAACCTTCCAAACGAGAAGGTGTTACATAAAGCGATAAACGACGATACCACAAAGGTGTGTCTAGAATCTCACCAAGGAAAATAATGCGATCTTCCAGGCCAGCTTTAGTAACCTTTTGGCGTAATTCTTTTTCAAAATGATAATGTTGCTCTGTCGTACGACCAGCGATAATCGCTGTCCACTCTGGGTAGCGTGGCAATAATGCTATCATGGAATCAACAAATAAATCTGTTCCCTTTGAGCTGCGCACACGCCCAAAACACCCTACCGCATATTTTCCTGGAAACCCAGACGAAGAAAAACAATCATCAAGAGTCTGTGGTGGTGTAAAACGTCTCACATCTACCCCATGCATAATAACCTTATGCGGCACTTCTAGATAAGCGCCCGTATGTGTACTGGTAGCAATCACTCTATCCATACGGCGAATCAACCATTTGGTAAAAGGCTTATGATGACGTTGTGAAGCCGACGTAAAGATAAGTTTCAGCTTCATCTTCAAGACATCACGCAAAAAGATCCCACAAAGCATCTCAATATTGCGCCTTGCATGCCAAATGCGAAACAACTTCCCTTTCGGACTTTTCCAAAGTCCGAAAAGGTCCCTAAAGGCAAGAGCTGGCAATTTTTTTGGTAGTCCAAACCCCAAAGTGGATATACGCACACCCTGTTCGCGCTGCAGTGGAACGAGCTGAATAATCGTAGATGTTACTCCCGATAAACGCCTTTTAAAATGAGGCGCAATAATCTCAGTTTCTTCCAAAGACACACGCATAATTATTGAGATATTTAGATATACTGAACCTTAATGATTTCGTAATTATGCGCACCACCGGGCGCATTCACTTCAATCACATCACCCTCTTGCTTGCCAATAAGCGCACGCGCAATCGGTGAAGAAATAGAGATTTTACCAATTTTTACATCAGCTTCTTGATCCCCTACAATCTGATATACCTTTTTTTCTTCAGTATCCTCATCCAAGAGTTTAATAGTCGCTCCAAATTTGATTTTGTCGCCTGAAAGACGAGAGACATCTATAACTTCTGCCCGCGCGATATAATCTTCAAGCTCATTAATACGCCCCTCATTATGACTTTGTGCTTCTTTAGCTGCATGATACTCGGCGTTTTCTGACAGATCACCATGAGCACGAGCCTCAGAAATTGCTTCAATAATTCGTGGACGTTCCTGTTGTTGACGCCAACGCAACTCTTCTTTAAGACTTTCAAAACCAGCTGTAGTCATCGGAACTTTTTCCATAATCCGTCCCTTTCTATTATACGGAAGGTTTAATAAAAATACAAAAAACGGCTTCCAAAATTACTTCTGGAATCCGAAAACTACGATCTTTTTCATTATATAGCACAGTATCCCTGTTTTCCATATAAAAATAAATAAAGGGAACAAAACATGCACTAATAGTGTTTAAAACATCTCATTTTGGTGTTTAAAACGTTAAACTTCACTCTCCTAACTTCAAAATCTCATAAAGAAGAAAGAATTGTAATTTTTTTTATTTTATCATAGTCTAGCAAAGGAAATCATATGGGATAGGAAAAGAGAAGGATAATTTCTAGAGAAGTTCTTTGCAGAAAAATGAAAAATTTCGTCATTTTTTTTATGTTTGGCTCTTTCTTATTAGCCACAAAAATGTCTGAAGCAGCAGATGCCTTTGTGACAAAAAATCTTAATTTCAGAACAGGACCTAGCACTCAGTATGCACTTTGTGGCTTAATATCTGCTGGAGAATTGGTTTTTGTTAAAAATTGTAAAGGAAATTGGTGTCATATCCGATATAACACTCAAATAGGTTGGGTGTCATCTCGTTATCTTTCATTTAAAGACGGAAATGATCTTTATCACACATACACAATGTCTTTAGTTCCCAAATAGACCACATATGATTATTCTCCATAACAGCCATAATAACTTATGCCCTCTTGAAGATCATCATGGCAAGAATGCAATAGTGTTCCACGAACGACCACCAATATACCCCCTCCAAAGAAATATTTCGAGGAATTTATATTAATAGAAAAAACTTTATCAATATTCTCATGAAAGCGCCAGTAAACCAAAACAAACCTGTTCAATAACGTTTTGCTGTTATCGTAATGAAATTGTAAAAATTAGTATTCCCTTTAAAATCACCAGTACTTTTCTATCAAAGGATACAACAATGAAAAATGGTGTCACTGCAACCGTAGAAGCTCTTTCTGCTCTCATTGCTTCAGGTAATCCTCTTTTTAAAAATGGTGCGTTATGGACACCTCACCGTCCTATTTATCCTGAAAAATCTGAAGGTGGTATTCCCTTTCAACTTGAAACATCTTTTAAACCGGCGGGAGATCAACCTCAAGCCATTAAAACTCTGGTTGATGGAATTGAAAAAGATGAACAAACACAAGTGCTTTTGGGAGTTACTGGCTCTGGAAAGACCTATACAATGGCGAAAGTCATTGAAAAAACCCAACGTCCAGCTCTCATCTTAGCCCCCAATAAAACTTTAGCGGCGCAGCTTTATGGGGAATTTAAAAGATTTTTTCCTCACAATGCTGTCGAATATTTTGTTTCCTATTATGACTATTATCAACCGGAAGCCTATGTTGCACGTTCTGACACTTATATTGAAAAAGAATCCTCTATTAATGAACAAATCGACCGAATGCGTCATGCTGCAACACGCGCCGTCTTAGAGCGTGATGACGTTATCATCGTTGCATCTGTCTCTTGTATCTATGGAATTGGTTCCGTGGAAACCTATACGGCGATGACTTTCCAAATAGAAAAAGGCGAAAAACTCAATCAACGAAAATTCTTGGCTGATTTAGTTTCTCAACAGTATTATCGACAAGACATTAATTTCGTTCGTGGTTCCTTTCGTGTGCGAGGAGATACCATTGAAATTTTTCCTGCTCACCTTGAAGATCGTGCTTGGCGTATCTCGCTTTTTGGTGATGAAGTAGAAAAAATTACCGAATTTGATCCTCTAACAGGACAAAAAACAGATGACCTTCAATCGATTAAAATTTATGCCAATTCACACTACGTAATACCGCGTCCAACCTTAAATCAAGCAATGAAATCGATCAAAAGAGAACTGGGACAACGTCTTGATGAATTGAATGCTGCTGGACGTCTTTTAGAAGCACAACGCTTAGAACAGCGTACAATTTTTGATTTAGAAATGTTAGAAACTACAGGTTCATGTCCGGGGATTGAAAATTATTCACGTTATTTAACAGGACGAAATCCTGGTGAACCACCACCAACCTTATTTGAATATATTCCACTCAATGCTCTTGTTTTTATCGATGAAAGCCATGTAACGATTCCCCAAATTGGTGGCATGTATCGCGGTGACTTTCGCAGAAAAGCAACCCTAGCAGAATATGGTTTTCGCCTACCTTCTTGTATGGACAACCGTCCTTTGCGCTTTGAAGAATGGGATGCCATGCGTCCACAAACAATTGCTGTCTCAGCAACACCTGGACGCTGGGAAATAGAACAATCTCACGGCATTTTTGCTGAACAAATTATTCGCCCAACAGGACTTGTTGATCCAGAAACAGAAGTTCGTCCAGCACGCACCCAAGTCGATGATGTTGTGAGTGAAATTCGTAAAACAATTCAAAAAGGCTACCGTACATTGGTCACTGTGCTGACCAAGCGTATGGCTGAAGATTTGACAGAATATCTCCACGAACAAGGCATTCGGGTACGCTATATGCATTCTGACATTGATACATTAGAGCGTATTGAAATTCTTCGTGATCTGCGACTTGGTACCTTTGATGTCCTCATTGGGATCAACCTTCTTCGAGAAGGCTTGGATATTCCAGAATGTGGTTTTGTTGCCATATTAGATGCCGATAAAGAAGGTTTTTTGCGTTCAGAAACCTCGCTCATCCAAACCATCGGACGTGCCGCACGCAACGTAGATGGTCACGTTATTCTTTATGCAGATACCATTACGGGCTCTATAGAACGTGCTTTACAAGAAACGAAAAGACGTCGACAAAAACAGATAACCTATAACGAAAAACATCATATTACCCCAACCAGTATCAAAAAAAATATCGACGATATTCTCAATGCAGGAAGTGAAAACCATCAAACTCTTACAAATATTTCTAATTTTATTACGCAAAGTGATATGGATCGTAACAATTTAGCAAGCCATATTCAATCTCTAGAAAAATCAATGCGTGCAGCAGCTGCTGATCTTAACTTTGAAGAAGCAGCACGGCTTCGTGATGAAATCAAACAACTCCAAAAAATAGAACTCGCAATTGCGGATGATCCCTTACCAGATCACCGTGAACAATCTATCCATGCTCCCATGATACAATCAAATTTTTTTACAAAGCCAGGTCTTGATCACATGGGCCCAACAATGGATACTGGTATTTTAAAAAATCGAAAGAGCAAAAGCAGATCTCACCAAAACACTCTTAAGATAACAACAAAAAAACACAAAAAAAAACCACCCAATCAATAATCTAAAGCTCTTCAAAGCATTTACAATCAATCTTATCCCTATCAAATCTTCATAAGATCACAGGAAAAAGTACTACTCCGCAAATAAATACCCTAAATGTCAATACCCACTACAGTTGAATAAATAAGCAATTTCAGAAAATGCTTTTTCATTGTCTTCGTCTTCGCACACAATCCAGCTGCTTTAAATATCCATCAAACGTGAAAACGACTTTAAAACTTCTCTCAATTCTAAAGTGCTAGCAGCGAAATAAAAGAATACCTTTTCATATCTCAAAACTCCCCTATATAGCGTGATAAAGAATATAAAGCCGTGCTTTTATCATCAGCCTCTTACAAAGCCATTAAACAAGACAACATTCTTTATAAATCATGCAAGTAAAAACAGAATTTATCATGTTCATATGAATCTGTAATAATAAGAGTAATATTTATTTTTCCTATTTCTATCGTTTATTTTAAACGATTATAAAATAAAAAAAAGATAGAAGCATTATTGTACATCAAATTATATTACAATAATCAAAAATAAAAACTATCAATACAACATTATAAATCAAACAAAATAGGGTATATTTTGCAAACAAAATTTTGTCACGATTTTATGTATATTTATACTGATATTCAACCAAATGGCTTTTTATTCATTTTGTTAAAATAAAATCAGAAATCGTTCAGACTGTGTTCAGTTTGATACGTGTAGAACGTAAAAAAATTGCGAATTATACAACAAGGAGCATCGCTATGAAAAAAACGATCAAATTAGCGGTATTATTGGGAATGTCAAATGTAACTGTTTTTGCACCATTAAGCACAGCACTTGCGAATCTAGGAATGAATATAGAATCGATGCCTGGATCTTATATTGAGAAGCATATGGATGATATAAGGAAAAAAATGGATAGTCATTTCTCTTATCCTGGTTTTGACAAACCTTCTACTCCTAAAAAAAATCCCCCTTCTCATAAACAACCCCAACAACAACATCACCACCACCATCACTACTATCATCATCCCGAACACCATCATCACCAACATCATATTAACCATATAAAGCGAGAACAGGGCAAGCAACATATTGAAAAGCATCACTCTTCTCATATTTCTCATGTTTCTTATAATCTTCCTAGTTATCAGTTTGACCACAGAAGGCAAGAACTAAGCAAGCAACATATTGAAAGCAAAACATATAATTATGTCGAACGCAACAAAACAACACACCACCATATACATACGAATCCTGGAGCTCTCGATAACTCAGGGGATGTTTTAGTATTGGGTGTTCTTGGCCTTGCTGCCGGTGCACTTCTTAGTAAGGTTTTCAAAAAAACAGAAAAACCACAGAATCAAATGGTGTATCAACAAATTCCGCAAAAGCAAGTTATTTATGAAACTCAATCAACAGCCATATATCAACCGCTTCAGCAACAGTCATCCCATGATTGGCTTCAATATTGCAAGAAAAAATACCGTTCATTCAATCCAAAAACCGGTACTTTTAGAGGCCATGATGGGCTGGATCACTTTTGTTATGCACCATTGAACTAACTTCTATTATATTCTACTAAAGAAGTTTTAAGTAACCGAAAAAATGCTTTCAAGTGTTTTTTCGGTTATGTATTAAGCTCTTGAAGAAAAGGATTCCACTGGCGCTCATAGCCTAAAGAACTTCCAGGACCATGCCCGCAAATAAAACGAACATCATCGCCTAAGGGCAAAACCTTTTCTCGAAGCGATTTCATTAATTCTTTATGAGAACAAAAAGGAAAGTCCGTACGTCCAATAGAACCACGAAACAACACATCACCCAATAAGGCAAAACGTTGTTTTTCATTAAAATAAATCACATGACCAGGAGAATGTCCTAGTGTATGAAAGACATTGAATATATGTCCAGCAAAATGAACACTATCGCCATCTTCTAACCATTGATCAGGAATACAACTGCGCACATCCGTAATGCCATAGTTTTTTGCACTCTCAACCACTGTATCCATCACAGGTTTATCATGACGATGTGAACCAATAATTTTAACATCAAGGGCTTCTTTTGCTTGCATTGCAGCTCCCACATGATCAAAATGACCATGTGTTATCCAAATAGCTTCAACGATAACATCCATCTTTTGGATCTCTGCTTGAATTTGAGACCTATCACCTCCAGGATCAACGAGAACCCCCACTTTTTGTTCATTATCAAAAAGCAAAGTGCAATTTTGTTGAAAAGCCGTAACCGGAATAATATGGGCACTAAAATGACTCATGATACCCTTTTCAAAGGAAAATTTCCACGCCTATAAAGAAGAATTTTCTACTTTATAGGATAAAATAGCCTGCTCGACAGTTTTATGCAACTTATGTAAACTTGAATTTTGTAAAAATGAAATTTTTGTCAAGGTTTTAAAGAATGATCGATCATGTTCAAGTTTTGTGTGACGATGCTCCTCACCTTCTTGTGATTGATGACGATACACGTATACGCAATCTTTTATTTCAGTTTCTTATTAAAAATGGATTTCGTGTTTCCGTTTCAGCCAATGCCAATGAGGCAAGACAACTCTTGGCAAGTTTAAATTTTGATCTTCTTATCGTTGACGTCATGATGCCGGGTGAAAACGGTATCAGCCTTACCCATTCACTCCGCCAAACAAAAAATGTTCCTATCCTCATGCTAACGGCTTTATCAGAAACAGACAGTCGTATCCGTGGATTAGAAGCAGGTGCTGATGATTATCTGGCTAAGCCATTTGATCCTCGTGAACTTCTCCTTCGTATCAACGCCATTTTACGACGAGGTTTTCCTCTTAACCAACCCAAAATTGAGCAAATCGTTTTTGGGCCTTATATATTTTCAATTTCACGGCGCGAACTCAAAAGGGGGAGAGAAATTATTAAGTTAACCGATAAAGAACAAAAAATGATGGTCATTTTTGCTGAAAATGCAGGGAGTATCATTCCACGCCATCAATTTGTAATGGATGACAAAACTATCAGTGAACGTGCTATTGATGTACAAATCAACCGCCTGCGTCGTAAGATCGAAAGAAATCCAGCATTGCCTATATGGCTCCAAACCGTACGAGGAATAGGGTATAAGCTCTCAATTGAATAGGCGCAAGAATGATCAAACCTTTAAGATTTTTTTTTCGATGGTTAACGAAAAAGATGCCTAAACGGCTTTATGCGCGTTCTTTGATCATCATTATAGCGCCGATGGTTCTCCTGCAAACAGTGATTGCTTACGTCTTTATGGAACGTCACTGGCAAATGGTAACTGAGCGTCTTTCAACGGCTGTCGTGCATGATATTGCAGCCATTATTGATATTATTGAAACATACCCACAACAAGATAACTATGAAGATATCAAGCGTATTGCACAACAACGTATGGGATTAAACATTGCTATTCTTCCACCGGCTCCTCTTCCTCCTCTAGGACCTAAACCATTTTTTGCAATTCTTGATTATTTTCTCAGTGAAGAAATCACCCGCCAAATCAATCGTCCCTTCTGGATTGATACTGTAGGGGATTCTGATCTTGTTGAAATCCGTATCCATCTTGGCCACAACATCTTGCGCGTCTTTGCGCCACGCAGCCAAGCTTATGCTTCCAATACCGCTATTTTTTTAAGCTGGATGGTAGGAACAGCCCTTGTTTTATTGCTAATCGCCATTTATTTCTTGCGCAATCAAATTAAACCCATTCAACAATTGGCTGAAGCAGCTGAAAGTTTTGGACGTAGTCGCCCTTTACCAACAGGATTTCAGCCACAAGGAGCCGATGAAATTCGTCGTGCTGGCATTGCTTTTTTACGCATGCGTGAACGGATTGAACGGCAAATCGAACAACGCACCATGATGCTTTCAGGGGTAAGTCATGATTTAAGAACTATTCTTACACGCTTTAAACTTCAGCTAGCATTAGCAAATACTGATTTTGATATTAAACTGCTTGAACAAGATGTCAGTGATATGCAAAATATGTTGGAAGGTTATCTTGCTTTTGCCCGTGGCGAAGGAAGTGAGAGTGTCAAGACTTTTGATTTAAATGCTCTTATGCAAAAATTCTCTACCGATGCCAACCTTCATAAACGTCAATTTTCCTACACCATTAAAGGTCCTACACAAATACAAGTGCGTCCACGCGCCTTTACACGCCTAGTTAACAATCTTGTATTAAACGCATTTTGTTATGCTACAACTATCAAACTCACAGCCATATGCCAACAAGAATCCTTTATCTTGACGATTGATGATGACGGACCTGGAATTCATAAAAATATGCGTACAGAGGTCTTTAAACCATTCTTTAGACTCGACAAAGCACGCAATCAAGATGCAAGCGGAACAGGACTGGGTCTTTCTATTGCCCAAGACATAGCACGTAGCCACGGAGGCAACATTCAATTAGATGACAGCCCTCTAGGGGGCTTGCGTGCTATTCTTGACATACCTCTATGAGCAATCTTTTAACAAACCGTCCGTAAAAAATAACAGAATTGATATTTTAGGCACTCCCTATCGTTTCAAATAAAGTATATTGCAGTGCCTTGTAAGCGCTTTCTCCCGATAAAGCCACCATCTGAAAAGCAACATAATGACTTTCACAAACTTTTAGTGCGTGTATCAACAATGTTTCAACTTGTATATGAGACGGATGCGCTCCACCAGCCAAAAGAAGCCCTTGTCTATAAATAACAGAATTATTCCTTTGCCAGTAATCAAAATGTCCCAACAATAACTTTTCATTAATTGCTAGCAATAAACGTTGTATTTCCGATGTTCGAGCATTTTCAATAGAAAGATCAAATGAACAAGCCAAATGAAGTGCTTCATGCTCTTCCATCCATGAAAAAGCAAGACGATAATTTGCCCGTTTTCCTTCTACACAAACGCTAATTTCATCTTGGGCATCCCGCTCAAATGACCAATCATATTCACAGGCAATCTGTTCGATAAAGTCAACAGGATGCTCTTTTCTTTCTGTGGCGCAAAATGCAAGCCTCATCACAATCCTCAATCCTCTTAAAACATGGTAAACAGAATATAAACCACTTAAATTGTAACAATATTTTGTTACAATCAGAACCTTTACACCAAACAAATACACATTAAAAACATCAACACTACACACCCCCCCCCAGAACATAATCGCGCTCTTTAGGGTAACCTGATCGTCATAAAACGAATCATCAAGTCTTTTCAGTGTATTGATACAATTTCATAGCGCCAGCCCCCCTGATTCAAAAAAATGTATTTTACCCCCAAAAAAAATTAAAAATAAAGAAATTCCCACCCTAACAGACTCAAGATTAAGCGTTTTTTAGTTTCACGCATCCTATTGAAAAATTGGGGATATTTTTTAAAAGCTTCTTTTTTTAAAGAAACTATTTTACTTTTTTCGTGCCTGCTTTTTTTCTAAATCATCAAGACGCCTTTTCAAATCAGCATTATCAGCATGGATTTTCAGCACCATCTCCTTAAAGGTCTCAAATTCTTCACGTGAAACAAGATCAAGTTTATTGGCTATCTTTTCGGCCTGCACACGAAAAGCTGTTCCAGCTTCACGTCGTATACCCTGCGCGACGTCAGCGGCATCTGTTGCTAATTTTGCTAATTCATCAAGAATACGGTTTGAGCCATTACGCATAACATTTTTCCTTAAATTTTAATATTGATGCACGCACTATAACGTATTCTCATAACATTTAGATACTGTAATTTGTTCCTTTTAGCCTATTTTATCCTACTATGCAGCTTCTTCATAATAATTTTGTTTAAAATTTTTTATATTCCTTTTACCATCATAATTTTTTATTACGATAAACTAGTGGAAATCTATTCCCCTTTTTGACTTGTCTCCTTCCTGACTTGACCATTGTGTATTCATCTGTCATTTCTGACCATCAGAGTCACTCCATATCCATCTCATATAATGTTAAAGTGCTTAATTCATGAACAATCTTGTCTGTCCAGCCATTTCTTTTCCGTCTTTTCTTGATCCTGTCATTATCCAGCTAGGCCCCATAACACTTCATTGGTATGGACTTGGTTACATCGTGGGTATTCTTTTTGCTTGGTGGTATGCGCAAAAATTATTAAAAAAATCATCTCTATGGCATAAAAACCACCCTCCTATGGATAAAGAGAAGATCGGAGATTTTGTTGTCTGGTCTGCCATAAGTATTGTTGTTGGAGGACGTTTAGGACAAGTCCTTGTATGGGATCCTATTTATTACTTTAACCATCCAAGTACTATCATCGCCGTATGGGATGGGGGGATGTCTTTTCACGGTGGTCTCATTGGCATTATCATTGCAATGATTTTGTTCGCTCGTAAAAATAACATCAACATACGAGCCATGTTTGATATCATTGCTGCCGGTGCACCTATCGGTATCGGCATTGTACGAATTTGCAATTTCATCAATCAAGAATTATGGGGCAACGTTACCACACAACCTTGGGCAGTTTGTTTTCCCCTAGATCCTTACTATTTACCGCGCCATCCAAGCCAACTTTACGAAGCATTTATGGAAGGATTTATTCTCTTCATTCTTCTCTTCATTGTTATTTTTACCTGCAAAGCATTCAAACGCCACGGGACTGTATCAGGAATATTTATTATAGGTTATGCAATAGCACGCAGTATCTCAGAAGTTTACCGTGCTCCTCAAGAAGATCCTGAATGGTTCTCTACTCTTTTCCATTCTACAGGCTTTACCTATGGCATGGCTTTATCTCTTCCCATGCTTCTTTTAGGGTTTTATCTCCTCCTTCAAGCGTTTAAAGACAAATCTAGCGAAAATGGAATCCCTCAAAGAAAAAATTAAAAAAATCATCGCATCTCATGGCCCTATTACCGTCAGTGAATATATGACATTGGCGCTCACAGACCCTCAATTTGGCTATTATCAAACACAAATACCTTTTGGGCGCACTGGTGATTTCATAACAGCACCCGAGGTAAGCCAATTATTTGGAGAAATGATTGGCATTTGGCTTCTTGCAAATTGGAAGGCCCATGGTTGTCCTCAGCCTTTTATTCTTGCTGAAATAGGACCAGGACGTGGAACTTTGATGGATGACATTTTGCGAACCATCCAAAAGCTTTCTACAACAGCATTTAATGCTGCTGAAATTTTTCTGATTGAAACAAGTAAAAAACTCGCAAAAGAACAAAAAAAAACTCTTGCTCCTTATCAGAAACAAATCCACAGTATTAAAAATTTTGATCAAGTCCCTGCAAAACCTCTCTTTTTCATTGGCAATGAATTCCTCGATACACTCCCCATCAATCAATATATTAAAGTCAATGGTGAATGGAAAGAACGCCGTATTACAGTCAATCAAGAGGGAGATTTTATCTTTATTGCTGCCCCGCATAAATTTCCCTCTTCTTGTCTACAAACCTATGGTTCTAAAGTCCCTGACGGAACAATTTTTGAACATGCGCCTTCGCGGCATCAATTCATGCAACAAATCAGTCACCATTTAGTACAAGTCACAGGTTCTGCTCTGCTTATTGATTATGGGGCTTGTGATCTTGCCTTTGGCGATACACTGCAAGCACTCTCAAAACATAGATTTCGTGATGTTTTTGAAGCTCCAGGTCAACATGATTTAACATCCCATGTTGATTTTTCTTTTTTAAAAAATATAGCCCTTGAACAGGGCTGTTTTGCTGAAATCTTAGAACAAGGAGACTTTCTTTTAAAAATGGGGCTGTTAGAACGCGCAAAACAGCTTGGAGTGGGCAAAAATGCTTCCTTGCAAAACAAAATCCGCCTCGATATCGAACGGCTCGCTGGTCCAGATCAAATGGGCAAACTCTTTAAAGTTTTACATTTTAGTGATAAAAATATATCTATACCTCCTCAATTTTGATGACCCTAAATATTGACAAATCCGTGCCTCTCTCCCACCATTCTCCCTTTGAAAATAACCATCCCTATAAGGAACCTTTATGAATTCTGTCTCGTCCCCCATCCTTGCAAAAGAGCTTTCCGCCTTACACGGGATAAAGCATGGTTTTTTCACACGCCAAGAGAATATTGCACAAAATCGCATTTTAATCGCCGATTATTTTGCTGTTGAAGCGCAAAATTTTATCACTGTTAAGCAAATACATTCTTCTGACGTTGTCGTAGTAAATCAAGCTTTTATTGGCGCGCCTCCCAAAGCAGATGCCCTCGTTACCACCACACTCGGACTTGTAATCGGCATTCTTACAGCAGATTGTGGCCCAATACTGTTTGCTGATCCACAAGCTGGGGTCATCGCCGCAACGCATGCTGGCTGGCGAGGAAGCTTAAATGGAATTATCGAAAAAACAATTGCTGTTATGGAAAAACAGGGAGCCAAAAGGCAATCAATAACAGCCGTTCTTGGTCCTTGTATTGGTCCTTGCCACTATGAAGTAACAAGTGAATTTTACAACCAATTTATTGAGCGTCATAGCAAATTTCAAAAATATTTTTTAAAAACAGAAACAATCAATCACTTTCATTTTAATCTATGGGCATTTATTCTCAATAAACTCAAAGAAGCAGGTATTAATGCTTCTTGTTTGGAGCTTTGCACCTACCAAGATGAACAGCATTTTTTTTCTTATCGACGTGCAATACACCGCAACGAACCGGATGATGGGCGGCAAATTTCCGCTATTATGTTGAAATAAATATTTCTTTCCTCACAAAAAGATCAAAACCGTAAACAAAACAATGCCAATAAAATAAGTAAGTCTTTTTCTAATATGCTTTATAATTCTTAATTGACGTTACAAAATACGAAAACTGTAGCTATGAGAAATAAAACGAGCTCTTTTTTTCAACGTTTGCTTATAATGACCTTTAACACGTAATTATTGATGCTGTTTTCTAAATCAAATAATTGAAGAAAAAGCTAAACTGGATGATTAAAAATCTTTCTCTATTACAAATCCCCCCCGTGCAAATAGATCGTATCCTTTGTTTTTGCTTAACAATTTCAGTAATTAACTCTAAAAGAGACAAAAATTTTGGAAAAAGAGAAAACATATCGCATAGCTCTTTAACAAAAATCGATAAAATTGTAAGGCTTTTGTAATTGTTTTCTTGCAATTTAATAAAAAGAAATTAAAAACCGTGTCGCATTCCTACCATGATTATTCAGAGGTTCTATTATGAAACTTTTCTGCGGAAATTCTAACCCACGCTTAGCTGAAGATGTTACAAATTATTTGAACATACCCTTAGGCAAGGCAACTGTAAAGCGCTTTGCTGATCAAGAAATTTTCGTAGAATTGCATGAAAATGTACGTGGACAAGATGTGTTTGTTTTGCAATCTACTTCTTATCCCGCAAATGATCATTTGATGGAATTGCTCATCATGATTGATGCTCTTCGTCGTTCTTCTGCACGCCGTATCACAGCAGTGATACCCTATTTTGGCTATGCCCGCCAAGATAGAAAACCTGGACCACGGACTCCCATTTCTGCAAAACTTGTTGCCAACCTGATTACTGAAGCAGGCGCCCATCGCGTTTTAACATTGGACCTTCATGCGGGACAAATTCAAGGTTTTTTTGATATCCCTACGGATAATCTCTATGCTGTTCCTGTCATTTCTCGTGATGTCAAAATGCATTATTCTCTTGAAAATGTTATTGTTGTTTCACCTGATGTGGGTGGTGTGGTCCGTGCTCGCTCGCTCGCCAAACGCTTGAACAGTTTGCTTGCTATTGTCGATAAACGTCGTGAATGTCCCGGTGAATCAGAAGTTATGAATATTATTGGAGATGTAACGGGGAAAGATTGTCTTTTGCTGGATGATATTGTTGATTCAGGTGGAACTTTATGTAATGCAGCAAGTGCTCTCTTAAAACACGGGGCCAATAGTGTCACAGCTTATATTACGCATGGTGTTCTTTCTGGTAGCGCTATTGAGCGCATTACCCATTCAGAAATGAAAGAATTGGTTATTACCGATTCAATTATGCCAACAGGGGCTATTGAGAAAGCTCATAATATTCGCGTTTTGCCCATAGCCGATCTCATTGGAGAAGCAATAGCTAGGACAGCCGCAGAACAATCCGTTTCCAGCTTATTTGGTTAAAGTGGTTCTTTGGGATCTCCTGGTGCCGTTTCGACACCAAGATCAGGAAATGCAACAATGCGTTGACCACTAAAATGCGTATGAATAACAATGAGACCGCGCTCTTCAAAGTAGGTTAAAAGCCGACGCGCACGACTTAAAGAATGTGTCCCATAAAGACGGGCTAAAAATGCATCGGATGGGCATGGCTTTCCACCCAATGCCGCCTGTGCCACATTCAAGAAGACTCCTTGAACATCATCTTCCAAACTTTCTGATATCTTCAAAATATGTTTCCAATGTTCACTGACAGCCGTTTGTTCATCAACAAAAGCTTGAGCAATCGCCAATTTACGCCGAAATTGTGAAAGATTAAAAGGAACCTGTGACATACCATGGATACGGCAACGAACCGAAAAATCTTGATAAAGCACCGCTGTTGAACGATAAAAAGCCTCAGGATCCTCAAGAATTTCCCGAATGACATGTTCTGCTTGACACTCTCGCTCAACATCAGAAAACTCAGGAAATAAACTTAAGGTTTCTTCCAACACCTCTTTTTTTTTATGCACCACTTCTTCTAACATTTCGTGCATTGATTTTTCTCTCACTGGCTCTCGTATTGGTTTAAAGGGCGTTAAAATTTCCTCTGGTGAAGCCGTAAAAACAAGTTCTTGTATATCATCTCGCTCTGTTGGAAGTGGCATTAATTTAGGGCTAGAAGAGCGTGCTAAAGTTTCAACAGAACCAATGATAATTGGTAAGGGACGTCGTGATAAAGCAGGGCCTAAAGCGATAAAATGCCCCCGTTCAAGATCTCTAAACATTTCCGCTTGACGACGCTCCATTCCCAAAAGATCAGCTGCACGCACCATGTCAATATCTAAAAAAGTCCGCCCTATTAAAAAGTTTGAAGCTTCAGCAGCAACATTTTTAGCAAGCTTAGCCAAACGTTGTGTCGCAATAACACCAGCAAGACCACGTTTACGTCCTCGACACATAAGATTGGTCATAGCGCTCAGAGAAATTTTACGAGCTTCATCGGAAACTTCTCCTGCCGCAGTTGGAGCAAACAATTGTGCTTCATCGACAACGATAAGCATAGGATACCAATAATCACGTTCCACATCAAACAGTGCACCAAGGAAAGCCCCCACAGCACGCATCTGTTGCTCAGTATCCAACCCTTCAAGATTAAATACCACCGAAACTCGATGTTGCCGAATACGATGAGCAATACGCGTCAACTCTAATTCACTCCGTTGAGCCTCCACAATAACATGGCCAAATTTATCTGCTAAAGTTACAAAATCGCCTTCTGGGTCAATCACACAGTGCTGCACCCACTTAGCACTTTGCTCTAAAAGACGGCGTAAAAGATGTGATTTCCCAGAACCCGAATTACCTTGTACAAGAAGACGTGTCGCCAATAACTCTTCCAAATCAAGAAGTGCTGGCATTGATTTATGTAAAGCACGACTCTCTGACATCTCACCCAAGGCAATCTCAACCTTCATAACATCTCCAGTGTTTGATTTTAAACATATCAGCGCCTATTGGTTGATTCTCCATCTATACCGCAATTTGTAACATTTCCTCCTTTTTAACGGTAGAAATCATCGATTTTTCCCACAACTCTTGCATCTATGAATAGTTTGAATTATAGAACAAGCTTCTACGTAGACACCCTTGGAGGCAACGTAGAATGGAGCAATCGCTGTTTTCTAGCGCATATCTTCATATCCATGCAAAAACTGTTATTGTTTTTGAAGGATCTCCAATCATGTAAAAAGGACTTAAATTATGAGTAAAAGCTACACTCTTAAGGCCGAAAAACGCGAGCGGGTTGGTAAGGGGTCCTCCCGTGAACTTCGCCGCAACGGTCTTATTCCTGCTGTCATTTATGGTGAAAAACAACCTCCTTTGGCCATAACAGTTCCCTATAAAGAAATTTTCTACAAAATCCACGGCGGTGGCTTTCGGACCACCATTGCAACGATTGTTCTCGACAAGCAAAAAATTATGGTCTTGCCAAAAGATTATCAATTAGATCCTGTGCGTGACTTTCCCCTCCATGTCGATTTCTTACGTATTTCGGCAAAATCGGTTGTAGAAGTGAATATTCCTGTCCACTTCCTCAATGAAGATATAGCACCTGGACTTAAAAAGGGTGGTGTCCTCAATATCGTTCGGCACGAAATTGAATGTACGGCTCCAGCAAATGCTATTCCTGAAGCCATTGAAATTGATCTCTCCAGCTACTCCATTGGTGATTCTATTCACATTTCAGCTGTACAACTGCCAAAAGATGTGACACCTATCATCCAAGATCGAGACTTTACCATTGCAACCATTGCAGCTCCTGCTAGCATGGATGTCAGTGATGACGCTTCCGAACAAGAAAAGGATGAAAACGAAGCGTAAACTTCATAAAACTCAACAGGCGGGAATTTTCCCGCCTTAATTTATGGGACACTCCCCCCTCACATTTTGACTGAAGGTACACATGTGGCTTATTGCTGGTCTTGGCAATCCTGGTTCACAATATCAAAATAACCGCCATAATATCGGTTTTATGGCTGTTGATGCAATTTATCAGTCCTTTTCTTTTTCTCCTTGGTCGAAGAAATTTCAAGCAGAAATTTCCAATGGTTTCATAAATAATGAAAAAATTTTTCTTATAAAACCGCAAACTTTTATGAATCTTTCTGGTCAAGCTATTGGTGAAGCTTTGCGATTTTATAAATTAGATTTAAAGAATTTGATCATCATTTATGATGAGTTAGATCTGTCTCCAGGAAAAGTACGTATAAAAATCGGAGGAGGAAATAATGGGCATAATGGTATTAAGTCTATTGATGCCCATTGTGGTACTGACTATTGTCGTATACGTATAGGAATTGGTCATCCTGGAAGGAAAGAACTTGTTCATCAGCATGTTCTAGGAAATTTTACCAAATCTGATCAAGAATGGTTGCCCCCTCTCTTAGAAACCATTGCAAAAAATATTGCTCTCCTCATAAAAGGTGACAAATCTCTGTTTATGAATGAAGTTTCTCAAACGATAAAAAACAAGAACTTACCCTAATCGCTTATTTCTCTCATTGGTAAAAATCAACTTATCTCTATAAAAATTTTATATAACATTTTGATTTATAAAAATTAATTTTTTTAAGCTGAATAAAAACGTCAAATACATAAAATTCATTTCAAATCTATTGATAATGAAACAATCAAAACCATTGGTATACATATCACCAGTTGTAGAGGTATACGGACAAAAACTCTTAAAAAAAGAAAGAAAAATGTCTCTTATAAATCTTCTCCAAAGTAAAGCCTGTTAGGATAACATGAGAAGCTGGCAAATAGAATAATGATATTTATACATACCTTTTGAAAAAGAGAGGTCTATACTCTCTTTTTGGAGAAAGAGAAGATTAGAACAGCAAACCAAAATACTCAGATGGTTCTCTCCAATCTTCTCCCTAGATTAAAAATCATTTGGCTGAATGGTTGACTCTAGCGGATCGTAGCCATTTGATTGTTGACTATAGGCTGTAGACACACTGCTATTGTTTTGCAACACCACGACACGCGAACCAACGGGAACACGATCATAAAGATCAATAATATCTTGATTGAGTAAACGGATACATCCGCTTGAAATAGCATGCCCAATTGACCAAGTTTCATGCGAGCCATGAATACGGAAAAGTGTATCTTTTCCATTTTTGAAAAGATAAAGTGCTCGCGCACCCAATGGGTTATCGGGTCCTGGTGGCATTCCTTTCCCCAAATGACCATAACGTTCTGGCTCCCGAGCCATCATTGCTGCAGTAGGAGCCCAATTTGGCCACCGACGCTTGCGCTGAACAACCCCCTCACCTTCAAATGCTAAGCCTTCCTTACCAACCCCAATCCCATAGCGTAAAGCTTTTCCATTTTCACCAATAAGGTAAAGAAAACATTCTTGCGTATCGATAACCAACGTTCCAGGTGGATAAGATGTATAATAAATCACTTCTTGTCGCCAAAACTTTGGATCAATTGTCGCAAGATCAATAGCAGGTAACGAATAAGTTTCATTCGTTACAGGACCGTACAAAGCCTGTATTTCTGGTGGAACGTATCGAGCTTGTTGAAAAGAAGCCGATGACATATCTGAATGACGTGTAGCACATCCAGCCAAAGCTAAAAGTTCTGCAATTAAAAAGACATAACGAGATAACACTCTTCTATTTTCTCCGATTAATTGTTTACGCAGATTTGCGTACCATGAAAAACTTAGCACACTATTAACATTAACTTGAAGTTTTCTTAATTAGTAAGCTAAGAAGAACTTTAAAAGGTTAAAAAAACAGATTATTTGTTGCTGTAGACTTTTTTCTCACTTATCGCAATACAAAGACTATAACTCTTCTGAAAATATGCTATAAAAAAGTTTTATATTGACTATAAAATCAACGGAAAAGAAAGACTCTCATGGGCTTTAAATGCGGTATTGTCGGATTACCTAATGTTGGGAAATCAACTCTTTTTAATGCATTAACAAAAACAGCCACTGCACAGGCTGCCAATTATCCTTTTTGTACCATTGAACCCAATACCGGTGAAGTTGCTGTTCCAGATTTACGCATGGAAAAAATTGCATCAATTGCAGGTTCAAAAGAAATTATTCCTACACGCATTAATTTCGTTGATATTGCGGGGCTTGTACGAGGCGCTTCAAAAGGCGAAGGTTTAGGGAACAAATTTTTAGCCAATATTCGCGAAGTCGATGCCATTATCCACGTTTTACGCTGTTTTCAAAATGAAGATATCACCCACGTAGAAGGACGTATTGATCCTATTTCTGATGCAACAACAGTTGAAACTGAACTCATGCTGGCGGATCTAGAAAGTCTTGAGAGAAGAATCGCACAAATCCGTAAGCGAGCAACTGGAAAAGATAAAGAAGCACTCACAATTCTACCCGTTATGGAAAAAGCATTAAATATCCTGCAACAGGGAAATCCTGTCCGGTTATTACTCAAAGATATCTCTTTAGATGAACACCACATTCTAAAGAGTTTAAATCTTTTAACTTCCAAGCCTGTATTGTATGTTTGCAATGTAAGCGAAAATGATGCCGCTCATGGAAATAGCTTTAGCCAAACAGTTGAAAAAATGGCAACAGAGCAAAATGCGCAAAGCATTATTATTTCTGCTTCTATCGAAGCGGAAATCACACAATTGAGTGATGCTGAAGCATCAGAATATCTCGATGCTCTAGGACTCTTTGAACCAAGTTTAAATCGCCTTATTCGCGCTGGTTACCATTTACTTGATCTCATTACTTATTTCACCTGCGGACCGAAGGAAACACGAGCATGGACAATTACGCGTGGTACAAAAGCTCCCCAAGCTGCCGGCGTTATTCACTCCGATTTTGAGCGCGGCTTTATTCGTGCCCAAACCATTAGCTACGATGACTATATTGCTCTGGGGGGAGAAAGCGGTGCAAAAGAGGCAGGAAAAGCCCGCGATGAAGGAAAAGAATACATTGTGCAAGATGGTGATATCATGTTATTTAAACATAATACTTAATCTGCACTCTGCATTAATATTTTATCTTGAAGATTTTGTAATAAATCCATGAAAGTTTGTCGCCAAAACTCCCAAAGATTTCCTCAACAAAAAATCATTGCTACCATATTATTATGGTAGCAACTTCTTTGTATTAAAGAATGGAAACATTAAATTAGCGTGCCCAATGCCCTTCATATTTAAATGTTGGAGCATCCTTTAAAGAATCCTTTGTCGCATTTGTAATAAGTTTCCACTTACCATAATCATTTGTCATCTGGATTGTTTCTGGAGAAACGACCACATAACTCTCCCCTATGCCAAGGAAACCACCAACAGCTATCACAAACCCTGCAATATTATTTTCACGCAAAATAATATCTTTTACTTCACCAATATTTTCGTCTTCTATATTATAGACATTGGCGCCTATAAGGCTGGAAGCAACAAAATCCGTTGCCAAAGGTGTCACATAACGCACAGACTTATCGATCCCTACCTGCACGATACCTGTTGAAGAAATCATTTCAGGCTTAGAAGGTATTTCAAAAGACTGAGCATAAGTACTAGAAACCATCAAAATTGACATAAGAGTAGTACATGCAATTTTTTTCATTTTAACATCTCCGTTTTTACTTTGCTTTTACTTTATAAAACCTCAATGCATCATAAACAGATTTGTTCCTTATACTCTTTATACTTTCTACTCTTTCAAGAGCCGTCACTTTATCCTTTTCTCTTTATTTCGCCTTTTGTTTTTTCCTCCAAATCATACCAAATACGATTTTTTAAAATATAAATAAGCCCTGCAAAAATGATTAAAAATAAAATAACACGAAAACCGGTTTTCTTACGAATTTCCATATGAGGATCGGCAGCCCACATTAAAAAAGCAGAAACATCACGCGCGTAATATTCAACCGTTTGGGGGGTCCCATCTTCATAAGTCACCACACCATCACTCAAAGGAGGAGCCATGGTTAAAGAATTACCTGCAATAAAATAAGGATTATACCAATAACCATCCACAATTTCTACTTCCTTTGGCGCTTCCTGATATCCTGTTAAAAGAGCTGTAATATAATCTGGGCCAGCTGTATCATAATGGGTTAATACATCCGTAATTAAAGCAGGAAACGGCAAAAATACACCACGTGCACGTGCCATCAATGATAAATCCGGAGGATCAGTACCATTTAAAGCAAATTTTCCTTCTTCTTCCTGCATAAAGGGAGAGGGAAAATAATCTGTTGCGCCCCCTAGACGTTTAAAATTTTTTCCTTCTCGATTAGGACCATCACGCACCTCATATTGTGCCGCCAAAGCTTTAATCTGTTCTTGATCATACCCGAGAGCTTTTAAATGGCGAAAAGCCACATATTTTAGCCCATGGCAGCTGGAACAAACTTGTTTATAAACCTTTAATCCACGCCGCAATTGCGCCTTATCGTAAAATCCAAATGGTCCTGAAAAACTCCATTCTTGTTTTTTAGGAATCTGTAAAGGAAAAGAAATACGTTCTTCCTCTTGATCTAATCGCTCAGAGGCATAACTGTCCACACTCTGAACAGAAAAGCTCATAGCAACAATAACAATCAGTCCTACAAAAACATTTACCATAGTCTCTTTTTTTCCTGTTTCAGATCTTGCATAATCGAAGAAGGAAGAGAACGACTTTTTTCAAACGTCGGCAAAATCGGCAAAATAACCAAAAAGAATATAAAATAATAAACCGTAGCCAATTGCGTCCATAAAAGAATTCTGTCACTTATTTCTCTTGCCCCTAGCCAACCAAGAAAAACAACATCAAAAACCAATGCCCAAAAGAAAATTTTATAAACAGGTCGATACCTTGCCGAACATATTTTAGAGCGATCTAACCACGGAACAAAAATTAACACGAGTATCGAGCTGACGAAGAGAACAAAGCCTACAAAAGTTGAAGAAAAAAGACCTATATCAAAAGTTATAGCACGCAGCATCGCATAAAAAGGCAAGAAATACCATTCTGGGACCACACGAAACGGTGCCTTTAAAGGATCGGCCACGCTATAATTTTCAGCTTGCCCCATATAATCAGGCATATAAAATAAAAACCAAGTAAAAAAGATCAGAAAAACAGTAATGGCAAAAATATCTTTGATAAGCGCATAAGGTGAAAATGGTACCGTTTCCTCATCCGATTGTATAGCAAGACCCGTTGGATTCCCTTGCCCAACACAGTGGATTGCCCAAATATGAAGCCCCACAAAAAGAAGCAAAACAAATGATAAAGCATAATGAAAAACATAAAAACGATTCAATGTTGGTTGTCCTACGCCATAACCACCAAGAAGTGTCTCATGCAACCATGTCCCTACCAAAGGTATCGTTTTTAAAAGTCCTGCAATCACTGAAGCGGCCGAAATAGACATCATCCCCCAAACAAGCACATAACCAAAAAATGCAATTGCCATCATGATGATATAAATAAAAATCCCTGTGACCCACACCATTTCTCGCATATTTTTATAAGAACCATAATAAAGTCCGCGTGCCAAATGGATATAAACGGCAATAAAAAAAAACGAAGAGCCTACACTATGCCATGGACGAAAAAGCCATCCAAACTGCCCCTCACGCCGAAATCGTTCACCCGTTTCAAAAGCCAAATGAATATCTGGAACATAATGCAGTGACAAGACAAGACCCGTCAAAAGCTGTGATAACAGCATCATGGTCAAAATACCGCCAAATGTATAAAAGTAATTAAGATTACGCGGAACAGGAAAAATCACAAATGCATTATAAAAAAAACGAGGAAGAGGAAAACGCTTATCAAACCAACGGGCAAGAGCACTTTTAGGACAATAAGGAGGAAACCTTGTCATGACCTTATCCTATTTTGAGCAAAGTATCAGAAAGAAATTGGTAAGGAGGAATAGTCAAATTATAATTTGCTGGACCTGAGCGTACTCTTCCAGCGGTATCATAAACAGACCCATGACACGGACACAACCACCCTCCAAATTTCCCCGATTGCCCAAGTGTTACACAGCTTAAATGCGTACAAAGATTAATGACAATAAGCCAGTTTTCACGCCCTTTGCCTGCTGAACGTGCAAAATCCGTCGCTTCTTCTTCACCTCCAAGATTAGGATTGCGCGCTTGACGATCCTTTAGAAGACTTAAATTCGTAGCGCGCGCATCAGCAATTTCTTTTGCCGTACGGTTTCGAATAACAACAGGCTGTCCGCGCCACTTTACCGTCACCGACATCCCCTCTTCAATACCAGAAAGGTCAATCTCAACAGAAGAAGATGCCAAAACAGCCTCATCTGGGCGCAATTGACGAATAAAAGGCCACCCGACAATCCCCATTCCAACTGCTCCTGCAACAGCTGTTACCAAAAACAGAAAATCCCGCCTCGTTTGCTCACCCATCACCTTCACTTAAAGATATACTTTACCAAAATATTTTTTATCATACCCTCACCCATTGTACAATGCTTGATCAATCCGTTGTTTTAACCCATAAAAATATCCCTGCAGAAAACTTCTACCATTTGTGTGATTGACACAAAAAACGAGTTTAATGATAATTTATCTTTTAAAGAGTGAATAAGAAGCCAAAATACCTTAAGTTTCTTGTATTTCAAACCTCTGTTCCTATTCAATCAATCAAAACCTTTCCCTTGCTTGATAAAATGGCCCCTTAAAGAAAAAAATTTTTTTGTTATGGTCAAATCTCAGTCCAAATGAATAACCAAACCTCATTAAATATTCTACTTTTCACCATAATGAGCCAATCCATTCCATGTATCGCTCAATCAAATGAAACCCCTCATCAGGAGATTCCCTCTTGTCTCAAACAAATCTTTGACCGTAACTTTTTCCCTGAAACTTAAAGTGCATAAAAGCTAAATGCAAAAATCACACATTTTTCAACCATATTTTTTCGAATAAATTATGGCACTTCTTTACAAAGTTGAAAAAAATCATATTACAGAGAACATGACACTTCATATCGCTCTTTTCCAACCTGATATTGCTGGTAATACCGGAACGATTTTACGTCTTAGTGCTTGTTTTGGTTTACATGTGCACATTATTGAACCCGCAGGCTTTAATCTGTCGGATCGTAATCTCAAACGCGCAGGCTTGGATTATCTCGAATATGCTTTCTTAGAACGACACATTGATTGGCAACATTTTATAAGCTCTATGAAACACTTTAACCTCCGTCTGTTGCTTTTAAGTACAAAAGCAAAAACATGCTATACGCAGATATGCTATCAAAAAAATGATGTTTTACTTTTTGGTCGTGAATCAGCTGGTGTTCCCGATTATGTTCATGAATCTGCCGATTACACGTTGAAAATTCCCATGCAACCACAAGCACGCTCTCTCAATCTCGCCATGAGCGTAGCCATAACAACAGGAGAAGCACTACGCCAAATTGGTTATTATGAAGGAAACTGCGATCTATAAAAACACAACAATTTTATCAAAGCTTTAATAGAATGATCAAAAGGCAATCATTTTGATTGATGTAATATGAATAGATTTGAAATAAGATAACCTTACAATATTCGATACTCTTAATTTTATATGCATAATGATAACATATTGTTATAATGCATATTTTAGCTTAAAAATTTAAAAATACCAAGTTTATACTCGCCATATTATAAATCAATTTTTTCTAATAATGCATGACGATCCATTAAAAATCCACTTTCAACCCATATCATTTCTAGTTCTTTAAGCTTTTTTCCTAAAAGGATACCTTTCGAAAAACCCTTTTTTATTAAATCGTTACCATTAATAGGGAAAGTTGGAATCTGCCATTTTTGAACAAGCTGATAAAGTCTGAGATAATCTTCTGTTTTTTGCACAACATCACTTTTTTCTAGAGCTTCGACATGTGATGCAGCGACAGACAAGGATAATTGATCTAAAACCGGCTGTCGCCCATGAAAATAAATCAGTTTTTGCACAAAATGATCAGAACAGTTTTGGCTTATTATCCCTAACTCTGCCCATTCCTTTAACCTTGTTGTTTCCTTATGGGAAAAACGCAAGCGCTGTGCCATTTTATCAAGACGTATAGGATCAGGAGGAAGAAGACTTTCTAGCCGTAAAAATGGATCAACTTTCCAGCCAAGCGTCTGTTCTGTTTTCACCAATGCATGAATTGCATCAATGCCCCATTTTTCTGTTTCAGGGAAAATGAGTGACAAAATTCTGCTTTGTCGCATCCACAAAAGAGCGCGTGTTGGATCAGAAGCTAAAAGAAGCTTTTTCATTTCTGCCCAAATGCGCTCAGAAGAAAGTTTTTTTAAACCGTGTTTTAAACGAACACATGCTTTCAATCCTTGCCCATCAGGTCGCCCTGCTCCATACCACGCAAAAAAGCGAAAAAAACGTAAAATACGCAAATAATCTTCGCTAATACGATTTTCTGCAACACCGATAAAACGAACTGTTCGGCTCGCAATATCACTCAAACCTCCTACATCATCATAAAGGTTGCCAGCAGCATCACAATAAAGCGCATTAATGGTAAAATCACGCCGTTCAGCATCTTTTTTCCAATCACGACCAAATGCTACTTTTGCATGACGACCATCTGTTTCAATATCGCTGCGAAGTGTTGTGACCTCATAAGAACACGAATGCGCAATCACTGTTATTGTACCAAACGCAATCCCTGTAGGAATAGCTTTAAATCCTGCTTCTTCTACACGCGTAATAATCTGTTGCGGTAAGCAGGTTGTCGCAATATCAATATCACTAATAGGCTGCCCTAATAGTTGATTGCGCACCGCCCCCCCTACGATACGCGCCTCTTCCCCCTTTAAAGATAAAATACGAAGAAGTGTTTGAATATCACTTTGTTGTAACCACGCAACCTGTTTGAAGTTCTGCCTTATATTCACCCTTTAACCTTTAAAAAAGTTGTCTTCATTGTTTTCAAAAACTCTCTTCATAAAATAAAATTTTTAAAACATCCCTTATAAAACATGCCTTTTTCTTTCAAAGAAACTTTCCTCTATCTATATACGAATATGAAAAAACGGCTTATGATACTTCTTTTCTTCTCATTTTCTGTTACAAACAATAAGATGTCCACTATCATACAGAAAAAATTACTATTTTGCGACAAATGCCTTAAGGAAAAAATATGAGTCACCGTGATCCAGCATCTCATTCTGTGGAAAAGGTTAATACTAAATATGAGGCCCAAGTCATTATTGAGGATATTGATACGGCACACAAAGAATTAGATATTATACAACAAGAAATTGACAAAGTTATTTTTGGGCAAAGTCATGTCATTGAATATGCTTTAACGGCTATTTTTGCTGGCGGTCATGCTCTTTTTGTCGGCGTTCCAGGGCTTGCAAAAACACGTCTTGTTGAAACATTGGGAACCGTCTTAGGGCTTGATGAAAAACGTATCCAATTTACCCCAGATTTAATGCCATCAGATATTATCGGTTCTGAAATTATGGATTCCGATAAAGAGGGAAAGCGTTCTTTTCGCTACGTTCAAGGTCCCATTTTCACGCAACTTCTCATGGCCGATGAAATCAATCGTGCCTCTCCACGCACACAGTCAGCTCTTTTACAAGCTATGCAGGAATATCATGTGACTGTTGCAGGGTCCCGTTATGATTTGCCACAACCTTTTCATGTTCTTGCAACACAAAATCCTCTCGAACAAGAAGGGACCTATCCACTTCCTGAAGCTCAACTCGATCGCTTCTTGATGCAAATTGATATTGACTATCCTGATCTTACAACAGAGCGGCAGATCATTTTAGAAACAACAAAAGAAAAAAAATCAAATGCAAAAGCAATTTTATCCGCCCCCAAATTGCAAAAAATTCAAAATATTGTTCGCAAAATGCCTCTTTCAGAAAATGTAATCGAAGCTATTTTAAGAATTGTCCGCTCAGCCCGCCCTGATAAAGACAATAGCCTTGCCAATACTTATGTTTCTTGGGGACCCGGTCCGCGCGCATCACAAGCCCTCTCACTTTGTGTTCGCGCTCGTGCTCTTTATTATGGGCGTTTAGCCCCCTCGCTTGATGATGTTGAGGCATTGGCCTATCCCGTATTACAACACCGAATGGCTCTTAATTTTTCTGCTCGTGCTGAAGGTATAACCGTAAAAGATATTATCAATAACCTTGTGAAAGATGCTCTTTAAATGGCTATTGGCAAAAAAGTTTCACAAAAACCTCCATTGTCGCTGGCAAAAGAGCTGTATAAGGATAATGGCAAAATGCCATATTTCCTTTTACAAGCACGTCATATTGCCAATACACTGATAACCGGATGGCATGGGCAACGCAAACGCGGTCATGGAGAAAATTTTTGGCAGTTTCGTCCCTATATGGAAGGAGAATCCATTACCCGCATTGATTGGCGTCGCTCAGCGCGTGATGAAAATACATATCTACGCGAGCACGAATGGCAAATGACACAAACCGTTTGGCTTTGGCCTGATCAGAGCGCATCGATGCATTACTGTTCGCGCTTTTCTAAAATTTCTAAAGGCAATCATGCCATCATTTTGACCCTTGCCTTGGCATCACTTCTTGCACGGTGCGGCGAACATATTGCTATTCCCAATTTAATGCCCCCCACAACGACATTCAATATCGTAGAACGAATAGCATTTGCTTTAGAAAATCATTTAGATGAAAATTCATTTCCGGATTTTTCAACGATTACGCGCTTTTCACATGCCATTATAATGAGTGATTTTCTCGACCATCCTGAAAAAACCATCCAACATTTAGCTTCTTTATCGACAAAACAGGTGACAGCTCATTTAATTGAAATTGCTGATCCCGCAGAAGAAAACTTCCCCTACACAGGTCATACAGAATTTTTTGATCCTGAAACAAAAGAAAAATACACTTTTGGAAAAGCAGAAAATCTTCGTAAGAGCTATTGTAAGCTATATCAAGCACGGCGACAAGAGTTGGTAAATTTTTGCGCACGCCAAGGGTGGTCTTATCACGTCAGTTCAACGGATCAACCTTTAACAGAAACTATTTTACATCTTGCAAATACAATGAGTGACTCTTCATTGCAAAAAAGGAGGGCACTTTGAGTTTTGCTGCTCCCTTTCTGTTATTAGGGCTCTTGTTTCTACCGGTTATTTGGAGGCTGTTGCGGATAACCCCTCCCTCTCCGCGTAAAGAGCTCTTTCCTCCTTTACGTTTCTTACCCAAACTAACTCATCAGCAGGAAACAGCAAAACATACCCCTTGGTGGTTACTCTTGTTGCGTTTAACCATAGCCGCACTTGTTATCATAGCTCTAGCCCGCCCCACTTTGAATCAAAAATCAATAAGCTTTTCTGGATCTCAACCCCTTGCACTCATTATTGATAATGGTTGGGCAACTGTAAAAGAATGGAAAAAACGCATCTCTACCGCTGAAATGCTCCTTGCACAGGCAGAAAAACAGCAAAAAAATATTTATCTTGTTGCAACGGCTGAAAATGATATCTCCAACGAGGAACCCCAACCAGCAAAGGTTATAAAACAGTATTTAATGCATTTGCAATCGCGTCCTTGGCCTGTCAACCGTGTGCAGTCCTTAAAAAAACTTAGTCAAATAAACAACGGAAAACCTCTTGATATTGCTTATTTAAGTGATGGATTACAAACAAATGAAGATGAGCAAACTTTTGCTCTCCTTGAAGAATTAAAACCTAGAAACTTTTTATGGTATTTGGCTGACATTTCCGATTTAGTTGGCATAACATCCATAGAAAATAACGAGGGAAATATGGTCGCGCGTATTATTCGCTCAACAACAGACGGCACAATGTCCGCTACACTCAGCCTTTACGATTCAAACAACCAACTTCTCGGTCAATTTACGAAAAATTTCTCTGAAGGCGAAACAACAGCTCTTGTTCCTTTTGATGTCCCCCTTGAACTGCGCAACGATATCGCTTGGATAAAAATCAATAACCAAAATCATGCCGCTGCAACTTTCTTAGTAGATAGCCATAGCAGAGTAAGACGTGTTGCTCTTCTCTCCCCCGATACCAATGAAATGGCACAGCCTTTACTTGCTCCATTTTATTATATTATCAAAGCATTACGAGGTCATACACAGCTTATAACTTCTGGTGGAAGAGAACTTTCAACAGATATTGATCATTTGCTTAAACAAAATCCATCTGTTTTCATTATGGGCGACATGGTTAATATCCCTGAAAAAGCAGAAAAAAGGCTTTCTGATTTTGTGAACAAAGGGGGAACACTCATCCGCTTTGCAGGAGAAAAACTCAGTGGTGCAGAACATTACGATAGTCTTCTTCCTGTACCGCTGCGTCAAGGGCAACGTTCCCTTGGCAGTATTATGTCTTGGACGAAGCCACAAAAGCTTGCCCCTTTTGCAAAAAATAGCTTTTTCTTTGATCTTCCTTTTCCAGAAGATATCACTGTCTCGCGCCAAATCCTCGCAGAACCAACCCCAGATCTTTTCGAAAAAACGTGGCTTAGCCTTTCAGATGGAACTCCTCTTATTACCGCAGCAAAACATGGTAAAGGAACCCTCATTCTCATTCATGTTGCTCCTGATCCTACATGGTCGAATCTTCCTCTTTCTGGCTTTTTTGCACAAATGTTGCAAAAACTAATCACATTAGGGTCTTTTGAAAACACCAACCTAACACACAGAGAAAAAAGAACAATGGTACAAAAACCTTGGCGAACTATAACCGCTAATGGACAATTACAAATACCACCCTCTGATGTTGTTCCACTGATCTGTGATACTCTAAATCCACCCCATCCTTCCTATCATACTCCCCCAGGACTTTATGGTGTCAAAAACGATTTTTATGCGCTCAATCTCTTAACTTATTCATCGCGCTTGATGAAACAATCATCATTGCCAACTTCTCTTAATAAGAACCCTTTATCTTATGATACAAAAGAAAAAAATCTGATCGGTATCCTTTTAGGATTAGCCCTCTTATTATTCGCCTTTGATAATTTTCTCATTTTATGGATGGGAGATATTTTTTCTTTTAATAAACGACGGAACCTGTTTCTCCCCCCTCTCATCATTCTGATTGGCCTGTTTTCATATGATCCAACGCTTCAGGCACAAACGGCAGAAAATCATCATGATAGTGTGCAAGCCGCTGGTGCAACACATCTTGCCTACGTTATAACCAACAATCATGAAATTGATACAACGAGTAAAAATGGTCTAGAGGCCTTAAGCCAATTTATCGCAGAGCGTACAATGCTTACCCCCGGCTCTGTTAAGGCACTTGATCTCGATAAAGATGAACTCTCCTTTTATCCTCTTATTTACTGGCCCATTGATGTTAAGAGTCCTATACTAACTTCCAAAAGCCTTGAAAAAATAAATAACTTTATGAAGCATGGGGGAACCATTTTATTTGACACGCGCGATCAGATAAAGAGCAATCTTACCCTTGAAGGAGCTGCCACTCCAGAAACGCAAAGATTACAAACCATCTTAAAAGGGTTAAACATCCCGTCCATTGAACCCGCATCAACAGATCATGTTGTTGCTCGTTCTTTTTATATTATGCCAGATTTTCCTGGTCTCTACCGTGGTTCACCTTTATGGGTTGAATCCTCATCAGCAAACAAAAAAAATAAAAATTCTCTTAGCTCTGGCGATAATGTAAGCTCTCTGCTCATTACCGCAAATAACCTTGCCGGTGCTTGGGCACTCGATGAAAAAGGAACATGGAAATATCCCCTTGTTCCCAATGATCCAATGCAACGTCTAAGGGCATTTCGTGCCGGCTTAAATATTGTCCTTTATGTGCTTACTGGAAACTATAAAGCAGACCAAGTTCATGTTCCAGCACTCTTGGAACGCTTTAAAAGAGAAAGAAGGCAATGAACTCACTTTTCACTTTTCAGCCTTTTTTACCTCTCTTTTGGATTCTGCTGTTAAGCGGAATACCCATTCTTTTTATTGTTGTTGGTCTTGTTACACAGCGTCAAGGGTCTTTATTTCGTCTGATGGCATTAAGCGCCCTCATCCTTGCTTTGCTCAATCCAATGATTATCAAAGAACAGCGCGAGCCTCTGAAAAGTACGGTAGGCATTGTCATTGACCGCAGTAAAAGCCAAACTTTTGGAAAACGGATAAACGACAGTGATGAAGCGCGCGCGCAATTAATCGAAACATTGGCACATTATCCACAATTTGAACCACGTTTTATTGAAGCTGGAAAACTTGCTGATAATCAATATGCCCCTTCAACGAATTTGTTTGATGCTTTAACACAAGCACTCTCTGATGTACCACCCTCTCGTTATGCAGGAACCATTTTTATCACTGATGGACAAGTGCATGACATTCCTGAGCTATCAGATCTTCATCATGAAGCACCTCTTAATGCTCTGATCACAGGACGCTCAGATGAATTTGATCGTCAAATCAAGTTTATTTCTCCTCCACGCTTTGCCCTTGTCAATAAACCACAAAGGCTCTCCATTTTGGTAGAAGATCAAGGAATCCGCCCAAAAACAATACCACAAAAAGCCAATATTACACTCAGCGTCAATGGACAAGAAGTTGGCCATTATTCTGTGACTCCTGGTATTATTTTTCAAACTGAAATTACTCTTCCCCATGCTGAAAAAAATATTATCCAAGCGACAACTGAACCTTACAAAGATGAACTAAGCGGTGAAAACAACCGCGCCATAACAACCATTGAAGGAATTAGAGAAAATTTACGCGTTCTTCTTATTTCAGGCGCCCCTTATAATGGAGAACGGACATGGCGTGACCTTTTGAAAGGTGACTCCAATATTGATCTTGTTCACTTTACTATTTTGCGTCCCCCTACCAAAACCGATAATACACCCTTAAGCCAATTATCCTTAGTAGTCTTTCCCACAAAAAAACTCTTTGTTGAAGAGATTAATAACTTTGATCTCATTGTCCTTGATGGTTACCAGCACTCTGCTGTTTTGCCTTTAATCTATTATGATTATATCGCCCAATATGTACAAAAGGGGGGTGCATTGCTGATGGTAACAGGACCTGAATTTACTCAAAAAAACTCACTTGCGAAAACACCTTTAATAAGCATTTTACCGGCATTGCCTAATGGCGCTATTATTGAAAAACCTTTGCGCCCCGCATTAACTAAAGAAGGTGAGCGCCATCCTGTAACAAGGGATCTTGCCTCGCTTAACCTTCCAGCTTCTCAATGGGGGCAATGGCTGCGACAAATTGCTATTCAAGATGCATACAAAGGTACAGCTCTCATGAAAGGAGCCGATGAACACCCCCTTTTACTTCTTTCCCATGTTGATAAAGGGCGTTTAGGCATGTTGCTTTCCGATGAAAGTTGGCTTTGGGCACGAGGGTTTGAAGGTGGTGGTCCTTATGCGGCTCTTTATCGCCGAATTGCTCATTGGCTCATGAAAGAACCAGAACTTGAAGAAGAAAAACTAAGCGCGACCAGCAGCCATCATCATTTAACAATTCGCCGCCAAACTCTGAAAGATCATCTAGAACCTGCTGAAATCACTTTTCCTTCTGGAAAAAAACAAAAGATCGCCCTTACTCAAGAGAAAGAAGGCCTCTTCACTGCAACTATAGCCACTGATGAGACAGGGATTTTTACCATTAAAAATGGCGATTTAACAATACTGTCTTCTGTAGGAATGCTCGATAATCTTGAATTGTTTGACTTAATTTCAACACAAGAAAAATTAGCCCCTATCATTAAGCACACGGGTGGCTATATTGGGCGTTTACACCCTGATGGAAAAGAAAATATTCATCTTCCTCCACTCAAGCTGATTCAATCAAAAATAAGCTTGTCATCTTCCCCTGCACATTCAATTATTTTGAAAGAAGCTACAGAAACGCGTTTAATTAATACCTCTTATTTTTCAATATTTTCTGGTTTTTTTGCACTGCCTGTTTGCCTCTTACTGTTGAGCAGCATGTGGTATCGTGAAGGCCGTTAAAAAATCCTGAGATTTTGTAGAGTAATTTTAAAATTAAGCTTATCTTTTTGTGTATTTACTTATTTTTTTATAATTAGATAAGACATTGAGTTATAATGGATAATTTATCTTTTTTTCATATCGAGCCATTATTCTCAGTAGGATTTTCCTTTCTTGTAATCCTTTCCATATTAAATCAATGAAAATCATTCTCTTGCACATCATCAGAATGGGGGACGTATGAATAAAAAACATTGATAAAGAGAGTGAAATTTCTCTTACGAATCCTCTTAAAGCAAGGATTTTTATAAAGTTGGGACGGGATAGTATGATAGTTTTGGTTAGTACCTTGTATAAGTATAAAGAGGGTGGTGCATGAATAAGCCTTATAAACAAGACTTTTCATAGCATTGAAGAACTTTCATGAAATGGAATCAAGCGCATTGGGAAATATTTCTTCAAAAAAATATGTGCGTGTACAACACAATGATATTTTATTTGGGATATTCCTCTTGAGGTGCTCTGTTTTGCGTGAAAAACATCTCCCCTTAAAAGCATATATGACAACGCAAAACCATAAAAATTTCTTATGAATACAATACACTCTTTTGCATTTTATACTGAGTGATTAGATTTTTTATGATAATATGTTGTCGTATAAAAGCTGTTTAAAGATCTTAAAACGTCTGACCATCATTTTAAAGTTTATCCTATCATACAAAAGACATATTGGTTGCCGAAAATGGTCTGTTGTATTATGCTTTCCTTTGTTATAAGAAATATAATACAGCATCAATTCTCCAAAGAATTTTCTCATACTTTCAAAAGCTATTTTTCATTTTACAATCCTTCTTGCCTTTAAGCACCAACTTATCTTATGCTTTTTCTTTAAATCGTTTTTAATATTCTACGAGCTTTTATGTTTCATCTTGCCCATATATCCGATATACACCTTTCCCCTATCCCGAAACCTACCCTTTTTGAACTTTCTGGAAAACGTCTGACCGGTTATTTAAATTGGCAAAAAAAACGTAAGAATCAAATGGCAACAGATGTCTTGGAAACTTTAATAGATGCCTTGAATAAAACAAAGCCTGATCACCTTGTGATCTCTGGTGATCTTGTGAACCTTGCTCTCGATAAGGAATTTGAACAAGCTCGTCGTTGGCTCCTTAACTTGGGACAAGCTCAAGACATTTCTTTAACATTTGGAAATCATGATGCCTATGTCCGCGGCGCCTTCCAAAAAGCATGTACTCTCTTTAAACCTTGGATCACAGGTGATGTGCCTCAAAAAAGTGCCTTTCCTTATATGCGTATTCGCGAAGATGTCGCCATCATAGTTGCTTCTTCAGCCATCGCAACTCCCCCTTTTCAAGCTTCTGGTTATTTTGGTAAAATGCAAGCGCAAACGTTACCGCACCTTTTAAATGAAGCAGCAAAGCGCAACCTTTTTCGTGTTGTCATGATCCATCATCCCCCTTTTCCCAAGGCAACCTCTTGGCATAAAAAACTACGGGATATAAAACGTTTTCTAGACGTTATCAAACATCACGGTTGCGAACTTATTCTGCACGGACATACTCATTTACCCACATTGAAGTGGATTGAAGGACCAATTAAAAAAATTCCTATTGTTGGTGTTCCTTCCGCATCACAAGCTTTTGGTGATAAAAAACCACCCGCAGGCTTTAATTTATTTTCCATTGAACGCTTACAAAATCAATGGCACTGTCAGTTGCAACGTTATAGCATTATCAACCCCCAAAACGAGATGGCCTGTAATGAAACAATTAATCTTTAAATGCTTAAACATATCCAAAGTTACCAAAACAACCTAAAGCGAAAATATTTTCACTTCATATCCCTTTCATAAATAATAATTTTATTGCCTCATCCTCTTAAAAAGATAAAGTTCTACCTTCTTTGTTGATAGATCAATTTCTTTCAAAGAGCCCCGTTGGCTAACCCCATTTATGTGACTGACTTTACAAAGTCATTGATTTACTTCCTTCTCGTTCTCAAGGACGAAGATTTCTACCCTATCTGATTTATAAATAATCTGGATTCTTTTCGCACAGATTCTACCTGCGATTGTACATATGATTTACTTCACAAAGTTCTAAAAATCTTGCTTTGCATTTCATCGCCCCTAAACCTCTCATAGGCAAAATCCTCATAGCGCTATAGTCATGATATTTTATAAGATAATAGAGAAGCTCATTTAGCTTTTATAGCTCGATATCAATGACGATAAAAAGCTCAATAACAACTAAAACATATAATTTTAATAATCCCCCCTTGTCATTCATTAAACAAATGATGTTAATTGATTTATGATAAATAGATTTGAAATGATCTTCCACTATTATATGTGATAGTTATTATCGCACATTTAAACTTTTATAAAAATAATATATTCTATTTCAATAATAAGCACCAGTAATAATGTTTTTTATATCTCGATAAATTCCTATTTTGCTATCCATTTTTTCCGATAAAGCACTTTATAATACTCCTTAATAATTATCTATTACTCTGTATTATTATCTATAATAAAGCATAAAATATCCAATAATAAAAAAATTATAATATGAATTTTTATTATTATTGAGTTATTTTTTGGATGTAATTTTATGCTCTTTAAACAGAAAAGTCGATTGTATGAGAGGTCTTTCAAATAAAACAGAATACCATTGGCTTGCTAATTCATGCGTTTGTTTTAAAGAAGTATCTTTTCTACCCGAATCCATTTCACGACGTCCCCCATGAATGGTTTAATGATAAAGTCCATTAAGCACCATATTCTCGTTTATGAAGAAAAAATCGCTACCATAAAACAACACTTTTCTTCCCAATGCTGCGTTAGCTCTCCACACTTGAGACGGTTTATAAAAAGAATTTTTATTGTTTCTTTAATGTTTTTATACTCACAGTCCTCCCCGCTTTTAACGTATAAAAGACATGGTTTTGATTGTTTCAACGTGGAATAGGTTTGAAATGAGATAATCTTATGATACTTAGGCCTCTCATTGCACATGAAAATAGTGAATTATCTTTATAAATAAAACTATTATTCGAATAAAACAGTGTCTCTTCTGCGTAAAATAGTATTTTACATTATCTATTTGAAAAATAAAAGCCTCATTTCAAATGAGGCTTTTAAATTGTTTAATTTTGAAAAAAATTAAAATTTATAAGCTACACCCACGCGGAAATCGTTTGTCTTGTAGCTCAGTTCATATTTATCATCTATAAACTTCTTCTTGCCGAAATCTGAATAACGATATTCTGCGCGCACAATAACATTATCAGTCATTGCAAAATCAACGCCCCCTCCAAGAGTATAACCAATCATGGTCTTTTTTTCATCATGCAACCAATCAGAAAGATCAACTGCTCTACTTTTGCTATCAGCTACTGCCGAAAAAACATTCTGAAGCTCCGTATAAGCAACTCCTCCAGAAACATAAGGCATCATACGATCAATCGCAAAACCAACTTTCACCCGTGTAGCACCAGACCATTTTTGTTTTAAAGTATGATGTATAGCCTCAATAGGCAACGCTGGAGTTTCATCTTCATCAGAAGCTCTTGTTAGACTTGCTCTTTTTGAAGATTTTGATATTTCTCCAGTTTGATTTTTTTTCGGTATAGGAATATCCTTCGTATTCTCTTTATCAAGCCACATAATGTCCGTATCAATACCTATAATAAAACCATTATTGATATCAACATTGGAACCTGCATAAACGCCCCCGATAAAACCAGAAAGTTTAAGTAAATTCTCTTTTGTAACTGGATTCCATGTCTCATCTTTAAAATAATTTGCAGTTACTTTACTTGAAAAGTTGCCGATCTGTCCTCCAAGATAAAATCCTGTCCAAGAAAAAGCAGGCGCTGTAATAACAGGAACGGACTGTTCAGGAACAAAGATATCCGCTGCCTGTAATACAGAAATTGAAATGAAAGAAAATATAGTTATTGGGATTAAATACTTTGTAATCATAATTGCTCCCCTAAAAGCTAATGTGAACGTAAATAATAGTTAATCGTTTCACACTTTTTGAAAGAAATCTATAGCAAAAATGACACAGTTATAAAA
>NZ_CAHOYM010000016.1 GCF_903679515.1 Bartonella gabonensis
CCCTTGTGAGGCAGAAGCTTTAGCAGCGGCTGCTTCCGAATCGGATAGGCTTTGTCGAGCCATGGGCAGTGGCTCTTTAAGCCTTGAGGGGCGCCCTGAAATCATGGCCGGTCAACCGCTTTTGCTTCAAGGTTTTCGAGGCGAAATCAATGGCCCAGGGAAAGCTGCAACCGTAACCCATCGCTATGAAAAGCAAAGCGGATACACCACAGAAATTACCTTTGAGGGGCACCAGATCAAGGAAAGGAAACAGGAGAAAAGGAAACTTGATCAGAACAGAAAATCAAAGGGACAACTTGACCCTTTGATCGGTTGTAATGCTTTTTGAGATCAACGTGCAAGGTTTGCACTTTGGGTGGGAGAGAGCAATTGGGACAAGATGTCCTTATTCCTTAGAGGAGCAATAGAATTAAGGTGATCCAATTGCATGATTCCAGCAATAGGGTAATGTTTACTCAATTGCAGAAAGGGCAATTGTGCAAACATTGCGCAAATGCATCAATGGTACGCAATACGGTCAAGTTGACTGAATTCTTCAAAGCTTCTTTTGTTTTTTAATAATGCCTTAGAAAACCGAAAAGCTATCACGCAGTTTACGCTAAAAAAAGAGATACCATTTTATGCATGCTGCTTCTCAAATAATGCGATTCTTGTAATACAATTCCTACTCGTGACGGATCATCAAAAATTGCGACCTTTAAGAGAAGAAAAATAAAGACTCACTAAAGGGGCTTTAAATGATCTTTGAAAGGCCTTTGAAGACCCTTTGAGAGCCCCTTAAAAATCATGTGAAACAAAATAAATTGGTATAAAACCGAGTGGCAAAATATACAAAACCTAGTGGCAAGCTACATTGAATTTGGCTGGGGAACTTGGATTCGAACCAAGATTGACGGAGTCAGAGTCCGCTGTTCTACCATTAAACTATTCCCCAATAAGCCAATTTTATCATCCCTAGCAGATTCTACAATGTAGGCAAGCGTAAAAAATCTTTATGATTATCGATAATAAAGAGCGATAGGAATATCATTGATTGTTGTGATTTGAATATCGATATCATAAATGTCTTTAAGAACTTCTGGCCGCATAATTTCTTTGGGAGTCCCACAATAGACTGCTTTCCCATTTTTTAGTGCAACAATCATATCTGAATAAGATGAGGCAAAATTAATATCATGCATAACAATAAGAATAGTTTTTTTTAGTTCATCAGCTGTGCGGCGTAACTGCTTCATCATAGAAACGGCATGTTTCATATCCAGATTGTTTAATGGTTCATCTAAGAGAAGATAATCAGTATCTTGGCAGATAACCATGGCGATAAAAGCGCATTGACGCTGCCCCCCAGAAAGCTTATCTAAAAAACAGTCTTTTAAATCTTGTAAGCCTAGATAGCGTAGCGCACTGTCGATAAACTGTCTATCTTCTTTATTATACCAACCTTTTGAGTAAGGGTAGCGTCCAAAACTCACTAAATCGTAGACGGTTAAACGGAAGGATAAAGGATTATCTTGACGCAAAATTGACAGCTTTTGTGCCAAAATATCATGGGGCATTTTATCAATATCAAAGCCGTCGATATTAATTGTACCGCTGTGATGCGGTAAAAGACGTCTTATCAGCATTAAAAGGGTGGATTTCCCCGATCCATTAGGCCCAATAAGAGAAATAATCCCCCCTTTGGGAAGATGAAGGCATAAATTGTCGATAATCAACCGTGCTCCGTAAGCCTTGGAAAGATGATTGATCTTAATCATTTTAGTTTTCCCTTCATCAATAACATTAAGAAAACAATCCCTCCACAAAATTCAATGATAAAACTTAAACGTCCTGCCATGTGAAAAATTTGCTCTAAAATAAATTGTCCCCCCACCAAACAAATAATTGCCAATAATATTGCAATTGGCACAACAACTCCATGTTTTGCCTGTGGGGAAAGTTCATAAGCAAGATTGGCAACGAGTAATCCAAAAAAAGTCACCGGTCCTACCAGTGCAGTGGAAATAGATACAAGAATAGAAACAAAAATCAGAATAGCTGTAGCGCTTTTGTGATAATCTATTCCAAGGTTAAGCGCATTTTCACGACCCAGAGCAAGAATATCAAGAAGATAGCGTGAACGCCAACCAACAAGACTCACAATGAAAACAATAATTGTGGCAAAGCTGATGAGCGATGTATTAAATTTATTAAAATTTGCAAACATAATATCTGTTAAATTCATCATTTGATCTGGATTTAATTGCAATTGCATAAACATTCGTAAACTGAAAAAAAAGCCGCCTAAAACAACGCCAATTAAAAGCGTCAAATGGAGTCCCTTTAGGCTTCCTGAAAACAGCCAACGAAAAAGGCTTATGGAAAAAAGAATGAGAATGAGGGTTTCAAGCACGAGCTGTCCTTCTTCATTCAAAAAGGGCAAAGAAAGAGAACCTACAAAATACATCAAAACAGTCTTTATTAAAATATAAAGCTGATCAAATCCCATAATTGAAGGGGTTAGAAGACGGTTATTGACGATTGTTTGAAATAAAACCGTAGAAACGCTGATTGCATAGGCAATGAGGAGTAAAGAGATAAGTTTTGTAAGACGGAATGCCCATGTATAAACATTGATATTCCACGTCACGTAAAGACTAATGACAGTACATGCTATGATGATAAGCGTTGTTAGTACACATATTGTTTTTTTTCTTCTATCCAAGACGCTTTCTCCAGCGTAAAAGCAGTATCATAAAAATAAAACTACCGATTACGCCCATTATGGTGCTGATGGGAATTTCGAAAGATGGGTGAATGATTCGACCTAAAAGATCACAAATCAAGACCAATCCTGCACCGCTGATGGCTACCCAAGGAGCGGTATGGCGCATATTATCTCCCATGAAACTTGAAACAATATTTGGAATAATCAATCCAACAAAAGGAATACGGCCGATGGTACAGACAATAACAGCAGTGATTGAAGCAACAATAAAAAGACCAAAAAACATGACAACACGATAATTCAATCCAAGATTATTGGTTAAATCTTCTCCTAAGCTGGCAACCGTAAAGCGATCAGCAGTACAATAGGCTAGAATACAAAGGGGAAGGGATAGCCATAAAAGTTCATATTTTCCCTCAAGAATCATGGCAAAACTACCAAATAAGTAAGCTTGAAGAGAAGGAAGGAGCATTTCATAATCTGCAATGGCATTGGATAAAGAGCCAATAATATAGCTTAGCATAATCCCTGTAAGAGGTACAATAAGAGCAGATTTTAGAGGAATGCAGTGCAATAAAAATATAAAAAGTAAAGTGCCCGCCATGGCAAAAAGCGTTGCAACGACCATTTTTCCTAAAACAGGACTATCGGGCAGAAAAATCATAATAAAAAGAATGCCAAGGGAAGCAGATTCAACGGTTCCAGCGGTTGATGGCTCAACAAAGCGATTGCGTGTCAACAGTTGCATAATCATGCCTGAAAGTGCAAGCGCTGCGCCTACTAAAAGGATTGAAATGGTTCTAGGAAGACGCGTTTGCCAAAAAATAAGCCACGCATGGGGATCGGCTGCGAAGAGGTCAGAAGGTGTGACATCAGAATAACCAACAAAAATGCTGAGGATAGACAAGAGAATTAGAAGCGTTATGGTTATCCAGTAATTCTTCACGTTAAATCATTTTCTCTAAAACTTAAAAAAACAAAGGTTATTTGATAAACAACCTTTGTTTTTAAATTTTATTCATAGTGCAAGCAAGTTCTTTCGTGCTCTTATTTGCTCTTTGTAAAGGCTTCATTGATCTGCTTAGCAGTTTCAAGAAGTCCCGTTAAACCACCACTTGCACGATACCAGCTCCAAGAGTCTAAATAAATAATTTGGTTTTTTTTGCTTGCTGTTGTGCGGTGAACAAGTTCATTGTTGAGCAGTTGTGCTGCGGATTGTCCTTCCCGTCCAATTGCGGCATCTCGATCAATTACCAATAACCAATCAGGATTGGTCTCAAGAATAAATTCAGGAGAAATGAGTTGTCCATGTTTTTGTACGGTGAGTTTATCAGTTGCAGGAGCAATTCCAAAAGCGGAATGGAAAATATCAAAACGTGATTTTGGTCCCAAAGCACTGATTTTTCCACCAGAGGTCATGAGTATGAGCCCTGTACCTTTTCCCTGGGTATTTTTACGGACTTCAGCTAAAGTTTCATTGAGTTTTGCAATTTCCTTTTCTGCCTCCTGTTCTTTACCAAAAATTTTTCCAAGGATAGACACATTTCGTTTAATATCTTCAAGAGTGCTTTCGTTTCCTACAGTTAGATCAATCGTTGGAGCGATTTTGGATAAATCTTTATATTTTGCTTGGGTTCTGGAGGAAATAATAATCAAATCGGGTTGAAGAGTAGCAATTTTTTCATAATCTGGTTCAAAAAGAGTCCCAATTTTTTCATATTTTTCATCATTAAATTGCTGCAGGTATGAAGGTTTTTTTCCTTCAGGAATACCGACAACTGCTTTAATTCCAAGGCGGCTCATATTGTCAAGCGCGGCAATATCAAATACAACAACTTTTTGCGGAGAGGCTGGAACAGAAGTTGTGCCTGAAACATGATTAATCGTTACATTTGTTTGAGTACTCGTCTTTGCAATACTCGTCTGTGTCCATAAAAATGTTGCAAAGCTGGTTGCAACCAGTAAAACAGAAGTTACCCATTTCATATATTTTATCATCGTGATTTTATCCTTTTATCTGATATTACAAAGGTTTGCGCACTTAAAAACTTAACTTAGGCATTTTTATGCACAAAACGATGCAACAATAAATAACACTATGTTGTAAAGTTGAATAACATATGTTACAAACTGTTCACTTACTTTATTTTCACTTAATTCTAGTGTTTTTGCAACATTATTTAGAAAGTTTAACATATGATCAATGTATTTAAAAAGCGTACACGCTTGTATGCACTGACAACGAGCGCACTCTTCCTTTTACAAGGTGTAAATGCTTTTGCTTTTAGTTTTTTGCCATCATTTTCATTTGCATCACTTAAAGGTGTTTCATCATATATTCCTGGAATCGCCTCTATTCCTAGCTTATCATATGTGACTGGTAGTAATACTTCTCAATCGGATAATAGTGCTTCTCAATCAGAAACATTACCAAAAGCATTACCAGTTACTTCAACGCAAACACAAGACACAAATGTGCAAACACGAGGGGATAGCGTGACGCAAGCAGGTGTACCAGGGTCAGGTGTACCAGGTAGTCAAGCAGGTGAGGCAGGTCAAAATGGTCTCAATAGTGGCGCATTAGAAGGCGCTAGAGATGGTGCTGCAGTGATTGTACCAGAACTTGTCGTTGGCTCACCATATTTCACTACGCGTTGTTCTCTGGGGGAAAAGAATATTTCTTTGAGCCAAAGTACTATGCCGAGTGCTCCTATTTTCTGTAATAATGGTCAGACGTATACCCTCCAAAAAGCTGGAGGTGATGATCGATTAACTCTTACGGCAGATAAGTATGGTCGTGCTATATCCGTAAGCAGTCCTGTATCCGTAAGAAGTTCTTCGTCTGCAGTTACTCCGACAGTTGTTAGTGTATCTGGCATATCTATTGTAGCTAATGAACGCGAAAGTGTTCAGAGTGTGTCTAAACCTGTATTGCTGGATGAAGATATGGGCGCTATATTTGCAGATGCTAAGTCTAATTTTGGTGCTGAGATTAAGTTGTCAGATGTTGTGGTTGATGGATTTTTGTATGGAATTAGAGCTGTTCGTCATGGAATGATCTCTATGAATAGTAGTTCTCTTGATAGCTTTTATGTGGATGCTATGGCTTCTTCTGAAGGAATTATTTCTTTGGAAAGTACGCTTGTTAATGCGAACGTAATCGGTTTGTGGAGTGATGATAGATCTATAATAAAGATGAGAGAAGGGACACTTTCCTTAGGGGATGCTACAGTAGGAGTTATCGCTTCAGAAATGGGAATTGTTTTATTGGATGAGGTTAAAATTCAAATAACTACTTCTGGATTACAGAATAAAGTGCAAAAGCCGAGAGTACAGCTAGAGGGTAGTGGAGTAGAGCAGCAGGACTCTGATGTAGTAGATTTTAAACGTGTTGTTTTGCTATCACGTGACGGTTATATTTCGTTTAAGAATGGGACATTTAATATTCCCGATACTACTTTTTTGCAGATTGCTGGAAGCGTCCAAGGCAATCTTGAAGCAAATATGCAAAAAGATTTTAGCGTATTTCCCAATGATTCTTTAGGTGATGGTAGAGAAATTTTTTTACCCAACGATGAAGGAAATCGAGGCACTTCTTCTTCACCTTCTTTCTCAATCATTTCTGAAGCTTTTAGTGATATTCACTCTAGTATGAATGATGTTATAGAACATAAAAAGATGGTGCTTGGTGTTGATGCATTATCTGATTCCTTTTATTTAAATGCTGTTATAAAATCTTCATCTATTAAAATTACAGGTAAAAACTCTTATGGTATACATTTTGATCGTGTCGGTAATGGTATACATTATATGGATGCGGTTGAACATATGGTTCTCTTACAAGATACTGCTCTTAAAGTTCCAAATGGCGTAGCTATTTATAATAATGGTTTAAAGGGTGAAGTTTTTTTACAAGAAGATTCAGAAGTTTCAGGTGGGCTTTTGTTGAAAGCAGAAAATTCTGCTGATCTATCAGTTTTTGTTCGCGACTCTATCCTCTCAGGTGCTACTCGTGTTGATCAGAAATCTCGAGCTAAGCTTTTTTTATCTCATGGATCGGAGTGGAATGTAACAAAGAGTCTCTATGAAGATTCAGAAGATGAAAATCAGCGTTGTATAGATTCGTGTATTTCATCTGTAAGTCTTGACAATAGTAATATTACATTTGTTACTTCAACAAAATTAGTTAAGCAAAAATCTAACGGTAGTGGTACTGTTACTGAATATCGAAATCTTCGCATCGGAGAAGGAACAGGCACAGTTTACAGCGCGAAGGGAGATTCTGTAATTAACTTCAATGTGGATTTGTCTGGTAAGGGTACTGGTCAAATTTCTGATAGGCTTTTGATTCATGGTAATGTTTCAGGGACAACTGCGGTAAAGGTGAGGGCTTATACAGTAGGTTGGGAGGAGAAAGACAAGAGAACAATATATAGTATTCCTCTTATTCAAGTTTTTGGAAAGGCAGAGGCGGGATCTTTTAGGTTAGTAGGAGTGGGATCTCGTCTTTTAAAAGATAATGAGTATATTACGCTTGGAACCCCTTATCAGTATGTCCTTCGTGCTTATGGCCCAAAGTTTCCTCCGAAAATGGAGCCTTTTGAGAGCAGATTGATTACAGGAAATAGTGAGATTTGGGACTTTCGTTTAGAAGATAAAAATTTGCCTTATGATCTTGGTATTACTTACTTAGCTGGAGATTTGGTGAGAGGAGAAAATACTCCTTCCGTGTCATCATCTCGTGAGTCTGTGAGAAGTGAGGGAAATGGGACTTCTGTAGTAGTAAGTTCTCCATCTCCTGCTTCTACACAAAATGAAAACTCTGGATCTCAGAGATCTGAGATAGGTAATGAAGATGATGGTACAACTGAAGATCATACAATTGGTGGATATGAAGGATATGAAGAAGGGGATAGTCATTCTGATCCAGTTATTGTTACACTTGGTACACCTAATACTCCCGCCAATCAGACTACAAGGGATAATGAAGGGGCTGTATCTTCATCTTCTTCATCTAGAGGTAGAAGTTCGATAACTTTAACACTTCCAGGAGTTGGTTCAGGTGCGAGATCTGATACAGGCGATATTCTTGTGATATCGACAGATGGGATTTCTTTAACAGCTGAGCATACTATATCGAATAGATTTCCATCTATAAGATCAGTAACTTCTACGAAGCCTTCTGCTTCTGTGATTTCTGAGACATCTGCTGGAGATTCTAATGGACCTATTGGACGTGTTCTTCTGCTTAATAATGGTGGTAAAGAAGCTGTTTCTTCTACGTGTGATCCTACACGGAATAATGGTGGGGTGGCATTGCAAACTCCTTATTCGTGTGATGATGGTAAATCGCATACAATAACCAATCTTACATTAAAGGTAAGTGATAGCACTCAGCATTCTATGCATGCAAAAAGTCAGAATACAGTTATTAAGTTAGAGGGAGCCACAATTAGTGGTGCAGGGGCTGAGAACGAGAATAATGCTAATCTTAATACATTAAAGGCTGTGAGTGCTGTGCTTGCAGAAAATAAAGCAGAAGTTGTTTTGGATAATAAATCAGCCATTACGTCTTCTGTGATTGGGCTTGAAGCTATAAGTGGCGGGAAAGTTAAGATGAATGATGGATCGGTTAATGCTCGTTATGTGGGCGCTTTGGCAGGTTCTGGGTCATCTATTGATTTGACGAATACGACAATTAACGTAACGGGAGATTTAGCTGTAGCGGGGTTAGCGAGTAAAGCTGGTGCAATAACCATGAACTCTGGGATTATCACTCAGACAAAGGGGGTGGCTGTTAGGTCAGAAGATGGGGGTAGTGTTAAGTTAGACAAAGTTAACATTACTGTAAAAAAAGAAGCGGCAAAGTTAGATTCTACCGATAATTTTGGTCGTGCAGCTTTTCTGTTGAGTGATAATGCTTCTGTTGATTTTAAGAATGGAAATGTTCTTACTGATGCTCATGCTTTGTGGGTTATGAAGCGTGATGATGTGGTTGAGACAGGTTCTTCTAGAAGAAGAAGATCTTCAGAGGTTCGTTCTTCTGTGAATCACGCGAATATTGAGTTTTCTACTGTTAACGTGGAAGGTAATGGAACCTATGGTATATATTTTGATGGGGTAACACAGAAAGAAGAGAGTCAGCAAAGTCTAAATATTGTTAAGCGCAGTGCTGTATCCAAACAGGAAAAAGCACCTATAAGCATAGCAGGAACAGTTTCACTGAAAGCAACTGATTTTGAAGTTGAAAATGGTGTCGCTATTTATGGTAATAACTCTGGTGGTCATGTTTCATTAGAAAACAAAACAACCCTTGTTGGTGATTTGTTGTTGAAAGCTGAAAATGATTCTAATATATCGCTTTCGGTTAATGGTTCTATTGTTGCAGGCGGTGTTCGCGTTGATAAAAGTTCTTATGCAAAATTAGACTTGGTCAATAGTTCAGAGTGGCTTCTCAAAAGAACTGTCCAGAAAAGTTTGGCTGCTTCAGATTCAGGATGTGTAGATTCATGCGTTTCTTCTGTGAGGCTTGTAAATAGTGCTATTGATTTTACACCTTCAGAATCTGGAGGGAAATATCAAACCCTTCATATTGGAAATGGAAACGGCACAGTTTATGAGGCGCAGGGTGATGCTGTAATTCTTCTCAATGCACGTTTAAACCCTCATGATTCAAATGCTCAACAAGTAACGGATCGACTTGTCATTCATGGTGATGTTTCTGGAAAAACAAAAATACATGTACGAGGAGATGCGGGCAATGTAGGAAACGGTCAAACAAATGCCAAGATTGGTCACAGTGTTTCTGTTATTCAAGTTTATGGTCAAGCGAAGAAAGATTCTTTCCAACTCGATGGTGATTATGTTGCGCTAAGGAACTCTCCATACAAATACACTCTTCGTGGTTATGCTCCAGAAGCGACTTCGAAACAGGAGCATGTTCAACAGAAGTTTGTTAGGGATGGTGGAGCGTTTTGGAACTTCCGTTTAGAAAATCAATATGTTAAGTCTTCTGTATCGGCTGTTCTTCCTGAACAATTTGTAAGGTCTGTTGTTCCACAAGTGCCAACTTATCTCGTTTTGCCTAATAGCGTATTCCATACTGGTTTGATGGATATTAACAATCAAAACAAACAGTTGGAGACTTTACGGATGACTGCTACTGGAATGGTAGAGGTTCGTGAGAATCCTGCTTTATATTTACGTGGCTATGGTGGAAGTTACCATTATACTTCAGATTTATCTGCACTTGAATATGGTTATGGTGGTGATCTTGATTATCGTGGTGTAGAAGCAGGTGTGCTACTGCAAACTATTGAAACTACTGATAGTGCTCTATCCTTTGGAGTTATGGGAACTTATGGAAAACTTTCTCTGCAGCCTTTGGATGTTGAGCAAAGTCAGGAGAGTGCATTTGATAAATGGACGGCTACAGTCTATGGTAGCATGCAGCATAATGTGGGCTTCTATGTCGATGGTCTTTTATCTTATGGTCAGTTCAAAGGTGATGTTCTTACTCTTGCACGGGGTACGACGGCAACATTGAAAGGTAATCCTTTGAATGTTTCTTTGATCGGTGGTCAGACAATTGCGACGGGATATAAAGGCTTTGTCTTTGATCCGCAGGTTCAGGTTGTGTATCAACATCTTCAGTTTAATAGGGCCCGTGATATTGACAATTTTGATATTGAAATGGGTAACCTTGATCAATGGGTGGCACGTGTTGGTGGACGCTTAATCAAGATTCCTACAGGTTCTGAAGGCGTGAATGCTGTTGCTTTCTATGGTAAGCTTTATCTTGCTCATGGTTTTGGAGAAAGACAGTCTGTGCATTTCAGTGATGCTTTCAAGTTAGGAGCGTTTGGCTCTTCACTTGAGGCTGGGGTAGGGATTAATGCCAAATTGTTGCCACAGTTCTCTCTGCATGCAGATGTTCTCTATCAGCATAAGCTTAATAAAGCTGGTTTTTCTGGAGCAAGTTTCTCTGGAGGCGTGCGTTATCAGTTCTAATATAAGGTACAGGGTGTACTTTTTAAAAAAAGGCAGCACATTGTGCTGCCTTTTTTCTTTATAAGAATATGTGTTGTTCTTAAAAGTTGCTCGTCTTCTTGATATGCATAAAAAAGACTTGAGTTTATTGTGCGTATGAGCACGTTTTTCTATGCTAAAGCGAATTTTCTTAAAATTGTTGCTGCAACTTATGAAGTGATAGAGTGATTTACGTGTATGGGCTTTTTAAACGTTCAAGAATCTAGGATGTGTTATCTTATCTTTTTGGATACCGTATTGATATTATTAAATATAATATTTGGTGCTTTCTAAACGCGTTTTTGAGAGTTTTTTGTTCACTGATTTAAATCATTTTTTCATCCATCTCGTTGTGGAGTAATTTTTTAAAGTTCACAAGGCTAAATTGTGCCTTTAATTAATTACACGTATTGATTTTATTTTTTCTTTACACGAAATACAGAATGCATTATACACTCATAAATTGTGCTTTGTTGTTGTTCCCCTATGGGTGGTTTTGCGCGTAGAGCTTCTGCCAAGTTTATAGGGATCATTCATCGCACGGTTCAAATGAGCATGAGAGACATGTCTTAATGGTTACACCGTTCATATTTTAGGTGCATAGCGGCATGCTTTTCGAGTGTTTTTGTTTTCAATGAGAGGGGAAGAAAAGTTTCGAGGGAACTATGATTAAAATGTTTAGAAATCATGTATGTTTATGTGCTTGTACAACAGCTATCCTTTCTTTGCTCCAAAATGGAATAGTTATTGCTGCAAGTGCTGGAGAGCGTGGTAATATGTCTTCTTACGATACTAGCAATATACCCGATATATATATCATGCCAATGACTCCTACTATTCCATACAATAGCATGGAGGGCTACCCTATCAGTGGTCTTCTTAATGATAATTTTATCAGTGGGGGGGCTATCTATGGTAATAATCTTAGTGGGAATAACCAGAATAAGCCTCTTCTTGGTGGAGCGAGTGGACAGAATAATTATTATAATTGGATCCATGTTGGCAATAATGATGATGGTATTCGTGGGGGAAGTGACTATCGTGAGTTAAGTGGAAAGAGTGGAGAGAGAGGGCGTGAGGGTAATGTCGATAATTCTGTTAAAGATGAGGATTCTGATGGAAGAGCTGTGAATCCTAAGTTCTATTACTATAGTGGATTATATTATATATGCGATAATTGCGGGGATCCTGAAATTGATAATAAGACTTATAAAATTACCAGTAAAAATGCTTCTTACTATCCCCCTGATCTTACTGCTATAACGGTGAAGGGTATAAAGACAAAAGTTGAGGGAAAAAATGTAACAGTTAGCAGTGAAATTGCTGATGAAACTTTTCTAGTGGGTGTGCACGCATTAGAGGGCGGTAAGATCGTTCTGAAAAAACCGATTATCAAAGACACAATTGTAGCTCTTCGTGCGACTAATGGTGAGATTGAAATAGATAATGGAAAGATTGAGGCGAGTCAAGAGGGGGTTGATGCAGCAGACAAGTCGCTTGTTTTTTTTAAAGGGACAAACATTAAGACCGCTGATGGGATTGCCAGTATTTTAAGTTATGAAAAGTCAGAAGTTTGGATGTTAGGTGGGACAGTTGATTTTATGCACAGCTATGGGATTTCTTCGGTGTTAGGTGGGAAGGTAGGTCTTGGTGCTGTTAAGGTTACTGGAAAGAGTAAAGAAAAAAATTCAGATAATCATTCGGTTGTGTACGTGGATTTGGGGACTGTTCATGTAGAGGACAGTACTGTTCATGCGGAGGGTGTCCATGGTGTATTATTAGAAAATAAGGTCGATTCTATTCCTTTGAAGGAAGTTGAAGATTTATCGAATGAGGATTCTGATTCAAAAGTTCCTGTGAGTGAAGTTAATATTAAAACCTCTTCTTTTACCGTGAAGGGGGAAGGATCTTATGGGATCTATTTTCGGGGAAAGAAGCCATGGGATGAAGGTGGGGATAAAAAAGAGGAGATTTCATTAGAGGAAGGAAAAGTTCCACCACGATTAGAAGTTGTTAATTTGGATACAACAGAGTTTTCTGTTTTAGATGATACGGCTCTTTATGGTGAAAACCTTATTTCTGGTGTGGTGAGTTTATTAAAAAGCACTCTTCATTCAGGGGATTTTTTATTAAAAGCTGAGAAAGGGGCTTCTCTAACGATTTTGGCTGATGGCTCTACGCTTGAAGGTCGCACACACGTTGATAAAGATTCTAATGCCGAACTTTATTTGGGAGGTGGCTCTAAGTGGATTTTACAACAAAAGTTGCCAAGAAATCAACATGATACTGCAAATACTTCTTCTATTTCACTTGTCAGTCTTATGGATGGGAGCTCTATTAATTTTAAAAGGCAAGAATCTTCTTCGGTTGATGGTTATCAAACCCTTTATATTGGAAAGGGAAAGAGGGATGTTTATAAAACACAGGGCAGTGCCTCTATTGCTCTTAATACATATCTGAATACTGGTGGTTCTCTTGACCATCAAAAGACGGATCGTGTTTTAATTCATGGTGATGTTGCTGGAGAAACAATGCTCCGTGTGCTTGCTGTTGCAGGAAGTCCAGGAGGATATACGGGCAGCGGTGGAAATGAGCAAGGGATTTCACTCGTTCAGGTTTCTGGAGCAGCAGAGGAGGGTTCTTTTAAGTTGGAAGGTGGTTATGTCGCATTAAACGAATTACCTTATCAGTATAGGCTTTATGCTTATGGTCCAGGATCTCATTTGGGAAAAGCAAGCATGGGGCAGAGATTAGTTGAAGGGAGCGAAGAGTTTTGGGATTTCCGTCTTGAAAGTCAGTCGATAGATTCTGATGTTAAACCTAAACCAGATCTTCGTCCAACACCCCCTCTTGCTCCAACACCCTCTCCAGAACCAGCTCCGGATCCTCGTCCTAAGCCGGAAGTTAAGGCTGTTGTTCCGCAGGTTCCTACTTATCTTCTTTTGCCTAATGTCTTACACCATCTTGGTTTGATGAATGTTAGCAATCAAAATAAGCGGTTGGAAGCTTTACGGATTGCTTCTGGCGGTTTGTCAGAAGGTCGTGAAAATCCGCTCTTTTTTGTGCGCGGTTATGGCGGTAATCATCGTTATGATTCCGATTTATCCGTGCTTGAATATGGTTATGACGGCGAGCTTGATTATAATGCCATAGAGGCAGGTGTTTTACTAAAAGAAATTGAAAATATGTATGGTACCACTTCTTTTGGAATTATCGGGTCTTACGAGAAATTTTCTTTGCAACCTTTGAATGTTGAACAGAGTCAAAAAAGTACATTTGATAAATGGTCAGTTGCGGCATACGGTGGTATGCAGCATGATGCAGGTTTTTACGTTGATGGTCTTGTGTCTTATGGTTTATTGAAGGGTGATGTTCTAACAACGGCACGTGGCAAGACAGCAACATTAAAGGGAAATCCTTTAAGTGCTTCATTAACTACTGGTAAAACATTTATGGTAGGAGAGGACGGTTTTATTTTTGATCCGCAAGTTCAGGTTGTTTACCAACACCTTCAATTTAATAAGGCGCATGATGTGGATGGTTTTGATATTGAGTTAGGAAAGCTTCATCAGTGGATAGCCCGTCTTGGAGGACGTTTAACAAAGATGTTGGTTGCAACTGATGAGGATAGAGTTATTTCTGTCTATGGCAAACTCCATCTTACTCATGGTTTTGGAGGAAAACAATTGGTGCATTTTAAAGATGCTTTTCAGTTAGGCGCTTTTGGTTCTTCATTGGAAGCTGGAATAGGTTTTAATGCCAAATTGTCTCAAAAGTTTGCACTTCATGGTGATTTGGCTTATCAGCACAAGCTAATAAAAGCTGGTTTTTCTGGAACCAGTTTTTCTGGGGGATTGCGTTACCGTTTCTAGTGTTGTTAGTTAGATAGTCTCTGAAAAAGCCACAAGGTATACTTGTGGTTTTTTCTTTATTCGTTTTGTTGTTATAATGATTTTATAAAGTATTATTTTGCATATCTTTAATATGTTGCTTTTTGGCTCAACTTTTTTTGTTTTTCGGTCATGTTTTTACAAACTCTTTGTAATGCTGCAGATTGAGATCATATTTTTTAGCTCCATATTTACATAAAATACAAAAAATATTAATAATTTTATATTGAAATAACAAAATGTATTAAATTTTTCTGATGGTTAAGTTCTTTTGATACGTTATGTATTGCTCTTAGTAAGGGGGGCAAAATTATGGTGAAATTATATGGTTAATATATTAAAAAATCGTTTCTCTTTGTGCACTTTCACGACAGCATTTCTTCTTTTGACGCATCATGTTGATGTTTTTGCACGTAATGCCAAATCTCAAGTTCTTTCTGGGGAAAAGCAGTCTTCATGTGATCAGATGGCAGCATTTTATCACTGTAGTGATGGTGATGAGCATGAAATTAATAATAAAGTTTATTCTCTCACAGATCAAAATGCTCGTGGTGTTCATGTTCATGGAGCCATAGAGGTGTCTAAGGGAGAAACAGTTATTAGGGGTAAGAATATAACTGTTAAGGGGATTGTGGATGAAAAGAATAATTCGGAAAAGAACTTTTGGAAATATGGTGTAAAGGTATCAGAAAATGGAAGAGTCTCTCTCGTCAATCCTACGTTGAGTGGTGTATTAGTGGGGGTTGAATCTCAGGAGGGTGTCATCGGAATATCTGGCGGATCGATTGATGCAATCGAAGTGGGGGCTTTGGCAGGAGGGAAATCTCGAAGTGAAGTTCATTTAACAAAGACTCAAGTGAGTTTCGGTGGTATTGGGGTTAAAGCAGTAGAAAAAGGAACGCTTATTTTAAAGAACGTCTCTATGAGCGGTAAAGGAGAGCGAGTGCAAGGGGTGGGACGTCAGAGTGGTCATGCTGCTTTTCATATATTGGGGGATGGGTATGTTGACTTTATGAAAGGTTCTGTTGATGTGGGTGATGCGCATGGGCTTTTATTGCAGGGAAATAAAGGTCCTCAGGCTAATATTGGAGATTCCAATATTACAGTGAAAGGGAATGCATTTTATGGTATACACTTTGAAGGAGAGACAGCATCAAAGGGGCAGAGACAAAAAGCACGCGTTGATTTGAAAAATACGCGTTTTATCGTTCCAGATGGTATAGCTTTTTACAGTAGTCAATCTGGGAAAGCTGACATATTTTTAAATGACACAAAGATTTTTGGAGATCTATTGTTAAAGGCAGAGGGAGGCTCTTCTATAAAGGTTACAGCTGATGCTGCAGCACTTGTTGGTCAAACTCAGGTTGATAACAGTTCGACGGTTGATCTTGTCTTGAGAGATTGGTCACAGTGGGCTTTATTGAGACCAAGACATAAAAATTTAGAAGATCCTCTTTATAGAGGTGTTTCATTTATTTCATCGGTTAGTCTTTCTAATAGTTCTATTACTTTTACAAAACCGAAATCTAGCACTGCTTATGCCTATCAAACGCTTTATATTGGGAATGGAAACGGTGTTGTTTATCGGGCATTTGATGATTCTTGGATTCATTTGAATGCACGTTTAAATCCTAGTGATAGAAGTGAGGATCAAGTAACGGATCGCCTTCTCATTCATGGTGATGTTGATGGAGAAACTATGCTACATATACAAGCTGTTTCAGGAGGTTTAGTACAAAATAACAAAAAAGCGCATAGTGTTTCAATTATTCAAGTTTATGGAAATGCAGCGTATAATTCTTTCATACTTAATGGAGGATATGTTGCATTAGATGGTGCGCCTTATAGATATGTTCTTCGTTCTTATAGTCCAGATGAGACTGTAAAGGATGAGCATGTTAAACAGAAATTTGCTCAGAACGGAGGGGCGTTTTGGAATTTTCGTTTAGAAAACGATTATGTTCAAACATCTGCTGATTATGGGTATACTGCTATGGTTGCTACACGTAAGCTTCCAGTGCATACTTCTTTTGAGGATATTATTCCACTATCCTCTACAGATACTGTTTCTGCGCCTTCTCCGGATATTGTTCCATCATCCTCTACAGATACTGTTTCTGCGCCTTCTCCGGATATTGTTCCATCATCCTCTACAGATACTGTTTCTGCGCCTTCTCCGGATATTGTTCCATCATCCTCTACAGATACTGTTTCTGCGCCTTCTCCGGATATTGTTCCATCATCCTCTACAGATACTGTTTCTGCGCCTTCTCCGGATATTGTTCCATCATCCTCTACAGATACTGTTCTAGCACCTTCTCCGAATATTGTTCCCGCATCTTCTCCGGATAATCTTTCTAAGATTGAAACTGTTTTCCCATTTGGACGAGGGGTAAGGTCTGTTGTTCCGCAGGTGCCCACTTATCTCATCTTGCCCAATAGTTTGTTTCATGCTGGTTTGATTGATATCAGCAATCAAAACAAGCAGTTGGAGATACAACGTGTTAATCCTCGTGAAATGTTGGAAATTCGTGAAAATCCTACTTCATTTTTGCGTGGTTATGGGGGAAGTTACCATTATGACTCAGATTTATCTGCGCTTGAATATGGTTATGGAGGCGATCTAGGGTACTATGCATTAGAGGCGGGTGTTTTGCTACAAAAAATTGAAAATGTTGAGAATGTCATATCCTTTGGGGTTATGGGATCTTATGGAAAGCTTTGTCTGCAACCTTTGGATGTTGAGCAAAGTCAAAAAAGTACATTTGATAAATGGACGGCTACAGTCTATGGAAGTATGCAGCATGATACAGGATTTTATGTCGATGGTCTTTTATCCTACGGTTTGTTTAAGGGAGATGTTCTCACTCTAGCACGGGGGACGACAGCAACATTAAAGGGCAACCCTTTAAGTGTTTCTTTGATGAGTGGTCAGAAAATTGCCACAGGATATGAAGGTCTTGTTTTTGATCCACAAGCTCAGATTGTTTATCAACATCTCCATTTTAATGAGGTCCGTGATATTGATAATTTTGATATTGAGATGGGTAAACTTGATCAATGGATAGTGCGTATTGGGGGCCGTTTGGTCAAGACTCTTGCTGCGCCTGAAAAGAATCGTGATGTTTCTTTCTATGGGAAGGTTCATTTTTCGCATGATTTTGGCAAAGAAAGATCTGTGCGTTTTAAAGATTCTTTCCAGTTGGGGGCTTTTGGTTCTTCTCTAGACGCTGGATTTGGTCTTAATGCTCGCTTATCTGAAAATTTTGCACTTCATGGCTATTTGGTTTATCAGCATAAGTTGAGTAAAGGTGGTTTTTCTGGAATTAGTTTTTCTGGTGGATTGCGTTATCGTTTTTAGGATGATTGCCTTTGGGGACAATTTTTAAAAAAAGCCACAAGCATTGCTTGTGGCCTTTTTATTGTTTTATTTGCAACTTTGAAAATAAGTTTTTTAAAGAACGTTTTTTTGCATCAGCAAATCTGTTTCTTTTGAGAGATGAGATAAGGCTTTCTTGTTTCGAGTTTTGGCTTTTTTCCCTCTATGCAAGATACTTATTTATATTAATGCATTGTCTTTGTATATTGCATGAGAAACACGAAATATCGTGGGATTCTCTCATTTCAAATTTGTTCTGTGTTAAATTGATCAAAACCATTCGTTTACACATTATAAGTGGAGAGAGCCGTATAGATAAAGCTGGATAAGAGAGGCGTTAAAATACCTTTTCAAGTGGGGCTGTCGCAACATTGAAGGTTGATAAAATGGGGGATGTTATCGGTTTACTTATTCATAAGTGTAAAGGTGGGATGCTCAATGAATTTATCATTATATCATTCACCGGCGCTATTGCGAAATGAGCTTTGATGCGTTGAGAGATGTTTCTTTCAAACAAGCACGTGAATTGGCAACATATCTATATTCTGTTTGGAGCGCTTTATTCTTCGTGATGGTCGTGCCTTTGTTAAAGAACGCAATATAAAGTGTGAGGTAATACGTCATCTCCTTTTGTGTAAATTTATAAATTCTTTTGAGATTACTGTTTTGGGGTAAGAGCTTTTATTTTTCATCTATATTTTTACGCTTTTTTACAAATAATACAATTTTAAATTGTAATATTTTCAATTATGGCTTTACATAAAATATATGATTACGCGTAACCAAAGTTATTAAATGAATGCGTGTTTTTTGTTTTTAGAGAAGGGGAAGAAAGTTTGTAAAAAATTATGCTCAAAAATCATCTCTCTTTATGTTGTTTTACAACGGTTATTTTTTCTTTATCCATAATGCTGATGTCGGTGAAGTTTCCTCTCAGAAGAAGCAATATTCATGTAATGAAAGTGCTTCATTTTATCACTGTAACGATGGTCAAACGCATGAAATTTCTCAGAAAACCTATCAACTCACGAGTGAAAGTTCTGATGCTGCCTTAGAGGCAACAGGGGAAAATACACTCATTGAGGGAAAAGCTATCATCATTAACAGTGTTTCGAAGGCAAATGTCCATTCCTAAAAAGGCGCTTGGATGACAGGTGTAAAAGTGTCAAAAGGGGGAGCTGTTGCTCTATTTGACTCCATGTTAAATAATGTGTCGATAGAGGTTGATGTTAGTGAGGAGGGCGCTTTTGAAATGTAAGACGGGGTGATTAAAGCCATCAGAATGGGGATCAGTGTTTCGAGTGAGAAGTTATTTGTTTCTTTGACTAAGACAGAGGTTAGGACATCGGCTGATGAGATAAGTCTTTTGAGTCATAATGGTGCAAAAATGTATATGAAAGGAGGAAAAATTAACAATGCTCATGGCCTTGTATTGCAAGGGAATGATCATAATGCTGCTCATATTAAACATTCCAATGTTTTTGTGAGAGGGAATGCATTTCATGGGATGCACTTTATTTTGGCAAGCTGTCTTGAATGATAAAAAAACAATTATACCAAGAAAAGGGGCAGTCCAGTTGATCCAGACAACTTTTATGGTTCCAGAAAGTACAGCTCTGTATAGCCGAGAATTTGAAAGTTTTGTTAAACTCTTACACCATTCAAAAGTTTCTGGCGATTCACTCCTGAAAGCTGTTGAACATTCCAATCTCAGTATTGAAGCTGATGCTTCTACCCTTGTAGGAAGTGCATATGTTGATGAAAGTTCTACAGCCAAGATAGCTTTAAAAAATGGTTCAAAATGGATTTTATCGCGACCAAAATATGAACAATCAAAAAACTCTGATGCTTTTCATTTTAGGTTTAAAGATTATTCTTCTATTTCATTAGTTGAACTTACGAATAGTTTTCTTATTTTTGGAGCACTAAAATCCAAAACAACAGATGGTTATTAGACACTTCTCATCGGAAAAGGAGTAGGGACTGTCTATAAAGCGCAAGGTAATGTAAATCTTTATCTTAATGCATATTGGGATAAAGGGGAAAAGCTTGAAGAGCAGAAAACTGATCGGCTTTTAATCAATGGTGATCTTGAAGGAAAAACAACAGTCCATGTGTATAGGGGTTCTAGAAGCTCAGGGGCGTGGACGGGAGAAGGCGGTAATGATCAAGGGATTTGCATTATTCAGGTTTATGGACAAACTGCTGAAGATTCTTTTCAGTTAAAGGGGGGATATGTCACACTTGAAGATTCCCCTTATCAATATCATCTTAAGAGTTATGGTCCAAGCTCTACCATAGGGGTGGCAGATTCCAATCAAAGAATGCTTAAAAACATTGGAACATTTTGGGATTTCCGCCTTGAAAGTAAATTTGTTGTTTATTCTTCTCTTGATCTCACTGAAGTTTTTCCTGTTCTTGATTTCGTTGCTCCTTCTTTTCCTAAAACTCATCCTAATATTACTGGAGGTAAAGAGCAGGCTATCGATTCTCATTCTCAGCAAAAGTTACGAGAGCCAAATCTTTTTTCATCTGTAGATTCTCTTGATAGGGGTTCTCGTCTTACGACCACACCTGATGTTCATGATGTTTTTGTGCTGGGTATTCCAAATTCTCCTCCTTCTTCTCCCTCTCTTGCACCTGTTATTCCTGTTATTTCTGAAGCTCATCCTGTTGTGCCGACATCTGGTTCATCTGTTTCGCCCTTTGTTGCTTCCACTCCTTCCGTTGTTGTCTCTCCTGCATTTGGTTCTTCTGTTACCCCCTTTTTTCTGAGCGTTCTTTTCATTTTGAGCAAAATGTGAGAGCCGTTGTTCCACAGGTTTTGACTTATATTTTTTTGCCAAATACCTTATTTCATGCTGGATTGATGGATATCAGTAACCAAAATAAGCAGTTACAAACACTGCGAATTTTTTCTCGGTCGTTATTGAAAATTAATGAAAATTCCGCTTTATTTTTACGTGGTTACGGGGAACATCACCATTATACTTTAAATTTTATACTTCAAATTTTTCTGCACTTGAATATGGAGGCGACCTTGATTATAATGCACTAGAGGTAGGTATTTTACTCAAGAAAATTGAAAATGCATACAGTACGATATCCTTTGGAATTATGGGAAATTATGGCAAACTTTCTTTGCGGACTCGAGAGGTTAAACAAAGTCAAGAAAGTATATTTGATAAATGGACAATCACAGCATATGGAAGTATGCAACATGATACGGGTCTTTATATGGATGGTTTCTTCTCGTATGGTTTGTTTAATGGCAATGTTCTTACACGTGAGCGAGGCAAAACGGCTGCATTGAGAGGCAAGCCCTTAAGCTTTTCCTTAACTGCTGGTAAAACATTTATGATAGGTTGTCGATGTTTTATTTTTGAACCACAGGTTCATTTTGTTTATCAAAATCTTCAGTTTCATCAAACGCGTGATATTGATAATTTTAATATTAATATGCGAAGACCAGATCATTGGGGGATGCGTATTGGGGGAATTTAACCAAAACACTGACATTGACGAAAGATGCACAGGTTCTTTCCTTCTATGGTATACTTCATTTCGTTCGTAATTTTGATGATAAGCAATATGTGTATTTTAAAGATACTTTCCAGCTTGGTTCTTTTGGTTCTTCTTTAGAAGCTGGATTTTGTATTTATTCGCAACTATCTCAAAAAATTATTTTTCATAGTGATCTGATTTATAAGCATAAATTTACGAAAGCTGGCTTTGAGGGAACGCATTTTTCTGGAGGATTAAGCTATCATTTTTAATTGTGTTTTTTCTGTTTTTTAACTTTACATATAATACAAAACGAATTATGTAAATAACACATAATAGGAATAATATCTCGATAAGCCAGATGTATTTTTCGGTTTTTTTATGAAGATGAAATAAGGAAAGTTTAGAGTCAATAATGATGAAAGTAGTAAAACGTCATGTGTGTTTATATGCTCTTACGACATCTTCTTTATTCTTTGTGTAAAATATAAATGTGAATGCACAGGAAGCACCTTCATGTGGTTTTCTTTTGAGATCCTATTTATGTGATGCTTTTTGAGAAGCGTTGGTCGTGGAGGGACCTTCGTTTAGATACTGCTGATAGCGATTTTCTGTTGTTTCGAAGGCAAAAAAGTTTGGTCGAATAAGCATTAAAGTGGGAGAAAAAGGAAGTTTGAAGATTGATGGGGCTTTGGCGTAAAAAAACACAGGTATAATTTCAACAAAGGTGTTCGCACAGTAAAAAATGAAGATTGTTTTGGATAAGGTTTCCATTTCTGAAAGTGATAAGAACACGGTCAATGATAAAAATATAAGAGCTTATGATCATGTCTTTAATCAGGCTATTTTTGCTTAAAGCAAGATGGTTTTCTTCTTGTTAAGGATGGTAAGATTAATGTTTCAAATATTAATGGTCTCGTGATGGAGAGTATGGAGGCCGTTTTCATTCTTGGTGGCGCGACAAGATATGGCGTATTGGATGGTCAATCTTTATATGGTTCGTGGGGTTGGCGTTATTCTGATGTTGTTTTTGAGAATTCAGATATTACTCTTCATGGGTGTGAAACTCGCCGGCTTTATGTAAAAGAAAGTTCATCACAAGAGGAATATATAGAAGCAGAGGCATTGGCTGCATTGGGAGAGATTCAGTTCAAGAAGACAAACTCTAATATTCCTAATGATACAGCTATTTATATCGAGTATGCTGAAAGATTGTCTTATATTACTGCGTTAGAAGGGGCGCCTTTCTTTGCTGGTCTGTTCTTAGATGTTAAAGTTAACGCGCATGGGGGCGTTGAAGCTGATGCTCCTTTTTTGTACGGGGAGCTGTGCATTGATAGGAATTTTTATGCCGAGGCTGATGCGTGTTGGAGGGCGTTTAAGCAAGACGCTAGGTGTTGTGGAAGAGGGACGTGAGGTTTCTTTTTATAGTCAACTTTCTTATTTGCATAATTTTTAAAATAAACAATTTGTTTCTTTTTAAAATGATTTCCATTTGGGTTCTTTTGGTTTTTCTTTGGAAACTGGAGTGGGATTGAATGCCCAGTTGTCTTCAAACTTTGCATTGTATGGAGAGGTAATATTAGCATCGTCTTAGAAAAGCAACTTTTTAGGGATGATTTTTTCAGGCAGTTTACAATATCGTTTTTAGATGCTCATGAAATATAAGAGGAGTTTTACATAAGTTATGGAGTGTTGTTTGAAGTATAAATGAATATCTAAGTTTTATACTTCTTATTTTGGGGATGTTTTAGTTAGCGTTATTGCGCGTGTTTTTTATTTTTAAGTCGTAGGGGAGGGGAAGAGAAAATTGGGAATAGAATTATGGTTAATGTATTAAAGGATTATAGATTTTTATTTATCACAACGGCTATTGTTTCTTTTTTGCCAATCATGAGTGTTAATGCGAATTCTAATAATTTAGAAAATCTCTGTGATCCAAACGCTCAGGTTTATAAATGCAATGATGGTAAAAAACATACGATTAAAAATAAAACTTATCATTTAGAATATTCTAAACAATATATTTCTGACTATACTCCTGTTTCAGCTCTATATGTAGAAAAAGCAGGTACAGTTGTTGATGCATCGCAGATAACTGTTACGGGTGATAGCGCAGATGAAATATATGGCTATGGTGCACTGGCAAAAGAGGGAGCTCATCTTAATTTAACGAATTCAAATTTTAAGAATATACCTGCTCTTCATGCTGAAAGTGCGATTATTCGCATGACAGACGGCACTATTATGGGGGGGGCTCATGCTATTTCTGCATTGGGTAAAGGAACAGATATTGCTGTAGTGCGTGTCAAGATTGAAACGACACTAAAAGAAACGACACCAAAAGAATTGAATGGTATAGAAGAGACGGCGCTGATTAGCAGTTTTGGTTCAAAGATTAGGCTGTCAGGGAGTACCGTTATTTTTAATGGGAAAGGCTCGTTTTTATCACTTTATGGGGGGGAGTATAGTTTTGATAGTTCTGTCATTAAGGGCAAAGGAAAACAAAAAACTGTTATCATTGGTGAGACAAGTGTCAATAAATTACCAGAAGCTTTTGATATCTCTCAAGGTGGTTTTGTTCAATTGAATAATAGTTCTATTGAACTTAGTGATATGCATGGCTTTTTGATTAAAAATGCTTCAGGAAATGTACATAATAAAGGTTGGTTGTTGAGGCAAGGATTTAATTTAGCTGATGCGTTTAAGAAGACGAATATTAAGATTGAAAAATCCAAAATTTCTGTTCAGGGTAAGGAAACCTATGGTCTGTATTTTTATGGATTAGATTCCAATGATATGTGGGGCGATATGAGAAATTTGGGAGCGCAAGGTGTTGCTCTGGAAAAGACATTTGTTCAGTTATCAAAGACAACTTTTTCAGTCCCAGAGGGGATCGCCGTTTATGGTACGGGGGATTCTGGTTATGGGGCTGAAGCTACCCTTGAATTATCGGAAAACACAAGAATCTCTGGTGACTTACTCCTAAAAGCTGAAAATGATTTTTCTTTTCTTGTTCAAGCGTATTCTTCAACCCTTACAGGGGGAGCGCGCATTGAGGATACATCTCGTATTGATTTGCAGTTAAAAAATGGTTCAACGTGGTATCTTACGAAGAGTAAATATCAAGGCTCACAAAAAGCGGACTTTACGCCTTCATCGCTTTCTACTTTAAGTCTTGTTGATAGTACCGTTGTTTTTGAGAAATATGTCTCTCAAGATTATCAAACATTGCATATTGGAAACAAAATATACAATGAAGACGATATTCATGCCTTAGATAATATCAATAAAAAAGCTGGTATGGATGACGGGGAGAATAAAGTATACAGTGCAGAAGGTAATGCTCAGATTAAGATGAGCACATTTATGAATAATGATGGTTTATTTGACCTTCAACAAACGGATCGTATTTTGATCTACGGGAATGTTTTGGGAACCACCCTTATTGGGATGGAAAAATTTCAAAAAACTTTAGATAAAGAAGCAGCCAGTAAAGGCAGTCAAAGTATTTCACTCATTCAAGTTGCAGGGACGGCAGAGGAAAGTTCTTTTAAGCTCGCCAATAGTTATACTACAGTGAATGGATTTCCTTATCAATATAAACTTCGTGGCTATGGTCCAAGTTCTTCTTTTGGAGCAGCGGATCCAAAGAATAGATTGGTTGCAGGGGAAGGAGATTTTTGGGATTTTCGTCTCGAAAGTGTTTATATTGGTTCTGAGTTAGATACTTCTGATTCTGCTTCTAAACCGACGTCTACAGTTTTACCCCCTTCTGAAGCAGAAACGGTCCCTTCTGAACGACCAACAGAGACTATTTCACCTGAACAACCTCCTACTGTTGAGCCTCCGCTTATACCATCTACATCTTCTTTGCTTGAAGGATCTGAATCGTCTGAAACATCTGTCCCTACGGATTCTACACTTACTCCTTCTAAACCTGTTCTGCCTGAGCTTCCCTCTGTACCAACTGTTCCAGAGGATCCCTCTGCTGTGCCTATGCCGGCTGTTCCGGTTGAAACTTCTACGGATGAGGTTTTGCCTTCTGGGACTTCTGTTCCGGTATCTCCTTCATCTACGGATTCTGTTGTTCCTCCTTTTGCAGCAGTTGAACCAAAGCCTTCTAAACCTTTTGCTCCTGTTGCACTTTCGTCTCATTTTCTTGTCCCGTTTGATGCGCAGCCTGAACTAGGAATTAGAGCTGTTGTTCCTCAATTGCCAACGTATCTCCTGTTACCAAATGCTTTATTCCATGCGGGTTTGATGGATATGAATACGCAAAATAAGACGTTAAAGACAATGCGGGATGCTTTTCATTCTTCTTGGAAAGATGAGAAAAACACAGCCTTTTTTCTACATGCTTATGGAGGAAGCCATCATTATGCTTCCAATTTATCTGCTTTTGAATATGGCTATAGCGCTGAGCTCGATTATAATGCATTTCAAGCAGGTGTTTTGTTAAACGAAATTGAGAGTTTATACAGTCGTACACTCTTTGGGGTTTTGGGGAACTATGGAAATCTTTCTCTAGCACCTCAGGAAGTTGAAGAAAGTAAAAACAGTGCATTTAATAAATGGTCTGTTGGGGCCTATGGAAGTCTACAGCATGATACAGGTTTTTATATCGATGGTGTGTTATCCTATGGTTTTTTAAAGGGGGATGTTTTGACGCTTGCACGGGGCAAGGTTGTGGCGTTAAAGGGGCAACAGTTTAGTGGATCTTTAACGAGTGGCAAAACGTTTGCAATAGGGTATAAGGGTGTTGTTTTTGATCCACAGGTTCAGGTTATATATCAGCATCTTCAGTTTCATCAAGCGTATGATGTTGATGATATTGATGTTGATTTGGGAAAATTTCATCAATGGATGGGGCGTGTTGGTGGGCGTTTAAGTAAAACGCTAGGTGTTGTGGAAGAGGGACGTGAGGTTTCTTTTTATAGTAAGCTTTCTTATTTGCATAATTTTGAAGATAAGCAATTTGTTTTTTTTAAAGATGATTTCCAGTTAGGTTCTTTTGGTTCTTCTTTGGAAGTTGGGCTTGGGTTTAATGCGCGTCTTTCATCAAAACTTTCTCTTCATGGGGATGTTACTTATCAGCATCGATTGAAGAAAGTTGGTTTTTCTGGAGCGAGTTTCTCTGCTGGATTGCGCCATCTTTTTTAAAAGAGCTCCACTATGTATTTTTATATGAAAGGCAGAATCTTTTTCTACTTTTTAAATATCTCAAAATTTATATTCCTTCATCAATATGATTATTTTTGAATATAAAAGGTTACAATAAATGATTTATTTGATTTATGGTTGAAGATACTTATTAGAAAAGACTGAGAGAGTTTTAGGTCAAATCATCATAAAACGTAAAGAATTCTTTGTTATGCTTTTAGGGGTGTTTTTTCTTTTTTGCAAATGATAGACTTTAACTTTGATAAGAGAGAGATTATTTCCATTGTTGTAATAAGTGGGCATCATCATTCTATTTTTCAGCTTTCAATATCGCGGTGATTTTAGCACTCGAAAGTGTTTATAAGAAGTATTTTTAGTCTTTTCTTAAATATGTTGTATCAATACGGGCTCCTTATTGGTAATGTGTAAGAAAATGGTTGTGGTTGCTTCAATATAAAAAGATTTGAAATGAAAAAATTTTATTGATTTAAAGGGCTTTCATTCGACATATAAAACAATGAATACACTTTATTAAATTCATTATAAACCAATTTATGTCTAGATAAGAAGCCGGACTTTTGATCAGAATGAGTAGGGAGTTCCATCCTTTGAGGTGTGGAGCAGCGGTCCAAAAATTTTTATTTAAAAAAAGAATGTTGAGTTTCCTTCTTCTGATCGTAGGAATAAAAAGTCCTTTTCGATGAAGAATACTTACCTATAATACCGTCTCCCATCGCCTATAAAGCCACCTTTTTCTATAATAACCTATGCCATGGGCTGCACACTCTCATAAAAGCACTGTTCTTGGAACTTCAGCAGAATATAGCTTATATCTTGTATGGAGGAAACCAATGTTAAAAGGTCAAAAAACATGTTGAAGGCCTTTTCTTGTCTAAAGGGAGGTGCTAGCAAGATAGAAGGCTTCATGATTATAAAGACTTGGGGGATTTTGGGTGGAACTTCTGAGAGTTCTAGAGATGCGCGGGGGCTTAGATTTCTAGAGGATTGAGTGGATATTGTTATCGGTGATGGTTGTGCTTGTTGGTGCTTGGCTTAATCAGTGATATTGATCATACCGCATTCACCATTTTCACTACCGAAGGTGAGGTTTTGTCCTGTTGGGTCCCAATTGAGTGCTGAGATAGCGCTTTTTCCATAACCTTTTAGTAGGATCTCTTTTCCATCACGAAAATGTGCCGCTAAAATCATTCCATCATTGAAGCCTATGGCGACAATTTCTTTGTTTGGATGGCATGAAACGGTGCTCACAAGTGCATTTGCTCGTGTTCCAAGTTCTAGGGGTGCTTTTCCCATGGGGCCGTCTTTTGTATGAAAGGGCCAAACAATTGCAGCAGAAGCACCTGATGTTGCGAGCCATTTTCCTTTTGCACTCCAAGACCAGCTTTTGACTTTGCTTGGGTAGCCACTCATCCGTAAATGTTGATGATTGGTAAGACGCCAGCCGTGCAAGGCGTTTTCTTGCATCGTGGAAATGACATAGCGGTTGTCTGGTGAAAAGGTAACACCACAATGAGCGCCTTTCCATATCAATGTGGTGGGAGATATTTGTGTTGAGAGCCAATGAAGCGTAACACCATTGTAATGGGCAACGGCAAGTCGTAAACCTTTTGGGGCAAAAGCCAGACCTTCTACACTGCGCTCATGCGTGAGCTCTTGTTGTTCTTTTCCAACATGCATAAATGCAAGACGTGAGGAGGAAAAAGCAAAAGCTTTTTGGGGGCCAAAAGCAACATTATTGATCCATTTGCGTTCTTTTTGACTGAGCAATTCTGTGTGACCACCTACTGTGGTTTGACAGACTTTTCCATCTTCTCCCCCTGTGATGATTGCAGTATTGTCATGAGAAAAATGACTTGAAATTATTCCTTGGTGAATTTCAAAAATTTGTGGGGTTGGGGTTAAAAAAACAATTAAACCTTCCACGGAAACAAAGGCTGGTTTATTGCCTATAAAACCGCAGGAAAGGCAGTAACTTTGGAGATCATAATGGGTTATATTGGGCATTGTCACTCATTTTATGCGCAATTTTCAAAATCAATTTTTAACTTTTCAGCATCAAGAGAGCGTCCGATAAAAACAAGGCGGCTTTCTCGCCTTTCATCTTCACGCCATGGGCGTTGGTGTTGTCCCTCAAGAAGCATATGAATGCCTTGAATGACATAACGATCATCGTCTCCTTGAAAGGCAATAATGCCTTTAAGACGCAAGATATCAGGTCCTTGTTGCTGCGTAAGCTGTTGGATCCAAGGGAAAAACTTTTCTGGTTGCAGGGCACCTGTTTTTAAACTTACAGAAGTGATGGTAATATCATGAATGGGGGCTGTGTGATGATGATGGTCATGATGACAATCGGGACCACACACATGATCTTTAGATTGGTCTGTATCTCCATGATCAAGAAAATGGGGATCATGGTCTAGCGTTCGCTGGAGGTCAAAGAAACCACGATTGAGGAGTTTATCAAGAGGGATATTGGTTTGCTGGGTTGTATAAAGTATAGTGCGAGGATTAATGGAAAGAATAAGAGATTCCGCATGGGCACGTTCTTGTGCGGTAATGAGGTCAATCTTATTTAAAAGAATAATATCTGCGAAGGCAATTTGCTCTTCAGCTTCACGGCTTTTTTTCAGTTGAGAGGGTAAATGTTTTGCATCAACGACTGCTATGACACTGTCAAGCATTGTTTTTTCATGGACCGTATCATCCATGAAAAAAGTTTGAGCAACAGGAATGGGATCAGCAAGTCCTGTTGTTTCTATAATGATCGCATCAAATCGATGAGAGCGTTGCATCAGAGTTTCCAAAATGCGAATGAGATCGCCGCGCACGGTGCAGCAAACGCAGCCGTTATTCATTTCATAAACTTCTTCATCTGATTCAATGATCAGGTCATTATCAATACCAATTTCACCAAATTCATTGACAATGACGGCATAACGTGTGCCATGATTTTCACTGAGGATGCGGTTAAGAAGAGTGGTTTTTCCTGCACCAAGATAGCCCGTGAGAACCGTAACGGGAAGTTTTTTTGAGGGGGTCGTTTCCATGAGGGAACCTTTTATTATTTTTTATTGCCATGTGTTTATGTTAAAACGATTGATATCATCAAGTAAATTACGAAGTTGAGATAGAACATGAGAAAAGATTGCTTCACCAGCTTTTGGTGTTGCTTTGCTTGCGTTTCCTGCGGCACCTTGCGGGTTTAGATCACGCATGGTCCAGCCAAAGGCATGGGGACCATAAGCGCGTAAATAGCGATAATTGGTAATCATATCCGCTTGTTTATTATGAAAATTTCTTGCCTTTTCCATATGGACTTTTTCTGGAGCTAAATAGAGCATGAGAGAGGTTTCGATAAAACCTCCATGGATATCAAGATGCTGTTGAGAAGGTTCTATCAGACCTTGTGGCAAACCAAAACGGCTCCAGCTTGTTGCGACAGCGAGCATGGAGAAGCGCCTTCGCAATTCAGTGATAACAATGCTCATTAAAGGGGAGTTGCCTCCGTGAGCATTAAGAAGAAGAAGACGATTGATCCCTTTGTGATAGCAGTTTTCACCAATCTCTATCCAGCGTTGAACTGCATCAGAAAAGGTCAGGCTTTGTGTCCCTATAACATCCATATGTTCTATAGAATAACCAATCTTTTCAACCGGTAAAAGGGCGATATGATATTGCTCTTTTGTTTGTAAAGTGAGGGCTTTTGCAAAAGCTTCAGCAATAATCCAGTCGGTTTCAAAGGGAAGGTGCTCTCCGTGATATTCGTATGCACCCAAAGGTAAAAGAGCGAGAAAAGGCGTGTTAGATACCATAAATTATTGCCCAAAAGAGAAGTTAATACAGACAAAGTGATTAAAGGTTCTGTCACTGTTTAATCTATCTATAAGAGAAACGCAAATAAGCGTATTTTTAATCCCATAGGGATACTCTAAAAATGAAGGCTTTTTAAAAAGAGTGAAAGTTTTATTAAGAGAAGCTAACATTATTTTTGATGGAATATGCGTCCCTCTTCTAAAGATAGGTATCTTTTGTAAGCGTTTTTAATGCATCTTTTTGTTTTTGATGAGTAAATATTGAGGAAGCTTAAATACTTCACATCATGTCATGAAAAATATTTTTTTCATTATGTCTTAAAGAGGTAATTTTAGATGAAGTTTAATATTCTTCTTTTTGCTATGCAAAAAGGATAACTAAAGCATTTGTGTTGGTGTGAAGGCTAGGATAATTATTGTATTTTTAATTCAAGTTTACATATCCATCTTATAATAATTGTTTACTAATTTTACTTTAATTTGAATAATTTATTAATATTTATAAGTTTTCATGAAAAAATAAATGTAATGAGAATAATTTACGTGAGACGAAATTGCATAATAACAAAATATTATTTGTGTTATTTTAACTTAATATCATCAATAGAAAATGATTTTATTTTAAAATGAAGAAATTATTTGTATTCTTTATGAATATTTTTTTAAATTTTATGTAATAATAATAGAATAGAAACGAGCGATACATTTTACTTTGATAAGGTTTTTCGTCATGTGAGGCGATGCTCAATTGTGTTCGTTATGTTTTATAATTATTTGATTTTTAAATAAATTTTCTTAGGCAGGTCGTTCAGAAATTTTCCAGTATTGTTGTTATTATTTTGAATTCAGCAGTGTTTCTTTGCAAGTTTAAATTATGTCTTTACATACAATATATAATGTATTATATTTATAATAAAATTACATAATAATATATACATATTGTATTATTTATTTTAAATATTATTTTACTTTTTCAGTAAAGAAAAAGAGGAGAAAAAGAAGCTATGTTTAAAATATTTAAAAACCGTGTATTTTCGTTTACTTTTACACTCCTTATTCTTTTTTTTGTACAAATTATAGAGGAGAATGCAAGTTTTGTACAAAATCAATTTCAAGAAGTGGGAATTGTTGCAACATTAGAAAAAAATATTGTTACTGAAGCAGTAGGTAGAGCTGTTATCCATGATATTGAAAAACAAAATGGATTTTATTTGGTGAAGGGTATAGGTATAGGTAAAAACAAAGGCAATGATAAAGGTAACAACAATGGCTCGTACGGGTTTGGATTGGACTTTGTCGATGGTGTAGCTGTCATGGTGGGTGGGCTATGGCTTACAGGATTTATTGTTTCTGCATGTATAGGGAATATAATAGGTACTACTGTATCTCTTCTGGGAGTAATAGGTGTATTAAATTATATAGGTGATAGAGAATCTGAAAGCTGATTTTTTATAGTTTATGGTTATTTAATTATTATAAGATTAGCACTCTTACTCTCTTTATTCGTCTTTTAATATTATTTGCTTGCTCTGATATGAAGGTTATTCGGAATATTGCTAAATAAATAAAAAATATTCCAGTATTCAGGGCTCTCATACAATAAAAAAATGATAAATTATATATAAATCAATAAGATGAATTATTAAAGCAATAGCAGGGGGGACTTATACATGAACGGGAAGGGTTTTGAAGTAAAAGATCTTGTTTGGCACGAAGACGTGCAATCCATTGATCTTCACGAATAGCCGTATTATGCACTGTAATGAGTTCATTCTTTTTAATTTCAGCTGTTACGGTTGCTTTTTCTAAAAGACCACAAGGAATAGCTTGGTGAGCGCGTGCTTCTGCAATGTTCATGATCCAAGCGCGATACGTATAAAGACCGATAAAATCGAGCTGATCGCCTGGGTATAAATCTTTTTTAGCAACAGCACAAACTTCTACTACGGGATGATTAAGGGGAGCCATATCTTTTTTACCATAAAGCATCACGCGTGCACACGTGAGGGGAACCTCCATTGCTGTGAGATGATAGGGGCGGTGAAAGGTAAAATAAGGTCCCTGACCAATTTTTAAATCTTCCATACGTTCACGTAAACGTGGGTGTGCTATTTCTGCAATAACAAAAACACCAGGGGAAACTCCTTGACCTATTGAATAATCCACTACACCATATTGCTCTAAAATACCGCCATCTTGTTTTGGGATAAGTACCTTGTTTAAATCTTGCAATGCTGTTTGGGGGCCATGCATTCCTGGGCAATCGGGGAGAAGTCCAGTGGCATTGGCAATTGCGGCCATTTCAACCATCGTTTTAGAACCATCAATAAATTCAACTAACATGCGCACATTCATATTACGGTGCATTGCTTCTTCTTCGTAAGCATCAGGTGTGGCATCAAAGAGGAGAGGATTATTTTTTCCCTTCCCCGCTGCAACAATTTTATGTCCAAGAGCTGAAACAAATTCGATGAGTTCCATGCAGGAAGTTGGTTCATCTCCGGCACCAAGGGTATAAATAAGTCCTCGTTTTTCTGCTTCATGCTTCAGATACGCGCCAATCGTAACATCGGCTTCAACATTCATCATGACAAGATGTTTGTTGTTTTCAAGCGCTTTAAAGCCAATTTCTGCTCCCGCTTCAGGATAGCCTGTTGCATCAACGATAATATCAATTTGTTCATGGCGCAAAACAAGGTCGATATCGTCTGTTGCAGCAATCAAACCTTTTTCAATGCTTTGTGTGAGGGCATGAGCATTTTCAACTTCACAGACATGTCCCTTTTCGCCATAGGCAAGTATTGCGGCATCAAAAATACGTGACGGTGTTCTTGTGGCTACGGCGGCGACAGTTATACCCTCCATATGTGCAATACTTGATAATAAATCTGTACCCATTTCACCACAACCAATCAGCCCAATACGGATGGGGGCATGGTTTTCTGCACGTTGCTTCAAATCATGTGCTAAACCTGTTAGGTTCACATTGCTGGCCATTCTTTTTTCCATTTGAAAACTATTCTACTCAAAAAGTTTTCTTATTCATAAGGTGTATTTGTTTTTAAGACAATTAATCTTTTATTCTTGATGCTCTAATCAATGGGTTTTATAAAAGCAAGAGGAGCGGTTGCTTTTATCAAATAAAATAGGAATAGCGTTATGCGGCAAAAAATCACAGTACAAGATGTCACTACTTTTATTGGGAAAGAAATGGGGTCATCGCAGTGGCGTCTTGTTACACAGGATATGATTAATCAATTTGCATGCGCTACGGATGATCATCAATGGATACACGTTGATGAGGAAAAGGCTCAAAAGACACCTTTTGGTGGAACGATTGCTCATGGTTTTTTGACATTATCGCTTTTGTCTACGCTTGCTTATGAGTCTCTTCCAGAGTTAGAAGGGGCTACAATGGGGATTAATTATGGTTTTGATAAAGTACGCTTCATGAGTCCTGTAAAAACAGGGGCACGGGTGCGGGCTCGTTTTGTGCTCGATGAGGCAGAAATTCGCCCTTCTGGTCGCGTGGTTTTTCATTATGGGGTTACAGTAGAAGTGGAACAGTTAAAAAAACCAGCCCTTACGGCCCAATGGCTTATTGTTGCTGTGATGGGGGAAAATTTTTCTAATCCTTAAGATTATTTGAGTGCTTTGTTTGATAAGAATTGGCATACAATTTTTTCGAATTTTCTTCGATGATAAAATTGAGAATATATTGAGTTATCATGATAATCGCGTGTCATTCATCCTGAATGCGAGTCTGGAATATCGTAAGATTCTCTCATTTTAAACTTATTTCCATGTTGAAATAATCAAAATAACGCATGTGCACTTTTAAAAGCGGGTAAACCTATATGGCGTGAAACTGTACAAAAAAGGTATGCTTTTTCATGAACTGTCTCAAGAGGGGGCTTTACAACACTGGGCGCTGGTAAAGTGTCTGATGGTGCCGGTTTGCTCTTTTATGAAGCGTCAAGATGGAGGCTCAATGGATTGATTATTATACCATTCATGGATGCTGTCGCGAAATGAACTTGAGGCTTTGATACCTCTTTCAAACAAGCGCAATGAATATGTGAGCAAAGTCTATTTCGTTTAGGGTATTCTATTTTACGAGCAGTTTGTGACCCATTAAAGAACGGATAAACAAAAGCGTGAGGCAATGCGTAATCTCCATTATTTATTATTTTAGGTACTTTTGAAAGCCTTTAAGCCAAACTAAAAAATGATGGTAAAGATGAAAATTGGTTTGTACCTTTACGCCTTTAATATTCTTCTAAAATTAGACCCATCTTCCCGTTTTAGAAATTACGTTTGACAGATACGCAATATGTTAGCTTGCTTGGCATACAAAAGCAGGAACAATGTTTAGCGTTCTTATCCAACTCAATCTATGTTTAAAAGATCCTGTGGCATTCGGTCTAGGTGTTGATTTACATATAGGTAGCCGTTAAAGCACAAACCTTGTTTAAGAAAATAACGTCATAAAACCAATAATAGGCCAGCAATAGATTGGCGAGAGGTTCCTACTTTTTATCAAATACTTGGGGAGACAATAATCATACATTAAGAGTGATCAATCATAATTATAGTGGCGGTATTATAGCCTTGCTCGTCATAGCGGATTGTTCTGTCTGCTCAATCGTTTTTATGGTGAGAGAGAGTTTTGAATGTTGTAAGATTCTCTTATTTTATCCCCTTTTATATTGAAGCCATTCAAACGATTTGCTCAGTTATAAACTGCGGCTTATGTCGATAAAATCGTTTAAGAAAAAGTGCTTATTTTTTTTATGAGCGTTTTCGATTGCCAAGGGGTGTTTCTCCTTGTGAGGTATGGCACTTTGGATGTGGCTGAGAGGATGATAATGCTGGCGTGTGAAATCTTCAGTCTTTTAATGCTTCGTTTTATCAAGTTTTCGTACGATTTTATCAGAAGTCCATTGGGTTATAATATTGAGCATGATCAACAAAATGATGACGATGGTCATGATGAAGGTATTATAGCGTTGATAGCCATAACGGATTGCCATGTCTCCTAAACCGCCTCCACCGAGATATCCGGCAAGTGAGGTGGCTCCTATGAGAGAAATGACCATGACTGTAAAACCGGTAATCAGGCTAGGGAGAGCTTCAGGAATAAGAACATGTCTGATGATTTGAAGGCGGCTTGCACCCATAGAGCGGATCGCTTCAATGAGACCATTTTCAACTGTTTTAAAAGAGAGTTCGGCCATGCGTGCATAAAAAGGAATAGCTGAAATAGTGAGAACAAAAATTACAGAAGGCATTCCCACACCTTTTCCTACAACGATACGGGTAACGGGAAGAAGATAAAATGCAAGAATAATAAAGGGAATGGCACGAATACTGTCAATGATGATGCTTAAAGGGCGATTGATAAGAGATGAAGAAAAAATTCCACCACGTGCTGTTGTATGAAGAAGAAGACCAAGAGGAAGTCCTATAATAAGTGCTATCAAAGAAGCACTTATCGTCATCAAGATTGTATCAAAAAGGGCATTGGGAAGTTCATGAGATAGAACATTAAACATAACCTAATACCTCGCAATATTGTCCTTTTTCGGTTAACCATTGAACAGCTTTTTTAAAAGCTTCTTGATCTTGAGCAGGAAGAGCAAGGAAGAGTCGCCCGATGGTTTCTCCTTGGACGGTATCAATGCCTCCGTGGAGAATACGTGCTCTTAAACCGCTTTCATCTTCTAGAAGATGGAGAAAAGGTTGTTGAGCAATTTCACCAGCAATATTCATTTCAATAACAGCTTCTTGACCGATGGGTTTAATATTCTTTGCATATTTTTCAGGAAGTTGTGGTGTAACAAGTTTCAGCATGGCAATGGTTGTTTCTTCTTGTGGGGATGTAAAAATATCTTTTACACGTCCTTCTTCCACAATGCGTCCTTGATTGAGAACAACAACGCGATGCGCAATGGTCCGTACTACTTCCATTTCGTGGGTAATAAGCACAACTGTGAGATTGAGGCGGTTGTTAATATCAGCCAGAAGTTCAAGAATAGACTGTGTTGTTTCAGGATCAAGAGCAGAGGTTGCTTCATCTGATAACAATATTTTAGGATTAGCAGCAAGCGCACGGGCAATGCCAACGCGTTGTTTTTGCCCTCCTGATAATTCTGCTGGATAGCAATATTCTTTACCACATAATCCTACTAATTCAATAAGTTCAAGCGCACGTTTGTGGCGTTGTTTTTTATTTATTCCTGTTAATTTGAGTGGTAATGCAATGTTATCAATCACCTTTTGCGATGAAAGGAGATTGAAATGTTGAAAAATCATCCCAATTCGTTGACGATAAGGCGCCCATTCTGTTTCTGATAGATTAGAAATATTGATACCTTCAAAAAAAAGAGAGCCTGTATCAATTTTTTCTAATCCATTTAAACAGCGAATAAGTGTTGATTTTCCTGCTCCACTACGGCCAATAATACCAAGGATTTCACCGGTATGGATCTCAAGAGATAAGTTATCAACTGCTGGAATGCCCGCCGTTTTGTTAAAACAACGGCTGACATTTTTTAAGGAAATGAGGGCGTTTTTTTCCATTTAAAATTACCAGAATGTTTAGCAAAACGACGAGAATATGAGGCACAATTACCAAGATGTTTGTGCTGCTGGACCAAAAATCTCTTTGATTTTTGCACGGACAGGCTCGCTATTGTAGGCAGCAACTAATTTTTTGACCCATGGTTCATCTTTGTCTCTGGTTCGCACAACAATGATATTGTTATAGGGATTATTTTCTGTTTTTTCCCATGCGATGACATCTTTTTGCAAGTCTAGTCCAGAGACTAAAGCCCAATTTGTATTGACAACGCCCATATCAAAATCATCAATGGCTCGCCCTAACATGCCGGTATCGAGTTCCCGAATTTGTAAGTTTTTAGAATTTTCAATAATATCCAGTGGAGAGGCAAGAATATCGTGAGGGTCTTTTAATTTAATAAGATTTAAAGAATTGAGAAGAAGGAGGGCTCTTCCACCGTTGGATGGATCATTAGGAATGCCAACGTGTGCTCTCTCGCGCAATTCTTTTATGTCTTTAATTTTGTGAGAATAGAGACCTATTGGGGCAATAAACGTGTATCCTACAATTGAAAGTTTATAACCGCGCTGTTCCATTTGGTTTTTAAGATAAGGTGCGTGCTGAAAAGCATTTGCATCAATCTCTCCTGCATTAACAGCATCGTTGGGCAAAGCGTAATCAGAAAAGTAAACAAGTTCAATTTCTAAATCAGCTTTTTTAGCTTGCTCTGCAGCGACTTGCCAAACAGTTGCTTCGTGTCCTTCCATAATACCAAGTTTGATTTTTGATTTGTCTGCGGCCATGGAAAAAGCAGTAGACAAAAAAAGTGTAAAGAGAGAGAGGAATAAGCCTATAACCTGACTGCGAGAAAAAAATTTTAATGTCATGTGCTTTTAACTTTCTTTTCCAAGAGATTTTTGAAGAAAGCTTCAATATACTCTATATTTTTTTAAGGAAAGTTGAAGTTATAAAAGCTTTAGAGAATATTCAATCACTTTTATTTTAAAAAGAATATTCTTTTTTTCTCTCTTTTCCGCAGTTTTGGGAAAACATCATCATTTGTTCATAGAAATTCTCTGAAATTTAGGCAATCAATTCTTCTATTGTAATCGTTGGTTGAGGGAACCAATTACGCTTTAAAAACTTCTTTAAGAGACGATGGATTGAAGCGCCAAGCAATCAGATGATGTTTTCGCGATCAATTCATGAGGGACTTACTGCGCAATTAAGATCAAAAGGCCGTCGTGTAGAGGGGTTGAGGGCACAAGAGAGATTTTGTTGCAGAGATTTTATTGCAATGGGGTTGGAAGGCTTTGGGGAAAATAAAAATTGATGATGACTGGATTTAAAAGCGGCAAATTTTTGCAAAGGAAAATATTTTGCCCTTCACATGTTAGAGAGGAAGAAAAATAATGTTAAGAAAGAATTTATTATCAACGATAATGATTTTACGGGCTTTGGCAGCATCAGTGGTGGCAATGGCTGTTTCTTACGCACAAGCTGGGACCATAACTGGAACCGTTGCTCGTGTTGCATCAGGTCAGGTATCTTTACGCACCGGTCCTGCGACAGCTTATAAAGTGATCACAATGGTTCCAATGGGGGCAAAAGTGCAAATTTATGGCTGCTTATCCAATAAAACTTGGTGTTCTCTTGGTTATCATGGAAAAGTTGGGTGGGCATCTGCACGTTATGTCAATGTCACTAATGTTCCTACCATTGCTTTTACAAAGATGCCTGTAAAATCAACTTCCATGAAAAAATCGCCAAAAGAAAAAGTAAAACAGGTTGTTTCCGATTTTAAAGCTCTTCCGGTAATGCAAAAAACACGCAAAAACATGCAAAAATTGTACAGAACTGATGTGATTATCGATTCCACAGGTGTTAAAAAAAGGGATGAACGGACAATTTTAAATCCTTCGCCAACAGCACAAGAAGTCTCTGTAAAGCACGTCAATGCTTATAATCCATTCTTTCCAGATAAGGATAATGACAAAAATTTTGAACGCAATGAAACGCGTTACCGTGTTGTGACCTATCCTGCACCATAAGGATAAAGTCAATCTCACGACAAGCAATGACAAACAGGATGGCAGCATGAAGCAAAAAATGCTTTATGCTGCTAACCCTATTGTATCATAAAGGGCTTCAAGATGGCGAGGGGTAACTTTAAGGCGGCGAGAGTTAAGAATATTCAGGGTAAAATTTGTCAACGTCTCGAGCTACTGTTCTTTAGGGGGATGTTTGATAGAATTTTTTTCAAGAAAAGCTGGATTTTTTAAGAGAATGGTGAGAAGCTTTTTGTCCTTATTCTGTTGTGTTGTAAGGCGGCATGAGGACGGTGATCGGTGCAAACTGTTTAAAAAGTGCGATTGTGTACAAGAGCAGTGCAGATAGAGATCTTCGTTTTTTAAGGCGGTGAGGTATTCAAGGATATTCTAAGGGTAGAATTTGTCAACGCTCTGAATGACTGTTCTTTAGGGGAGTGATATGAATCCACAGTAGGGGAAGATTCTGCTAAAGAGAAGCCGGACTTTTGACAGACCGGCTAGGGCTCTTCGTCCTTTTGGATAAGTCGTTAATTTACGGACTTAGGTTTTATTAAATGACGAGAAATGAGTAATTCAGCAATTTGAACGGCATTCAATGCGGCGCCTTTTCTTAAATTATCGGCGACAACCCAGAAAGCTAAACCATTTTCAACGGTGATATCTTCACGAACACGGCTAATAAAGGTGTCATCTTCTCCTGTACATTCATAAGGTGTGGTATAGCCACCATCTTCGTGTTTATCGATAAGCTGACAACCAGGGGCATCGCGCAGAAGTGCTTGTGCTTCAGATGCGCTGAGTGGTTTTTCAAATTCAACATGGACAGCCTCTGCATGACCGATAAAGACCGGAACCCGAACAGCAGTAGCTGTTAATTTAATTTTCGGATCAAGAATTTTCTTCGTTTCAGCCGTCATTTTCCATTCTTCTTTTGTATAACCATCTTCCATGAAGACATCGATATGGGGAATGACATTAAAGGCAATGCGTTTGGTGAATTTTTTTGATGTAATTGGATCAGCAACAAACACTGCGCGTGATTGTTCGAAAAGTTCGTCCATTCCTTTCTTCCCAGCCCCAGAAACCGATTGATATGTAGAGACAACAACACGTTTAATGGTGGCAGCATCATGGAGAGGTTTTAAAGCTAAGACCAGTTGAATTGTTGAACAATTGGGATTGGCTATAATATTACGCTTAGAAAAGGCACTTATCGCTTCAGCATTAACTTCAGGGACAATCAACGGAACATTGGCATCATAGCGCCACGTGGAGGAATTGTCGATGACGACACAGCCTGCTGCAGCGATTTTAGGGGCATATTCTTTGGAAATGCTTCCCCCCGAAGACATCAGACACAAATCTGTGTCAGAAAAATCATAAGTATCTAGTGCTTTTACTTTTAAAGTTTTGTCCCCATAAGAAACTTCTTGCCCTAGTGAGCGTCGTGATGCCAGAGGAACAATTTCGTGCGCAGGAAAACCACGCTCTTCTAAAATTGTAAGCATTTCACGACCGACATTTCCTGTTGCGCCAGCAATTGCAACTTTAAAACTCATTTTCTATACTCCTTCGTATCTCTCCATCTTTATTCCCCGCGCTATACTCAGGAGAGAGTGAGTTGGTTAAGGAACATTCTTAAATTATATCTTCAACAATCCCATTTTGTGCACACCATCATAATTGCCAGCACAATAACGTGTTTTATTTCAAATAATACTGTCTTTTTTATCTTTCAGAATTGAAAAAAATTGAATATTTTACGCTAAGTCTTCATCTTTTTGTGAGAGCACTTAAGGGAATTTTTTATCTTCTGTCAATTGTTTCTCTTCACACTTGTAAATTTTTAAAAGATGGTATGATGCATTGCGTTAGAAGATTTTTTTATCTTTTATCTGTTAAATCTTCAATTATTTGATCTCTTCTCCCCATTTCTAAAGACAAAGATTTCTACTCAGATTGTTTTCAGACCGGATATCTTTCTCCTTTTGGAGAGACAGTTAAAATTCTTTTCAATGTTATTTAGCACAGTTGATTTTCTTTCAGTAAATTCATGAAAATAAGCGGCTGTTTTTTTCATCAGAAATCAACTGCAAAATTGCTTTTTGTTTTTTTATGGTGGAGTTCTCTAAAATTTCTCAAAAGGGCATGTTCTTTTTCGCTATAGGTTTCTTGATTATAGGGTGAGTGATGTTCTTTTGTGAGGTTATTTTCTTGTGTAGTAATATCCGCATAAAAAAAGGTAATGGGAACCGCCAGTATGTTGGCAATTTCTTGTAAACGCCCTGCACCTACATGATTGAAGCCTTTTTCATATTTTGGAATTTGTTGGAAACTGACATCTAAATGGCTTCCTAATTCTTTTTGAGAAAGTCCTATGGCAGTGCGTCTTTGACGAATTCTTTGCTTGACCAGAAACATCGTTAAAATGTGGATTTTTGGTTTGCATGTTAAGCCCCCCTCCGGTTGCAAGCGCCCTCGCATGAGTATTCCGTGATCTGGTAACACATTGATTTATAATGATAAATCATCATTTTTCAACTTGAATCATAGCTCCGAATATAGTAAGATTCTTTCATCACAAACCTTCTCATATCGTATCAATTAATATCACTTGCTTGCATGTCAAAAGCGGGGCTGGCGTGTGGGTAAAAACTATAGAAGAAAGGACTAAAAATGCCTCTTATGAACCGTCTTAATGCAAGGTCTGTCGCAACATTGGGGGCTGGCAAATATAATGATGGTGCCGGCTTGCTTCTTCATAAGCGTAAAGATGGAGGTGCTCAATGGCTTTATCGTTATACCATTCACGGGCGGCGCCGTGAAATGGGCTTGGGTGCTTTAAGACATGTCTCTTTAAAACAAGCCCGTGAATTAGCAACGGGGTGGCGCTCTGTTCTTCGTGAAGGGCGTGACCCCATTAAAGAACGTGAGAAACAAAAGCGTGAGGCAATAAGTAACCTCCATTATCTAAAAGACATTGCCTTAGATGCTTTTGAAAGTCGTAAAGCTGAATTAGAAGGTGACGGCAAGGCTGGGAACTGGTTTCTACCTTTACAACTTTATGTTCTCCCCAAATTAGGCTGTATTCCCATTTCAGAGATTACGCAAACAGAGATACGCAATGTACTTGCTCCCATATGGCATATAAAAGCTGATACAGCTCGTAAAGCACTAAACCGTCTCAATCTTTGTCTCAAACATGCGGCTGCATTAGGATTGGATGTTGATTTACAAGCAACAGAAAAAGCACGCGCTCTCTTAGGTAAACAGCGTCATAAGGTCACTAATAGACCAGCAATGGATTGGAAAGATGTGCCGGCTTTTTATAAAACACTTTGTGAAGCATCAACCATAACACAACTGGCTTTACGTTTGCTTATTCTGACAGGCGTTCGTACCAATCCTTTGCGTTATATTCATAAGGATCAAGTTGAGGGGAATATATGGACTATTCCTGCTGAGAATATGAAAGGAAGGCGTGATGCTACAAAAGAATTTCGCGTGCCTCTATCATCTGAAGCATTAGAAATCTTAAAACAAGCGCGCCTTTTATCTCGCAATGATTTCTTTTTTTCTGCAACTGGTCGAGGTCCCCTTGCTGAGAAATGTATGTCACACTACATGAAACGCGCTGGACTTGAAGCCTGCACCCATGGTTTTCGCTCTAGTTTACGTGATTGGCTCGCAGAAACAACCGATGCCCCTTATGAAGTCGCAGAAACCATTCTAGGTCATACGGTTGGGGGGAAAGTGGAGCGTGCCTATCGTCGGACTGATTATTTAGAACAGCGTCGTATCTATATGGATAAATGGGCGGCTTATGTCACTGGTCAAAACAATAGTTGTGGATAGCTCTAACTCTTTTTCACATTTAATCCATAACGGATAATATAATCACAAATTATGGCTCCTCTTGAATAAAAAGTCACAAGATATTGTTTTTTTGCTGGAAAAGTTTGCTACGAATTGCTATTTATATATAGTAAATCAATGCTGATTCGATCATTTACATAGAGAGGGGACTTCATGATTCCAAATGAACCACTTCTCACGGTGCGTGAGAGTGCAAAAATACTTAATATAAGTGTTTCAACACTTTGGCGGCGGGTCGCTGATGGCTCGGTACCAAAGCCTTTAAAGATTGGCTTCTTAGCGCGTTGGTTACAATCTGACCTTGACGATGTAATCGAAAAGGCAAAAAACCAACGTGGCAACGACGCCGCCTAAAGAAAACTTCGCCTTACTTATAGGACAGACAAAGTATTTCGAGTTTCGCAAATCCCGAAATAACAGAATCTGTCCTGTAATGCAAGTAGCAGGAAGGGATTTTATGCATTTTACAAATGCTACAACAAGCAATGCTTATGCATTGCATACAACAGCTCAAAAAATTACTTGTGCATTACGTGGAGTTTGGCATGGGGATTATGGACTTGCCCGTTGCCCTGCTCATGATGATCAATTGCCTAGCTTATCTCTTTCTAATGGACATGATGGGCCCCTTTTACTCACTTGTTATGCTGGTTGCTCTTTTAGAGAGATCATACAAGCGCTTAGAAGAATTGGCTTGCTGGGGAAACAAGCCTTTTTTGATAAAGCTTATGATCATACGCTTTCTTTCTCAAAACAGTTTTGTGCTGATCTCAA
>NZ_CAHOYM010000017.1 GCF_903679515.1 Bartonella gabonensis
CCCACACACAGCTACCCCACACACAGCTACAACCTCCCCACACCGCCGCTGCGGCCATAACACCCCTTTTGAGAATATTCATCAAAAGTACTTTTATTCTTTTCTCAATCATTTCCTCCTAACCCAGCTTTATGACATGCAAGAAAGAGATTTATGCAATTTAAAAAATTCAATCTAAAAAAATGTACCATGAGAAAATTTTAACGAACGCTCATTCAACTTAAAAAGGGGAAATGATCGTTCAAAATAGAACGCGTCCATTTTCATTGAGAATCTTGTAGACCAAGAATAAATGTAGCGACTCTAAGACAACAGCTCTTCTTGAAAGAGAGCCGTTTAGCATGAATAAAAGCGCTAACATTTCTTTCAAAGTTTTAAGGTTATTTTGTCAACAATACTTGTTAAAGTGAATTGATTGCGACAACCATGCAATACAATCACAATTGCTCTTTATAGACAGCAGAGTGATATGTGTTATTTATTGACAATCCTTACATATACGCTTTGTGTGAGACTTTTTTTGGGAAAAAAGGAGATTCTCTTGAATATAGCGATTATTTTAGGGACTGTGCGTACCCCTTCATTAACAAGAACTTTAGCCCGTTATTTAGCGGATTGCCTTGTAAAACGGAAAGTATCACCTCATTGGATTGATTTTCGTTCCATCCCCTTATCCGATAGCAGACCCAGATGATCATCATCAAACTGAGGCTCATTCAAATGCTGTGTTCCGTCAGTTTGTAAAAACCATCGCCGCCGCTCAAGGGGATTATTCTGGCAAGTCCCCTTTATCAAGGATCTTATTCAGGTGTTTTTAAAAATGCTCTTGATCATTTGACCTATAATGCTTTTTTAAATAAACCAGTTGGACTGATCTTTCATGGAAGCACAATCCAAAATGTGCACAACCGTGTGCGCATTTATTGCAGGTCAGTGCGCACGCCTTATGGTTACGGCACGTTAATGTCAAATAGCCTCTTCCAAAGAGGATTTTACCTCGGATGATGAAGGTCGTACTTGGAAAGTTATAAGTGAAGAAATACAAACCCGTTGTTAATTTCTAATGAAATCTGTATATTTTTAAAGCAACGCGTTTAAAGCAAAGGGGGGGGACATGAAAAAAAAGATACGCACTATCGTTATTTAGTGGTAGGGGGATGCTTGCTCCTTTGTGTCAATCACTAGAGCCCAAAGAAGTGATTATAGCGGGACGCTTTCTTTCCCATAAAATCCAGCTTGAGGCATTCCAAAAAAACAGTTGTGCGTACCCTTAGATTATGATTGTGCAACGTCAAAGGCACAATTTTTAGAAGCCGTGAGCCAATGGCATGGTCTAAAATATTGTATATTATGGCTTCATTCGTCAGCCTTTGCCTTTTCTTGCGCCTTAATTGAACAATTAGCTCTTTTTCCTAAACCACCCTGTATTCTTCATGTTTTTGGTTCCAACACTCATGATCAAATGATAACGGAATGCGCGCGCAAAAATAAGGTTGATTTCATATCCATCAAATTAGGACAAAAGACAACGTCAAAAGGCTCACGCTGGCTTACCCATCAGGAAATAAGCCAACAAATCCTAGAGGCTATAAAAAATCATATGATGAAACAAAACTTATAATCAATCTCTACTTTTTCTGAACCAAGCACACACCCCCTTGAGCTAACAGTTTAACGCTTTTACGATTTTACGTATTCACAGAAAACATGAGAGAGCTGATAAACATCAGAAGACTATTGATCATCTCCCTTCAAACAAAGGCAAACATTATTTGTTATAAGAAAAACAGGATCTCCCTCAAAACCATAAAGTAATGGTATGATCTAAAAGGGTGCCTCCATGCCATGAGTCCTATACGCACTTTTTCATTGCTGCGTCTTATTGCAACGGGACCGCCTTATAGTAAAAAACATTTGATAAAAGAAGCAGACAGCACCGCATATGCCCCTTATCTTCCTTATCTCTTCAGTGCCCCTCACCCCCTCCTCAAACCTCACCCTCCACACACGACTTTCCCCAAATTTCCCCCACACATTTTCAACCTTTACGCCCCCACACTTGCAACCTCTACCCATCTATTCGCGCCCTTTTTATCCAACCACATTCCCACATTCGGCATACTCTTGACCAAGCACACACCCCTAACATACAGTTACACGTTTTTACGATTTTGCTTATTCACAGAAAACAGCAACGAGCTAATAATCATCAGAAGACTATTGATCATCCCCCTTCAAACAAAGGCAAACGTAAAATGAAATCAACAACGTATGGCACCATACCCCTTACGGCCCCTCAAAACCATGAAGCAATGGTATGATCTAAAAGAATGCCTCCATGCCATGAGTCCTATACGCACTTTTTCAGCGCTGCGTTTAATTGCCGCGTAACCTTATAATACGATATCAAACGCTTGATAAAAGAAATATACAGGGCCACAATGGGTATTGTTAAAAACAAATCAAAAAGCCCCCCAGCAGAATCATCAAAAACACCGTGGCAGCTGCTGCCATCTCGTTATGCATTTTATCTTCTCCCTTTTATAAATTGATCGATTGGGGTGCTTTAGTCACTTCTTCCAATTGCTGAATCTTCTTTTTTAGCCGTGAGGTTAAAATTTCACGAAGGATGACAATAACAGGAACTGATGCCAAAATACATATCAATAAAACAACAAAATAAAAAAAGAAAATGGACATAGAGATAAATCTCTTTTCATCCATATCAACATTCACCTGGTTATAAAAAGTCACATAGACATAAACTTTGAAAACCATAAGGATGAAAGAGAGGCATGCGTGGATGACATAATCTTTATTGGAAAAAGAGAGCCATTTTTTTAACGAATGAGAACTTATCTTTGTGTCCAGCGCTAAATTTTGCTGCACGACCTCTTTAAGGCTTTTTTTAGAGAAACAAAAATGCTGCGGCTGTTCTTTTATCAAACGTCTCTGCTTCTTCACTTTGAAAATGAGCCTCAACCGCTTGATTAAACAATAATAAGACGCCACAATGATCATATTGACAAAAATGGCAAAAACCATCACGGTCTCTACAAAAAAACAGCCCAACGGCAGAAAAAAAATAAAAAGTGCAACCACCTCTTTTCTCATGGCCATCATCTCACCGATTGATCTTTAGCAACTTTGTTTCTTCTTCCAGTTTTTGTCTTATTTTTTCCAATTTGCGCTCTTTAAAATGACGAAGCCCCCAAAGGATTGGAAGCGGAGTCAGAATACAAAACCAAATCAATACCGGTAACAGAAAAATAAGAGAACCAATTTCCTCCCATCTTGTCCACTGCAACGGCTCTACCAAAGGTTTCGCACCCGCAGGGATTTCTAAAGCCATCATGATAAGGCCCGTGTAAAACATTGTGCAAAACATGATAAAAAAGGATCGCCCAATCATTTTATACCTTTCTCCCCTTTATAGCTTATCCCTGAAGATACTGTAGATTTTTTAAATGAAAAGAAAGTCTCTTCAACTGTTACGTTTTTCTCCTGCATTGATTCCCTCTGTTTTTTTATTTTTACGCGCTATTTTAAGGTTCAAGCGCTCTTTAATTTATCTAAACTATTTATTTTTCTCAATAATTTTTTTCATCAATCCCAATTTCTACATCCATATATCTTACTTCCCCGTCCTTGATATAAAGAATATGCGGACGAGCTTTTTTTCCATCAACCTCACAAATCGTATCCTTTTCATAAACCGTATATCCCTGTTGTCTTAATTCTTCTCGCTTCTCCTCGATCAAATTTTCGTAAACAAAGCGTCTTCTATTGCACAAATTTGGATCTGTCGCTCTAAAATAGTCATAACTCTCCACCTCGACGGAATAAGTCTTTGCCGCCTGTTGAAGTAAATCGTAACTAGGCTGCTTTGCCTTTTCTACTGCTTGAGCGATCACTATCGCGCGTTCCAGATGTTCTTCTTTAATGCTTGTCTCAAAACCCAGTCTCTCACCTTCCATAAAGCTTTTGTGATAAGCATGTAAAATTTCAACATCACCCAGCAAGGCTAGAACGGCAAGATAGCGCAGCGAATAAAGCGTTAACCGAGGATCAGCAACTTTGAGTTCTCAAGGAAGGGTGCGATATTGAGAGCGAAGCATATCGCCAAGATCAACATTGCCCATGGCCTTTTCTAAAGTTTTCTCAAGTGCATAGCGTAAACACCCCGCGCTTACCTTTTCTTCAAAAATTTCCAATCCCTTCAGATCAAAACTCAATTCGAGAGCAATCAAGCCTCCAGAATTATAAGGATCTATGGTTTGGCAAGCTGCCGCATGAATACCAGAAACCACCGCAATGGCACAATCAAATTGCGGATACTCTTTCTCAGCATTATAAAGAAACTGTACTTCACGATCTGGTAAAAAGAAGGTTGCCAAATGATCCCCTTTTTCGTCAATTTCTATCCTTCCCCCCAACTCTTTAAAAGCGCCGTTGCACTTTCCATCGTGACAATTTCCTCATCAGAAAAAGAAAATGCCTTAAACTCTTTTTCTTCAAATGACGGCTTCATCATTGCTGTTTCCCCAAGCGTCTCAAAGGCAACCGATTGTTCAAGAACGCGCCTTAATTCTTTTGTCACTTGGCAATATAATCTCACGCGCTTGAAAGTAGAATAATACAATGCCCAAATAAAAATCATACACACAGCAGAAAGCAGCGTGAAGAGAAGCAAGCCTGAACCCCATGAGAATAGGACAACGATATCTATATCTCTCATTTTCCCCTCTCCTTTATGCGCTTGTTTGTCGATACGACGCCGCTATCCGCTTCCAAATTGTTTGCTCCAACTGAGCAATCTTTTTTTCAACAAATACGTAAAAATAATACGGACAACAAAAACAATAGGGATCAATATAAAAATTAAATCTAATATAAACAGCAGGATAAAAAAGAGAACAGCCGCAACATCGGCTTCCCACCCTGTCAACTTCCACCCAAGCAGCAATGGGATGAAGAGAGCCGTTCTTAAAGCTGCAAGAATGAACGTCATACAAAAGATGACTTTATAATTTTTTCTTGTTAGAAATGCTTTTTCCAAAGAAAAAGCCCGTGACTCCTGATCCGATATTGAATTCCCCCCATTGTGCTTCATTGTTTATCCCTCATTGATCTAAAACTTAATCTATTCACACGATTGCCCACTTTCTATTTCACGATTGCCCAATTGTGAAGCTTTGGCTCTAAAATTCTGAGTGCTTTTTATTTTCCGAAATTAAGCCCCTTCTTTCTTAAAGACCCCTTCTTTCTTAAAGAAAAGTCAAAGCCCCCCCTCTTCATTTTTCTCCTTCATTTTCATGATAAAAGATTATCGAAGCTTTTTTCTGCTCAACCTTTTCTTCCAGGTGCCAGATCATTTTCTTCAATTGATGGGTTACGATAAACAGCATGATAAAAACAATGGGTAAGAATAAAAAAGTACAGGCAAGAATCCATGCCAGTGGCTCTAATATAGACATAGAAAATAAGTCCTTACCCTTCCATATCTTCACGATAACAGCGATCACTGTCGGAAATGTCACCATGACGATCGAAAGAGTGAATATTCTTTTATAGTCAGCCCAAACAAGAGAAAGTTGCTCTTTATCAAACACGCTGCCACTTTTCATTTTTGGGAAATCTGTTTTAATGTACTATCGCGTTCATTCAGCACACATTTCAGCTCTTTTTTCACGCGGCAATAAAGCCGCGCACGCTTGATAAACCGATAATAAATGACAACAATGGGCACCCATACTAAGGCATTTAAGAACGTAAATAACAGAATAGATGATTAATGTTATAAGACTAATGGTCATTTTATCTCCCCCTGCTATTTTTCATTTTGTGCATTCTGCATACGGATTGCCTGATCGCGCTGTTTGATCGCTTCATCCAACTTTGGAAGCGTTTCTTTTAATTTTCTGGTTAATTTTATGCTCATCATTGCAATGATGGGAACAACGAGCAGAATTCCTAACCATATCAAGTTCAAGATCAGCATGATAAAGACAATGCTATCACTCTTCCACCATACCAAATTTATGTTAGAAAAAGTAATTTGTAGAAGAAAAATAAGAATAAAGACAAAAAAGATTATTTTCCATTCTTTTGCATAAAGGAGCAGAGACTCTTTAAAATCAAGCAAGCGCATTTTTGCATCAAGGGTCTTATGTGCAAGATTCTGTCTTTTCATTTCTTCGCAGTCATTGCGCAACTGTTGTATGGCTTGCTTTTGTTGCGTCGTATTCTTTTTCAATTCTTGAGCGAGTTTAAAGGACACCCTCATATGCTTGACCAACAGGTAAGGAAGCCTGATAATGACCATAAACATTAAAATGGTAATGATGATGATCCCTAAAAGAGCCAAATATTTCATCATAACACTCTTTTTTTCTCTATTGCCTTGAAATGAAATCATCATTTTTACTTTCTGCTCAAGCAAATGTTTCTAATTTCTTCACTGTTTTTTTCACGCCACACTGAAGGAGACTATAGAGAATTAAAACGATAGGCAAAGCCACCACAATACACGACCAGACCCAAAACAGCAGCTGCACGACAAAGTCAATAACGTAAAGCAATAGAGGCGCATGATTGTGCAAAAAAATCGCAGATTTTGGGAGAAACGCCGCAAAAGCGATAAAACCTACGAAAAGCACCAACATAACGAAAGTGATCGAAAAAAGCATTCGATACTCTTCTCTTGAAAGTTCCAAAGATTTTTTAAAAGAAAGAGCACTGAAAGGTGTTGCAAGAGCTGTATTCTGTCCTCTACCCTCTGTCTGATAATGCTCTAAATTCTGCATTGCACTCTTTTTGAGTTTTCGCCGCATTTTCAATAACAAGACTGTCCATTTTATCAAAGAATAATTAAAGTGCCAAGACAATCTTCGCGGTAGAAAAGAGTACCGAAAGCAATGCAACACAAATAAAGATAGTGCCCCCTAGGCCTATCAACCATCCAATGATTAAAGAAGTGCTCACACGTTCCCCCCTATAGTCTTGTGTTGAGAGATTGGTTATCGAAAGGTTGCTGCTCTGACACTGTTTCCCATTGCTGCATCATTTCCTTCACATCCCGTTTCACCATGGCAAGAAAAATAGAAAAGAGTGGAAAAAAACACAAAAAGACTACCAAAAATCATTGACGGGATAAAACATACAAAAGTCCAAACACTCTTCCACTCCCCATCAGGCAATTGTTCAATGATAGGATTTTTAAGACTTTCTCGCATCGCTTCTTGAAAATTTTGTTGCTGCATTTCTTGCAGCTGTTCTTTAGAAATTTGAAAAATTTCCCAAGGCTTCATATAGACAGTCGCAGCAAAAAGCACCAATAAGAGGATAGCCAAGCAAAAAATGATGACATAATCCTTTGTGGAGAGAACCATCTGCTTTTTAAAAGCGGCCGATTGATCCAACACGGACTGTGAGACAAAAGCCTTCCCCTTACAGCTAGATGGCTGTTGTGATTGTTCTCTGATCATACGAATAGCCCCTCACATCTTAAATACCCACGCTTCAATATTTGATAACACACGGTCCAGCGTGGTGCGGCTCTTTAGCACTCTTTTTACCATAAAGAAAGCACTAATCATTCCTTATTAAATGTTTTTAAATTTCTTAAATACCTGACAACAAACACGCTCTCAACACTTATAAATCCAAACACCTCTTTTCCCTCTTGATTGATCACTCAACCCTAAAGGACACTGTTTCTAGCCCCCCAACAAGCAAAACTATTCAATTAAAAAAACATCCTCTGTGGAAATTTTACAGCTCCCCCTTCCCTCAAACCGTACGGATAACCCCAGTCATTTTCAACAATGCCGGTTGAATGCCACCGCTTTAACCCCGCCTCAACAATCCTTTAAAGATACAGCAAAGGTCAAGAAACGGACAACACCTTGATTGATAAAAAGTGTTCACTATTTTACAGGCTAAATGAGAACCCATGGGGAGCGTAAGATTATCCCGTTTTAAATCTGTTCCATAGTCAATCAACCCCAATAATTTCTCTTACCCATAACGAGTAGAGAGAGCTTATGGGTAGCGTGAGAATACAAGTAAAGATATATCCTTTTCATAAAGAGTTCCAAAAGCGGTAAAATGAGGGAGGGGTAGCAAATTTAAAGGAAGTGTCGGCTTACTCTTTTTATGAAACCTAAAGATGAGAGGACATGGTAGAGACGGCATAGGAAGTTTTATACTCTTCATCAAAGAGCTCCTTTTATCCTTCACGGACACCGTCACGAAATTGGGCTCAAAAACTTTAAAAACATGCCTCTTTCAAACAAATCCGTAAATGAGCAGTGCCAAGGTATGTGGTTTTAGGGTATTGGATTTGGAGCGCTCTGTTTGGAAGGAGCACGCCCCCATAAAGGAACAAAAGCAACAAAAACATGAGACAATAAGCCCCCCAATGTACTGACAGCATTCTAAAAATTTTTCTCATTTTTAAATTTATTCAATTAAGAAGAAATATCTCATATCTCTCAAGTCCTCCAGCTTTATAAAAGCCTCTCTTCATAAACACCCTTTAGGAATCTTCTTATAAAGCTTCTTTGGATATTGCATCACGCCATTAAAACGATATCCTCCCTTTTCATACTCATCCCCCAAACAGCAAAAGAATTTCTATACTTTATAAAGGAGATATAAGGGCAGCAAAAAAACCAGATCATTTGATCCTTCACAATTTATTTTGAGCCAACAAACGATATTTTAATTGAAAATAGAGAGCATTTTATGCTATAATGATAAGAGTGGATAAGTTTGTTTTACATTGTTCACTTCCCCTTCATCGTCTAAAATATCCTTTATAAAGGATTATAAAAAGAATAAGATAGGCTTAAACAGCACGATGGAAATCAGGCATCTTGATCCATCGTTCAAGAACAAAAACCTCCCCCCCCAATAAGAAAACCCAAGAGTAAACCAATGCCTTTTCAAAGGAAGAATTGAAAAATTTCTACAAAGTGCTCGTAAGAAAAAAGCCAAACAGCTTATGAGAAAATCAGGGGAGACAACCACAGAGAGCTTTATTTTCTCATTCACGTTTTGTCACATTTGACAAAATTTTTTTCACTTTTTCCAGAGACGTTGAGAAATCTATAGACAGCAAATCATTGGCTATTGATACGCAAAAGATAAAGATAAGCATGATGGGGGATACAATAAAAATGCTAGAAAATATCTTAAAGATATTTTTTTACGCCACAACATTGCTGTTCTTTACGCTTCAGGACTTTGTTTTTTTGCTCTGCAACAGCTCATAGCCGCACAATATTTTCTCTCCCAATATTTTTCTCTCCCTCGCCAGTATTATCTCCAAGTGTTTTTTACAATCCCTGTCCCCAAACAGCAGATAGTTTATTTCATTCAAATGGTAAGTTCATGAAAATAGGTAAAAAACGCGGAAGACCGAAAATAACAGGCAAACTCAGAGAGCCCAATAGCCGTATTTCCCGTGCCAAAGGCTCTCGCAAATCGGCACCTCAAACAGCAATTGAAATGCGTGCAAAACGCTTTGGTTTAAGCCTTGAAGAAGCGAAAAATCCACTTGTGGGAACCTATATTGGGCGCCTTTGTTTGCTTGGCTATAAAGGAGATCCATCCGGCATCAGTAAAGAGCAATATGATACAGCGCAACAATACTTGCAAATCAGAAACGACTTTTTATGTGCCAAAGGTTTACCAAACGGCTATTATGACGGCTTTAAGCATAGCACATCTGATGAGAAAGCAAAAAAGCAATGGGTTGAAAGAGCAACACAACACTATGAAGCGATGCAAGAAGCGATTAAAGAAGCACAATATCTGCATCGTCAACACAATTTTCATGCGGCATTACAATATCTTGTTAGTGAAGATCAGCCACTGCCACACCTTGTTGGCTCACTGCGCCTTATTCTTGATGCCCTGTATAAACATTTTGACTGTTCCAGCCAAAAGAGCATTCGCTAAAAACACCCCTCGTTGTCCCCCTTACAAAGAGCAAAGTTCGATAACCTACACGCCCGTTTGTAAAGCGCCCCTCTTCAGCCAAGCTGCACTTGAAATCCACAGAGAGCTCATCCTTTCATCCCAAATTTTTAGACCTAACAAACAAGCCTAAAAAGCCCCCACATCCTAAAAACACATCACAACCGTTCCCAAGAAACATACGCCCCATAACAAGACAATACGGACCATAATAAGACAACCGCCCTCATTGCCCTCTCTGTTTTAACAAGCCTCTCCCCTCATACACCTTTCTCAAAAAAACATTACTTTGCCGCATCAAAAAACTTTCCCATAGAAGACAACATATTTTGCCAGATACACCCAATCAATGCGCTTTTTGTACAGATTTGTTTCCGCGATAAAAAAGGAAAAATAATTGTTTTTCTGTTGACAGAAGATGAAAAATCGTATTTAATGATAGGTGCGGTAGAGGGGTGTTTGCGTCTAGATTTCATCATTAAATGTGTATGGTGTTATAAAATTGTGTATTTTATAACAATGTATGATATTGTATGAGGTTTTACTGTTTGAAGGGTTTAAAAGTTTACTTCAAAAATTAATTGTTTGAGAGTGTCTTTCGTCTTTTTTTAATGATCTTTCTTTTGCCTCACCCAAACCAGTCTTTTGAGATATTCAGAGAAAACAGGGTTCACGCCCCTCTTATAAAACACCCCCACAAAAATAATGCGCAAGATACAAACAGCAATAAGATGAACACAACTGTTTCTGTTGACATACAGTTCATTTTGAGCCCACAGACTCCACAAAGGATAAGGCTTTTAAACCCAAAGAAACGACGCTTTTCAAGCCAAGATGTACTTGGGATCCACAAACCTTGCCCCTTAAAGTTTTCCCATGTTATGCGTCATAAACAAACTTAAAAAGAGCCCCCACGCCCTTAAAAAATACTAAAAACATATCAAGAAGGCTTGCCGTATATCACAACACCTCAAAGGACAGTCTTTTAGAGCATAACTGTATTTTTCAGCATAGCAAGATAATTGATAGCAGAAGCTGAAGACGATCTTTTTTGGGGAAAAAATCTAAAGGGCATGCTTTTTAAAAAATAGGCCTTGTTGCTAAATGCCGATTGTAGATAATGTTATTTTTTCACACGGAGAACTATTGAAAAAAGGCTGTCATCTCTTCATTGAAATGAGCTATGAGATGGAAATAACTTACGTTGCACAATCCCTCAAATTCACTCCAATTTTTACAGATTTTACAGCTGTAAAAAATATGCAGATTTTTTAAAACGAGGAAAGATTCTGGTTTCAAAAATCTTTTTATAAAAACAGTTGAAAGGTGATTTCTTCCTTAATTTTCAAGAGACAAAGGCTTTTTTCACAACATCATTTGGTCAAAATGTAAGAAAATAATATTGCCGATCGATCATCAAAAGAAAGGTTAAGATGATGAAACCACAAGCTTCAAAAGACGCCTCCCCTCGTTACTCACCAACACAAGAAGGGGCAAGTGCACCAGAAGATCCGAGCGCAGATGCGTCCTTAGAAAATCTTGCGTCACATTTAGAACGGCTCAATATCGAAAAAATACAAAATACCCCCTTCAACCGTGCGGAATTAAGAGATATCATTGCAGGCTTAGAAAAGCATAATGCCGATGGAAGTTGGATCAAAAATTATTATGATATTTTAGATCTTTACATGATGCCGGCTTTAGTAGAACAGGCAAACCGTAAATATCCAGAGATGAATCTTAAACTGACAATCCCCCCTGAAGGCTTTGCCCTTGCGCTCAAAGAAACACTCGAGAAAGGTATCAAATCTTCCAGATTTATTGTTAATGCGCAAGATAGGGGCATTCATTTTGCGGTTGTTGACCATCAAACGGTTGATGGCAAAACATCTTTGATTTTTTTAGAGCCGACCTCACTGCGAGACACGCTTCCGGCATTACTCGCATTAAGGACACGGCAATCCCTTGAATATCAGCAATTTCCTCCTATTCATTTTGCCACGGCGGAAATGAATATTCAACGCAGTTCCTCTGAATGTGGAATGTTTAGCTTAAGCCTTGCCAAAAAGCTTTACCTTGAATCTCAAAAATTAGAAAGACTGCACCAAGATAATATTAAAGGCATAGTATGTGAACGTGGCACACCTTTACCGGCTGAAAAGTTAGATCCCTATCTTCCCGCTCGTTTATACAAACACGTGCAAGGGAGAAGACGTCTTGGAGAATATCTAAAATCAAATCCAGAAGCAGCCCATGAAACAGTCAACAAAAAAGGTGAAACGCTTGCCGAAAGATTTGAAAGAAGCTTAGTAGCCACAGAGAGAAAAATGGTCTCAATTTCACAACATAGGAAAAGAGCAACGGAATACAAATCTCTGATGATGTAATTGAAGACTTTTTTCCATATTTTTCTTTATAAAGAACGAGGCAATGCTGCTTTACGGTTAAAATTGCTCTCAAGCAAGGCGGCTTTTCTGTTTGTAAAACAAAATGTGCCTCTTAAAGAGAAACCGTTATTATTCTCTCAAAATAAGCCCCTTTTTAAAGCTTGTATTTTAAGACTTTGAAGAAAGAAAAAGCCCGCCAGAGTTTTGAAAAGCTCCGCCAGAATTTTCTTATAAAAGCCGCTGAAAAATGATTTTTTCTGCATTTTCAAGAGACAAAAGCTTTCTTTCAAAACATCATTTGGTCAGAATGTAAGAAAGTAAAAATTGCCGATCGATTATCAAGAGAAAGGTTAATATGATGAAACCACAAGCTTCAAAAGACGATTCTACTCGTTTATCACCAACACAAGAAGGGGCAAGTGCACAAGAAGATCCGAATAAATCCTTAGAAAGCCTTATTGCCCGTTTAGTGCAAACTTCCCTTCAAAAAGAAGAAGAAAATGTCGCCCCTCATTCTGAAGAATTAAAAGCGATTATTGCTGGCTTAGAAGATGATCTCGTCACAGGCCGTTGGCTCAATACTTATTGTGGAGATACCGATATTAGGCTCATGCCTGCTCTCGTCGAAAAAGCAAATCACAAATATCCGGAAATGAATCTGAAATTAGCTCTTACAGCAGAAGATCTTACCCACGCCATAAAAGAAACAATCAAAAGCGGCGCAAAATCTTCTCGATTTATCGTCAACATAGGGAGCAGAATTCATTTTGCGGTTGTTGATCATCAAACGGTTGATGACAAACTCTCTTTCATCATGTTTGAACCGACAACATTCCATAATATCACTGCTTGTAGACTAGGGATAAAAATCGATCAAACCCTTGCAAGTCTTCAACTACCTCCTTATTCTTTTGCCATGGCTGAAATGGATATTCAGCGAAGCTCTTCTGAATGCGGGATTTTTAGTTTGAGCCTCGCCAAAAAGCTTCATCTTGAATCTGATAAATTAACAAGAGTGCACCAAGATAATGTTCAAGGTGTATTATGTGAACCAAATGCTCCTTTACCGATTGAAAAGTTGGATACCTATCTTCCAACCAGTTTTTATAAACACGCACAGGGGAGAAGACATCTAGAACAATATTTAAAAGCCAATCCAGAAGCAGCGCATGAAAAAGTCAACAAAAAAGGTGAAACTTTAACCGAAAGATTTGAAAAAAACTTAAATGAAAAAGAGGAAAAAATCGTCTCTGTTTCCCCACACCAAAAAAGGATCAAGGAATACAAATCTTTGATGATGTAATTGAAGACTTTTTTCCCATATCCCCCTCATAAAGAACAAAACAACACTGCTTTACGGCTCAAATTGCTCTCAAGCAGAGCGGTTCCTCTTAAAACTGTATCAAAATTCCAAAGCTTCTTTTCTCGCCCAAAGTCGTGTTCACCCAAAGTCTTGTTTACAATGCCCCTATTTGGATATGCGAAACGCTGGATCGATAAAATTAAAATATTGAATGCTTTTCAATTTCAATCAAAGCCTATACCCACGGCTGTTTTTGTCAACGTATCGCTTTATCTTATAAGCGCCTTCATGCCATACGGTCAAACAAAATCGCGATGAAGCACGCTTATCGTCCATCAGCCCAACAGCTTCCCGCCCCCACAAAACGCCATCAAAAAAAACCAGCATACGGAGGAAACCTCAAGATAAAAACCAAACCATCTGCCAAAGGCAAATACCACCAACCATTCCCCCACTTGGAATATCTCCAGTAGAAATCCCCTTGGGATATCCACTGGAGATACCATGATTAACCTTTTTATTTCATCAAAGTTTTACGTCTCTTCTATTTTTGAAGCGTGAAAAAATTCATTTTTAATCTGTCGACCAGCCTCACATAACTGTGAGACTTTATTTTATGGAGAAGCAAATGAGAAAAATATCATCAGAAGGGCTTGCACTCATTAAACAATGGGAAGGATTGCGTTTACAAGCCTATAAAGATGCCATAGGAGTTTGGACAATCGGCTATGGTCATACCAGCACGGCTGGCAAACCGTTTGTTTACAAGGGCATGATCATCACAGAAAAACAAGCCGAAGAAGTTCTTTCTCAAGATTTAAGACAATTTGAGAATGCGGTTGAAAAAAATGTGACGGTTTCTTTAACAGATGAACAATTCGCCGCGCTGGTATCGTTTTGCTATAATGTAGGCATAGCGGCTTTTTGCAAGTCAACTCTGCTCAAAAAACTCAATAACAGCGAATATGAAGCCATCCCTTCTGAATTACAAAAGTGGACCAAAGCGAGGGGAAAACGTCTTTACGGTCTTGTCCACCGTCGTGCAGCAGAAGCGGGATTATGGGCAAAAGGGGCTTATGTTTCTCCCAATTATCAAACTGTTGAAACAAAAGCACCGATGGGTTTTCTCAAAGCAGAAGCCCTCACCCCCATTATTGGTTCTTTTTCTGGACTTGGAGGCTTATTGGCCGGCAATGGTCCCATCCAATGGGCTTTGGCAACCATCATGGTTTTAGCCGCCTGTTTTGGTATTTTCTTTGTGGCAAAACGCTCTCGGGAGCAACGTTTATGATAGGGTGGCTGAAAAAAAATTTAATGATAACCGGAGCGGCTATGACCGCTTTTTTTATTGCTTTAACAAAAGCTTTTACGCTTGGAAAGAAGCTTGAACAGCAAAAGCAACTAGAAAAAATACTAAAGTCATCAACAACACGGCTAGAGGTGGAAAATGAAATTAATCAAAAAAGTGATGCCGATGTGCGCGCTGCTCTTGACAACTGGTTGCGTCATAAAAACAATCCATGAGCCTTCATCATGCGTTGGTTGGATGCCCATTTATTTAGAGCAAAACGATCTCAAGAACATCAGCTCAAATCTCGCCAGAGATATTTTAAAGCATAACAAACAAGGGGAAAGCTTGTGTGGGTGGAAACATGGCTAGAAAAAAAACAGAAAAACAAACAGAGCTTACAGAAAAGGAAAAAGAACTTCTCCAAGAAATCATCATAGCTTATAAAAGTCTAAAAGTAATGTCACGCTATACGAAGTGGATTATATTCATTATTTTCTTATTAGTGCTTGATTTTTCACGTCTCATGGATGCATTAGCAAGTATTTTTACTCAAAAATCGAATATTCAGCTCTAAAATAAACCATAAAACATGAGACGTGTTCAATCTTTTAAAAAGATAAAACGCCCTCCGTTATTTTTTGCAAACACGGGAAGGTTTTATTGATGATTTTTCACGTCTCATACGCCTTTACACGGCTTCACAAATGCTATTATGCAAAGAATTTTCAGGCATTATAGCAGCATTAATTCTATCGGCATGAAAAGAAATCTTAAAAAAGCCCATGAGGAAGCAACTTAAGCTGACAAAAACAATCGTGAAAAACAACATGCCAACGTGCACCTTTTAAATAACATATTGATGTACAGAGAATTTTATTTTCATTATCCATACCCTCAAGAATAATTGACAAACATTTTAAAGAGTTTTCTTTATAAATAAACACATCAGTAAGCAACAGAAATCCTATATGCATAAAGGTCGTCCCCTATAAGTCCATTATACTTCACCACTGCCCATACCCACCGTACCACTCAGCAGCTCTATCGCGAAATGAATTTGAAAGCGCGATGTATTTTCTCCTACTGTTTTCTGTAAATTTTTAAAATCGTAAAAATGTGGAACTGTAAAACAAGCTGTAAGAATGTACACTTTGTAAGAAGAATGACAAATGGGACAAGGATAGTCGGGGAAAAGCGCAAATGAAGAAGATGAAATATGGCATGCGGCTCATAAAGCCATCAGAGCCGTGATATAGATATCATATTGGGGACCATAAGGAAGACCATTAAAGATAGGATGTTTTAGAGTCTTCTTTTTCATGTGCCCCGCCTCTCAAGAAGATGAGAAACAAAAAAACGGGCCCCAAAGACCCGTTTCTTTATTCTCTCTAGGGAAAAGAGCTTAGAAATCCATTCCGCCCATTCCGCCCATTCCACCAGCTGGCATTGGAGGCATTGGAGCATCTTTCTTTGGCATTTCAGCAACCATTGCTTCTGTTGTAATAAGAAGGCTGGCAATTGAAGCAGCATTCTGCAGAGCAGAACGGACCACCTTAACAGGATCAACAATTCCCAAAGCAATCAAATCACCAAATTCACCGGTTGCAGTGTTGTAACCAAATGTGTCAGTATTATTTTCTAACACCTTGCCCACAATAATAGCCGCTTCTTCACCAGCATTGGTAGCAATTTGACGCGCTGGAGCTTGAAGAGCACGACGAACGATATTGATACCTGCTTCTTGGTCAGGATTGTTTCCTTTAACGGTCAACGCATTTGCTGCTCTCAACAATGCGGTACCACCACCAGCAACAATACCTTCTTCCACAGCCGCCCGTGTTGCATTCAATGCATCATCCACACGGTCTTTCTTTTCTTTCACTTCAACTTCTGTCGCGCCACCCACACGGATAACAGCCACACCACCAGCGAGTTTAGCAAGTCTTTCTTGCAATTTCTCACGGTCATAATCAGAAGTTGTTTCTTCAATCTGCGCTTTAATCTGATTAACGCGTGCCGTAATTTCAGCCTTCTGTCCAGCACCATCAATAATGGTGGTGTTTTCTTTAGAAATATTCACTTTCTTTGCACGACCCAGCATATCCAAAGTGACATTTTCAAGCTTAATGCCTACATCTTCAGAAACCACCTGTCCAGATGTCAAGATAGCGATATCTTCAAGCATAGCTTTACGACGATCACCAAATCCAGGTGCTTTTACAGCAGCAATTTTCAAACCACCACGCAACTTGTTCACAACAAGCGTTGCCAAAGCCTCACCTTCCACATCTTCAGCAATAATGAGAAGTGGTTTGCCAGACTGGACAACCGCCTCCAAAACTGGAAGCAAGGATTGTAGATTAGACAATTTCTTTTCGTGAATAAGAATGTAAGGATCATCAAGATCTGCAACCATTTTCTCAGCATTTGTGACAAAGTAAGGAGAAAGGTAGCCACGATCAAACTGCATTCCTTCCACCACTTCCAATTCTGTTTCAGCGGTTTTAGCTTCTTCCACGGTAATGACGCCTTCATTACCAACTTTTTCCATGGCATCAGCAATCATTTTACCGATTTCTTCAGCACCATTTGCGGAAATGGTTCCTACTTGTGCAATTTCTGCTGAAGTTTGAATTTTTTTGGCTTTTTTGAAAAGGTTAGCCACCACTTCATCCACAGCAGCATCAATTCCACGCTTCAAATCCATAGGGTTCATGCCCGCAGCAACGGCTTTAACCCCTTCTTGCACGATAGCCTGTCCCAGCACCGTTGCCGTTGTTGTTCCGTCCCCAGCAATATCGTTGGTTTTAGAAGCAACTTCACGCAACATTTGCGCACCCATATTTTCGAACTTATCTTCCAGTTCGATTTCCTTTGCAACGGATACACCATCTTTTGTAATGCGGGGCGCACCAAATGATTTATCAATCACCACATTACGCCCTTTAGGGCCGAGTGTCACCTTAACCGCATTAGCAAGGATGTCGACACCGCGCAACAAACGCTCACGCGCTTCACGACCAAATTTGACTTCTTTAGCAGCCATTTAATTTCTCCTTGGAGTTTTTTTCAAAATAGTACACAATGAAAATTGAGTGCTTTTAATTAGCCCATAATTCCCATAATGTCAGATTCTTTCATGATTAAGAGGTCTTCCCCATTAATCTTGACTTCAGTACCAGACCATTTTCCAAACAAAATACGGTCCCCTGTTTTTACTTCTAAAGGCACGCGCTTTCCGTTATCATCAAGAGCGCCATTGCCAACAGCAATAACCTCACCTTCTTGTGGTTTTTCTTTTGCTGTATCAGGAATGATAATCCCACCAGCGGTTTTATTTTCAGATTCAACCCGACGAACAACGACACGGTCGTGAAGTGGGCGGAATTGTATATTAGCCATGTTTTAAATCCTTAAAACTGAACATAATTGCATTAATCTTAGAAAGTTCTCGCTAGCACTCTGCAAAAGTGAATGCTAACACTATCCAAGATATAAAATCGGCTTTTCTCAATGTCAAGGATAGCCATAAAATAATTTCTCTCTATAATTTCTCTATGAATTGAAACTTCCACGTCTTGCTTCTTCTTGCACTTTCGCGTTATTAAGCTTTTTTAAGAACCCGTGAACAAAAAAGGATCTTATCATGGTTGAAACACGTCAGGAAACGGATAGCTTTGGAACGATTTCGGTACGCCAAGATCGTTATTGGGGTGCACAAACTGAACGTTCTCTGCATAATTTTAATATTGGCATTGAAAAGCAGCCTCTTACTATCATTTACGCCTTAAGCCTTGTGAAAAAAGCAGCCGCTCTTGTCAATATGGATAAAGGCAAACTTTCTCCCAAGATTGGTAAAGCCATTGTCACAGCTGCCGATGAAGTTCTTTCTGGCGCTTTTGATGAGCATTTTCCCCTTTCTGTTTGGCAAACAGGCTCAGGAACACAAAGCAATATGAATGTCAATGAAGTGATTGCCAACCATGCCAGCATGCTTTTAGGGGGCAAATTGGGAAGCAAAAAACCGGTTCACCCCAATGACCATGTCAATATGAGTCAATCCTCCAACGATTCTTTTCCCACGGCGCTTCATATTGCCACCACGCTGCAAACACGCCAACATCTCTTTCCTATTCTTGAAGCACTCATTACCACTTTCAAGAAAAAAGAAGAAGAATTTGCCGACATCATCAAAATTGGACGCACCCATACACAGGATGCCACCCCCTTAACACTTGCCCAAGAATTTTCAGGCTATCGAGTTGCGCTGGAATCCAGTCTTTGTCGTATTGAAACAGCCCTTGCTGATGTTCAAATGCTTGCTCAAGGTGGAACAGCTGTGGGAACAGGTCTCAACGCTCCGAAAGGCTTTGACATTGCCTTTGCAGAAACCATCAGCACCCTCACAGGAATCTCCTTTAAGACGGCACACAATAAATTTGAAGCACTTGCCCATCATGGTGCTCTTGCACATTTCCACGGAAGCTTGAATGCCTTAGCCGCAGATCTGTTTAAAATTGCCAATGACATTCGGTTTTTAGGTTCCGGTCCCCGTTCTGGCTTAGGCGAACTCAACTTACCTGAAAATGAACCTGGATCTTCTATTATGCCCGGCAAGGTCAACCCCACCCAGTGTGAAGCCATGACCATGATTGCCGCCCAAGTTTTTGGCAATCATACGACTGTCACCTTTGCCGCAAGTCAGGGGCATTTTGAGCTCAACGTCTATAAACCTGTTATTGGCTATAACGTTTTACAATCAATCACCCTTCTGGGAGATTGCATGCGTTCTTTTGATATGCATTGCATTCAAGGATTACGAGCCAATCGCATTCATATTCACACGCTCATGGAACGCTCACTTATGTTAGTCACAGCCCTTGCCCCAGAAATTGGCTATGAAAAAGCCGCTGAAATTGCCAAGGCAGCCCATAAAAATGATACAACTTTGCGCACCGAAGCTCTCAAAGCAGGGGTTTCTGGAGAAGATTATGACCGGCTGGTTGATCCCAAAAAGATGATCGCTCCGCAATAAAGAAGCCGATAAAGAAAAAAAGAAGCAAACTTCTTCAACACCTTTATCATCATAAACATTGGGGCCCTCTCACGCACCGATGATGGTTACCAAGACTGTTCATTTCAGGCTCTTATCCACATTTTAGCTTTGATCAACAAGAGAAACGATATTGATTTATTGAGAGCTCCAAATCCTGTAGGATTCTCTCATTTCAAATCTGTTCTATATTGAATCAATCAAAAACACTGGCTTGGCTCTCACAAGCCAGATGAGGGTATGGCATAAAATTGTATAAGATAAAGGACTCAAAATGCCTCCAATGAACGGTCGAGAAGCACCAAAGGTTGATCCACAACATTTTAGAGCAAGCCCAAATGTATAATGAAGTGTGTGATGGTATCAGCTTGCTCTTTTATGGAAGCACAAAGAGCGGAGTGTTCAATGAAAGAACAGCGGCTGGAATAAAACGCAACGCCCCGCACGATTTTAACCTTAAGCTTTCAGCTTTGCTAAAAACAATCTGTGCCCTCACAAGAGGTATCCTTTAAGATAGCACGCAATAAATTTGAGGCGCTTGCCCATCATAGAGCCTTTACCCATTTCCCCCTCCAAAGTCTGTGTTCATGCGCTGCCCTCTTTTAAATTACCCATAACAATCGCCCTTTAGGCTCTCAGCCTCCTTACAGCTGAAACGAACAAGAAGAATGGTTTATCATTTTATATGAATGAGAAACCGCATGAAAGAATGCTCTCTCTCTTCCACCCTTTTTATTCTTCATAGTGCCCCTTGTTATTTTTTCATATTCCATTCAAACGATACGCTTGGCTCATCACAAGTAAGCATGGCATATCGATAAAAAATCATTGAAAAAAGGGCTCTTCTTCTCAAATTCTCAAGGCTATCAGCCATACAAGTTAAATTCCCAAGGTTATCGCCATACAAGAGTCTTCACAATATTAAAAACTGGCCAAGAAAAAGCATCGAAAGGCCCCACCCTGCACTTTTAAAGACAAAGGACATTGCTATTAAGCATATATATTAAGCACAAAAATAATAATTATGATGGATAATGTATTTATCATTAAACAATAAGAAGTATTTTTATCTACAAACTGATCTTTTTAACAAGATAAAAGTTTATTTATTATGCCATAATGTTTTCTAAAACATAAAGAACACTTAAAAGGATACATCCCCAAAAAAATCTTGAAAATCAAGGCTTATAAGAAAAAAAGACAAGATAAACACGTTTAAAAAACACTTAATGATGAAAAATTATAGATTTTTAGAGTATTTTATTTTTCATAATGATAATTAAATATAGATTTTTTTAACCAATTCATGTATAATGCGTTCTGTATTTGAAATAAATTGGGGATGTTTTTATGAATACAAAATGTTTAATTGCACTATCTCTTTTCACTTTTATAACAGCTTCAACAGCGCAAGCAGCCGATACGGTAGTTTTTCAGCCATCAAAACCGAATGTTTCAGCGCCAAGTAGTTTATCGTCACAAATCACACCGGTTAATGTTTCTAAGCCTTTTTCTTGGACTGGTTTTTATTTTGGCGGACAAGTTGGATATATTTCCAATAACAACACTTTAAATTACATGCCAGAAGCAACGAGAGGAAAATGGGCTTGGGTCAACAGAGATTTATCACCAGAACTATCAGGATTTGAAGGCGGTTTTTATGCAGGTGCTAATCTTGATCTAGGAGATGACCTTGTTGTCGGTATTGATACGGATATGGTCTGGTTGGGGAAGGAAAACACCCAAACGGACAATAGAAGGAAAATTCTCGATAAATTAGACTCCATTAACGCTACCTTACAAGCAGCTGGAGTTCCTATTATAGAACCTTCCAATAGCCAGAATGAAATGCTCGCCCACCATAATGATATTGTTGTGACCAGTGTAACATTGAAAGAAAAATGGGCTGGTGCTCTGCGTGCGCGGCTTGGTTTTGCTTCCCATCGTCTTATGCCTTATATTGCAGGGGGCATTACCTACACACAGATGCAATATATCCTGTCACTTTTAGCAAAATCGCAAGAAGATTCGACAGTATTTGCATCTAGCGACGTGTTCGATAAAACAAAAACAATGATTGGTTATACTGCTGGTGCTGGCTTTGATTTCGCTATAACAGAGAGCATGATCATGCGTACAGAATATCGTTATTCAGAGTTTATGAAACAGAAATTTTTAAATGATGAACTTGAAATAAACGCCAAAATGCATGATTTTCGCCTTGGCATCGCTTATAAATTCTAATGTCTTGTAAAAAAAATGAAACATTAAAAAAACCCTGTTAAAAACAGGGTTTTTTTACGCCTCTCCATCCCCTTAATAAAGACGAAGACTCTAACAACCAGCGCTAAACTATCAACAAAGGATTGCAAAACCATCCAGCTTCTACAAGTTCTTATCGCCTCCTCCTTTTATAGGACACATTTGAAAGATAAGGGTCTTACCCTCACGAGCATTAGCGCCATCATAAAATTAAGGGAGAACACTGATATTTCTTTAAAACAAAGACGGGTACTGCGCATCAACAACCGCTGCTGATGATAAAGTGACAACAGTATAAGAGAGAAGAGTGTATGTCTTTATTTTTCATCCTCTTCTTCGCGGCCTCCCAAAGGAATGTTCTTCATCACGGTTTTCTCAGTGTCAATGCACCGTTTAACCTTCTTTTGCCTTAATAAGATTGCTTGATAAGATAAAGAGAATTAACTTTTTCGCCAAATCTGAAAGAACAAAGATTTTAAACCCCATTTTAAAACCTCATGTTTGTTTGTAAAAAACAACAACTCTCGGGGCAAGTTCTTTTTGCAATCCCATTTCATGGGATTCACTTCAACTTAAAAACGCTATGGATAAACCCTCACCTGAATATTCAATACGCATTGCAAAAAATACTGCAACGACTTGCCTTCTATCCCCCCTTCAAATAACATCGTTTTACAGCTATTTTCCTGCCAAAGTAGAGCAGAGATATTACCCCTCTCTGTTTAAGTCATTTTTGAAACAAAAGAGACATCTCATTTAGAGAGAATATAAAGGTGTAAAAACCCAAAAACCGTTTGTGACACTCCGCATCCAGCCTTACCCTCTCCTTTAAACTTCTGCAGCATGTAAAAGCCAAGCCCTTTATTTTAAAACACATGGCCTCACACGTGTTTTCCCCATGTCTTAGCTCACACCCCTCATATCATAGGAGAGCGCCTCAAATCAAACAGACGCCCCCCAATACACGGCCTCGTTCACGCACTTCTTTTCAAGAAAGATTGAACTCTCCAACCCATTTCGCAACAGCGCCTATAAAGAATAAAATCTAAAAATGAAATTGATTTTGCACCCTCTTTACACTTCACCCCCCCCCTCTTTAAACTTCATCAAAGAGCAAGCTAGAACCCCTTTGTCCCCTTTCCAAGGATAACCTATCGCACTGAATAAGATTCATGAAAAGGCTTGCTTTTCTTGTACAATTTTACACCACCACGCGCGCGCATCCAGCTTGTCATGTGCAAAAGACATGATTTCAGTCAATTGACAATAAACAAATTTGAAATAAGAAAACCCTCTAGTATTGGAGATCAATCATTCAACCGGCAAAACAGCAAACACTCTTGATAAACCGCAATGTTTTATAACTCCCAAAGTTTTATAAATTCCAAGCAGCTTTTATAAGGAACAGACCCAATGGCATGTGTTTTGTCTTCCCATTCTCTTTTAAACAAACATCTTCGTCTTGAACCCAGCAGAAAAGAACAAAGTTTATGGGATTTTTTTCTCGCTTTTTGCAGGATTTTATCAATCCATATAATGCCCTATGACAGAATAAAGGAGAGAATTTATAAAGTGGTGCGGGTGGTCGGACTCGAACCGACACTCCTTTCGGAACCAGATTTTGAGTCTGGCGCGTCTACCAGTTCCACCACACCCGCATATTGTTATAAAAGACAAACTTGTCGATTATCTCTTTGCACTATATGAAGAAGGACAGATTCGTCAACAGAAGACTTCTTATTTTTTAAGAATTCCTCTCATTTTCTTCTCTGTTTTATGGAATATTTTTTTCTATTACATTGTATAGCAATTTCATTTGCAAAGTTTTTACCTCTTATAATTTATAAAAAACTCATGATATTAAACAAATTAAAGCTTTGGACGATTTCTTTAGCAAATCGGCATACAGCACCACACTGGCTTGGTTTCATTGCCTTTATTGAAAGTTCTTTTTTTCCAATTCCCGTCGATATTTTATATATCCCGCTGCTTCTTATTCGTCAAAAGCGGGTTTATCGCTATGCTTTAATTGCAACGATCTGTTCTGTTTTAGGAGGTATTGCTGGTTGGTTTATCGGACATTTTGCCTATGAAACCCTTGCCAAACCCATTTTAGAATTTTACGGTAAAGTTGAAAGTTTTGAAGCTCTGAAAAACCATGCAACGCTGCAATTTCTGATTATTTTACTGATAACATCAGGTTTTTTTCATCTTCCCCCCATAAAAATTGTCACAATTTTAGCCGGTGTGATGAGTATCCGTCTTGAACTTTTCATTCTTATTTGTATTTTTTCCAGAGGAGCTCGTTTTTATCTTCTCGCTTGGTTGATTAAACATTTTGGACAAAAAGCCATGAATTTTTTCACACAGCATTTCAAATGGATTGTACTCGTGGTGTGTGTTAATCTTCTTTTGATTTATGGGATTTTCATCGTTTTTTTAAACAAGCAGCTTTTATAAGGAACAGACCCAATGGCATGTGTTTTGTCTTCCCATTCCCTTTTAAACAAGCATCTTCGTCTTGAACCCAGTAGAAAAGAACAAAGTTTATGGGCTTTTTTTCTCGCTTTTTGCTTGTCTGCCACCGTAGGTCTTGCCCTTGGTTTTGAACATATTGGCGGCTATCTTTCTTGTGATTTATGTCTTATCGAGCGTTTTCCCTATTACGGTGCCATACCATTTTTACTCTTAGCAGGTTTTGGGGCATGGTGTTTTCCCATGTCTTCTTGGATACAACTTTTATTTTTATGTGTTTTTGTCTTAATGAGCATCAGCCTTGTTTTAGCCATTTATCATGCTGGTGTTGAATATGGCTTTTGGGAAGCTCCCCTCAGTTGTGGTTTAAGTGCCGAGCGAAAAACCTCAGACATTAACCAACTTCTGAATCAATTAAACAACATTCACCCTCCTTCTTGTTCTGAAGCTCCCGCACGTTTTCTTTTTCTTTCATTTGCCGGTTGGAATGTGGTTGCAAGTTTAATTTTCACCCTTATGAGCCTCTATATTACTTCAAAAGGAATTCTTTCAGGCCACAAGGCATAAACTAATCACCGCCCCCACGTGGAACACATCCTTGCTCTTTAAAACACCGCATCGCGCATGGGGGCTCCCACAGCACAAAAAAGCCCCATCGCAAAGCCCTCAGAGCATCAAAACACCCCTTTTTCGTCCACGCCCCCCTTCTCCTCATCAAGCCTCTCCTTGAACTTTAAAACAGATGCAACAGCCTTTTGTTTGAAAAATATCCTGCTGTTTTCTTTTTCATGCATTCACAGCTTGAATGTTGTTATCAATATCCTCTTCTCCAAAGGAGAGAGAAACAACAAAAACAACGAATATCTGTATTTTATTTTTTTGCTTCTCTGTACTTACTTCTCTGTACTTATAAGATAGAAGCAGGCAGCAGAAAAGCAATCAGAAAATTAAGTGAGGGGACCGATATATATTGAATGGTCAACCATGTCTGAGGATAAAAACACAACGCCTCCCACTACCCCTCCCTCGCTTACTCCTGTAGAGATCTGTCACGTTGAAGCACCACATATTGCGATGGAACATGATCATGCCGCATGGCGAGAACATGAGAAATTGAAATTAGGAGATCTCAATGCGCCTTATACAAAACCCCCTCATATAAAACCGCGGCTCAAATCAGCACCGCGCATTAGACAAGTTTTTTGGTGCGATTTTCCTCATGATTCAATCCTCCCTGAATTTTGGAAAAAACGTCCTGTTTTAGTGCTCTCTAAGAATGCAAAACTCTATGGTAATGTTACAGTTTTACCCTTCTCGACAAAATCGCAACCGAATAATCCTGCGGCTTATCCCTTACAATCTCCGATAGAACATAAAAAAGCATGGATTATCTGCAATTATGTAACAACCGTCTCAGTAAGCCGTCTTAGTTGCTCACATAGTGGCGCCCCAAGGTTGTCGGAGGAAGAGTTTCATAAAGTTGTTGCTCTTATGCTTCAACATTTACCCCGTTTGCACCCTTGACTTTTAAAAAAAACAAGCGTATATAAAAAAGCATATATGGCATCAGTATTGGTGGCCGCTTCCCCGCAAGGGGAGATAGGAACGAAGGAGTGGGAAACCACTCCTTTCGTCATTTAAGCGCTCTTTTTGTTTTAAGCAATCCAACAAAATCATACCCATCATCACACAAAAGCAACAATAACAAACTGAAATAAAGAAGCTTACCCGATAGGCAAGGCTTATAAACCTCCCTCTTCCTTTAGAAAACTGTTTCAGAATAAACAACTCTCAAGCAGCATTCTCCTTACACGGTTGCCTATTTCCTTTAAAAAAGCAATTTTAATGGTCCACTTTATTTCCAAGAAATGCCCCCTATAGCAGAATATATTCTCCTTTGCCCGACCACCTTAAAAGCCCTTGTCATTCTTTAACATTGACCACCATCACCATAGAGCAAGAGCTGTTCATCACGTCTATTGGCAAGCGATAAACTGCAATGTCGATCATCATCTGGACAACAACATATCATTTCAGGGTAACCAAGCCATACAGCCTTTATTCTTTTCCCATTTTCATCATGATAAATCATAAGGTATCCTTTTCGTATTATGCCATAGAGAGGGTTCCGCTATGGCGCCAATTTTTCAAGAGAAATCCTGAACAGCGATAGAGAGCAAGGTTTTTTTAGGGAGAGCGCATAGGACGCCTTGCTTTGACCTTTTCCATCACAATGATAAATTCAAACTTTAACCAAAACGATAATACGCTCCCTCTAAATGATTTGCGCACCACCTCATCCGCCACAGGCTGCTCTAATGTCAGTGCATTTATCGGTGCATTTCCTTGAGAATTTTTTGCGCTTTTGCGCACTGTGAAAAAAGAAAATTTTTTCATATTTTACTCCCTTACATTTTCAATTCCATTACATTTTTAATCAATTTCAACTTCATGGCATTTTCAACTTCATTTCGATTGATTCGAATTGTACAACGCCCCAAAAACCAATAAAAATAGATGGTTATGTTATGAAAACGAGAGAGGAGGTTTCAGTCTTATGTAAGTCTTTTCCAGCCTAACTTATTTTTATAAAAAACGTTTTTTAAAAATATAAAGAATATTTTCTTATGTAAAAACGATCGCTTATAACTTAGGGGAGGATAGCTTAAACCTCCCCCCTAGAAAGGCATTTCTGAATCATAAAGAGTCTAAATCATCAAGAGGAGCAATTATCACTTTATATAATGTCTTTTTTTGGAGGAGCCTCTCCTTCAAGTTCCCAATTAGCAATACCTGAAACCTGCTCAATGAAATCCTTTGTTAATTCACCATTTTTCTTTACATATTTTTCAGCATTCTCTTGCAGCCATTCTACAAGCGTTGCTTTAACACTTGTACTTGGTGCAGCCTCGCTCACGGCTTCCCACGCCGCCACAGCTGCAGCAAGCTTTGTAGCATAGTGTGGATGATTTGGATTTTGAAATGCATATTTCTGATCTTTAATTTCATCAGAATCATTCTTAGGAAAGAAAAATGCAGGGCGATAACCACGTGATAAAAGCCATTCTTTTAAATCTTTAACCTTGACTGTCGTCTTAGATTCATCATAATGATTCTATGAATATATTCTTAAGCTCTCTGAATTTGCTGCCAACAAAATAGAAGAATAGACCGCTCTAAATTTTGCCGATGATAACTTATTATTATTATCATCATCATAGATATCACTCTCCAGTAGACACGAATGATTCTCAAACCTGCACTTTGCAGGGTTTATCCCAGCAATCAACAAAGCGGCATTTACCAACGTAAGGGGATTAGAAAGTCCCTAATAACCCAAATCGTCATCTATTTCCATATATTCCTCTTTTTTCTACAAAATTTAACCATTTTTCTAAACATCAAGAGTACTCTTCCTTTGATGTTTAAAGATTATGCACTTCTCACATTGCAACTCATCCCATGCTTTAAACAAAAACACAGCGCCCCTTCTCGTGATTTACAAGGAAATGGTTTTGATTGCTTCAATATAAGAAGTTTTGAAGTGAGAGAATCCTACTGAATTTGGAGCTTTCATGCAAGATATAAGGTAAGGGACAAGGCGATAAATGCCCCTTCATAAAGCGTAAATTTTCATGCGTGATCAAACAATTTGATATGATAGATCTTGCTCGTTTATACACTCTAACCTTTAAAACCACTCCCAATCACAGCACAAAAGATGATTTGTCACACGCGAACAAATCCACCTTAATGCTAATATCATAAGAGGACCGGCTTACACTTAAAGAAAAATGCGATGCGTAAAACTATACCATAAAAATGCCTATAATGAACCGCGTGAAAGATTGCCGCAACATTGGGAGACTCAAGTGTATGAATGAGTATGATGGTGCCGACATGTTCTTTTATGAAGCGCTAAAGATAAGAAGACTCAATGGCGTTTATATTACTTAACGGAGACTTTACCGCTCTACCCTTCACAAACACACTACAAAAAGGAGCTTGGATCGTTTGTGAGAAGGCCTCTTTTAGGAATCATCTCAAATTCCAAGAGTTGTTCTCGTTTTTTGAATGCATCAAATGAATGATGGTATGGGCTTATTTTTTTCCATACATTCTTGAGCCTAAATCCATTGGCTCTCGTACAAATAATTGGAATCCTCTATTGCAACGCTTCTTTTAGCAAAATAAAGCCTATTTTCTCTCAATTCTTTCACGCGCCCCTCTAAAAAACCTTGATAAATCTCTTTTATTGATTTGCCCGCTTTAGTTTCATGGCTTCCCCACATTCTTTTTTTCTTACTGCAACCTTTTTGCAATTTCTCAGTTTTTAATTTTTAGCTTGACTTCTGGTTTATTTTTCTTATGTTTTAGAATTATTCTAAAGTGCAAAGGAACAGAGAATGTTGAAATCGTTTTTTTCATTTGTACAGCGTAAAACTCTGTTCTTTCGTTCAGCACAAACAATGATGCTTCAAGCGCTTCAGGCCAAAAAGCAACAGGCAGCGCTTTATTTAAAATATGCAAAAGCTCTAGAACCTTATTCTTCTAAGGAAGCTGCAGTTTTTACGGCGATGGGTCTCCAAGAGCTTGAAAATTATAAGCAATTTTTGTGTCTTTCTTGCCATAATCGTGCACACATGGCCAGTGGATTATGTGAGAAAACTTCTTTTATAAAAGACAAGGGTAGACAACCCTCCCCTAAAAAAACCGCAGCAAATCCCCCCATAAAAAAGCCTTCGAAAGCGGAAAAACAAACACTTTTGACATGGATTCAACCAGGTCTTGCAGGGTTAATGGATGGTTCTGTCTCCACCCTTGCCCCCATTTTTGCCGCAGCTTTTGCCACAGGAGAAACGCATCAAACTTTTTTGATCGGGCTCTCAGCTTCAATTGGTGCGGGACTTTCCATGGGTTTTACAGAAGCAGCCCATGATGACGGCAAATTATCAGGGCGTGGTTCGCCCTTGAAAAGAGGTCTTGCCAGCGGCATTATGACCACATTAGGCGGATTAGGGCATACGCTTCCCTATTTGATCAACTCTTTTTACCTCGCAACAGTAATTGCCTTCATCATTGTTTTTTTCGAACTAGGTGCCATCGTTTGGATCCAGAACAAATACATGTCGACCCCTTTTTGGCGCGCCTCTTTACAGGTCATCATTGGAGGGGCTTTGGTTTTTGCCACAGGGATTATTATCGGCAGTGTCTGAAAAATCTCACCGGTAACAAATTATTGAAGTCTCAAATAAACGCATATCTCTTTGTAGGCATCAAATCATCATGGGAAATGCCCTCATTGAAAGGGCCCTTATGGTGCTTTGGCATGCATACTTCAGCGTCTTGTGGATCAACAATAGATAATCACCAAGCTCTGGGGACAACCCGTATCAAAAAACCTTTATCGACTTGTTTTATAGATATCTTTTGTTAAAGTATCATTTTTTTCTAAACCTCATATTTTGGAAATGCCTTGATCATGTCGCACATTGAAACCAACGCACCTCTTAACAACCAAGAAAATTGTGTCTCTTCTCAAGCTTCACCCCCTGTGACTTTATTCGTTCAGCGTCTTGCACACGGACAAGGTTTAGAACTTCCTCACTACGCAACAGCGGGGTCTGCGGGTCTTGATCTACGCGCAGCCATTGGAGAAGAAGAAACCCTCACCCTTGCGCCGGGGCAGCGTGCCCTTATTCCAACCGGTCTTATTTTTCATTTATCACCAGGGTATGAAGCACAAATACGTCCACGTTCTGGTTTAGCTTTAAAGCATGGCATCACATGCCTCAACACCCCTGGAACGATTGATAGTGATTACCGTGGTGAAGTCAAAGTTCTTCTCATCAATTGTGGTCAGGAAGACTTTTCTATTGAACGAGGCATGCGCATTGCCCAAACAATCATCTCTCCCGTCACAAAAGTCAATGTTTGTGCCATTGAACCAGAGCAAAAGGACAACCAAAGCCATGCAGAGAGCCGTGGAACAGGTGGTTTTGGTTCAACAGGCCATACTTAAAAAGCTGTAAAAAATCTTTACCCTTAAGGACCGTGCCCTTATTCTCACAAGTCTTTCATTGATCACTCAAGGCGCGTTTTTGAAGCACGCATCCTTCCACGCGCCTCACTGCCCCCACTCTCCAGATTACCTTAACATATTGAGAATGATTGACAGGCATAATCCAGAAGACACACTTTTTTGATTGGATTAAGATCCAAATGCCATAAGATTTTCTCATTGCCAATCTGTTTTTGCTACCATCATCCCCATGCCTCTTACCCGTTACAAGCGCTGCTGTCCATAGAGATAAAAACTGAAAAAATGCCTATAATAAACAGGTATGCCAAGGGCAGCCGCAACATTGGGAGAGCATAAACGACACTCATGTGCTCATTTATAAGGCATCAAGATGATAGCGCTCAATAGATTTTTTTTATTCTTATTTTATAAGGGCATGACCACTCATTCACGAGCACCGTTGCACAATCTTTAACTGTATTCGGACACAACGAACAATGACCTCTGTTGTTTTATAGCACACCTCTGGCAGCAATATTGAGAGAGTTTTGCTCCCCCTATAAGATAAATTTTAGGCTCTCCCGCTCATGGGTCTTTGGTTTAATAAATCAATAACAGTTCCCTCATCAATAGCACTTTACGACTTTAATGAGAGGACTTTTCTTCCTTTTAAAAAAGTTATTTTTTTATCATGGGGCAGAAACTGTTTCAGAAACATGAGTATTTACGGCATCACTTATGAGTTACCGCTTTCACCTGCTCCACTCCGTTAGCGCCCACTCCCTCGATAGCACTGTCTGTCACAACAGGTCCACCTGTCGCATCGGCTATTTTATGATTGCCCCCACCTCTTGCGGCAAGATTGGAAGAATTTTGCAATCCGACAAGACCAATTTTACCATATCCAGCCATGCGTATTTGATTTAATAAATCGATGACAATGCCATAATCAATTTCACTATCAGCTTTGATTAAAATTTTTGTCTCTAAATTTTGCTTGGTTGCCCTTAACAAAGTTTCTCTTAAGACTGCTTGTTCTATAAGATGATCGCCAATATAAAGAGAATGATCCTTTTGCAAAGTAACATACAAGGGTTCGTCAGGTTGAACAACTGAAGGCGCTTGAGTGAGGGAAGGAAGCTGAACAGGAATAACAGATGTTGCCAACGGTGCAGCAACCATAAAAACAATCAACAACACCAACACAACATCAATAAAGGGGGTCACATTGATTTCGCTGTGCAACCCACTCTCATCTATCTCGCAATCATCATTAAAGCTTGCTTTCATTTTTTATGACTTTTCTGTTGTTTTTGTCGATCCAGTTCACGGCTCAAGAGCCTTTCAAGAGCCGCAGCGATATCACCTAAATCACTGCGATAACCATTCAAAGCGCGCATAAGGCTATTATACATAACAACGGCAGGAATCGCCACAAAAAGCCCCATCGCCGTTGCAAATAAGGCTTCGGCAATTCCAGGAGCAACCACATCAAGGCGCGTTGTTTGCGATTGAGCAATCCCAATAAAAGAATTCATAATTCCCCAAACCGTTGCAAAAAGCCCCACAAAGGGCGCAATAGCGCCAATGGTTGCAAGAACAGCGCTCCCACATGCAACACGGCGTGTTGCAGCCAGCAAGCAGCGCGATAAAAGCGAGTGAACCCTTTCTTTTAAACCTTCATGAACATCGCGGACATAAATATCGCGAGAAACATCTCCATATTGGTCGTTTTCCTCATAAAAGAGAATATCTTCAAGCGTTTGTGCACTTTTCTTTGGATTGGCTCTCTCAACAGAGCTTTCGCTTGTCCCTTCAGACGCAACAAAATGAACCTGTTGTGTCGAAAGATAGACCTCTTTAAGGACTTCTTTAAAAAAAAACACCCCAGCCCCTTTGCTTTCTTTCAAGCTAGCAGCCAAACGGGTAAGAGTCTGCGCATTAAGAACCAATCGGAGTTCATGACGCACGCGCCGTTTTGCCAAAGTGATCTCAATAATTTTCACAAAAGCAATTGTCCAAGACACCAAAGAAGCAAGCAACAAAAGAACGATAACAGCTTTCACCACCCAATCAGCAGCCATAAACATAGAAAAAGGGGAAAAATCATGCCCTGCCAATACAGCAGAAGGGCTCTCTAAAGGGACTGTTTCAGATTCCATTTTTGTCTCACACTCTTATGGTCTTACATTGTTTATACGCTCAATCACCACCCCGCAGAGCATCACTGTTCCACAATACCACTTCCCTTCAACATCACTTTTGCATTCCTCTTAAGAAAGAAAACTTGATAAATCAAGTATAGTTTTATTCCCTAAATTGTCTCTTATTCTAAAGAAATCATTCAAGAAATTCTTTTATAACCTTTCACAAATTTATCTTACTTAAATCAATTTACTCTGTAAATTTGGCAAAATGATAAACTTGTAAGAAATATCCCGTACAATATTTCCCCGTACAGTATTTCAATATGTAAAAATAATGCATCATCGTTCTACTGATAAAATATTGACTTATAAATAATTTATCATCATTTCTGTTGAATGAGCCGCTCATATCGCAAGCTTTCCTCATTGTAACGGCTCTTTATAAATCCCACAAAAAATTTGCCACCATGGGATAATTTGTAAAAGACAATCGCCTTCTTTTAAACAAGCAAAAAGCATAACAAAAATGGCATAACTTCTCCTGCAAAATTGCCACAACTATATTTTTACCTGCACCAATCCTTAAAAAAACCAGTCTCAACAAGACCTCTTTATAAAAAAACTTATACCACAAGAAGCTGAAAAATACTGCTGAATGCCTTGAAATACATAAGACAACTTCCACAGATGAGAGTTATTTTATCACAAACAATTTTAAATTGCACAAAACGAAGGGAACCAAAAAAACACTTTTGGCGTTACCTAAACAGTAAAAATTTTCACTCCAATGCAAATGATTACGATGAACACACCAACACAACGATACAAGAGAGGGATAGAACATCATGGCCAATCATAAAACAACACAAAACAATAAAAAATCCGCAGACAAAGACCTACAAAACGAGCTCCAGGGACAGTTAGAAACGTTACGCCATGAAATTTCAGGGATGACCTCAACACTGACAGATCTTGGTGCAAAAAAATTCAATGCCGCCAAAGACAAAGCAGAAAAACTGTATCACTCAGCGAAAGAAAGTAGCGAAGATATCATGGCTCAGGCAAAAGACAAAATCAGTGATCTTGAACAAACCATGAATGAATGCGTTCGCAAAAATCCAGGCAAAAGCGTTTTGTTTGCCGCAGGCGTTGGTTTTATTCTTTCTCAGTTACTGCGTCGTTAAGCAATGCATAAGTTTATCGCGCCTCTTTTAAACCATCTTGTCGGTGGAGGGCTAAAAAGCACTGTCAAGCAAGTGCGCCTTCAAGCAATTTGCTGTGGGTTTATTGGCATTTCATTTTTCATGGCTTTGCTTTTTTTATGTCTCATTGGTTTTCTGGCGTTATGTAGTGTTATGAAGCCTCTTTTTGCCGCCAGCATCATGTTTTTCATTTGGCTTTTTCTTGCAGGATTAGCGCTTATGATCAATCGAGTTCTCAAGGCTTATCAACGCTATAACCAACAAAAAAAGACCGAAGAACAACGCCATAAACTGATGACAGATGCAACAGTTTCCAGTCTTGCTGCTCTCAGTCAACATCTCCCTTTTGCCAAATTGGGTGTGCCCATTCTGGGACTAGCAACATATTTCCTGTGGAGAAAAGATAAAAAAGACCGTCTTTCTGATGAAAATATGTAAGACTGTCATCTTAATCCCCCGAAGTGCTTTCTTTATACAATATAAAGAAAGCACTTTTTTATTGTTTTTTAGCTTCTAAGCGTCTGAGAAGAAATCTCCTTCATTTTTGCTCAAAATTCCATAGCACCGCTAAAATCTCTTTAAACACGACACCCTCTTTTTCACGAACATAGCAACATCAGGCAAAGCTTCAGTTAAAAAATCTGGTTTAATTTGCCATTTTTTGTTTTTAGAAAAAAGTCATTTTAGCCTTCTCTAGACTTATCCCTTTTACCACGACAGAAGATCACGTGAGTGACTTGAGTGTGTGCAGAGTAAGCTGAACACTCATTTTTGTTACCATTACAATTCTGTTTAAGGGTTGTATGTTCTACGTGTATTTTGTCAGCAAAATGCCTATATTTTGTTTTTGATGTTTTTTGCTTAAAACATCTCTCTAAAATCCATTCCAAAAGACGAATTGCTTTGTGCAATTTTTCCACTGAAACTTTAGCCGACCGCCCAATAATATGAATGATTTTTTGTATTCTAGAAAAAATCCATGATGTAAATGGGGTAGCTTCAATTACTGCGTAAGAGGCTTTAATTTGTCACCCCCCCTTAAAAACAATTTTCCATGACAAGCGTTGTCCATCATGACACGAAGTGGATTGTGGTCAACGTTTACCTGATAAGGCTCGTTGTAGAATATTGTCTTCATTTTTAAACAGCCCTAAAAAGGAGGCGTTCATTAATCATGATCAATCGGATTATAGCTCCCGTTATCTCTTCGCCAATCCTCTAGTTGTTGAAGTTGGCTCGACCACAAGCCAACTTGTGCTTTTTGAGCCGTCAATTGTAAATTTTTATAATCTGCGGGGGAAGGAAAATTATGCTGATCTTTGGTTAAAACCATCAATCCTTCTGAAAGCCCTAAGCGCGCCAGATCAACCCCATCCACAAAACACTGTGCATAATGAACTTGTTTAATGACACGGGCTTGCCGACACGTAACATTTTGATCAATTGTTTTTGTAACAAGCCACGCTGTGACAAAAGCTCCACAGGGCCACTTAACACCATTGCGTGCGGCAAATTGCCGAATTTCACAAGTTTCCACACCATATAAGCAGATATTGCGCATGATTCTTTTTCTCCAGCCCTCATCCACGGGTGTGATCATTTTAAAAGTAACACCACTTGTCACCTCTATAGCACCGGAATAGACGGGGACATTTTCTTCATAAAATTGTCTTGATAACGATTCTAACAGTGCAGACACATCTTGTCTTTGCGCATGATCATCCATTTTACATCTGGTTCTTGAAACCGTTTTTCCACTGTCTTCTGTATCTTTTGTACAACAGGGTTTTGCATAAAATCTTCAGAGTTTTGACTAAAATAAAAAACAACTGAAAGAATAAAACAAATAAAAAACAGATATTTAAATGCTGATCGAAAAGGTTTTTAAAAAGTCTCATTTTGTATATTATAAAGA
>NZ_CAHOYM010000018.1 GCF_903679515.1 Bartonella gabonensis
AAATAAAATATTATTGCATCACTCAAAAATAATTCTTTTTAATGAATTTTAAAACATGGTTATCTAACCTTAAAAGAATTATACATCTTAAAAAAATATAAAAAATAAGCTAATAAGAGTCTATTTTTCTGCCTATTTTTTATAAAAACTTATGCCAGAATAGAAAACTTTATTTTATAGGATAACGAGAGAGAAAATCGGTAACAGCTTTTTTATAAACTTTATCGCCTACAGCAAGCATATGATCCCGACCAGGAATTGATAAAGCTTCACCACAAGGCAACAAGGCTGCTAATGGCTCTGCAGCACCGCCAATCTCATCTAATGAACCGACGGCAACAAGTGCGGGTTGTTCAATTTTATAAATTTCAGATGCCGTTAACTCTTGTTTTGATGTGATAATACAAGCAGCCAGAGCACGTCTATCACTTTTCGTGTGATCAGCAAATTTACGGAACATTAAACCACGCGTATTGGTAATGGTAGAGGGATCTTCTGCTAAAAGAGCTTCAACAACAGGCTCCCAATTTCCTGCTCCCGTTACCATACCAATACCTAAACCACCAAAAATAACGCTTTTCACATATGTTGGATGCAAAAGAGCCATAAAAGCACTAATACGAGCTCCCATAGAATATCCCATAATATGGGCTTTAGATAATTCTAAATGCTGTAATAGTCTTACTGCATCGCCAGCCATAGCTTGAGGTGTATAAAAGTTAGGATCATAACTTTTTACTGAATCTCCATGTCCACGGTTATCAAAAGCAATGACACGATATCCAGCTTCAGTAAGAATACGAAACCAACCCGTTGCATACCAATTCACCCGTGCAGAAGATGCAAAACCATGAATCAATAAAATAGGTGTCCCCTGCCCCTCTTCTCGATAAGCAAATCGCAAACCATCATATTCAAAAAAATGAACGTCTTCAGCGGTCATTTTTTATTGCACTTTCCACAAATGACAGGATGAATAACACGTTGCCCTTTTTGTATCTGTTTTTCAGAAACTTCACCAGTATTAATCTCAATTGCAAAAGCGGCAGGAACACCTGAGGAAATGATCTTTTTTGAAAATGGAGAAGTGTTTTCAATAATTGATACAATAACCCCTTCAGAGTTTAAAAAAATCATATCTAAGAACAAAGGTGTATTGGCCATCCACATAAAAAACTTCTGTTTATCTTCCGATTGATAACTTTTTTGCTGCTTAAAAAGCATTGCACGATTGCGTGGAAAATCAGTCCGATACATTAAACCAGCTGCTGCTTGAGAGGGAGTAAAAGCAATCTCTACCTTATAAGAAACCACACCATGTTTTGTGTATATTTCTAAAGGAATCGGATGAACAGGGATCTTTATAGGCTCCTTCGCGACAACAATACGCATTTCTAACATAAAAAGTATCGCCAATAAAACGATATGCCCCTTTTTAAAAGGCTTTAGCATTCTTATCTCCACCACAGAAAAATTTTAAATTTTGTTTCTAAAATAAAAAATATCAGAGGTTAAAAACCAAAAAACAAAAAAGTTTATTCCCTTATTTTTCAATAATATACGCATATTTTTATTTTAAGAGAGCCAATAACATAAAAGACTGTTTATAGCTATTTACGCAATAACAACTCTTTAAAAAACACAGAAAAATGCTGATTTCTCTCGTAAAATTCAATGAGAAACGATTTAATGTGTCGCAAAAGGAATACCTATATCTGGATAAATTTCCGCTGTCATCAAACCTTTTTCCCCTTTACCAAAACGGACAAGAACAACTTGCCCTGAACGAAGTTCTGCTAAACCAAAACGGCGCAACGTTTCCATATGAATAAAAATATCTTCTGTTCCCTGCCCACGGCTAAGAAAACCAAAACCTTTGTCACGATTGAACCATTTAACAATTGCACGTTCTAGGCCACTTTCTGGAGTAACAACAACATGAGTACGGGCAGGGACTTCTGATGGATGAACCGCTGAAGAACAATCGATGGATTTTACCTGAACACACTTTAATCCTCGTTCCGTTTTTTCCACAGCACAAATAACTTTAGCGCCCTCCAAAGCTGTTTGGAAACCATCCCTTCGCATGACTGTAACATGCAATAATATATCGGGAAAATGAGGTAAATCAGGTACAATAAATCCATATCCCTTACTACCATCAAACCACTTAATGACACCACTGACTTCGATAATCTCCCCACAAGTACCTATACTATCCTCAGATAGGGAACAATCCTTTAATGCGTCCTTACTCGTCATAATAACGTGATCCTATAGCTTATAAATTGCACGATATTGATTCTCTAGGCTTAAGTAAACATTGCTCTTGCATCAACACGCAAGCCCCAAGATAAGATTTCCCCATATTGTCGTATCTCTTCCATGTTAATATCAACATGAAATTTATAAAAATATTGATAAAACTATTTGATTGTACGCTTTACATATTTTACAAGGATCGCCCTACAAAAAAGGTCATATAAAAGTTTTTTTACATAATGATATTTTCATTAATGGTAACTTGCATGATGAAGAAGTTCAATATAAGGTGCAAAAACGACAATTCAATTAAGGAAAATGCGCAATGCAATTGAAGAAAATCCTTACGACAATCACAGCTTTCATGGCACTTACAGCAAATGTTTATGCGAGTGAACCTATCAAAATTGGTGTTTATCTTCCATTAAGTGGTCAAAATGCTTTTGGAGGCCAGCTTGAAATTCGAGGGATCGAATTAGCTCACAAACAAGTCCCAGAAATTTTGGGACGTAAAGTAGAACTTGTTATTATTGATAATAAGTCTGATAAAGTGGAAGCAGCGAATGCTGTTATGCGTTTAACAGCAAGTGAAAAGGTAAGTGGAATCATTGGTAGTTATGGTTCTTCACTCTCGTTGGCGGGTGGTGAAATATCTGAAAAAGCAAAGACTCCGACCATTGCAACTTCTTCAACAAGTCCCCTTGTTACACAGGGTAAAAAATATTACTTTCGCGCTTGCTTTATTGATTCTTATCAAGGAATAGGAATCGCAACTTATGTAAGCCAGACTTTACAGGCAAAAAAGGCTGCTATCCTCAAAGACATTTCAAGCGATTATGCTATTGGTCTTGCAAGTTATTTTACGCGTACTTTTAAAAAATTAGGTGGTGAAATTATCTCAAATTTAAATTATAATTCTGGGGATCAGGATTTTTCAGCTGTTCTCACACAGATTATCGCGAAAAAGCCTGATATCTTATTCATTCCATCTTACTTTTCTGAAGGTGCCATCATCATGAAACAAGCGCGTGAATTAGGAGCTAAGTTTCAAATTATGGGTGGCGATGCCATGGATAATCCCGAAACCATTACGATTGCAGGAAGTGCAGCAGAAGGTTTCTTACATACGACACTTCCCTATAGTGAGGATATGCCAAATATGTCAGCCGCTGCGCGAAAATTCACAGAAGAATGGAAAAAAGCTTATCCTGACAAAGAGCCAAATATCAATTCAGTTTTGGGATATACAAGTTATATGATGTTCATGAAGGCGATTGAAAATGCTGGCAGCGCTGATCGTGAAAAAATTACGATCGCACTGAGCAAATTAAAAGATTTTCAAACGCCCTTTGGTGATATGTCGATGGATGAAAATCATAATCCTACGATTCCTATTGGTATCATTAAAATACAGGATGGAAAACGTGTTTATTTAGAAGAAGTTAAACCTGCTTTTTAATTTAAGAGTTGTACTTATTAAAATGCTAAAATTGGTTGAGAATATTTTTCTCAACCAAAAGCTTAGAGATTTATTGTTATCCTATATAATTAACAAATGTGGAAGGATGAGAGATGAGCACTGAAATGTTCATCCAGTATTTTTTTAATGCACTGGCATTGGGATCTCTTTATGGGCTTATTGCTATTGGTTATACCATGGTCTACGGTATATTGAGATTGATTAACTTTGCTCACGGTGATATCTTTATGCTGGGGGCCTATTTTGTTTTCTTTTCCACAATTAGCTTTATGCCTGCTTGGGCAGCGCTTCTTCTTTTGTTCCTTGCTGCTCTTATTTATTATTCAGTATTTATAGGATTTAAAAGGCGTCCCCCCATCTATTGGGTTGCCACCTTTTTAATTCTTGCAATAGGGTTTGTTTATTATGTAAAAATTTCCCCACAAGATTTTACCCCGATCTGGGTTTTAGCTCTTGGTTTTTCGATTTTTATTACAAGTTCAGTGGGGATTATTGTTGATCAACTTGCTTATAAACCCTTACGCCATGCGCCACGTATTTCGGCACTTATTGGTGCAATCGGTGTTTCTTTTTTTATTGAAAATCTTGCTACTGTACTCTTTAGTGGTGTTCCTAAAGGTGTAAAACAACCAGATTTTCTGGTAACACCATTTTTATGGCATCTAGAACCAGAAGCAGAGGGTATCATTAGAATTGCTCCCATGTCGCTGATTGTTCCCATTGTGTCATTGATTCTTATTGCCTTATTGTTATGGATTATCCATAAAACAAAACCTGGTCTTGCTATGCGTGCAATCTCTCATGATATTGAAACGACACGTTTAATGGGAGTTTCTGTCAATAAAGTCATTGCATTTACATTTGGGATAGGCTCAGCACTTGCCGCTATAGCCGGCATTATGTGGTCTTTGCGTTATCCTCAAATTCAGCCTTATATGGGCGTTCTTCCTGGTCTCAAAGCCTTTATCGCTGCCGTTATCGGAGGTATTGGTTCGATACCAGGAGCAATGTTGGGAGGATTGTTATTAGGGTTTATTGAAATTATGATTATTGCATTTTTCCCCACGCTATCTGGATATCGAGATGCCTTCGCTTTCATTTTATTAATTCTGATTTTATTGGTATTACCCACGGGATTAATGGGTAAAAAAAGTCAGGAGAAAATCTAATGGCAAAGTCAGTGACAACTTTTTTATCGTGTATCAGTATTTTCGTTCTTATAGGTTTTTTATTTTATGCGGATAACCATTTTAATGACTATACACTCCGTATCATAAATCTGATTGCTATTAATGCGATCTTGGCAATTTCGTTGAATTTAATTTACGGCTTTACAGGCATGTTTTCTCTTGGACATGCTGGTTTTATGGCTATTGGTGCTTATGTTTGCGCAATTTTACTTCTTTCCCCTGAACAAAAAGAGATGATGTGGATTCTTGAGCCTATTGTTGAACCATTATCCAATCTGCAACTTCCTTTTTTTGTTGCTGTTGTTGTCAGTGGTTTGTGTGCAGCAATTATTGGTTTATTGATTGCTTTGCCAATCTTACGTCTTGGTGGCGATTATCTTGGAATTGCAACATTGGGTTTTGCAGAAATTATCCGCATTCTCATTACGAATGCGACATCTTTCACAAACGGTTCTTTGGGAATCAAAGGGATACCTCAGGATGCAACATTATGGTGGAACTATGGTTGGTTAGCATTTACAATTCTTTTTATTGCCCTCTTACTGCGAAGCAATACTGGTAATGTATTACGTGCTATTCGTGATGATGAAATTGCTGCAAAAACCATGGGAGTTAATGCCTTTTTCTACCGTAGTTTTTCTTTTACTGTTGGGGCGTTTTTTGCAGGTATAGGTGGAGCATTAATGGCTGCTCTTATTTCAACCATTGATCCAAAAATGTTTAATTTTTTGCTCACTTTTAATATTTTGATGATTGTTGTAGCGGGAGGTTTGGGTTCAATTACAGGAAGTATTATTGGCAGTATTATTATTACAGTCATGCTTGAATGGCTTCGTATTATTGAAAGTCCATTTGTCTTAGGTTTTATACATATTCCAGAAACACCAGGACTTCGCATGGTTGTTTTTTCTCTTTTATTACTGATAATTATTTTATTTTGGAGAAAAGGGTTGATGGGGCAACGTGAATTCTCATGGAATGGAATTTATAGTTTTTTGGTACGCAAAAAGTTTTCTAATACTGAAGGAAAGCTATGAACGACACTCTTCTTTCACTCAATGATATTGTAATGCGTTTTGGCGGATTAGTTGCTGTCAATAATGTTAATATGGCCATTAAACGAGGAAGTATTACTGGATTAATTGGACCCAATGGTGCTGGAAAAACAACAGTTTTCAATATGATTTCTGGATTTTATGCCCCTACAAGCGGTACCATTTTTTTCGATAAACAAAAAATTTCAGGAGAACCTCCTTATATTGTCTGCAGGCGCCACATTGCCCGAACATTTCAAAATATTCGTCTTTTCTCAGGATTAACGGTTTTACAGAACGTTATGGTAGGCGCTCATGTCCGTCAAAAATATCCTTGGTTTTATTCAGCTCTCTTTTTTTCAAAAGCAATGAAAGAAAAAAGAGAAGTTTATAAAAATTCCATGGAGCTTCTTGAACGACTACAACTTGATCACCTTGCTCATCAATTGGCAACAGCTTTACCTTATGGTGTACAACGGCGTTTAGAAATTGCACGCGCATTAGCGACAAAGCCTAAATTACTTCTTCTTGATGAACCTGTCGCTGGCATGAATCCACAAGAAAGTGAAGATCTTAGAAAATTCATAGCAAAAGTGCAAAAAGACTTTGATTTAACAATTCTTCTTATTGAGCACGATATGAAAGTGGTTATGGGGCTTTGTCAACACATTTTGGTTATGGAATATGGCTGTTGCATTGCTAATGGCACACCAGATGAAATTCGCAATAACCCTAAAGTTATTGAAGCTTATCTTGGCGGAGATGTTTATGGATATTCTTAAAATAAAAGATCTTCACGTTCATTATGGCGCCATTAAAGCTGTCCAAAATCTTTCTATGTCCATAAAAAAGGGGAGTATTGTTACTTTAATTGGAGCCAATGGTGCTGGAAAAAGCAGTATTGTACGCTCTATTACAGGACTTAATCGCTCTGTTTATGGAGAAATTACCTATAATGGCAAATCAATTGTTAAAAAATCACCAGAAGAGATTTTGCGATTAGGGATTGCTCTCAGCCCTGAAGGGCGACGTATTATGCCGCATCTCACTGTTTTAGAAAATCTCCATCTAGGTGCTTATATTCGCGATGATAAACAGGGAATTGCTCGTGATATTGAATGGATATTTGATCTTTTCCCACGCCTACGTGAAAGATCAAAACAGTTGGGAGGAACAATGTCAGGGGGAGAACAACAAATGGTTGCTGTAGGGCGTGCACTCATGAGCAATCCTGATATGGTCATATTAGATGAACCTTCGTTAGGGTTAGCCCCCCTTCTCGTTCGTGAGATTTTTTCGATTATCCGAAAAATTAATGATATGGGAAAAACTGTTCTTCTTATTGAACAAAATGCATTTGCTGCACTTTCTATCGCTGATTATGCTTATATTTTAGAGGTGGGGCATATTTTATTTCACGGTGACGGCAAAACTATGCTTTCTGATCCGCGTGTTAAAGAAGCCTATCTTGGTGGATAAAGGCGAGAAATTAAGGAAATAGAGCTCATTCCTCCTCCTTTTAAAGGAGCATTTCTCATCACTGATGAGAAATGCTTTTATTTGAAGTTTGATGATTATATCCACCATTTTTCTGCACGGAATATTCCTGCGGCTTGTTCAATAATGTGTGCTATTTGAAAAATGACTTCTTCAGCAAAAGGTTTACCAATCAATTGCAATCCTAGGGGTAAACCATTTGATGACAGACCAGCAGGAACAGAAATTCCTGGTAAACCAGCCATATTAACTGGTACCGTAAAAATATCATTAAGATACATTGCAACAGCATCATTTTTTATTTTTTCATCAGCAATACCAAAGGCAGGTGTTGGTGTAGTTGGTGTAAGAATAGCGTCAATGCCTGAATCAAAACATTGATCAAAATCACGTTTTACGAGTGTTCTTACTTTTTGAGCTCTTAGATAACAGGCATCATAATAACCTGATGAAAGAACATAAGTCCCAACCAAAATACGCCGCTTGACTTCATCACCAAAACCAACAGAACGGGTATTTTCATACATTTCAATGATATCTTTTCCAGGCACGCGCAAACCAAAACGGACACCATCATAACGCGCTAAATTAGAAGAGGCTTCTGCAGGAGCTATAATATAATAAGAAGGTAGGGCATATTTTGTATGAGGTAAAGAAATATCATGTATTTCAGCGCCTGCATCTTTTAACCAATTTATTCCCTTTTGCCAAAGTTCAATAATTTCAGGTGATAACCCATTCAGATGATATTCTTTTGGAATACCAATTTTCATTCCTTTAATTGATTGACCAAGATAACTTTCATAATCAGGAACTGGTAAATTCATGGAAGTAGAATCTTTTTCATCAAAAGAGGCCATTGATCTGAGTAAGATAGCACAATCACGAACATCTCTAGCAATAGGTCCAGCTTGATCAAGAGATGAAGCAAACGCGACAACGCCCCATCGTGAACAACGTCCATAAGTTGGTTTTATTCCTACAGTCCCAGTAAAAGCTGCAGGTTGGCGTATTGAGCCACCTGTATCTGTTGCTGTTGCACCAGCACAAATTTGTGCAGAAACAGCGGCAGCCGATCCCCCTGAAGAACCACCGGGGACGAGTTTTTCATTCGAACCTTTTTTTCTCCAAGGGCTAATAACGGAACCATAATATGATGTCTCATTAGAGGAGCCCATAGCAAACTCATCCATATTAAGTTTCCCTAACATCACGGCACCATCTTGCCATAAATTAGCCGTAACGGTTGATTCATAGTGCGGTTTAAAACCATCAAGGATCTTGGAACAGGCTTGAGTATGAACATCACGGGTTGCAAAAAGATCTTTAACGCCTAAAGGGATTCCTTCCAAAAGCCTCCCCTCTCCTCTTGCCAAGCGGTCTTCTGATTCAGCAGCCATTTTTCTTGCTTGTTCTGCTGTTATTGTTACATAAGCATTCAAAGTTGGATTAGCCAATTCAATTGCTTTTAAATAAGCCTCCGTTAATTCCGTTGCTTTGAGCTTTTTCTTTATGAGAGCATCACGAACTTGTGCAATTGTGAGGGTTGTTAAATCAGTCATATTGGTTCTCAAATTTCAAAAAAAAGTTACTCGACAATTTTTGAGACAAGAAAAAATTTTTCTTCTGTAACAGGGGCATTGGCGACAATATCTGCTGCTTTATTGCCATCTGTCACACTATCTTCACGCATTCGTAGAGTCATCGGTATCACAGAAATTAATGGCTCAACTTCACTGACATCAACTTCATTCAATTGCTCTACAAAACCTAAAACAGCATTGAATTTTTTTGTCATAGGTTCTACCTCATTATCACGGATGGCAATCCGCGCTAAACGTGCAACTCGCTTGACGGTTTCTTTATCAACAGACATACTCTTTACGCCTTTCTGTTTTTTTGTTTTATGCATTGATCTTTATTCTCGCTATACAAGGCTGCGCTTGCAAGCGCAAGAATATTAGATAACATGAATAAAGAATATAATTATAGATCTAAAACATTAAAGAACGTATTATAATCCTTATGGCTGTTATTAATATAAATGAAGTTATGACACATCTTTTGCCTGGACAAACAATAGCAGGCTTAGATTTAGGAACAAAAACGATTGGAATTGCGATTTCTGATATGGGGCTGACTGTTTCAAATCCGCGTCCTGTGCTCCAGCGAAAAAAATTTACAGAAGATGCCCACACACTTGTTAAAATTTTTGATCATGAAAATGTAGGCGTCATTATCATTGGCTTACCTCTGAACATGAATGGAAGCAGTGGCTCTCGTGTTCAAGCAACCAAAGCTTTTGTGAGCAATATGAAAGGGCATACAAAAATTCCATTTGTTTTTTGGGACGAACGCTTATCAACAATTGCCGCAGAGCGTTCTCTTTTAGAAATGAATGTATCACGTGCTAAAAGAGCAAGCAGAATTGATTCGGCAGCCGCTGCTTTTATATTGCAAGGAGTTCTCAATAGAATTCAAAACTTTCATCATATGGAAGGATAGAGAACATTGAGCAAATGCCCTGCATTATAGCGCGCAATGAGCATCCCGTAGGAAGATCTCCATTGTCCCCCAAGGCGGCTTTCCATATAGGCATTTGCAACATGTTCTATATCCGTAGAACGTAATGATGCGGCTGCGGCTGCATAGGCTACTTGTTCAACAAAAAACCTTCCTGCACCTTCATTTGCCGCGGCCATATCACCGGCAGACTTAATAATTTCAATGGCTCGTGGTCCTGCTGGGCCAATATCAAGAGCAATTTTTTCTAACAATTTCTGAAACAATCCTGGTGCTTTTTCAGCAATAAGAATGGCATCCCTTACCAATTGATTACCAGAACTATTTCTCACAATTCGCGCAGGACCATTATGCAACATTTGTGATAATGGATTATTCTCTATAAAGCTTTCGATACCAACTTGTGCAATAATTTCACCAATAATAGGCACAACCAATTGGCTGACGTGATAAGCAATAATAGGTGTCATAATGCGAGCAAAAGCTGCTTCAGAACGGTCATTTGCTGCATTGTCAAAGGCTCGCGCTAAACGCAAAACCAATGCTTGTGAAGCAGCAACATCTAATGCAATATCTGCAAAAATACGTTCTGTCAGTGGTGGTAAAGGTTGATTTGGCATTTTTTTTCGAAAAAAATCTATGCCAAATTGAAGGGCAGCTCGTAAAACACCTGACGATATGACAGATTGATCAAAACGCATCATGGTCTCGATATCTTTAATAACTTTAAGGCCTTCTCCAGCATTTCCCAAAAGCCAGCCATAACTGCCTTGAAAATCAACAACTCCCTCTGGTGATAAAAGTTCTCCAGAACGCTGAATTAAATGACGAATCGATATCAATCCATTTAATGCACCATTTTCCTGTATACGTGGAACAAAAAAACAACTTAAATGACCATTTAAATCTGCACTAACAAGATATCCATCAGCTGTAGGATTAATAACATTAGTTTTTACAACATTTAAACGATACAGATCACGTTCCATGTTTTCATCGAAAGAAATTTTCTTAACACTTGGAAAATTGAAAGCGTATTGTTCAATGTCATCAAAGGCACACGTCAAAGAAGCGGATTTTTTATGATGAATAGGCTTTGATGAAGAATCATATTGGCGTGATAAAAGGGCATTTTGCCATTTTTTGAAGAGCCTACTATCACTAATTAAGACAGCAATCGCCGCACTCGTTATAATAACCTCATTCAAATGCCCTGTTTCTAATCCAGCAGATAAAGCTAAACGAATCGCACGCGCTTGATAGCGTACCCCATTTTCTGAGCTTGTATTTTCCCAAAGCGAGGTAACCAATCCCGCTTGTCTAGAATATTGTTGAAGGTCTTGATAGGAAGAATGTCTTTCTAATTTTTCTGTCCGCTGTCCCCATTCATCGTTGTAACACAATAAAGGCTTATAATGATTCGCTGAGCAAGAAAGCTTCCATGCTTCTCGACTCGCAGCAAAATCCCCTATTTCTTCAAAGCTTGCTAATAAAGATTTAGGCAAAGTAGAGGCCATACGAAACATAAGCGTATCGCTAAGAAATGTATTTTTTCGACGAGCATTTTGCGCAGAGACAGCACTCATGAGTCTATTCCTATATTCAAATTATTCATATCATGGACTATTTGTCTTTTTAGAGTTAAAAAACATTTATCATATTCAAACAAATGCTTGTTGAATCTGTTTAGAGAGAGATAAAGAAGAATGCTATGATTCAAGATAATTTTTTTCCACTTTTCCCTCATGAACATCTTTTAGCTATTAAAGATCTGAGTGTACAAGATCTTAATACATTGCTTGATCGTGCAGAAGCAAACATTATCCTTTCTAACAAAATTGATAAAACAAAATCTATTTTGCGCGGACGAACTCAAATTAATCTCTTTTTTGAAGCTTCTACGCGAACACAATCTTCTTTTGAATTAGCTGGTAAAAGGCTGGGAGCAGACGTGATGAATATCGCGATCGGCAACTCATCTGTAAAAAAAGGGGAAACCTTACTTGATACAGCCGCAACGCTTAATGCGATGAAGCCAGATATACTGGTTTTTCGCCATAGCAGTGCGGGAGCAACAGCTTTATTAGCGCAAAAAGTTGATTGTTGTGTCATTAATGCAGGTGATGGTGCTCATGAACATCCAACCCAAGCTTTATTAGATGCTCTCACCATTAAAAGAGCAAAAGGTCGTATTGAAGGATTAACGGTTGCCATTTGCGGAGATATCTTGCACTCACGTGTTGCACGTTCTAATATCCTTAGTCTTAATGCTTTGGGTGCTCGTGTTCGTGCTGTTGCCCCTTCAACACTCTTACCCACCGAAATTAATCATATGAGTGTTGAGGTTTTTAACACCATGAAAGAAGGTCTTAAAGATGCTGACGTTATCATGATGTTACGCTTACAGCATGAACGGATGACAGGCTCTTTTATTCCCTCTACGCGTGAATATTTTTATTATTTTGGCTTGCATAAAGAAAATTTAGCCTATGCTAAAAACAATTGCATTATTTTGCATCCTGGTCCCATAAACCGTGGTGTAGAGATTGCATCAGACATCGCTGATGGTCCACAAAGTATGATTCATACACAAGTAGAAATGGGCATTGCAGTGCGTATGGCGGTTATGGAGATTTTATTAGATTCACGCTTGAAAATCAATGGAGAAAAAAAATGATAAAACCAATTGTTTTTCAAAAGGCTCGTATTATTGATCCTTCACGCGCAATCGATGAAATTGGAACAGTTATTGTTGAAAATGGACGGATCATAGCCGCTGGAAAAGAAGCTTTGAATCAGGGGACACCAGCAGGAGCAAAAGTTATTAATGCACAAAACAAAGCAATTCTTCCTGGACTTGTTGATGCGCGTGTTTTTGTTGGAGAACCAGGAAATGAAAATTGTGAAACAATTGCATCTGCAAGTCAAGCAGCCGCAGCAGGTGGTATTACTTCCTTTCTTATGATGCCAGACACGCATCCAGTTATTGATAATGTTGCTCTCGTTCAATTTATTAAGCGCACAGCAGGGGAAATGTCATCAGTCAATATTTACCCCGTTGCGGCAATCACACAAGGTTTTAACGGACAAGAAATAACCGAATTTGGTTTACTCAAGGATGCAGGAGCCGTTGCTTTTAGTGAAGGGAAAAAAACACTTCAAAATTCATCTGTTATGCGACGTGCAATGACTTATGCACGCGATTTTGATGTCCCATTGATACACGAAACGCAAGATAAAGACCTTACAGAACACGGCGTAATGAATGAAGGATTGCTCGCCAGTTGGCTTGGTCTTTCTGGCATCCCCCGTGAAGCAGAAGTTATTCCACTTGAAAGAGATCTGCGCTTAGCAGTATTAACGCAAACACGCTATCATGCTGCTCAGATATCGACAGCACTCTCTGCTGATTCCCTTCGCTTAAGCAAGCAACGCAGTGAAAAAATTTCAGCTGGTGTATCGATTAATCATTTATCTCTCAACGAAAATGACATTGGCCAATATCAAACTTCTTTCCGTCTCATGCCCCCATTGCGTACAGAAGAAGACCGTATAGCAATGATTGAAGCAATAAAAGATGGGACGATAGATGTTATTGTCTCTTCCCATGATCCTCAGGGTATCGATACAAAACATTTACCATTCAATGATGCAGCAGCTGGCGCTATTGGTATGGAGACCTTATTGAGTGCAGCTTTGCGTCTTTATCATAATGAGAGCCTATCTCTTCTACGGATAACTGAACTTTTATCAACGACACCTGCAAAGCTCTTTGGACTCAATGCAGGAACACTGAAGAAAGATGCTTATGCAGACCTTATTGTGGTTGATCTTGAAGAACCATGGGTTGTTTCGACAGAGAATCTCTATTCACGTTCAAAAAACACCCCCTTTGAGAATGCACGTTTTCAAGGACGTGTCCTCCAAACCTTTGTGAAAGGGAAATCCGTTTTTAAACTTGATCAACAGACTTAAACGAGATTCTTTAATGAATGAAGCAGAAATATTTTTTCGGTCCATTCCATGGTTTATTTTCCTTGTATCTTATCTCATGGGCTCGATCCCATTTGGACTTCTTTTTACGAAATTGGCCAAACTTAGCGATATAAGAACAATCGGTTCCGGCAATATTGGAGCAACAAATGTTTTACGAACAGGCAATAAAAAAGTTGCTGCTCTAACACTTCTTTGTGATATGTTGAAAGGAGCTATTGTTGTTTTCGTTATAAAGTTCTTTAGTGATCCGCTAAACAATAGTATCCTTGTTTCTATAGCGGGTTTTTTTGCTTTCTTAGGACATCTTTTTCCCGTATGGCTTAAATTTAAAGGAGGAAAAGGTGTTGCTACCTATCTAGGGGTTTGCTTAGGAGTCTATTGGCCTGCAGCAATTATTTTTATTACTGTATGGAGTGCGATTTTTTTCCTCATGCGTTATTCTTCACTATCTGCGCTTGTTGCAGTTACGATCACACCGATATTTGTTTTTTATTTTTCCAATTCTTATTTCTGTTATATGCTGATCGCAATGAGCGTATTTGTATTTATAAAACACTCTGCAAATATTAGTAGATTATTAATTGGGGAAGAAAATAAGATTGGTACGCAAAAAAGAGATCAATAAAGAAATCCTGCTTACTGATCGTCAACGTCTAAGCTGGTTACGGTTATTGCGCAGTGAAAATATTGGAGCCGTTAGTTTTCGCAATCTCATTGACCATTATAAAACAGCAGAAAATGCTCTAACAGCACTGCCAGAGCTTAGTAGAAAAGGAGGCGGTTCTGCATCTATTAAAATAGCAAGCTTAGAAGATGCAGAAAAAGAAATACAAGAAGCTGAAAGATTAGGTGTTCGGTTTATCGGTATGGGAGAACCAGATTATCCGGCTTTTCTGAAAGTTACAGAAGCCTCGCCGCCGCTTATTGCTATTAAAGGTAATGTTTCAATTTTTCAAAAAACATCTATTGGAATTATAGGCTCTCGAAATGCTTCAGCTGCTGGAAAAAAGCTTACGGCTCAATTTGCGCATTTTCTCGGAGAAGCAGATTTTGTAATAATTTCTGGGCTTGCTCGTGGAATTGATAGCATTGCACATCAAGCAAGTTTAAAAACAGGAACTGTTGCAGTTATGGCTGGCGGAATTGATCATATCTATCCTCCTGAAAATAAAAAGTTGTATGAAGATATTATAGCCAACGGTGGAGCCATCATCAGCGAAATGCCCATCTCTTGGAAGCCGCGTGCTATCGATTTTCCGAGAAGAAACCGTATTATTGCGGCTCTATCACTTGGTCTTTTGGTTGTGGAGGCTGCTCTGCGCTCAGGATCCTTAATTACCGCACGTCAAGCAGCTGAAATGGGACGACTCATTTTTGCCATTCCCGGTTCTCCACTTGATCCAAGATCTGTTGGTACAAACAATCTCATCAAGGACGGTGCTCTACTCACTACGCATCCTTCTGACATTATAGAAACACTTACGCCATTAATTTCACCGCCTCCAAATTCCCAACTCAATTTTTTTGAGGAACCATCCTCTTTACAACTTGAAAAGGAGAATTTTAATTCAGAAGACGAAAAAAATTATCATCCCTCTTTAACAGGTGATGATGCAGCACGTGCAGCAGTTCTCAGTGCTCTTTCAACAACGCCAATCGACATCGATACACTCAGTACCCACTCTGGTGTTTCACTCCCAAATCTCTACCTCTTATTGATAGAACTCGAGCTTGCTGGAAAGCTTATTCGACACTCTGGTGGTTATGTGTCATTGTCGAATCTTGATCTTCCCCAAGAACTTCAGCACTATTAATAATGCTTTGCCCTTCCTTGGCAACCATATCCAAAAGCAATGCTAAAAGCGGACTATGCGCCTGACGCGCCATCTGATTCATTTGCTTTGACATGTCTGTAATATATTGGATAACTTTCAAATGATTTATAAACATAATCCTCTATCCTTGAGCATTTCCCCTCCTACCTCTCAATAGACGTTATCTTAGTATTTCGCCGTACGTTTTTGTAATAACAGTAGAAAATAAATCGTGTAATTCTATATAGGGTGCGTTTTAATAATAACAATTACAAGTTGTACAATATTCATGTTTTTTATATGGCTAATATTTTTTTATGTGTTCTTAAGCAATTGCTATTAGCTATTCGCGTGAAAGGTGTTTATAAAAAAGTTTTTTATTTCAATATTCGGGTAAAATTATGAATATCGTTATCGTTGAATCTCCAGCAAAAGCAAAAACAATTAATAAATATCTTGGGTCTCAATACAAAGTTGTTGCATCATTTGGACATGTTCGTGATTTGCCTGCAAAAGATGGCTCTGTTTTACCGGATCAAGATTTTTCGATGAAATGGGATATAGATTCTACGGCTGCTAAACGTTTAAATGAAATAGCAAAAGCCGTTAAGGAAGCCGATAGCCTTATCTTAGCAACAGACCCTGATCGCGAAGGAGAAGCTATTTCATGGCATATTCTGGATGTTCTTCGTCAAAAAAAAGTTTTAAAAGATAAACCTATTAAGAGAGTTGTCTTTAATGCCATCACTAAAAAGTCTGTACTTGATGCTATGAACAATCCACGTGATATTGATATATCACTTGTCGATGCTTATCTTGCACGTCGTGCTCTCGATTATCTCGTTGGTTTTACACTTTCACCTGTTTTATGGCGTAAACTCCCTGGTGCACGCTCGGCTGGACGCGTTCAGTCGGTTGCTTTGCGTATTATTTGTGACCGTGAATCAGAAATAGAACATTTTATCAAAGAAGATTATTGGACCATTACAACACAATTAAAAACCATCCGAAATAATCATTTCCAAGCCAGATTGACAATGTTTAATCAAAGAAAGATTGGCAAACTTGATATTCAATCTCAAGAACAAGCCGATCAAATTCGTCTTATGTTGGAGAAGGCCCAATATCATACACTTAGTGTTGAAGCCAAACCTACAAAGAGAAATCCTTTTCCTCCTTTTACAACCTCTACACTACAACAAGCAGCTTCCTCAAAATTAGGCTTTTCAGCTTCTCGCACGATGCAAATTGCCCAAAAGCTTTATGAAGGAATTGAAATTAACGGTGAAATGGCAGGACTTATTACTTATATGCGTACCGATGGTGTGCAAATAGCGCCAGAAGCCATTGATGCTGCAAGAAAAGTAATTCATGAATCTTTTGGAAAGGACTATATTCCTGAAAAACCGCGTTTTTATTCAACAAAGGCAAAAAATGCACAGGAAGCGCATGAAGCAATCCGCCCAACAGATTTTCAACGGTCTCCCAACCAAGTTCGCAATTTTCTCGACAGTGATCAGGCAAAACTCTATGAGCTGATATGGAAGCGCGCTATTGCCAGCCAAATGTGCTCTGCTGAAATTGAACGTACAACCGTTGAAATTGAAGCCCAGCAGGGAGACAACCGTGCAAATTTACGAGCAACAGGATCTGTTGTTCATTTTGATGGATTTATTTCCGTTTATACGGATCAACGAGACGAAGAAAATGAAACAACACGTTTGCCGCAAATAAACACGGGTGAAGCACTTACAAAAGAAAAAGTTGAATCTGTTCAACACACTACAGAGCCCCCTTCCCGATATTCTGAAGCTTCATTAATTAAAAAGCTTGAAGAGTTAGGAATTGGTCGTCCTTCAACTTATGCCTCTACATTGGCGACATTGTGTGATCGTGGATATATTGTCATTGATAAGCGGAAACTCATTCCTGATGCTAAGGGACGTATTGTTACAGCTTTTCTTGAAAATTTCTTTAATCGCTATGTAGAATATGGTTTTACAGCAGATCTTGAAGAAAAGCTGGATCTTATCTCTGATGGCAAACTTTCTTGGAAAGATGTATTACGCGATTTTTGGGATGGATTTAATGCATCTATTAGCAATATCCAAGAACTTCGTATTGCCAATGTCCTTGATGCTTTAAATATAACATTAGCACCTCTCGCCTTTCCTGAACGCGAAGACGGAAGTGATATACGTTCCTGTCCTCTCTGTAAAAATGGCCAATTATCATTAAAACTTGGTCGTTATGGTGCTTTTGTTGGCTGTTCCAATTATCCTGAATGTAAATACACACGCCAACTTGGTACAGATACAGAAGAAGAGAATAAAGCTGTACACAATGACGAACCTGTTATACTTGGGATTGATCCTGAAACAGGAAAAGATATCTCTCTTCGTAATGGCCGTTTTGGTCCCTATATTCAACTAGGTGAAAGTAAAGAAGTCAAACGTGCAGGACTACCAAAAGAATGGCAGGCAGAAAATGTAACCCTTGAAAAAGCCTTGGCTTTACTCTCCCTTCCACGTGAAATTGGTATTCATCCTGAAACTGGCAAAATGATCACGGCGACAATTGGACGATATGGTCCCTACCTTAGTCATAATGGAAAATCTGCGCGCCTTTTTCATGCTGATGAAGTTTTTGATATTGGTATCAATCGTGCTGTTACAGTATTGGCAGAACAACAAGATAATAAAACCAAGCAAAGCAGAACAACATCTGCAGCATTGGCAACATTAGGGGAGCATCCCGAAGGAGGAACTGTTACTGTGCGCAATGGACGTTATGGTCCTTATGTCAATTGGGGTAAAATTAATGCAACATTGCCAAAAGATAAAGATCCCATTAGAGTAACACTTCCAGAGGCATTAGAACTTATATCGGCTAAAGCGTCGAGTAAAAAAACAATTTCTAAAAGAGCTTCTTCCAAAACAAAAGAGACATAAATTTTGGCTAAAAGTGAAAAAACCGTAAAATATCTCTCCTCAGACAAGGAGAAAAAATTGCCCAATAAGGAAGAAATACTTTCCTTTATCAATGAGAATCCTGATCAATCAAGTAAAAGAGAAATAGCCAAAGTTTTTAACTTAAAAGGGGCTTCTCGTATCTGGCTTAGAGATGTATTACGTGCATTAAAGGATGAAAATCTTATATCTAAACAACGAAAAAGAGCAATAAACAAAGGAAAACACCCCCCTGTTGCTTTAGTAAAAATTAGCGGTCGTGATAAAGAAGGCAGTCTTATTGCACAACCTCTCGAATGGGAAGACACTCCAAAACCCAATATTGAAATACACTCTTTTCATCACTTAAAGGGAGGGAGCATTGGCGTTAGAGATCATGTTCTTATAAAAGTTTTTCGAAATAAAAACTCTCAAAATCCCCCTTATATGGGAAAAATTATTCGTAAAATTGATGTATCCCCAAAGAGCATATTTGGTGTTGTACGAAAGCTAGAAAATAATCAATGGCACCTCGATCCTATAGACCGCAAAACTACTGAGCTCATCGTGGAATTGTCTCCAGAAATGAAGATTGAAGCGGGTGATCTCGTTGAAGTTGAAATAAAAAAAAATACGGGTTATGGACTAAAAAGTGCGCAAATAAAAAATGTTTTAGGACATATTAAGAGTGAGAAAACACTTTCAATGATTGCTCTTCTTTCGAAGGGAATTCCTTATATTTTTCCTGAAAGCGTTCTTGAGCAAGTTAAACACATCAAAGCAGCCAATATGGATAATCGCGAAGATTGGCGACAATTACCATTTATTACGATTGATCCACCAGATGCAAAAGATCATGATGATGCCGTCTATGCAAGCAAGGATACGGACCCAACAAATAATGGTGGTTGGATTGTTATTGTGGCCATTGCAGATGTTTCTTATTATATCAAAACAGGAAGTGCTTTAGATAAAGAAGCATTAAAACGCGGAAATTCTGTTTATTTTCCTGATACCGTCGTACCAATGCTGCCTGAACGCCTTTCTCATGATTTATGTTCTCTGCGTGAAGGAAAAGAAAGACCAGCTTTAGCCGTTCGTATGATTTTTGATGCAAATGGGAATAAACAAAAACATAGTTTTCATCGTATTATGATGCGTGTAAGAGCTAAACTCTCCTATCAAGAAATGCAATTAGCAATTGAGGAAAATATAAATAAAAAAACTGCGTCTCTACTTGAGAATATCTTACACCCCTTATGGGAAGCCTATACATGCCTTAAGATCGCGCGGAAACGTCGACAACCACTCGAATTAGAAATAGCAGAAAAAAAGATTATTCTTGATCAAAATGGATGCATCCAAGATGTTGTGAGTGAAGAACATTTAGAAGCCCATCGTTTGATTGAAGAGTTTATGATACAAGCAAATATTGCGGCTTCTGAAACATTAAAAAAATATCATCAACCCCTCATCTATCGTATTCATGACAAACCCTCTCTTGCCAAACAAGAAATATTGCGGAATTTCCTTCAAAGTTTAGGGATATCTCTCTCCAAAAGTGCTCAATTAACATCAGCACGCCTTAATAGAATTTTAGAAAAGGTTGCTCATACCGAACAACAAGAGCTGGTCAATCAAGTTATTTTGCGTTCACAATCACAAGCAGAATACAATCCTAAAAATAGTGGCCATTTTGGTTTGAACTTGCAGAACTATACACATTTCACATCACCAATTCGCCGTTATGCTGATCTCATTATTCATCGAGCACTCATTAAAGCTCTCAAACTAGGAAATGATCAATTAACTGACACACAAGAACAAAATCTTGCAGAAATTGCTACGCAAATTTCTTTATACGAGCGTCGTGCAATGATCGCTGAAAGAGAAACGATTGATCGGCTGGTTGCGCACTATTTAACCAATAAAATTGGCCGTGTTTTTACAGGACGCATTTCTGGAGTTACAAAAGCAGGTCTTTTTATCTCACTTGATAAACTCAATACAGATGGTTTTGTCCATATTTCTACACTTAAAAATGATTATTATCATTTTGATGAAATGCAACATGTTCTTATAGGACAACATAGCCATAAAGGCTATCAGCTTAGTGATATTGTAGAAGTAAAACTCATAACTGTACAGCCTTTTGCTGGTTCTTTAAGCTTTGAGCTCTTAACAGAGCCTCGTCCAATCAAATTTTCATCGACATCCTACCATAAAAACAAATCAAAAAAACAAAAGCGTAATTTTTATGGAAGAAGAAAATAATAAGCTTTTATCCCCTCTTCAATAGTTAATAATAATGATTTAAACTAAGAAATTATCTATAATATTGAGTATCTATATTATTTTATGTATACAATATGCTTTCTTTAGCATATAAGAGCATATGTTTTTTATATCTATAATAACCTTATAAAAGTCTTACAGAATTTTTTATACTTAATGAAATGAGAAAATCTGTAAAAGGTATTTTAATCTTTCTTTCATTTTAGCTCACCTTTTTATTGTTTGATTAAACAAAAGCATCTTAAGCCATTATTATGAAGAAAAATTTTAACTCTCAAAATAATTCTTTGCGTGCAATTATTGCCGCTATTGCAACCATAGGTATCGTGGGAACAGCATTGGCAATGGGAACACAACTTGTCTCTCTTCTTATGGCAGAGAAAGGGCTTTCCAACAGTACGATCGGCTATAGTGGAACAGTTGGTGGAATCGCCACAATTATTGCAGCTATTTTTACGTCTCGAATTGCCTTATGTTTAGGCATCTCTCAAACAATATTGCTTATGATAGCGATAGGATCTTTAAGTTTTTTAGGATTCTATTTTTTTGAATCTATAGGGGTTTGGTTTATTTTAAGGTTTATATTACATTTTACTATGACTGTTATGTTTATCCTGTCAGAGTTTTGGATCAACAGTTATGCTCCCCCCAAAAAACGCGGTTTGATCTTGTCCATTTATGCTATTGCCTTAGGATTAGGGTTTGTGATAGGTCCAACGCTCCTGACAAAAGTGGGGACACAAGGATTTATTCCTTTTGGCGTTGGCTATAGCCTTATTATACTTGCGACTATTCCAATTCTTACAGCTTGGAAATTAAGTCCAGAATTTCAAAAAAATCAATATACGCCATTTTTTCGTTATCTTTTTCACGTTCCAAGCGCGATGATGGCGGTCCTTGTCTACGGGGCCATTCAAATGGGCGTATTAACGCTTATAATACCCTTTAGTTTATCCATTGGTTATAATGAGAATGAAGCAGCACACTTTGTGACAACCCTTGCGCTCGGGAATGTTTTCCTTTTAATGCCTATCAGCATGTTAAGCGACTATGCCAAAGATCGACGCTATCCGTTGATAGGTTGTGCTGTTTTAGGTTTTGTGGGAACTTTTATAGTACCATGGATTATTCAATATCGATGGATTCTGAAGCTTGATCTGTTTCTTTTGGGTGGTGTATCAGCGAGCCTTTATACAATTGGTCTTGCACATCTAGGAGCACGTTTTACGGGGCAAGAACTTGCTGCTGCTAATTCTGCTTTTATTTTTTGCTATGGAATTGGTATGCTCATCGGACCAACCTTTATCGGAAAATCTATGGATATCTTTAATCCCTTTGGTTTTTCAATAGCCATGGCTGTTTTTTTTGGATTATATGTCATTTTGTTATTTATCCAGCTTATGAGAAAATTAATCAGCTCTTGACTTTTTTGAGAACATCCGTACTGTTGCCGGAAAATCTGATAATGTCAGAAATAAGTTTTGACAGCGATAGTATTTTTTTTCAGTATAAATAAGGTTTTTACATTATGGCTAAAGCAGCAACCATTAAGATCAAGCTTTTATCAACTGCAGATACTGGTTTTTTCTATGTAACAAAGAAAAACAGCCGTACAATGACAGATAAAATGAGCAAACGTAAATATGATCCAGTTGTGAAAAAGCACGTTGAATTTAAAGAAACAAAAATTAAATAAAGAAGCCAATCATTATTGATAGGTTTTATACTCCAAAAGAAATGTGGGGTTAGTGCTCTTCAAAGTTATTTTGGTAGGGGTGTTTTTTATTTCTTAAAAAGTTTACTTTAGAACTGTATAATTTAAATTTGTATGTTCTATACAGATTTAGCTGGGTTGATTTATTGTTCAAGTTGCTTACATATTATATTCTATGCGTATTTGATTTTTGTGATATCTAATGGAATTTTATCATTAAAACAGAATGTTGTTTCATCGTATGAATAAAATTTTTGAAAAAATTATAAGCAATACTCAATAGAGTGCGTTATAATGACACCAGAAGTTTCTTTATTTCATGAAAAAATTTCTTTCTCATTTTAATCTAAGAAGCTTAAAAGACATTATCGGTTTTAGTATTTTTATCACCGCTAGCATTTTTATCATTAGAGCAACTTATTTTAAGCAAACTCAACCGTTGCCTCAAAAAGAAAAAATTTCTTCTCAAAATTCTGTTGAAGGAAAGGCACTCATCATTGATGGCGATTCTATTGTGATTTCTTCTATTAAGATTCGACTGCTTGGAATTGATGCTCCTGAACTCCACCAATTTTGTGGAAAAAAAGATGCACGATACCCTTGTGGGCGTGAGGCAAAAAAATATTTAGAACAACTACTAGAAAATCAAATTGTTACATGTCACTGGCATAAAACAGATAAATATCGCCGTATCCTTGCAACATGTCAAACGAAACAAGTTAGCAATATCAATGCAACGCTTGTACAGAATGGTTGGGCTGTAAGCTATTATGATTACCCCAAAGAAGAGCAAGAAGCCAGAAGGAAAAAAAGGGGAATATGGGCAACAAATTTTCAACGACCGAAAGAATGGCGTAAAGCAAATCCTCGCACAGAATAAAAAAAATATTTTTAAATTTTATTGGCCAATGAAACAATGTAGCCCATTTATCAAACTTGAAAAAGAAATCTATTCCTGTCGGGTTTGTATCCAACAGCCACATTATTTTCCTCCTCTTCCTCATGAGCCAAATCCCGTCGTTTATTTATCCCATACGGCTTCGATTGCAATTGCAGGACAAGCACCAGGATTGCGTGTTCATGAAACATCTATCCCTTTTAATGATCGCTCTGGCGAAAGATTACGTGATTGGCTTAATGTCACAAAAGAAGAATTTTATAATAGGTCTCTCTTTGCAATTGTTCCTATGGGATTTTGTTTTCCAGGTTATGACAAAAATAAAGCTGATTTGCCCCCAAGACGTGAATGTAGAGAAATATGGCATGAAAAGATATTTCAAGCGATGCCTCAAATAAAGCTTGTTCTTGCTATTGGCAGTTATGCGCAAAAGTGGCATATTACAGAATTAAAACATAAAACCGTTTCAGCAACCGTTCGTGATTGGAGAAATATCCTTTCCATCTCTCAACCTCGAGGATATAATGTTATGCCTTTACCTCATCCATCATGGCGAAATACTTCTTGGTTACAGAAAAATCCATGGTTTAACGATGAGCTTATTATATATCTGCGTCTTTTAGTGCGTAAATTTTTATAAATTAAAATATTGAGAAAAAATATGGATCGTCTTGACCGAAAAATTTTACATCTTTTACAAGAAAATGCGACACTTTCTGTCGCTGATATTGCTAAAAAAGTGGGACTTTCGACCACTCCTTGCTGGCGTAGAATCCAAAAACTTGAAGAAGATGGGGTTATTCAACGTCGCGTGGCTGTTCTTTCTCCAGAAAAAGTAAATGCACACGTTACTGTTTTTGTTTCTATTCGTACAAGCACCCATAGTCATGAATGGTTTAAACGTTTTTCAAAAATTGTGCAAGAATTCCGTGAAGTTATTGAATTTTATCGAATGAGTGGAGACATTGACTATTTACTGCGTGTTGTTGTTCCCGATATTGAAGCTTATGATCTTTTTTATAAAAAATTAATTTCTAAAATTGATATCCGTGATGTTTCATCTTCTTTTGCTATGGAACAGATTAAATACACGACAGAACTTCCACTTAATTATATTAAATTACACGAAAAGACGAATGAACAAAATTCTTAAGAATTTTGTTATATCCTTCTCATCATTCTTTTTAGGTATTCAAACTTTCTTGTTCCAAAACCGCCATTTGCGCATGTGTTAAAACAGCAGCTTTGACAATACCAGCAGCCATAGCGGCTCCTGCCCCTTCACCAAGGCACATTTCCAAATCCAGAAGTGGTTCTTTGCCAATTTTTTTTAAGAGTTTACAATGAGCTTTTTCAAAAGAAACATGTCCAACAAGGGTATGTTCAAGAGCTCTTGGATGCATTTTATAAAGGATAGCAGCAGCTGCTGTTGCTACAAAACCATCTAAAATAACGGGTATTTTTTCCATTCTTGCTGCTAAAATAGCCCCAACCATAGCAGCAATTTCACGTCCTCCTAAGCGACGCATTATCTCAAAAGGATCATTAAAATTCTCCTTATGCAAAGCGACGGCTGTCTTAACCGCTGCTATTTTACGCTGATAAAAATCACTTTCCGATCCCATACCATTTTCTGTCCACTCTTCAACTTCTCCTCCAAATAATGCGAAACATAAAGCTGAAGCTATTGTTGTGTTTCCAATCCCCATTTCACCGATACATAAAAGATCTGTCCCCCCAGCAATAGATTCCATGCCAAATGCCATTGTAGCAGCTGCACTCCGCTCGTCCATTGCGGCATCCTTTGTAATATTCATTGTTGGATATTCCAGTGCTAAATCAAATATTTTTAATCCAAGATCATAAGCTATACAAATTTGGTTGATAGCAGCACCACCAGATGCAAAATTTTGAACCATCTTTTGTGTCATCGATTGTGGAAATGGTGTAATTTTCTCTTCTACGATACCATGGTTTCCAGAAAAAATAGCAACCAAAGGTCGCGTTACGATAGGTTTTTCTGTACCTCTCCACCCTGCATACCAAACAGCAATATCTCCCAGTTTTCCTAATGATCCTCGCGCTTTTGTTAAGTTTTCTTGCCGTTTTTTAGCTAAAATTATAGAAAACTCATCAGCAACAGGTAAATTTGTAAGCAAAGCACGAAAATCATCAAATGGACTAACGGTCATGAGAGTACCTTTTAGAATCTACAATGTTTAATGAAAATCACATCATATCGATAGGGTATGAATAATTTATTGCTTTTTTAAACAGTGTTTTAAAAATGTTAAATATTGTAAAAGCGAAGATTTTTATATTCTATTTTCTATCCCAATAAAAAACATGCAATATTCAAAATATCATCAATATCTTATAACTTATCTTTACAGCAAATCTTTAACATATTTCTCTATCTAATAGGCGTCATCAGAATACCGTTTAATATATAAATTCTAACATTCTTTTCATAATAAAAGTTATAAACTTTCAAAAATTATAAAATTGAAGTAAAAAAAATCATTGCGAAAAAATCAAATTGCATAAATGATCTAACTTTTAACATATATTAATTGTCTCGCTGTTATCCAATGAGAGCGGAAAAAGCTTCTTTCAAAATATATATGTCTGCATTTGGTTTTGTTGCCTCAGTTGATAATATTTGCCGCCATCGACGTACCCCGTCCCGCCCATGAAATAAACCAATCATATGACGCGTCACATGAGAAAGTCTCCCTCCCAAGGCAATATGTCGATCCGCATAATCACACATGGTTTCAATAAGATCACTCTCACTCAAATTATTTTGCGGCTCACCATAGAATTCAAAATCAATATGTTTTAACAAAATTGGATCATGATAAACTTGACGACCCACCATGGTGGAATCACAGAAAATCAAGTGCTCTTTGATCTCATCAATTGATTTAATTCCACCATTTATTCCGATGAATTGATGAGGATATTTACGTTTTAATTTATAAACTCTTTCATAATTAAGAGGTGGAATATTGCGATTTTCTTTCGGACTCAATCCTTTTAGCCACGCTTTACGTGCATGGACCCAAAGGGCATCACACCCTGCATTCCAAACTTTATTCGCTAAAAGATCTAAAGCTAATTCTTCATCCTGTTCGTCGACCCCAAGTCGACATTTAACCGTTACAGGTATCGTAACTGCTTTTTTCATTGCTTCCACAGCATTTGCCACAATATCAGGATGTAACATCAAACAAGCCCCAAATACACCTGCTTGAACACGATTTGATGGACAACCAACATTGAGGTTTATCTCGTTATAACCAAAATCTTCAGCAATCCGTGCAGCCTCTGCCAACTTTTTCGGATCGGCTCCCCCTAATTGTAATGCAACTGGACATTCTTTATGGCTAAAAGCCAATAATTGTTCACGAACACCATGAATGACAGCATCTGCTACCATCATTTCCGTATAAAGGAGTGCTTTTTTTGTTAAAAGACGATAAAAAAACCTGCAATGTCGGTCTGTCCAATCCAACATTGGTGCTACTGCAAATTTTACAGACGATGGAAGATTATAAAATATCATGAGGGCACTGCTTTTATATCCCCATAGCTCTCTCTATTATACAAAGAAAAATACTTACCTTTTAGTTTACAGAAAGCTTTGTTCTCTAAGACCATTATGAGCATATGAGCAGCCTCTTCATTCAATTGATATAAAGGTTGACGATAATCAAGCATAGTAAATCACAACTTTCATAGAGCAACGCTAAAGTATATAAACATGAAAAAGAAGATCTTCATCTGTAATGTAAAAAATTCATTTACAAGTTTTTTGATGCCATTAGCCTTTTATCTTCTATGGGTTTTACCATAGAGTTTAAAATAATAAACTAAAACATTACACAATTTGCTATGATAGGCTTAGTTTTCCTTAGCCTTTTTCAATTCATTGTGAAACAAACGCGACAGAAAGTTCTTTTATTTCTTCTCCAATAAAAAACAAAGATTTCTTATTCCATACGAATCCGATTATAAATTATTTTGCTCAAGACGTTTTTCTTGATGATATTTTTATTGGATTTTCCTTCATAGGATAGACAAATTTTATTCTAAATATTCCCATCCGATTTTGCCATTTTATAGTTTTTGTAAAAAACTAAATTGAGCATATAGACAATCATTGTCTTTTTAACATGTCGGGCCTGTATCAATATCTCCTGAAGAAAAATATATTACAACATTGCAGATAAAATCTGTAAAGCTAAACGACTATAAACATTTTTTAATTTCTTTTTGGCTTTGCATATAGGAAGAAAGAGTATCAACCTCTTGCTCATTAAAGAAAAGGCCAAGCTTTGAACGACGCCATAACACATCTTCACATGTTTTAGCCCATTCCTTTTCCATCAACCATTTTACTTCTACTTCATAAAGCCCATGTCCAAAATCTTTTCCTCTATCCGCCTTACTATCTAATATCACCAATGCTTCCGTACCATAGGAACGTGCAAGTCTGCGATGTGTAAAAGCATCTAAATCTGGCGTCAAAAGAGCAATTTTATTTTCGATTGTATCTAATTGGTTATAAGGAAAATCACCACCCGGAAGTACTGCATGAGCCGTCCATGATGTTCCCTTTTTACCAAGCGCTTTTTCAACAAATTTCATCGCATTTTCAGCCAATTTACGATAAGTTGTAATTTTTCCACCATAAAGATTAAGAATCTTTGGTGTACTTCCTGTTCCCATTTCTTTTAAAACATAATCGCGCGTAATTTCTTGTGCTTTTGAAGATCCATCATCATAGAGTGGGCGCACTCCAGAGTAAGACCAAACAATCGTTTTAGGCAACACTGGTTGTACGAAATACTCACTGGCTGCTGCGCAAATATAATCAATCTCTGTATCCGTAATATGAACGTTGGCCGGATCTCCCTGATAATTACAATCTGTTGTTCCAAGCAAGGTAAAATCTTCTTGATACGGAAGAGCAAATATAATACGCCCATCACCATTTTGAAAAATATAAGCACGATCATGCGTATAAAGCTTGGGAACCAAAATATGAGAACCTCTAACAAGCCGTACTGGTGGATGTTCTTTACAATCTAATACGTTTGTCAAAATATGATCAATCCACGGCCCTGTCATATTCGCGACATAAGAGGCTGTGACAGTGTATTCTTTACCACTTAACTTGTCTTGTAGAACAATACGCCATTTTTTGTCTTCTTTTTTTAAAAAGAGAACTTCTGTCCGTACTTTTATATCAGCTCCCCACTTTTCTGCATCACGCGCATTGGCAATGACTAAACGGGCATCATCGACTCTTGCATCAGAATATTCAAAACCTCTTTGATATTCCTTCTTCAGTGTAGAGCAAAAGTTTTTTGAAAAATTAATCGTTTTACTGCGCCACAATTTCTGATTCCATTTCCCTAAATAATCATAAATAAAAAGCCCAAAACGCAACATCCAAGTAGGGCGCAATTTTTTATGATAAGGAAGAAGAAAACGCAAAGGACGTACAATATGTGGAGCCATACGTAAAATGATTTCACGTTCTTTTAACGCTTCACGAACGAGTTTGAACTCATAGTGTTCAAGATAACGAAGACCACCATGAATAAGCTTTGTTGATGCACTTGATGTTCCCGATGCAAGATCATGCATTTCAGCTAATCCCACTTGAAAACCGCGTCCAGCTGCATCTCTTGCCAATCCACATCCATTTATTCCTCCCCCAATGATAAATAGCTCATAATGCGTTGTGGTTTTCATAATTTTACTTTTCACTGGTTAATTTTGTTTCATACTACTCAATAAAGTAACAGTAAAAAATCAATACAAGTGCGCTTCATTGTATTATCAACCTGCTTTTTTCCACAATAAATACGCATAAAAAGCTTTTTCCCCCCTTTATATCAAAACAATATTTGACAAATTAAAGAGAGTTTTTTTCTCCTCCAGAGAACATAATCTTTGCAAATGTGCATCATATAAAGTTTTTTAGAAAAAAATTGATGTTTTTTCTCATTCGTGAATAAACACTATAGCTAATGCTTTATTGCATATAGATAACGCTTTTCATATAGTTCACTCAATAACACAATAGAAAATATGAAGGGATACAGATGATTCATCAACCTCAAAACTCAAAAGGAATACTTTTTTCAAAAATTTTAGCCCCCGTTATGTTGAGTATTTTAATTTTTTTCCCTTCTTTATCAAATGCAACATCACTTCCCAAAACAGCAAATCATTTAAACTTAGAAAACCTTAAAATACAACTTCTGGAAGATTCTAACTTTTTATCGAAGCTTAAAGAAAAAGTTACACCCCATATTGATTCTTATCATATTCAACAAATTGTGAGAGAGTATCTTCTTACTCATCCAGAAATTATGATTGAAATGCAGCTTATCCTTCAAGACAAGCTAGAAAAACAGAATGAATACGAAAGCCAAAGACAAACCTCTACCATCCATTTATTAGAAAAAGAGATTTTCCACTCTCCTCATGACGCTGTTTTAGGCAATCCAAATGGTAAAAAAGTACTTGTTGATTTTTTTGATTACAACTGTCAGCATTGTAAAAATTCCTATTCAAATATAGAAGGCTTGATAAAAGAGTACCCAGATCTACGGGTTATTATTAAGGATTTGCCAATTTTAGGGCCTGATTCTATAGCGGTCCATACGGTTGTCTATGCATTTCGAAAACAATTTCCAGAAAAATATCCACAGATTCACAAAGCGCTTTTAATGCATCAAGGGCGTGTGAATGAAGCTAAAGCTATAAAAATAGCTGTTTCATTAGGAGCAGATGAAAAAAAACTCCATAATGCAATAAAAGATCATAATCTGCAAAATACCTTTAAAGAAAATATTCAAATTGCCTCTAAACTTCATATTACAGGAACACCTTCTTACATTATCGGTGATAAAATACTCATCGGTGCCGCCAGCCAAGATATTCTAAAACAAGCGATAGACAATATACAATGAATAGCTTTTTTATACCTAATCTGTTTTAGAAAGAATACTGTAAATGAGGTGATTTTATGCTTTCTCTTTTTTGACAACAGGCTTATAAATGCAATTTTACGTAAAGCAGATACGAGTTTAAAATTGCAAAGTATAATGACTTAAATAAATATCTTTAAAGCCTTAAAAGATATCATCCCTAATCTAGAGATGTCCGGTCATAAAATGAGATAATGACGATCTTCATTGATCAAGGAGTTAGAAATAAAATGGCAACAAAAAAAATAGATTCGGCAAAATATACCGCAATTGATACGAAAATTATTCGCGATCTTGCTGAAATTTTGAATGATACAAATTTAACGAATATTGAAGTTGAACAAGGAGAGCTTCGTATTTGTGTTTCACGCCAAAATACCTCAACTTCTTCCGAACAAGTAATTTATTCACCTGTTGCTACTCCTAGTTTTTCTGCAACATCTTCTCCAGTCTCCACAACAGAATCTCCCATACAACCTCCCCAAGAAGATAAATCAAAAAATACAATAACCTCTCCAATGGTTGGAACAGCTTATCTTGCCCCTTCACCAGGTGCTCAACCATTTGTAGAAGTGGGACAAAATGTTTCTGAAGAAGAGACATTGCTGATCATAGAAGCCATGAAAACGATGAATCAAATTTCATCACCACGCTCAGGCAAAGTAACTACTGTTCTTGTCAAAGATGGCCAACCTGTTGAGTTTGGTGAACCACTTATTATTGTTGAATAAAACGAGGGGAAACCATGATTCGAAAAATCCTCATTGCTAATCGGGGAGAAATTGCTCTTCGCGTTCTACGTGCATGTAAAGAACTTGGCATAAAAACCGTAGCTGTTCACTCTACCGCTGATGCAGATGCAATGCATGTTCGTCTTGCTGACGAAAGTGTCTGTATTGGCCCTCCTCCTGCTCGCGATTCTTATTTGAGTATTCAGCAAATTATTGCTGCTTGTGAAATTACAGGAGCTGATGCAGTTCATCCAGGTTATGGTTTTCTTTCTGAAAACGCAAAGTTTGCAGATGTTCTTGAAGCCCATGATATTACATTCATCGGTCCAACAGCTGCTCATATTCGAATGATGGGCGATAAAATTGAAGCTAAAAAAACTGCCAAAAAACTTGGTATTCCTGTCGTTCCTGGTTCAAATGGGGCTGTCACAGAAGAAGCAGATGCTCTACGCACTGCTCGTGAAATTGGTTATCCCGTTATTATCAAAGCTTCTGCTGGTGGTGGTGGGCGTGGTATGAAAGTCGTTCATTCTGAACAAGAATTTTCTATAGCTCTCAAAACAACACGTTCAGAAGCAAAAGCAGCTTTTGGTGATGACGCTGTTTATATAGAGAAATATTTAGAAAAACCCCGTCATATTGAAATTCAAGTCATAGGAGATGGTGCAGGAAATGCTATTCATTTAGGAGAACGCGATTGTTCAATTCAACGACGACATCAAAAAGTATGGGAAGAAGCGACATCACCTGCACTGAATGAAACTGAACGCAAAAAAATTGGTAGTATTGTTGCAAATGCCTGTGCTCAACTTGGATACCGTGGAGCTGGTACTATTGAATTTCTTTATGAAAATGGTGAGTTCTATTTCATTGAAATGAATACGCGGTTACAAGTCGAACATCCTGTAACTGAAGCAATTACAGGTATAGATTTAGTTCATGAACAAATTCATATTGCATCAGGCTGCAAGCTTTCAGTGACACAAGATGATGTTTGTTTTTCCGGTCACGCCATTGAATGCCGTATTAATGCAGAAGATCCTATTAGCTTTACACCATCACCGGGAACCATTACACATTTTCATACTCCTGGAGGTTTAGGAATTCGTGTTGATTCTGGTGCTTATTCAGGTTATCGGATTCCTTCCTATTATGATAGCATGATTGGAAAGCTAATTGTTCACGGACGTACTCGTTTAGAATGTATGATGCGTTTACGGCGTGCTTTAGATGAGTTTGTCGTCGATGGGATAAAAACGACACTTCCTCTCTTTCGTGATCTCATTAATAATCAAGATATTGAAGACGGTAACTATAATATTCACTGGCTAGAGAAGTACCTTTCTCAGCAACCAACTTCTTCAGACCTCTAATTCAAGAACGAAAGTATTAAATTATTATTAGATTCTATGAGATATCAACATAAGGAATAATTTCAACAAGGCTGTAAACATTGTTAAAAAAATAAGCTGATTATTTTTTATTTGTTATATAATTTTTTTTAAATATGTACAAAAATTGATAATTTTCTATTTTCCTTTTTGTGAGTTTGTGCTAATCCCTACTTGATCATGCCCTTATAGCTCAGTTGGTAGAGCACCTGATTTGTAATCAGGGGGTCGGGAGTTCGAGTCTCTCTGGGGGCACCATACGCTTTTGCCTCTTATATAACTTACTGATTTCACGTATGTTTTAATGGGTTAGGGACGCGTTAATAAACGTAGGGGAATAGGATTTTGCAACTTTCCTCTATAGGGCGCCTGCTTTTTTATCAAATTTCTCTAACAATTTTTTAAATCTTGTTAAGTCCTGTGGTGAAAAATTCTCTAAATTTCTAACAAACATACCAACAATTTCACCTCTACATGTATCAGAAGGTTTTATTGTAAAACTCCTTCGACATGTATAGGCTTCTTTTCTTAAAAGTAATGCTTCCTTTTGATCTAAATCATATAATTGTATGATCTTTTCTTCCATACCAACCGGTACAGATTTCTTGCCAATCTCCACTGAAGATAAAAATGATACGGATACATCTAATTTCTTAGCCATATCTAAGAGACGTTCTGAGTGATCAACGCGAAGTTTACGTAAGATTTTACCAAAAGATGTAAGCATATAAAAAGTCCTGTTAGAGAAGAAATATTCCTTCTGATTCTAACAAATCTTTTCAAAACTTTCTTCAATTATTGCGAATCAAAACTTCTTTGAGAATTCAGAATCGACGCCTACCTAAATAAATCTGAATGCGTACCCGTTCTATCAAAATGAACTCGCTCTTCGTCAACTATATAAATTAATAACCAATCTGCCTCTATATGAAGATCTCGACGAGGCTTCCAATTTCCTTGTAATGCGTGGTCATTTAAAATAGCGGGCAATGGCTGCTTATGAATTAGAAGTTGCATAACTTCTGTAAGCTTTCGCATATCTTTTCCACGTTTTTTTACCCGCTTTACGTCCTTTTTAAATTTTCCTGAATAACTCACTGAACGCATAATTAGATATCCAGTTGCTTCATTAAATCAGCAATATTCTTGGCATAAAAAATATCTTCATTCCTGTCGGTTTTATGAAAAGTCTCGAGCGTTTCATCATTAGGCATTTTATTATTTTCAACGTAAATACGAATAAGATCACGTAAAATTTGAGATGCAGGGCGGTGTTTTCTTTCAGCGATAGCCATAAACGCGCTTTTTAGATTTATATCTACTTTAGCTGCTATAAGTTCACTTTTTACACTCATAATATTTCCTCTTTAAAAACCTTAGAAGTTATACACTATTTAACTTAGTTAAATATAATTTAACCTATGGTGAATATCAATCTCTTTTCTTTTAAAGAAGAAATTTTTAACTCTTGGTTATCCATTTTTTTAAGTGTGAGAAGCTATTTCCTAGCGCGTCCATGAAACGGGAAAAATCCATGACAAATATAAAAACAATGAAGGCTAACCACTTCATGATGCGTGACATCATCTTTAAGCCTTGATACGTTTCTATCATCTCATGAAGAAGCTGTTGTTCTGTTTCTGTGAGATCTCGTTCCTTCTTACTTTCCTTGCACCTCATTTTGCCAACCACATAAGCGTGCTCCCTGTTGTTAAGTCTTTTGAAGCAAAGCATCACAAGCGCTGTTCCTTAAACCGCTTGGCGACAATCACTAGTCCTGTACACGCGGCTAAAACCATAATCCCTGCTAATGCCCATTGAATCGGTCCATTGCCGACCAAAAAACCGCCAAATCCAGAACAAGACCCGATAATCGGCGCTAACGCCTCTATCTTTAAAAGACCCGTTGCCTCCTTCGTTTCTACCCGTTGATAATTTGAAGCAATGTAAGACC
>NZ_CAHOYM010000019.1 GCF_903679515.1 Bartonella gabonensis
TTATTAATAAGCTCTATATTCTTTATGGTTAGTCTTTTTTTTAACGATATTGTAAAAAATATTTTATAATGAACATTCGTTATGAAATCATAAGAATGTTTTGCATGCTTGTTGTATTTGCCTCTCTCTATGCTACTATCGCCAAATTATTCTTTCTTGAAATAAAAGAATATAAAACAAAAATATTCAAAGCGATAATCGATAAATTACCTTTATCTTCCTTTTTTAAATTTATTTTAAAAAAATTCATTTCTTTATACGCTTATAAAAAGTTCTATAATATGATACACTTTGGCACATTTACTTACCCTAAAGAATTATAAATACCCTCTTTAATATCATCGCCTCAAAATTTAAAAATTGACTATTTCAATATTTGTCATTTAGTCTAACCTCAAAATGAAGGTTTTCATTTAAGTAAAAAATTGGAAAAGCTCTGCCAAAATATAAAACTAAAGTAGAAGATTTTTCTAAAAAATAAAAAGAGGGAAGCATGACTGAAAAAATTTATCCAATATCAGAAGAGATCAAAAAAAATACTTTACTCGATGAGGAAACTTATCACAAATGGTATCGAGAAAGCATCAATGATCCAGAAAGTTTCTGGGCAAAACATGGTCAATGTATTGAATGGTTTAAACCTTTTACAAAAGTAAAAAACACTTCTTTTAACGATGATGTATCAATTCAATGGTACGAAGATGGGATAACAAATGTTGCCTATAATTGCATTGATCGCCACCTAAAAACCCATGGAGACCACATTGCGCTCATTTGGGAAGGGGATAAACCCTATCATGATAAAAAAATCACCTATAATGAACTTCATAAACATGTTTGCCGTTTTGCCAATCTCTTAAAAAACCACGGTGTCAAAAAAGGCGACAAAGTCACCATTTACTTAACCATGATTCCCGAAGCAGCCTATGCCATGCTTGCTTGCACCCGCATTGGTGCTATTCATTCGGTGATTTTCGCTGGCTTTTCTCCTGAGGCAATAGCAGGGCGCATTGTTGACTGTGAATCGACCTTTATTATTACCGCTGATCACGGCTTGCGTGGTGGCAAACGAATTAACTTAAAAGATAATGTTGACCGTGCCATTGAGATTGCAGGGCGCCAAAATGTGCATGTGGATCAAGTTATGGTAATACGGCGGACCTGCGGACCAATTGATTGGGTAGAGGGGCGTGATTTTTGGTACCATGAAGAAATTGCTCATACCAAAACAGATTGTCCAGTAGAACCGATGAATGCGGAAGATCCGCTTTTTATTCTTTATACTTCAGGCTCAACCGGCAAACCGAAAGGTGTTTTGCATACCACGGCAGGTTATCTTGTTTTTACCGCGATGACCCACCAATATGTTTTTGATTATCATCCCGGTGAAGTTTACTGGTGTACAGCCGATATTGGTTGGATTACGGGTCATTCTTACTTGGTTTATGGACCTTTATGCAATGGAGCCACCACTTTAATGTTTGAAGGCACCCCCACTTTTCCTGACAAGGGAAGATTTTGGGAAATTGTCGACAAACACCAAGTTAATACATTCTACACCGCACCAACAGCTATTCGCGCCTTAATGGGTGCGGACAATTCCTTTGTTGAACGCTCTAAAAGAACATCCTTACGTCTTTTAGCAACCGTAGGTGAACCCATTAACCCAGAAGCATGGGAATGGTTTTATCATACGGTTGGAAACAGTCACTGCCCTATTCTTGACACATGGTGGCAAACAGAAACAGGAGGGCATATGATCACTCCTCTGCCCGGTGCCACACCTCTTAAAGCGGGTTCTGCCACACGTCCTTTTTTTGGCGTTGAACTCCAAATCGTAGATGATCAAGGAAATGTTCTCGAAGGTGAAGCAGAAGGCAATCTTTGCATTATTGACTCATGGCCAGGACAAATGCGCACGCTCTATAAGGATCACAAGCGCTTTATTGAAACTTATTTTTCCACCTATAAAGGGAAATATTTTTCAGGTGATGGCTGTAGACGCGATAGGGATGGCTATTACTGGATTACAGGAAGGGTTGATGACATTCTCAATGTCTCAGGGCACAGGTTAGGAACCGCTGAAATTGAATCAGCTCTTGTTTTGCACCCCGCTGTTTCAGAAGCCGCTATTGTTGGTTACCCACATCCCATTAAAGGACAAGGAATCTACAGTTTTGTTACCCTCATGGAAGGGACACCCCCAAGTGAAGAATTGCGCAACGAACTTATTCAACATGTGAGAAAGGAAATAGGCTCCATTGCCATCTTGGATAAAATTCAGTTTGCTCCGCAACTCCCCAAAACGCGATCAGGAAAAATTATGAGACGCATTTTACGAAAAATCGCCGAAAACGACTTTGATAATCTTGGAGATATTTCAACCCTTGCCGAACCACAAGTTGTTGAAGATCTGATTGCCAACCGACAAGATTAAAGAAAAACGATAAAATACACCGTACGGTGGTTTTTGTTTTTTGCTAAAATATTTCGGCATTGTTATGAAAACCACCGATAAAAAGAGCAACAGAACCTTTTTTAACTGCTTAACGCCCACTCAATGCAAAAAAGTCTCTGGGCAAGAAGGAAAGATAATTCTGATGTTTATGCTAGAATCACTTTGAAATTCCTGCTAAAATCATAAATAAAGGGAGAAAGAACAAGTATAAATGATAATATTTTTGAGCAAGAATATTTATCGATAACAAAAGCGCAGAAAAAAGAACCATGAAATCTAAAATGGGAAAGCTTACAACAAAAGCCTAACGCGATGAAAGCAAGAACTTTTAGAAGAGATAAAATAAGGAGTAAGAACGAAAAGTGATTCATTTTGAAAATGTTGGTCTGCGCTATGGAATGGGCCCTGAAGTTCTTCGCGATATTAGCTTTCATATTCCTGCTGGATCATTTCAATTTCTCACGGGTGCCTCTGGAGCAGGGAAAACGTCATTGATGCGTCTAATGTTTTTGGCTCTCAAACCCACCCGCGGTCATATTGATTTATTTGGAACAGACACAGCATTGCTCAAACGACAAGAGCTCCCTGCGCTACGACAACGTATCGGTGTAGTTTTTCAAGATTTTCGTCTCCTTGACCACATGACCACTTATGAAAATGTCTCTTTACCCTTACGCATTAAGGGGCAAGAAGAAGCAACTTACCGTAGTGAAGTAGAAGATCTTCTCTGTTGGGTAGGCCTTGGCGATCACATTCACGTTTTACCACCGGTTCTCTCTGGAGGAGAAAAACAAAGGGTCGCCATTGCGCGCGCACTTATTGATCAGCCCGAAATTTTGCTTGCGGATGAACCAACAGGAAATGTCGATCCACCCTTGGCAAAACGCCTGCTCCGTTTGTTTATTGAATTAAACCGTTTTGGAACGGCTGTAATCATTGCCACCCATGATATTGGCTTGATGGAACAAGTCGCAGCACGGCGTATGCTTCTCCATAACGGACGGATGACAATTCATGAATAAATTGTTCCCCATTTTTACCAGTAATAAAAAAAACACAACAGCGATTATTCCCAGTAGCAACATTTCTGGACAAGCGCTGGTTGCCGTGATTGCTATTATGACATTTCTCTCAAGTCTCACGTTAATTGGTGTTGATTTAATCCAGCGTTCTGCCAAAAATTGGAGCAATCAGATTAGCTATGAAGCAACAATACAAATACGCCCCGTTGACAATGTTGATATCAACAAAGCACTTCATGACGCAGTCACATTGGTTAAAACATTTCATGGTGTACAAGATGCGAAAATTGTTGACCAACAAGCCACCGAAAAGTTACTAGAGCCATGGCTTGGAAAAGGTTTCAATTTGAACGAATTGCCCCTTCCCCGCCTTATCATTGTCACTTTGAAAGAGGATGCAGAAATCAATTTTGCTGCCATCAATCATGCCATTAAAACTCAAATTCCAGGCGGTCAATTTGATGATCACCGTGTTTGGGTCTATCGTTTTGCTACCATGGCATACACCACTGTTTTCATTGGTTTTTCAATTTTAGCATTGGTTCTAGGCTCTCTTATTCTCACCATCATTTTTGCCACCCGCAATGCATTGGCAGAAAATGCCCATATTATTAATGTGTTATATTTTCTTGGCACAGAAACCCTATTCATTGCGCGTCAATTTGATTGGCATTTTTTTAAAACTGCCCTTCGTGGTACATTATATGGTGGTCTCACAAGTATATTTCTGTTTTCAGCCCTTTGTCTCTGGGCAAATTATAACTTGGGGAAAGCAGAAGCCAGCCAAGTAACCGCTTTATTCGGACGTCTTTCCATAAGTTCTATTCCTTATGGAAAAATCACTCTCCTTATTATTTTTGTTTCTTTTCTCACTACCCTTACAAGCCGCATGACTATTCTAGCGCAATTGAAAAAAATCGATCAATGTGAAAATGGTTTATTTTAATTTTATGACTCACAACGGCCCCAACTCATTGACACAAAACGATTTAGACCATCCTGTTTCAAAACGACCCCACCATAATTGGTCTTTCCGCTGCTTATTTCGCTATTTCCCCCCAACCGCACTTGCTCTTTTGCTAATCGTTCTTCTTTTCTGCTTTGGTTTTATTATTTTTTCTGAGAAAACCGAGCGGCTTCAACCACCAAATCCTCTCCCCAAAGCCGATGCCATCATTGTTCTAACAGGCGGAGAAAACCGTATAGAAACTGGGCTTAACCTCTTACGAAAAAGACTTGGTTCGCGACTTTTGATCAGTGGAGTCAATACAACCACCAATCTGAAAAGTTTCATGCACAGCCCCCATATTACTCCCCAACTCTTCACCTGTTGCGTTGATCTTGGACACAAAGCAATTAACACAAAAGGAAATGCCGAAGAAAGTGCGGTTTGGATCAAAAAACACCGCTATAAAACAGTTTACATCGTCACCCATGATTACCACATGTGGCGCTCGCTGCGTGAACTTAAATACTTAATGCCTGATATCAATTTCATTGCTTATCCTGTTAAAAAGAGCGGTGATGAAAGCATGATACAACAGATCAACCAAATCCGTATTCTTGCATTTCAATACATCAAAACACTCCAAGTCTATATCAGAACCGCATTCTGAATTTCCCCCACTGTTTTTCTGAAAACCTTACCACCTCTTGATCATTTCACGCACTTCACTCCATAAGACCTGACAAGCAATCCTTGCTCTCATAGAAAGCAAAACACCCCAAAGATAAGACACTTGTGTTACACACGCACATGTCTGATGTCTGTATTAAAAAGACATCTCGAAAATATCTCAAGCTCATCTCACAACACTATCCATGTATATATCCCCCAAACCACTATAAAATTCTTCTTACGTTTTATAAAATGCAAGCCACACTCTCAAACGAGTAACACCCCTAATCTCGCAATATCTTGCCTCTTAAGAACATACAAGGCATTTTTCACCTCTCCTAAACAACAATACCCCAACCTCGCTTGTACCATGCAAGTGATTTGTATTGCTTCACTCTCAACAGATTTAAAATGAGAAACTCCCACACACCACACTTTTACAAAAAATCTCACATATAAAAGAACACCCCCAAAAAGATAATGTTTGTTTTTCGATGCTCTAGGGCCATACTCCCTGAATATTCCTCACTGAAGCGAAACAACACCTCATAGAGAAAGTTTCAGGTGCCCTCTACCCCCAACAATGGTATTTACCACCATGCAAGAGGCTGTTTTACGACACAATAGACAACTTAACCTTTTCAGTTTCTCGCACTTCCAATTTTGGCAGACTGCGCACAATTTTCATGGTTTCTAAGCTTACCGTAATAACCCGTTGAAACAGTTCCAAAGGATAGGCTGGATTACCAACCGTCTCAACAGGATAGCAGTTGGCATCATTCACAATGCCACTGACTTTATCCGTTTTGACAATCTGTCGCTCCATCACCCATTCAAGAGCAGACTTACCATTTACCACATAGTCATAAGCTTCAAGAGGAATATTCTGCATCGTAATATTGCTATTATAAACCACACTACTTTTATCAATAGCACCACGCTTACCCGCAAATTTCATCGCTTGAACACGCTAGAAACTTTCCACATCAGCAATCATCCAAGTTTTTGGATCACCCTGTTTATAGGTTACCGGATAAGGCTCAACCTCTTCATAATCCATATGCAAATCGCCAAGCTTTCGCCCCGCAGTTACAAAAGCCCAAAAGTCCTCTACTTTTTTAACCGTTGGAATGCGCGGCAATTCTTTAGACAAATTATGCACATAACGCGCACGATAATCCTCAGAGTGCAAAATCCCGTAGACATAATAAAACAAATCATCCTTTGTAATCGTTTCACTAGGATAGGCTGCTTTAAAATGCGCCAACCCTTCATCGGTCAGTGCATCACGCCGCTGCAGACCAGCTCTTTTGCTTTCCTCTACAAGATTTTCAAATAAATGAACCTGCCCTCCTCTTTATCTCCTAAAGAGGCAGCGTCTTCATAAATATACCTTGGAAAACATTGACCAGTATCCATTGTATGAAGATTTGGCAAATTCTTCGTCATAAGAACAGCAAAACCACTTCTTGCTCCTATACCTGTAATGTGTATCCCCCTATTTTCAACAGCTTGCTCTATCGGAAAAATACGCGGCATTTTATAAATCATTTCATTAAAGGTGCGATTATAATAGAGCCACTGTCGTGTAAAAGGACGATAAATGCTTTGAACTAAACAATCATTTTCAAATTTGGAAATTTTTCCTCTAGCTAATTGTTGTTTGATAGCACGACTCCAACTGATTTTTTTCGCATCCGTGTTAACAAAATCATTTACAGCATTTGCACGCGCCTTGCGAGCAGAATGTAGATGCACAGTATTAAACCGCTCTACTTCACTGTTATAGAAAGCAATCATATGACTCATATTATTCGCTAAAGTTTCACGACTTGAATTATAGGCCAAAGCATCACGATTAATTTTTAAACCACAAGAAAAATTTCCAAAGAGCTTTTTATCACCACCCTTCTTATCACCTACGGCTAAAAATTTTTCCAAATCACTGTTACGTTGATTCAGCCAATCGCCATGCTCATCTGATATAATCATCTGCCAACTGTTTTCACGCTTAATGCCACCAATACTACTCAATCGCTGAAGCTCACGAAGTTTCTCTTTTGTCGTGAGATTATCACCAATGTCATAATAGTAAATTTTACAAGGCTCTGTGACATTGGGATTCTTAACAAAAAGCGTCACCGCAATTCCTGTCATGCTTCCACTGCCGAAAACATTTTGCCTTTCTTGCGCACGCCCTTTACTCAACATATTTTTACGAATATCACCCCGCAGATTAAGAACATAAATGCTCGAGAATTCTTTATTCAATTCTTTTCGTAAACCATCCGCAGAATATCCATTGATAAAACCTGCATTTATAACGCCGCAATCTTTTATGCGATCACTTGCCTAGCGAATAGCACGCATGTAACTGTCGTAAAGTCCATTAACATTGCTCGCTTTCAATTGAGCAGCATAAATTTCACCGATACGCCTACCCAATTTAGGATAGCCAATATTTTTCGCATTATCGTTTTCGCTTTTTTGTCCAGAAGAATAAGGGGGATTACCAACAATAACACGAATATCCAGTTCTTTCTGACGTGACCTGCAAGTGCTGTTGGCGGCTAGCAAATCACTGATCAAGTCTTTTCCTGCTCATAAAGCTGAAATGTATCGGTCAGACAAATTCCCTCAAAGGGAACATAATCGCCCCCCATCAGACCATGATAGGTCGTCTCAATATTAATAGCAGCAATATAATAAGCCAGTAGAACAATTTCATTGACATGAATCTCATGACAAAATTTGTGTTTCATTTCCTCTGGTGTGATCAGCCCAGACTGTAAAAGCCGTGTGATAAAAGTCCCCGTTCCGGTAAAAGGATCCATGATGTGCACACCAAGTGAGCCAAGCGTTTGCCCAAATTCTTGTTCTAAAACATCATTGACGGAGTGAAGAATAAAATTTACCACTTCAACGAGCGTATAAACAATGCCTAATTTTTCTACCGTGCGCGGAAAAGCATAACGAAAAAATTTATCATAAAGCTCGACAATTAACCTTTGCTTTGCTTGTGGATCGGTAATACCACTGGCATGTAATTTTACACTGGCATAAAATTTCTCAAGATCTTTGGATTCCTTATCAAGATTGGCTTCATCAAGCACATCAAGCATCCGTTGCATAGCACGCGAGACAAGGTTTTCACGCGTAAACTGATAACCTTCAAACAACACCTGAAAGCCAGGATGCGTGATAATATGTTGTGCCAACATCTCAATTGCATCAGCCTCTGTAACAGCATCATTTAAGTCATCACGCAATTCTGCTAAAAACCAATCAAAAGCTTGACGCTCCCTCGTGTCTGGTGCCGCGAGAATAGCTGTTAAACGCGTGATATGGTTATTGGCAATCTCCGCAATATTGCTTGCCCAATCTTCCCAATAATCCCGTGTGCCACATTTTTTGACAATCTTTGCCATGATGGCACGAGAAAATTCATCCACAGAGAAAGAAAACTCCTCGTTTTCCTCATCTGTAAAAAGGAAATCACGCTGCGCTATACCAATGTTTGATCGTGCTGGTTGTGAGCGAATTGGAAGATTATCTACAACAGCCGTAACAGCCTTCAATTCAGTACTCTGCGTCACCCCGATAATCTCAATCACATGACTGATATCTTGCCCGAAAGATGCCTGATTAATCGTCGCATCAAAACGATCATCATGTGCGCGTAAAGCATTTAAAATTTGCCAAACAACCCGATATTTATCATTGTTATTTAAAGCTTGTTCCACTGGTATCCCAGAGGGAATGCCAATTGGCAGAATGACATAGCCTATCTTTTTGCCCTCAGAGCGACGCATCACCCGCCCAACCGCTTGCACAACATCAATCTGACTCTTGCGTGGATTTAAAAACATAATGGCATCAAGAGCCGGAACATCCACTCCCTCAGACAAACAACGAGCATTAGTTAAAATACGACAAACATCATCATCGCTACCATCTTTCAACCAATCAAGCAGTGCACCACGATCCTTAGCACTGAAAGTGCCATCAACATGTTCAACTTCACACTGCAGAAATGGCTCATTTTCCACATTCTCTTTGTTAATATACTCAAGATATTCTTCAACAACGGCAGAAAATTCATCACGAACCAGTTTAGAGCTGCGAATATCTTTACAAAACGCCAAAGCACGATACATCGGATATGAATCCGTACCAACATCAGCCTTCATATTTTGTTTTGTCAACGCCTTATAACAGCCAATAATTTTCGTTGCATCATAAAGAACAAGTTTAGACTCGCTATCGCTAAGACGTTTTTGAACAGCGGAACTCACCAGTTTTTCGTCCATAGCTAAAACAATAACCTTATAGTCTCTTAAAAGGTCATTTTGTACAGCCCATGAAAAACCCCGATAAAAAAGTGTTTTGCCAAAGAGCTTTTCATCATCCATCGAGGCAAGAACAGCATCAACTTCATGTGCGCGACTTTTTGCGTTATCCCCCCAAATGCGTGGTGTAGCTGTCATATAAAGGCGCTTTTTGGCACGAATAGCATCATTGGAATACACCTTCACAAAATTAGATCATCCTCTCCGACCAGCGTTGCTCCTGTTGTACGATGCGCCTCACCACAAATGACAAAATCAAATGTGGGAAAACCATAGTTTTTCTGAGCATCCTCAATCACCTGAATGGATTGATAGGTTGCAAACACCACACTCATCTCATCTGCAACACTCGTACCCGCCTGTTTTGCCAATTTTGCTGCATCGGTTGTCGCTGGAAAAACAAGATCACACACATCTATTTCCGCAACATCATCACTATTTTTACGGCGCTTTCCCACTTGTGTATCGGAACAAACCGCAAAGGAGCGCAATTCGATTTCTGCATCCTTGGTCCATTCACGCACCGTCTGTGACATCAACGCCAAAGAGGGTACAAGAAACAAGACGAACTTGCCTTGACCGGCTAAATCCTCAGCGATCTTAATACTGGTAAATGTCTTACCGGTCCCACAAGCCATAATGAGCTTACCACGATCAACCTGAGAAAACCCCGCACGCACAAAACGCAATGCCTCCCCCTGATGGGGACGGAGTTTCTTTTTACCCTCCAACGCAATTATGCCTTTGGCTGCAAAAGTCTCCCAACGGATCGGACTTTTTTGCAAATCGGAAAGACCAATCCGGATAACAGGAATTTTCTGCCCCTGTATCATTGTTTTGGCATTGTCACTCCAAGCATTTATGGTGCTGTCTATAATCACACGCCGCTTGAAAAGTTCTTTACCTGATGCTGAAATAAAACTATCAATATCCGCTTTTTTAATCCGATAGGATTCATCATAAAATTTACATTGGATTGCCGTAAAACCATCTTCCTGACGAAGCTTTGCCACCAGATCGATACCAATATCCCGACCATCATGGTCATTTCAACCATTTTCATGCACCCAATCTTTAAAGGTTTGAACCTTCTCATAACACTGAGACTGGAGGGGATCATGGGTCAAATAAGCAAAAGCAAAACGCTCAAAATACGTCCCTTTATCTCGTTCGGTACGCGCTTCATCACGATATGTTTGTAAAAGCGACTATAGCGTCGTCATACTCCACCCCATTAAAAACGTTTTCAATTATCGCATCTCAACAAACTCATCAATGTCTACTGTACTGGCTAAAAAACTTTAGACTGCTACATCTATTAAATCGGCTCATTATTTACAATGAAATATTTTCTAAACAGAATAAAATAAATGAATAAAATTTCACTCTAAGCCAAAGGAGTATAACTTATTATTCCCCCCATCCCTGTTCAATGCAGCATTCCATTCACACCGCGCTCGCTTTTCAATTTGTATGGCTATATCTTTTCCACAACGATGATCTGAACAGCTTAAAAATCCTACCTTTTTACAACTTCATATTTTTTAATACATCTAAGCACACTGAAAAATATCCATGTAAAAACAGAAGACAAATCTACACACTCTATAAACAATTTCACACTCTTTATTTATAAAACCCCACCGGCTGCACAAAACCCTTTGGCGTAACTTAACGGGCGTTTTAGACATCTGAATGTCCTTGTAAAAACTTCAACACAACAAAATGCACCACCTATCATCAATTCAAAAATCAATACAAAAGTTACAATTGTTTTAAACCTTTGCATAATATAGAATTTTAAATTCTGGAAATTCGAACGCCTCCTCCTTTTGTATGGATATTTTACACCCATGCACAAAACACCCCCGTACATCGGAGGAAAAACGCATAATTTAAAGAGAACCAAATGTTTTTTTCATAAAAAACCAATAAGCTTTAATTTTTTAAAGTACAAGTCCCCTGCAGTTTTTTAACGGCATCCTTATCCCATAAAACGGCTTATTTTTTCTTTCTTGCGCAGTTCTAAATGATGATAATTCAAAAGAATATCTCATAACCTCTAAAGGCTAACTTCAATATTTTACACAGCATGTCCCATCCATAGTTTTCTTCGCAAACGCTCCATTCCCTATGAACGGCAACAACAAACATGCCTTAAGTTGATGATATTTAATCACGCGAGAGAGCAATAACAGGATCAAGCCGTGAAGCCTGCCGTGCGGGAGAAAAACCAAAACATATCCCGATGAGAGTTGAAAAAGTAAGAGATAATATGATTGAATCAATCGTATAAATCAGATGTATCGGCGCCTTAAAGAGCAAAAATAAGCCTCCAATAGAAAGTCCAAAGAGAACGCCCAATCCACCACCAATAACACAAACCAAAATTGCTTCAATAAGAAATTGCTGCAAAATATCACTCTGACGCGCCCCAACAGCCATACGCACCCCAATTTCATTGATCCGCTCCGAAACAGTCACCAACATGATATTCATCACTCCAATCCCCCCTACAATCAGTGAAATAGCCGCAATTGAAGATACTAAAAGCGTTAAAATATGTGTGCTTTCCATGATACGATCACGGAATAATTGCGAATTTCTAATGAAAAAATCCTCTCCACCATGACGCATAATAAGGAAACGCTTTACCATCGTCTCCGCTAAGTCTGAATCAATATGATCAGCAATCTTCACGGTAATGGCACGAACTTGCGTTGTTCCAAGAAAACGTGTTTGTAAGGTTGTATAGGGCAAATAAACCTGCAATGTATTTGAGGAACCTCCTCCCATATGCTGTGGATCTATCACACCAATGATGCGTGCAGGAACATTGCCTAAATGAACAATTTTCCCTATTGGGCTCCCATGATTATGAGGGAAAAGCACCGCAATTGCTTCTTTTTCGATAACAAGATCAACCGCCCGCTCATGCACACTTTTTTGATCAAACAGCTGCCCTTGAACGGCTTTAAGTCCCTGTGTTTGAAAATATTGTTCTCCTACCCCAGAAATTATAGCATTAGCTTCAACCGCACCAAAACGAACCATAGAACTTGCTGAAATCTGAGGTGTTACACCAGCAACATAAGACAATCGAGAAAGAGCGTCTGCATCCGCATCCACCAAAGTGGTTATTTTCTCTGCTTGTGGATCAGAAAGACTTTTTCCAGGCAAAATCGTTAATGTGTTAGACCCCAAACTTTTAAAATTTTCCATAATTTTTTCCCGCGTACCATTGCCCAAAGCAACCATGGCAATAATCGCGCCAATACCGATAATCACCCCGAGCATTGTTAAAAAAGCCCGCATTCGGTGCGCATTCATAGCCAACAACGCCATGATAAAGGCTTCACGAAATCGTTCAGCAAAAGAACGAACAAAACCAAGTTTTTGGGGAATTTTTAGATTCCGTTGCTCCTGAAGAGGTTGAACACTCATTTTTGTTTTTACATTTTTTGAGGGCTTATCAGAAATAATTTCCCCATCACTGATTTCGATAATGCGATTTGCTCTTTTAGCCACCTCCATATCATGCGTGACAATGATAATGGTGCGCCCTTCTTGATGAAGTTCATCGAGAATACGCAAAACTTCTTGCCCACTTTTTTTGTCTAGTGCCCCTGTTGGCTCATCAGCAAGAATAACCTCAGCATTATTCATGAGTGCTCGCGCAATTGACACCCGTTGTTGCTGTCCTCCTGAAAGCTGATTTGGACGATGATTAATCCGGTCTTCCATCCCCAAGCGTGTTAAAAGGTCCCTTGCACGTTTTTTTCTCACACTTGGTGCATATCCTGCATAAATAGCTGGAATTTCAACATTTCCAAGTGCGGTTAATTCACTCAACAAGTGATAGCGCTGGAAAATAAATCCAAAATGATTACGCCGTAAAGCTGATAATTCATCAGCAGAAAGAGAAGCTGTTTCTTTTCCTGAAATCCAATAACGACCCGAACTTGGCCGATCAAGACACCCTAGAATATTCATCAATGTGGACTTTCCAGAACCAGAAGACCCCACAATTGCCACCATTTCACCACGCTTAATGGTCAGATTGATATCCTTCAAAACAGTAACAAATGTTTCACCCGCAGGAAATGTGCGCACAATATTTTCTAAAACGAAAACAGCATTTGCTTTTTCTGCTTTCATGACTTAATTCTCATCTTCACTGTGTTCATCAGGGATTTCTGGCATCACCCCATCGCGCGAACCGGTAATAACCACATCCCCCTCATCAAGCCCTGAAAGAATCTCTGCCATTACTTTGTTATTAAGCCCTACAGTCACTTGTTTTGCCACCACTTTATTTTTCTTCACCAATACTGAAACCCATGCTTTTCCTTTTTTTGTTGTATCACGCAAAGCATCACTTGGAACCAGCAAAACATTCTGAGCACGCCCTAAAATAATATGCACTTGAGCAGTCATATACGTTCGCAAAAAATTGTCTTTATTATCAATATGCACAATCCCATTATAATAAATCGCCGATGATGAGAGAGAGTTAGAACCTACGACACCAGGGTTAATACTCACATCAGCACGAATAGATTCAGGAGCAGGCTCAACCCTTTCTAGAACGCCCTCATAACGTCGGTCTGGATTACCCAAAACCGTCAAATAAAGAGATTGTCCGGTGCGAACCTTAAGAATATCAGCTTCTGAAATTTGTGCTTTAACTGTCATCTTTGACAAGTCACCTAAAATAACAATTGTAGGTGCCGACTGAACAGCATTAACATTCTGGCCTTCTTCAACAACGGTTGCCAAAACAGTTCCCGCTGAAGGAGCAGTTATCCGCGTATACCCTAGATTAACCTCTGCACTCTCCACATCAATTTGGGCTTGTACAATCTGTTGACGGAGTTGAGCAATTTGCGCTTCGCGTATTTTCACCTGTGTCACTGCATCATCAAAATTAGCTTTTGAAATTGCACGCGATTCAATCATTTTTTTCTGCCGCTCTAAATTTTTCTGTGCAAGGGTAAGATAAGCTTCTTGTTCCACTAAATTCGCATGATAATGCGCTAAGGCTGCTTTTTTTCTTTTCAGATCATTTTCTTGATCTGTAGGATCAATTTCTGCCAAGAGGTCGCCCTCTTTCACAACACTTCCCGGAAAAACACGCATGGAAACCACCCGCCCTGTAGCACGTGCTCCAACCGCCACCAACCGATAAGGACGCACTATCCCAGAAGCCAAAACACTTTCCTCAATATCACCGCGCTTCACCACAGCTGTCATATAGGTTGGCGTAGATGTTCCAAAAAAAACAGAGCGCGACCACAACAAAATGATAATAATAAAGAGAGAAATAAGAAAGAATGAAAGTTTTTTGCGTTTTGTAATGAAATTTTTGATGAAACTCTTTTTCATTGCCCTACCTTTGCAAGTGAATGGGAAACACCATCAACGACTTCCGGACGTGACACATCAACGACACCATCCCATCCACCACCCAATGCTTTCATCAGAGCAATATATTGGGTAGCTAAAGCAATGCGGCTATCTTTAAGTGCCATTTGCGCAGAATAATAGGAACGATCAGCATTTAATAATTCAAGAAAACTGATATTACCATTTTCAAAAAGACTTCGTGAAAGTTGTAAAGAATGCAGGAAAGCTTTATTTGCAACGACAAGCTTTTCAAGACGCTGATGTTCCTTTATTAATCTCACGAGTGCATTTTCAACATCTTCTAAAGCACTCAATACAGCAGAGCGATAAGTAATAAAAGCCTGATCGCGCTGTGCCCGCGCCACCGCAATAGAGGCAACCATCTGTCCTCCATTAAAGAAGGGGAAACTAAGACCGGGGCCAAAAGACCAGCCAATCGTTGAACTTTTCCATAATTGATCTATTGCTGTTGCTGATGTTAAAATCTTCCCCGTTAAGGTAAGCGAGGGATAACGTTCTGCCTCACGTTGACCAATGCGGGCTGTGGCTTGTGCATATTGGCGCTCCGCCCGCCGTAAATCGGGACGTGACAACAAAATATCTGCCGGAATTCCCGCTGGTATTGGCCATTGTGGTTGTGGAATTTTCATGTGTTTGGCATTTTTTTGCAAAAGGTTCCTCAAAGCTGTAGGCACATGACCAGTTAAGACAGAAAGGCGATGCATACTCATTTCCAAATTTGCTTCCATCTGAGCGATATCGGCTTCTGTATTGGCCACTTGCGCTTGTGCATTTGAAGCGTCGAGCCCAGAAATATCACCCGCTGCTAATTTAGCACGCATCAATTCATACGTTTTGCGCTGCGCTGCAGCAATCTGCCGCACAATCAACAATTTTTGTTGCCAACCACGCATTTGAACATAATTTGTTGCCACGTCCCCTAACAATACGACCATCGTCGCACGCATATCTTCCACGGTCGCTTCAAGTCCATAACGTGCTGCTTCAACGCCTCGCTTATGCCCTCCAAAAAAATCAAGCTCCCAGCTGGCATCAAATCCACTACGATACTGGCTCAACGTATCAGATTGTCCAGAGCCGCTACGGGTTCCTGAAATTGTATTTGACGCACTTGGCAACAAAGATCCCACCACTTTCCCTAAGCTCGCACGCGCCTCACGAACCCGTGCTTTGGCAATCGCAACATCATTATTTCCAGAAATTGCCTGATCAATTAACGCATTTAAAACCGGATCATTTAACCGACGCCACCACCCTGCAAGCGCAATTGATTGCCCAGATATCTGTGCAGACTTCTGTCCCCACTTGGAGGGAACAGAGAAAAACGTCTTATGATAATTCGGACCAACCATACACCCTGACAAAAGAAAACAAAGCAAAATACTAGACAGTAATCTGCGAGAAGCGCCCCTTTTGAGATTTTTGATATGCATCTAGTCTCCCGCATTCTTTCAGAATCATTATTGTAATATTAATACTTTATTTACCTATTATTTCAAAATTAACGTGAAAAATCAAATACTGTTTGCACAGGAATATGATCTGAAGGACGTTCCCACCCGCGAGCATCACGAAAAGTCGAAAGATCCGCCACAAAAGGCGCTAAATCTGGAGAGGACCAAACATGATCAAGCCGCCGCCCGTAATCCGTCAACGCCCAATCACGTGCACGATAACTCCACCATGTGTAAAGTTTAATAGGAGCAGGGATATGTAACCGCATGAGATCAACCCATCCGCCCTGACAACATAAATCCTGTAAACGCTTAGTTTCAATGGGTGTATGGCTTACAACCTTCAACAGTTTCTGATGAGACCAAACATCCTCTGCTAAAGGAGCAATATTCAAATCGCCCAGCAAAAGAGAAGATATCCCCTTTTCCTGATCGGCGCGAATAAAAGACATTTCTTCCAAAAAATCAAGCTTATGACGAAATTTTTCATTCACATTAGCATCAGGAATATCACCTCCAGCGGGAACATAAAAATTATGAATCCGCATCAACTTACCATGAACTTCCACAATCACTGAGATATAGCGACAATCTTGATTTTGACAAAAGAAACACTTTTCTACCTTTTTAAAAGGCAAACGAGAAACAATCGCCACTCCATTATAAGATTTTTGTCCACTCAGTGCGATATGCTTATATCCTGCTGCTTCAAAAGCCTCCACTGGAAATAAAGCATTGGGACATTTTGTTTCCTGTAGACACAAAACATCGGCAGGAAAGAATTCCAAATACTGAAAAACCTGTGCAAGACGCAAACGAATAGAATTAATATTCCAAGTCGCAATACGAAAGAACATCTGTTTCAATTCCAATGACGTAACACTATTGCTTCATTTTTTTGAGGGAAGTGTAAACATTCCCTGAGCAAAACGAACGCCTGTTCGCACATTCATAATCTGCACAGTAGTTTCCAAATTTTGTTGGTCAACAATTGTCCACTGCCGCAAAGCAAAGCTTTTAGAATCAAACACCATTCTTATTTGCTCTGCCCCAATCGTTTTATCACGCAGAACAATTGTCACAGCCCCTGGATCTTCGCGAAATGCCAATAAACGCCCAGATGATACGTCAATTTTATCATCCAACAAAAACTTCATTGGCGTTTGTGAAAGTTGTGAAAAATTCCAAGTATTTAAAGCCCGATTGTTAATGCCCACAAATTGACCATCTGCAATGATTTGTAGAGGCATTTTCTTATAAATAAAACGAATTTTCCCTGAACGCTCAAGATAAAATGTTCCTTGAGACATTTTCCCCTTTGGACTAAATTGAATAAAGTCACCTGTCATTGTTTTTATTGCCGCAAAATGGTTAGCAATATTTTGCGCCTTTGCCACTTTATTATATGCTTGCGAAAAAGCAGGAAAAGTTAAACACCAAAAGACAAGAATCCCCACAAACCCAAAGACTCTTCTTTGAAGTAAAAAAGATGTTTTCATAAAAAATGCTCCCAAACAATATCGAATTGACTTTATCATTTATAATTAAGCCATCAATGATGAATAAATACCCTGCTTTATAAGATAAAGATATCATTTGAAAAAACTATCAAAAGATTTTTCAAAAGCGTTTTTCTTCGGAAGGGACTAAAATTTTCCGCTTACCTGCATGATTTGCTGGACTAATGATGCCCTCTTCTTCCATCCTTTCAATCAATGTCACGGCACGGTTATAACCAAGACCTAAACGGCGTTGAATATAAGAAATCGAAGCCTTACCATCACGAAGCACAATCGCAACAGCTTAGCTATAAGGATCATCTGCTAAAGAAAAAACCAAAGAAACATCCTTCTTTATTTCTTTCAATCTCTTACGGTATCGCCTCCAAAGAACCAGTCTGCTTTTAAGTTTCCAAAAGCATCCCAATTTTCTACTTTTTTGCTAATTGACTAAATGCATAATCTATTCTTTCCCCCTAATCTTTGAAGCAATATGAATTATAGTCAATACACGAACGGATTAAATCCTAAACAGATTTTTTGCGAACCTGAAAGCGCTTTTAAGAGGCACAAACGTTTTTTTGACGTACCGGCACCCAAAAGAATAAAAAATTCTCAGCCAATAGGCTGTGTAAATAATTTAAATTTTAGAAAGTTTCAATTAACTTCCCACCCCATATAATTAATCTTCCATAAGGCTCTACAGACAAACCCTTTTCGAAAAGCAGACGGACAAGTCACATGCCGCAACTGCTTTTGCCGTAAGATTGAACGACGAGAACAGCAAAAACAGTTAAATATCACGCTTTTCATGGCCTTATACCACCGACCTTAAATGATACTATTTTACATCAATATATTGATTTATAATGATAAATAATCATTTTTTTAACTGAAATCATAACGTCGAAGATTGTAAGATATTCTCTATATATTAATTTACTTGCCCGTTACAGAAAAACTAACGTGTAAGTACAATGATATAAAATTAAAGAATACTTCTTATGAAAAGTCTCTAATACAAAGGGGTTATCGCAAATTGACAGCCCGTGTATGATGATGCTGGCTTTTTACAATAAAATAAGATAACAACCTGTTTTTATAAGATATTAAACAAAACGATTATAAAGATTTTCAAAAGCGTTCTTCTTCAGCAGGGACTAAAATTTCTCGTTTCCCTGCATGATTTGCTGGACTAATGATGCCTTCTTCTTCCATCCTTTCAATCAATGTCGCGGCACGATTATAACCAATACCTAAACGGCGTTGAATATAAGAGGTTGAAGCCTTACGATCACGCAACACAATCGCAACAGCTTGACTATAGGGATCATCTGCTGAAGGAGAAGCCGAAGAAACATCAGCGCCATCTTCTTCAACTTCTTGGATAATTGTTTCCAAATAATCAGGTCGTGCTTGCGCTTTTAGATGCGCAACAATCTGCTCCACTTCATCATCCGCAACAAAAGGTCCATGCACACGCTGAATACGTCCTCCTCCCATCATAAAGAGCATATCTCCCTGTCCCAACAATTGCTCACCCCCCTGTTCGCCCAGAATTGTTCGGCTATCAATTTTTGAACTCACGGAAAAAGAAATACGTGTAGGAAAATTGGCTTTGATCGTCCCAGTAATAACATCAACGGAAGGACGCTGCGTCGCCATAATCACATGGATACCGGCAGCCCGTGCCATTTGTGCTAAACGTTGAACTGCACCTTCAATATCTTTACCGGCAACCATCATCAAATCAGCCATTTCATCAATAATGACCACAATATAAGGCATAGGACTAAAATCAAGTGTTTCCGTCTCATAAAGAGGCTCACCAGTCTCATGATCAAAGCCCACTTGAATTGTACGCACCATTGTCTCTCCTTGACCTTCTGACTCCTTGAGACGTGCATTAAACCCATCGATATTGCGAACGCCAAGTTTTGACATTTTACTGTAGCGTTCTTCCATTTCACGAACAGCCCATTTAAGCGCAATCACAGCTTTTTTAGGATCTGTCACCACGGGTGTTAACAGATGGGGAATGCCATCATAAACCGAAAGTTCAAGCATTTTCGGATCCACCATAATAAGACGACATTGTTCAGGCGTCATACGATAAAGCAATGATAAAATCATTGTATTGATAGCAACAGACTTTCCAGATCCTGTTGTACCAGCCACCAAAAGATGTGGCATTTTTGCTAAGTCTGCAATAACAGCTTCCCCCCCAATCGTCTTGCCCAAAGCAAGACCTAGTTTTGCTTTACTTTCAACAAATTCCTGCGCTTGTAACATTTCTCGTAAATACACCATCTCACGCTTTGCATTGGGCAATTCTATTCCAATGACATTGCGTCCTGGTACCACAGCAACACGAGCTGAAATCGCACACATTGAACGTGCAATATCATCAGCCAAACCAATAATACGAGAAGACTTAATACCAGCTGCCGGTTCAAATTCATACAAAGTGACCACCGGACCAGGTCGTGCATCAATAATTTTACCCTTCACACCAAAATCTAACAAACTCCCCTCAAGTTCTTGAGAATTAGCTCTCAAAGCAGCAGGAGAAAGTTTTGCATCCCGAACCGAGGGGGGGGGAACCGAAAGATAGTCTAAATGGGGAAGAACAAAACCACCATTTGCAGAAGTTGTAAAAGATTTCAAAGCGCGCTTTTTAACATGAGAAACGCGTGTTTTATCTTGATTTTCCTCACACTGTTCTTTTTTACCCAAAAAAGTTGGTTCAATCCGATTAAATGACTTGCCTTTCCCCTTACTCTGAGAATGCCTTTTGAAACGAAAAAAACGCGCTTGTAAAAAATAAAAAAGATGTAAAAGAGCACCAAAAGTTGTAGCAAAAACACCATACTTCTCATGATCACTCTCTGCGGCATATTCCACATCTTCGTCTATCTCAAAGACAGGATCAACGATTTCGTTTTTTGGAACGCTTTTTTCTTTTCTTTTCTTTGTTTTACGCCGCCATATCACATTGCCAGCAAAAGCAGCAGTGAGAAAACCTAAAAGAATAAAAACAACACTGAAAAGCACCGTATAAAATGGAGAAAGAAAGAGAGGAGAAATTCCAGACGCAACATTTAAAGCTTTATCTCCTAAAACTCCTCCCAATCCCATGGGCAGTGGCCAATAGGTAAAAGAAGCAACAGGCGTCATAAGGGCAAAAGCCATTAAAAAACAAATCGTTGATACCACCCACAAAAAAAAGCGCAAAGTCAAATTATAGATATTCTTTTGTGCCAACAAGAGAAAAGACCAAAATAACGGCGGCAACAAAACAGCAAGACCTGCCAAGCCAAAAAACTGCATAATAAAATCTGAAAAAATCGCCCCCAGCCACCCCATAAGGTTTGTAACCTCATTTGTACTTGCATGGGTTAAAGAGGGGTCAGCAACATTCCACGTCGCCAAAGCAAACACACAAAAAAGAATAAAGCCCAAAAGTCCAAGCCCAATAAATACGCCAATTTGACGTAAAAACATCTCAACAAGCCAAAAGCCTTGAGAATCTCGCGCTTCCAATGAATCATAAGGAGAAGAACTTCGGTGCATCCATCAATTCCAAATATAAAATTTTCATATTTAAAGAGTTATAATTGCATCCTTCTCCTAAAAAAGGGCAAAGCTTACACTCAGCGCTAATCTGAAAACAATCATCTGTCAACAATCCAACTTATTAACCTCGTGCGTTCTAACTTCTTCGCACTTCATATCGTTCATAGACCATCATCCTAAAGGACAATCCCTTATAAAGCACAAAAACAATCATACCCTAAAATATTTATTGCACGAACAACAAAAAAACACTTCATGTGTAAAGTTTTACATGAGTTATAAAGTTTACGATAAGCCCTCTCACCCTCCTAAACAGAAGGTATGGTAACAGTAAAATATTAATACCGTTTTAACCATCACAAATGAACACAATTTTCCTTATTTATCATCCTCAATGTACCCCTTCAGAACAAGCCTCTTAAAGAACATTCATACAAATAAAAAAATACACACCCATCTTTATTTAATTTTAGTTTTCTTTTCTATCAACCAAGTGTAAAAAGAGTTGAAGAGGACATTCAAAAAAGGTTGAACCGATAAATCTGTAAAGTGAGTTACACAAGTAAAGTAAAAGAGCTCTAAAACACTAATCTGTCATCAGATTGCCCAAAAAAAGATATCTCGTCCAAAGAGAAGTCTTATCTTTGTAAAGCAGAAAGAAAAATAAAAATTAAAATATTGTAGACAATTTTAAAGAAAAATATTCTTTTAACAGCAAGCAAACTTTAAACAATGGAAAAAGCCCCGTAAATAATGGAAGAACTATTGTGTATTATAATCACCACAAAGATATAAAACCCAATAAAAAAATAAAATCTAATAAAATCAAACAATGTGATCTTCTCATTGCAGGGGGGGCGGCTGTCGGTCTAACACTCGCAATAGCACTCAAGCAAACAGCCCCTAGTCTGAAAATAAAAATCGTTGATGCTGCTCCAGAGAGAGATATTCCTGCTTCTAACACACGAACCATTGCGCTTGCTGCTGCTGCTGTTCGTATGTTAAAACAATTACAATGTTGGGACTCTATCGAACCCTATGCGCAACCCATTCATTCAATGATCATCACAGATACAAGCACAAATGATCCTGTTAAACCCACTCTCTTAACCTTTGAAGGCGACATTACGCCCGGTGAGCCCTTTGCAACGATGATAGAACATAGAGAACTCAACAATACTTTAAAAAAACGCGTCAAAGATCTCAATATCCCTGTTATCACAAACACACGTGTCATTGATTTTCATCAAGAAGACCAATACACAACTGTCACTTTAAATAATGAAGAGGTTTGGCAAACAAAATTGCTTATTGCCGCCAATGGCGCCCATTCTAAATTACGCCAAAAAGCTGGTCTTAAAAACTTTTCTCACCCCTATAAACAAACAGCCATCATCTGCACAGTTGAACATGAAAAACCCCATAATGGTCAAGCAATTCAACATTTTTTACCTGCCGGACCTTTCGCTCTCCTCCCTCTCAAAGGTAATCGATCCGCCATTGTATGGAATGAAGACCATAAAATGGCGCAATATTATCTCAAAGCTGATGCACTTATTTTTGAAACAGAGCTCGAAAGACGCATTGGTCATCGATTAGGAAAACTCTCTTGGAATGGCGAACGTCAAGCTTTTCCCCTAAAGCTTTCTTTAACACGTCAATGTATTAAGCCCCGTTTTGCCCTCATTGGAGATGCTGCCCATACTATCCACCCTATTGCAGGGCAAGGACTCAATTTAGGATTACGCGATAGCGCTGCCCTTGCTGAAGTAATTATTGAAACAGCACGATTAGGTCTTGACATTGGTTCTCTCACCGCTTTAAAGCGCTATCAAAGCTGGAGACGTTTTGAAATTGTCCGTATGGCTTTAAGCAATGATTGGCTTAATAAACTCTTTTCTAACGATAGCCTTCTCTTACGAATGCTTCGCGATACCGGTCTTGGAATCGTCAATCAAGCGCCAAAAATAAAAAAGTATTTTATTCAAGAAGCTGCTGGCCTTACCCCAAATGCGCCCCGTCTCCTAAACGGTCTCCCACTTTAAGTAAAAATTCATATCCTTTCACTTTTTACAATCTTTGGCTTTTTTCCTCTCCCGCAAAGAACAAAAATGCCTATTCAATCTGATCTCTAAACAGTCCGGATCTTGTCAAGAAGCTTATCCTTGACTTCCCTCTCCCGTATTACATTTACCATAAAGCAAAGCAAGCAAGCCATACTTTAAGGATATTCACCACACACTGAAAAAACATATCATGAAAGCGATCTTATCATACTTCAAATAACGCTCTTTCACGGCACAACAAAATAAGCAAGACTTTCTTTTATCAGACAAACTTTGACTTATAATGAATACTTCATTGTTCTCATGTTGAATGAGAGAGCTGAAGCTCGTAAAATGCCCTCATTTCTAATTTCTCTCCTGTTGAAGCAATCAAAATCACCCTTTGCACGTCACAAGCGGACCGAGCCATGTGGCTAAAACTGTTGAAGAAAGGACTAAAAATGCTTTTTCATGAACCGTCTCCAATACCAAGAACTGTCACAACATTGGGGCTGGCAAATATAACAACGGTGTTAGCGTTCTGTTTATGCCATCAATTCTTCTGTTTTTAACCCTTTTTGTAAAGAATCAATAAAACCATTTATTTGCATAGACTAAAAAGAGCAACGTTAAATAAAACTACAAAAAAGAGGTAAAGTGTCCCCCTTTCTCAAATGCCAAAAGCAATTATAAAATTTTAAGCTGGCATCATCATTATGCTTATCAGCTTATGACAACAATACCTTTGGCATTTAAATACATTTGTTCGTATTTTCTACAATTTTATTTGAAACTCAACAGGTTAATACATCCATTCATCATTTTTATACAATCAAATGAGTAAAAAGAGTCTACTTTTCATATTTATACTTTTGGTATTCCCTTGCCTTATCAATACTGCACATGTGTTATGCTACTTCTGTTGTTATGTGACTTCGAGTTCATCCAGTGTATATCCATTCTCCAACCACTCTTTAATCCACTTAGGTCTCCGTCCACGCCCATTCCATAATTCCCATTGGTTATTGGGATTTCTATAATGACGCTCTTTACTCACAAGATCAGCTATATCAATTCCATGGGTATTAGCAATTTCAAGAATTTTTCGCCGCGCATTTTGCTTTTCCTTTGCTTGCCGTTTTTTTAATTCCACATCAATTTGTGCACGCATCTCTTGTAGTTCATCAAAATTCATATTTTTGAGATCATTCACCTTAATTACTCCCCTTGCAAAAAAGAATTGTCTTTTGCCATATTTTAAACACAATTATAGACAATTTTTGTTTATTTATTATCAAAATTAAAACTACGATACATATATCACTTTGACGGAGATGTGTTTTGTACTACAAAGAACTGCTTATTTGTGTCTCAGCTTCCACCATTGCATCCCTTTTCAGTTTAGTTTCTGAAATTAGAAAATGCAGTGCGCAAACAGCATCACACCTCCCTGACTCTCATGAATCAGGTGTCACAAGTAAATATAAATCGCCACTTTATAAACTATGGCAATATGCCACAAAGAACAAGCCCTCTCCCTATAATGGCGGCGTAATTCATTATAAAAATAAGCAATACCCTAAAGTACAAGAGATTTTCACGTGGTATAAATGTTCTTTAAATTTTTTTATGCAACGAGGAAATTATATAAAACAAGCAATTTCAAAAATGTCCCAAAGATCATTATTGCTTAAAAGTCATATCTTTTTCCGTCATCCCAATAATATCAGTTGGTGTGGTCTGCCCTGTTTTATGGCACACATTGATCTTATTTCTTGGTTATTCATACATATTACAAATCTTCTCAGAAAAGAAAAAAGTGATAACCACAAAGAATATTCTAAGCTAAACAATTCTGTTTTACAAATTTATAAAATCAAGAGACAGCAACAAAAAGCGCCAAACGGTATGGACATTTGTGTCAATCAAATTCTTCATAATAAGGTGTATTGCTGATGATTATTCCAGATCTCACAATGTTTGCTGCTGCGCACATATACGATACCCCTCCTCCAGTATTTTCTACTCTCATCGAACAAGAAGCACGGAATAATATTTATACAGCAGGTAATAATGATAAATTATTCCGTCAATTATCTCTGCTTAGAGAAGAAAACAAAGAAATCGTAACAACTAAACAGTTCAAACAAAATAAACATAATTTTGACGCAATTTTTGAGCAAATCAATGTTGAAAATGTGAAATGGTTTTCTCTTTTTGAGGCATTCAACTCTTGCAGAAATCTTATACCTGTACCAAGCACTTTAGCTTACCGTTATGAACAAACAACATCAGAGTGTATCTTTGAAAAGGTAACATTGCAGTCTATGCTAAGTTTTTACAGCACTGAAAACTTAAGCAATGATACCGATACGCAGATAGTCCCTTCATATATCGGAGTAAAAGTTGCTGAACGAAGAGATAAAGATTTTCAAGAGCCTGTAAGGCTTAAAAAAGAAGAGCTAGGACAAGCAACTAAAGCCAATTCTCTTCCTCTTTCTTCAGAGGAATTAGAAGATGCGTTTGCGCACAAAGAGAGTAGCAGTCGTGATGCTTTTGCCAAGGAAGATTCTTCTTCATCAACAAAGCAGCTTGAGTAGTGATTGGTATTTTCATAAATGAAAACTAAAATTTTTATAGGATGATATAATGAAAGCTAGATAAGGAAATATTAAAGCTCTAATTAGTAAGATTGAACAAGATCTCTTCTAATTGAGGGCAAAAACATGAAAATGATAGAACAAAACAGCGTGGACATAGCATTTAATCAGAGAGCAGCACGTGAAATTACAATCGTGATGCGTTCAGAAAGAGAATGGTATTTTACGTTTGTTGCCGATGATCCAATCACCGGAAAACCTAATAAATATACATTACTTACACAAAGAGGAAAACTAAGAACTTGGGCTGATCCAAAATATCTCTTTAAGTTTCTTCATGAAAGAGGGGTCATTTGTGGGAGTTTTAATCTTAATCAGGATAAAGAACATGAAACAATTAAATATTCACACAACAACTCGTAATAAAATTGCTGCATTTTCTGCAGCTTTAACTGCGTTTTTTATGACGCATCCTGTGTATGCTCAAGCAGCAACGTATTTAAAACATGGAAAAGATGCTTTAGACAAACTCCAGACAGACTTAAAGATAATTGTCCCTATTGCTGCTGCTATTATACTGTTGTGCTTAGCAATTGGTTATGCAGGACGCTATATCGGAAAGGATACCTTTGTACGTTGGTCAGTAGGCGTTGTCATTGCGGGATCAGCTGCTGAACTTGTTAAGATTTTATTCCAAACGGCATAACCTAAAATTCACTATAGTAATATAATAAAAATATTTTATAGATTAAGTAAAAGTTACCCATTAACTGTAAACAAGCTAACAATAGTTTCATTTGTATTAAAAATATATGAAATATTATTTAGAATTTTAGTGAGAGAAATATGCGAAAATTAATTAATTTACAATCAAAAAATGATAATAAAATTGCTGCATTTTCTGCAGCTTTAACTGCGTTTTTTATGACGCATGCTGGGTATGCTCAATCAGCAACGTATTTAAAACATGGAAAAGATGCTTTAGAGAAACTCCAAAAAGATTTAAATCTGATTATTCCTATTGCTGCTGCTGTTATACTTTTGTGCTTAGCAATTGGTTATGCAGGACGCTATATCGGAAAGGATACCTTTGTACGTTGGTCTGTAGGCGTTGTTATCGCTGGATCAGCAGCCCAACTCGCTAATCTTTTATTCAAAGGTGCAGCTGGTTAAAGTTCACTATGGCAGTATAATAAAAATATTTTATAGATAAGTAAAATCTATCTTTTAATTGTAAATTAGAAAATAATAGTTTTATTTATATTGAAAATATATGAAATATTATTTAAAATCTTAATGAGAGTAATATGCAAAAATTAATTAATTTCCAATCAAAAAGCAATAATAAAATTGCTGCATTTTCTGCAGCTCTAACTGTATTTTTTATGACGCGTCCTGTGTATGCTACCCCACAATATTTAAAACATGCGAATACAGCTTTAACTGGGCTCCAGACAGACTTAAAGATAATTATCCCTATTGCTGCTGCTGTTATACTGTTGTGCTTAGCAATTGGTTATGCAGGACGCTATATCGGGAAGGATACATTTGTACGTTGGTCAGTAGGCGTTGTTATCGCTGGATCAGCAGCTCAACTCGCTAGTCTCTTATTCAAAGGTACAGCTGGTTAAAGTTCACTATGGCAGTATAATAAAAATATTTTATAGATTAAGTAAAAGTTACCCATTAACTGTAAACAAGCTAACAATAGTTTCATTTGTATTAAAAATATATGAAATATTGTTTAAAATCTTAGTGCGAGAAATATGAAAAAATTAATTAACTTACAATCAAAAAATAATAATAAAATTGCTGCATTTTCTGCAGCTTTGATTGTTCTTTCTATGAATAATCCTGTATATGCTAAAGCGACATATTTAGGACATGCAGAAACAGCTTTAGAGAAGCTCAGAGATGACTTAAAGCTGATTATCCCTATTGCTGCTGCTGTTATACTGTTGTGCTTAGCAATTGGTTATGCAGGACGCTATATCGGAAAGGATACCTTTGTACGTTGGTCTGTAGGCGTTGTTATCGCTGGATCAGCAGCCCAACTCGCTAGTCTTTTATTCAAAGGTGCAGTTTCTGCTTAAAATTTACTATGACAATATAATAAAAATATATTATAGATAAGTAAAATCTATCTTTTAATTGTAAATTAGAAAATAATAGTTTTATTTATATTGAAAATATATGAAATATTATTTAAAATCTTAATGAGAGTAATATGCAAAAATTAATTAATTTCCAATCAAAAAGCAATAATAAAATTGCTGCATTTTCTGCAGCTTTGATTGTTCTTTCTATGAATAATCCTGTATATGCTAAAGCGACATATTTAGGACATGCAGAAACAGCTTTAACTGGGCTCCAAACAGACTTAAAGATAATTATCCCTATTGCTGCTGCTGTTATACTGTTGTGCTTAGCAATTGGTTATGCAGGACGCTATATCGGGAAGGATACATTTGTACGTTGGTCTGTAGGCGTTGTTATTGCGGGATCAGCAGCCCAACTCGCTAGTCTTTTATTCAGCGGTACAGCTAGTTAAAGTTCACTATGGCAGGATAATAAAAATATCTTATAGAAGTAGAATTTATACATTAATTGTAAACAAGACAATCATAATTTCATTCATACTTAAAATATATTGAAATATTGTTTAAAATCTTAGTGAGAGAAATATGAAAAAATTAATTAACTTACAATCAAAAAATAATAATAAAATTGCTGCATTTTCTGCAGCTTTAACTGTGTTTTTTATGACGCATGCTGGGTATGCTCAATCAGCAACGTATTTAAAACATGCAGAATCAGCTTTAGATAAACTCCAAAAAGATTTAAATCTGATTATTCCTATTGCTGCTGCTGTTATACTTTTGTGCTTAGCAATTGGTTATGCAGGACGCTATATCGGAAAGGATACATTTGTACGTTGGTCAGTAGGTGTTGTTATTGCGGGATCAGCTGCGCAATTTGCTAAATTATTATTTGCAGGTCAAGCCGTAAATTAGTATAATACATAGTGTTTTTAACTTTCATCAATTATAGGTGTATACCAGTAATAATGTAGTCATATTGAAGAAAAGGAATATTATTTTATAGCAACTTTAATTAAAAGGGGATAAAAGATATGAAACAATTAAATACACTTCAGGTAAAAATATGTAATAAGATTCGAGTCATTGTTGTCACTTCAATGATGTTCTTGGGGTCTGAATCTGCATATGCTCAAACAGAAACAAAGAGCTTAGATGTTTTCATGGGTATGCAATATGGATTAAGTATACTTGTTCCTATCGTTGCTGCCATTATTCTTTCATTTCTTTTGCTTATTTATATATTTCGCATCATCGCTAGAGCTACATTTATGCGATGGGCATTCAGTGTCATTATTGCTGGTGCAGCCTTCTATATTAGCCACATATTATTCCATCTCCATTGACAAGAGCACCTCATGAAATCACAAGAAAAAAAAGAATTCCCCCTATTTAAAGGAGCAACGCGTGTTCCAACAATCTGGGGGGTACCCATGATGCCATTTATTGTTATGGTTATGGGGGTAGCTGTTATTGCTATGACAGTAAGTATCTTTTTGTGGATTATGGCGCCACCGTTATGGTTCATTATGGTGCAAATTACTAAAAATGATGATAAAGCATTTCGTATCTGGTGGTTATGGATCGATACTAAATTTCGCAATCGCAATAAAGGTTTTTGGGGCGCATCAAGTTATAGTCCCTCTGATTATAGTAAAAGGAGATAAACATGACAGCTGTTGAAAGCAGCAAACGTCTTGCATCAGAGACGCCTGTAAGCTTGTTCTTGCCCTATTCACATCATATTACAGATACGATTATCTCTACTAAGAATGCGGAATATTTGTCAATTTGGAAAATTGACGGACGTTCGCATCAAAGCGCTTCCGAAGAAGATATTTTTCAATGGACAAAAGATCTTAACAATACTCTACGGGGTATTGCATCGGCCAATTTATCATTTTGGACACATATCGTGCGCCGTCGTGTTTATGAATATCCTGATTCAACATTTGATCAGATGTTTTGCTATCAGCTTGATGAAAAATATCGGCAAAGCTTTGCTGATTATAATTTGATGGTCAATGATCTGTATCTGACTGTCATTTTCCAACCGATAGCAGACAAAATTATGTCGTTCTTTTCTAAGCATGAGCGTGAAACGCTTGATCAAAAAAAGATGCGACAAGATACATGTATCAAAGAACTCAATGACGTCAATCGTACTTTAGGCCAATCCTTAAAGCGTTATGGTGTAGAACTTCTTGGTGTTTATGAAAAAAATGGACATGTTTATTCTTCTGCACTTGAATTCCTTGGAATGCTTGTCAATGGCGAATATCGTCCTATGCCAATTTGCTATGATCGTTTTTCTGACTATATGGCGATCAATCGTCCATTTTTCTCAAAATGGGGTGCTCTTGGTGAACTGCGCACAACGAGTGGAATACGTCGATTTGGAATGTTAGAAATTAAAGAATACGATGCAACAACTAAACCAGGGCAACTGAATGCTTTGCTGGAAAGTGACTTCGAGTTCATATTGACGCAGAGCTTTTCGGTGCTCTCTCGTCATGCTGCTAAAGACTATTTGCAACGGCATCAGCGTAATCTTATTGATGCGCGTGACGTGGCAACAAGTCAAATTGCGCAAATTGATGAAGCACTCAACCAGCTTATCAGTGGGCATTTTGCCATGGGAGAACATCATTGTACATTGACCATATATGGTGATACAATTCAACAAGTCCGCGACCATATGGCTAAAGCAAGTGCAGCACTATTAGATGTTGCGGTATTACCCAAACCTGTAGATTTAGCGATAGAAGCTGGCTATTGGGCACAACTACCTGGAAACTGGAAGTGGAGACCCCGTCCCGCTCCAATTACATCACTAAACTTTTTATCATTTTCCTCTTTTCATAATTTTATGTCAGGAAAACCTACTGGAAATCCATGGGGATCAGCGGTTACAATTCTTAAAACAACCAGTAAAACACCACTTTATTTCAATTTTCATGCCTCCAAACTTGAAGAAGATTCAACTGACAAGCGATTGCTTGGTAATACCGCACTTATCGGACAATCCGGATCTGGTAAAACTGTATTGCTCGGCTTTTTGTTAGCACAAGCACAAAAATTTAAACCAACAACTGTTGTTTTTGATAAAGATCGCGGCATGGAAATTGCTATTCGAGCGATGGGAGGAAAATATCTAACATTCAAAGCAGGAAGATCAAGTGGTTTTAATCCATTTAAACTTCCTCCAACACAAGACAATCTGATTTTTTTGAAACAATTTGTTAAAAAGTTAGCAGAAGCTGGTGGTGAAATTACACATCGCGACGAGGAAGAAATTGATAAAGCTGTTATGTCTGTTATGAGCAGTAACATTGACCCATCGCTGCGTCGTTTGTCTTTTCTGGTGCAATTCTTACCAAATCCGCGTTTAAGTGATTATAACGCACCCCCATCTGTTCACGCTCGTTTACTGAAATGGTGTGAAGGAGGTGATTATGGATGGTTATTTGATAATCCTCATGATGCTCTTGATCTTTCAACCCATCAAATTTACGGCTTTGATATCACAGAGTTCTTAGATAATTTGGAAACGCGTACTCCAGTGATGATGTATCTGCTTTATCGTACAGAAGGTATGATTAGCGGACAGCGATTCATGTATATTTTTGATGAGTTTTGGAAGCCTTTGCAAGATCCATATTTTGAAGATTTAGCAAAAAATAAACAAAAGACTATCCGTAAACAAAATGGTATTTTTGTTTACGCAACACAAGAGCCTAGCGATGCTTTGGAAAGTAATATTGCCAAAACACTCATTCAACAATGTGCAACTTACATTTTCCTAGCCAACCCCAAAGCAAATTATGAAGATTATACAAAAGGCTTTAAACTAACAGATACCGAATTTGAACTCGTTAAAGGGCTTGGTGAATTTAGTCGCCAATTCCTCATTAAGCAGGGTGATCAATCTGCACTCGCAGAACTGAATCTCGGTAAATTTCATGTGAAAAGCAACGGAGAAACTATCAAACACGACTTCAGTGATGAGCTCTTAGTGTTATCAGGTACACCAGATAACGCAGAATTAGTCGAAAGCATTATCGCAGAAGTTGGTGATGATCCAGCAATATGGTTACCGATTTTTTTACAACATGCCAAAAATGACAGGAGGGAAACATGAAAAAACAGGTCATTTCAATAACAGTAGCAGTCACCTTAGGACTCTCAAACCCAGCAATAGCTGGGATTTGGGGTGCTGGTGCAGCAGATTTAGGAGCATCAATTCCAAAAAACTGGCCCAATTTTAATTGGTTTGGCAGTTCATCTTCAACACCCTCCCCAAAGAAAACTCCCTCCCCTCCAAAACAAAATAAACCGGTACCTGTTACACCTGTTATCGACCTCTTAAAAAAGCAACTTGAGGAAACAAAGAAAATACATGCATCTATAACAGGAAGTCAGAAGTTTGACGCTAAAAAACTTAAAAATACACAATCGAGTGATAGCAGTTTTTTTCTCAAAGATCCAGAGACACTTTACAATAGAAATGCATCTTCTGCTCTATCTACATCACTTGAAAATATTTTAAAAGAAGAAGAAATTTCTGTCTCTGCTCATGAATCGCGCAGTTCTATTGGCAAGCGTATTCAATATGCAAGCATTATTGATAAAGCTGTAAGTCTAAAGAGTTTGCAAAATGCAAACAATCGTTTTCAGCAAATTGAAGAACTATTAAACGAAATAAAGACAACAAAAGATCTAAAAAGTATTGCTGAGTTACAAGCAAATATAATTGGAATGCTCGCCATGCTCCAAAATGAAACAGCAAAACTACAAATGGTTACACATTTACGCAACGCTGAACATACACTTATCAAACAGCAGAAGAACAAACATAACATAAAAATTTTGAGCAGCCAAAACACAAAAATGCCTACTATAAGATTTATCCGATAAAACTCTTTACAACGTCTTCTTGCTCTTTTCATGAAAACAAAAGCTGATTTACAGGATTTAGTGCTCATCGGAAGAGTTAGAGAAGCAGAGAGGATTTTATCAAAGTCATGATAATCGTGGTGAAACGACTTAAGTAATGTATAAATGCAAAGGAAGCCTTTAGCATATATCTGTGTCTCAAGATGATAAAAATTTGACTATTCGTTAAAGAGGAATGCCATGAACTTTATTATGTTCACGCAACTTTTCGATAAAATTGATCAGGTAACAAAAACGTAT
>NZ_CAHOYM010000020.1 GCF_903679515.1 Bartonella gabonensis
ATATAAAACTTACACTTTATCCGTGAATGGTATAACGATAAAGCCATTGAGCACCTCCATCTTTACGCTTATGAAGAAGCAAGCCGGCACCATCATTATATTTGCCAGCCCCCAATGTTGCGACAGACCTTGCATTAAGACGGTTCATAAGAGCCATTTTTAGTCCTTTCTTCTATAGTTTTTACCCACACGCCAGCCCCGCTTTTGATGTGCAAATGAGTGATTTAATTGATGCAAGATAAACAGATTTGAAATGAGAGAATCTTACGTTATTCGAACCTCTCATTCAATATGAATAACGCTAGATTATCATTATAAATCAATGTGTTGTCAATGAATGACAATAGGAACGAGGTTTATAGCTTAATTTGGATGGATAATATTGCTTACTGTGTTGAAAAAGACGGACTTCCCATGTCCATTGACTACTTTCTCGCAAATCCACACATACACTGATTTGCAAGAGAGTTAATTATAGTGTTGATCTTAAGATATAAGCAAACAAGAGATCGATCTTACTTTTTCAACGATAGAGGAAGTGCTGATAGAAACTCTATCAAGTAAGTCTTTTTAAATTATGTACACCCTTTTTATTGGAGAGCGTTAAAGATCTGATTATAATTTTTGCTATTAATTTCTAAAGGATGTTCTTTATTGGCAATTTGTAGCATTTCTAGCTTAAGATCTTCTCTTATCATCATATCTATATTGGCACGGATATCAGGTGAAAGAGTATGAGGCGTGATATCTTTAGGCATCGTTACAGACTTTATTTGATAAACAATACGGTTTGTTGCAACCGGACCTTTTATGATGCCATAATGACCTTGGGTACCAGAAAATAATGTTTTAATTCCTTCAACACCGAGGATTTCAGAGGGATCCTGACGCCGGAGGAGGGGCGTTGTTTGTTTTGTAACACCAAGTGTCTGAGCAAGGGCAACAAGATTTTTTCCTTCCATAAGCTGTTTGAGAGCATTTTGGGCTTTTCCATCAAGAAGGCGTTGGATTTCCTCACTTTTCCATTGAGAAAGAACATCTATCTTAGCTTCTTCCAGTGTTTTATTACGGGCAGGAATAATTTTATCAACCTTATACCAGAGATATCCACTATTTTGAAAAGAGAGAGGATCAAGATCGACGCCTTCATTTGATTGATAGATGGCATTTAGTAAAGTATCTTGTTGAGGCAAATCCGTGAGGATTGTACCTTCAAGCGTTTTGCCTGTTTTATCAAGGGTAATTGTACGCAGAGTTAACTTGTATTGGTCAGCAAGCTCTTTAAAAGTAGCGCCTTCAAAACGAGCATTTTCAATGGCAACATAATTGTTACGGATATCATCAGTCGCACGATTTTTGGCAAGTGTTTGGCGAATATTTTCTTCTACACTTTCAAAAGGAAGAGAGCTTGCAGGTTCAATATGTATGACGCGAATGAGAACAGGTCCCTGTAAATCATTTATTACAGAACTGACTTGCCCTTGTTGGAGTTCAAAAACTTCAGATGCGAGATGATTAGGAAGTTCATTTTCTGAAAGAGGCCCTTTTTTTATGTCATTAAGAGTCTTTTTTTCAGCTTTTACCAGTTCATCAAAACTCACTCCATCGGCTATTTTTTTTGCAGCATTATCGGCTTCTTCGCGTGTGGGAAAGCGCAGTTCTTCGAATGTGCGCTTTTCAGGCGTTACAAAACGTGACGCATTTTGGGTATAATAGGCTTTTGCCTCATCTGTTGAGATGTCTTTGGGTTTTACGAAATTATTAAGCTCCATTGATAGCAAAGAGACAGTGCGGTATTCTGGAGCGCGAAATTTACTTTGATGTGTTTCAAACCATTTTTGCAGTGTTTCTTGATCAGGATCAGCAATTGTTTGCTTTTCTTTTAGATCAATAACGAGATAATCAGCGCTTCGCATTTCTCCTTGATAAAGAGCAAGTGCTTTATAAAAGAGATCGGGTGCTTTCATCTCGGAAAGTAAAGCCGCAATAAGTTGAGTACGCTTTTCTTGTTTGGTATAATAATTAAGAAAAGCACTTTCACTGATACGCAAATGCTGAAGATAATTATAAAATAAATTTTTATCAAATGTACCATTTATCTGGAACATCTTATCAGAACCAATCGTATGAGCGATTGTATCTTTTGAAAGACTTATTTTCATTTGACGGACTTGTTCATCAAGCAGTACATTTTGTTGTAATTGATTAAACACGAAAGCGGGAATTTGGTATTGCTGCATTTCATTTGGTGTAAACATCCGTCCAAGATGAGCTGCCTGTGCTAAACGTGCACTTTGATCGGCAAGTGCGAGACGATAATCATCGATAGTTACGATGGACTTCCCAGAAGTAATAAGATCTCTTTCGCTTTTGGTGTGTAAATGTGGTATCCCCCATAAAAGAATGAAGCATAAGAGTAAAATAGCAAGGAAAATTCTGCAAATCCAAGAATTTGTAGCACTTCTTATAACGTCAAGCATTGTTCAATCCCATTTTTAATATATTACCAAAGCAGCAACGGAATTTGCAATAAAGAGACGAAATATGCAAGCTTTTAAAGACTTGCTTTCGTTTTATAATTTGATACTACAGATAAACAAACTGTCTTAAGAGCTCTTGAGGTGAAAATATGTCTCCAAATATTCGGCCTTTTCTTGCTGGAAATTGGAAAATGAATGGAACGAGTGAATCGCTTGGAGAATTGCGGGCTATTGCTACAGGCATGAGCTCTGATCTCAGTCATCTATTTGAAGCGCTTATTTGTGTTCCAGCAACGCTTTTATCGCGTGCTTCTGATACGCTGGATGGTGAAAATCTCCTTTTAGGAGGACAAAATTGTCACTTTGATGATTATGGTCCTTATACGGGAGATATTTCATCTTTTATGCTTAAAGAAGCGGGAGCAAGTCATGTTATTCTTGGGCATTCGGAACGTCGTACAGTGTATCAGGAAAATGATGCAATTGTCTGTGCTAAAGTGCAAGCAGCGTGGCGCGCAGGTCTTGTGGCGCTTGTGTGTGTTGGGGAAACATTAGAGGAGCGCAATAGTAATAAAGTACTAGATGTTCTTGCGCAGCAGCTTGAAGGATCTTTACCAGATGATGCAACAGTAGAAAATACCATTATCGCTTATGAACCTGTTTGGGCGATAGGCACTGGAAATACGGCAACTTCAGAAGATATTGCAAAAGTGCATTATTTCATTCGTGATAAGATGTACTCTCGTTTTGGTGATGAAGGCAATAAGATACGTTTGCTTTATGGTGGATCCGTAAAGCCATCTAATGCCTTGGAGCTTTTAAGGATTCCGCATGTTAATGGGGCTTTGATTGGTGGAGCAAGCTTAAAAGCGATTGATTTTTTAACGATTTGCGATGTTTGTCGTAAATTATAGCAGAGAAATTTGAGTTCCCCCTTGGATTGTGTGTTATTTATGTGTAAAGAGCTATGAAAGAGTTATTGGAAGAGCAGGGTTTATGCAAACAGTACTTATTATTATTCATTTATTGATTGTGATTACTTTGGTTGGGGTTATCTTAATCCAACCTTCAGAAGGTGGTGGGCTTGGTATGAGTAATAGCTCAGGGTTAATGAAAAGCCGTGGAACTCAAAATCCTTTAACACGTTTGACAGCTATTTTAGCCTATTGTTTTTTTGTTGTGTCCATTGTACTTACTGTTGTGGGAAGTATATCAGATTCGAGTTCTGATATTTTAAAGCGTATACCGGTTAGTTCAGAGCAGAATTCTACCAATAAAGGCTCAGAATCAGTTCCATCATCAGATGGTGAGTCTTCCCCTTCTATTCTTGAACAGCTAGAAGGCACTCCAGATTCTTCGCAGGAACAAAAATCGCTCACAAATCCTGAAGTGGAAACTCCAGTTCCACCGGTTCTTGAAAAGACAGTTCCAGATAACATTACAAAATAGTTTTTTAAAGAAAATATAGACTTTTAAAAAGGTGATTTTTTCACCTTTTTTATTTTAGAAGAAAAATTGTTTCTTTTTGCATTTTTTGCTGGAAAAATCATTATAAATTGCTTATCACCATAAGCCCATGGCACGTTATGTTTTTATTACTGGTGGTGTGGTTTCTTCCCTTGGAAAAGGCATCGCAGCGGCGGCGTTAGCAGCGTTATTACAGGCTCGTGGTTATCGTGTACGTCTTCGCAAACTTGATCCTTATTTAAATGTTGATCCAGGGACGATGTCACCTTATCAACATGGTGAAGTATTTGTGACTGATGATGGTGCGGAAACGGATCTTGATCTTGGTCATTATGAGCGCTTTACTGGGCGTTCTGCAAACAGCCAAGATAATATTACAACAGGGCGTATTTATCGCAATATCATTAAACGAGAACGGCGAGGGGATTATTTAGGAGCAACAGTTCAAGTTATTCCTCATGTTACAGATGAAATTAAGCGATTCATTACGACCGAAAATGAAGAATTTGATTTTGTTTTGTGTGAAATAGGTGGGACGGTTGGTGATATTGAAGCCATGCCTTTTCTAGAAGCGATTCGCCAGCTTGGTAATGAGCTTTCCCGACAAAATGTCGTTTATGTCCATCTTACATTAATGCCTTATATTCCTTCGGCAGGTGAATTAAAAACGAAACCAACACAACATTCTGTCAAAGAATTACAATCAATTGGTATTTCTCCTGATATTTTACTTGTGCGTACAGATCGGTCTATTCCAGAAACAGAGCGGTGTAAATTATCACTTTTTTGCAATGTTCGCGCCAATGCCGTGATTCAGGCATTAGATATGCCAACAATTTATGATGTTCCCATGGCATATCATAAAGAGGGTTTAGACTCTGAAGTTCTTTGCGCTTTTGGAATCGATTCGGCTCCTCTTCCTCAAATGGATCGTTGGAAAGATATTACGCATCGCATTCACCATCCTGAAGGAGAAGTTACAATTGCTGTTGTGGGAAAATATATGGGCTTAAAGGATGCTTATAAATCTCTTATCGAAGCGATTGCGCATGGTGGTTTAGCAAATAAAGTGAAAGTTAATATTGAGTGGATTGATTCGCAACTTCTTGAAAAAGAAGATTCTATTTTAGCTTTACAAAAAGCGCATGGAATTTTGGTTCCTGGGGCTTTTGGGGCTCGAGGGGCAGAAGGAAAAATTCGAGCAATTCAATTTGCACGAGAGCGTAAAATTCCATTTTTAGGGATTTGTTTTGGAATGCAATTGGCTTGTATAGAAGCTGCGCGCAATATCGCACAGATTGAGAATGCTTCATCAAGTGAGTTTTGCGAAACAGAAAATCCAATTGTAGGTTTAATGACAGAATGGCTCAAAGGTGATGTTCTTGAAAAACGGACAAGAAATGGTAATCTCGGCGGATCTATGCGCCTTGGTGCTTTTGCTGCTGAATTAAAAGAAGAAAGTCATATTGCCAAAATTTATGGGATGACAAAGATTGTTGAACGACATCGTCATCGTTATGAGGTCAATATTGATTATAAAGATAAGTTAGAACAGTGTGGTTTGATTTTTTCTGGCATGTCTCCCGATGGTATTTTGCCGGAAACGATAGAATATGCAGATCATCCATGGTTCATTGGTGTTCAATATCATCCAGAACTAAAATCACGTCCTTTTGATCCACATCCGCTTTTTTCTTCTTTTATTGAGGCCGCTGTAGAACAAAGTCGATTAGTTTAATGCATAAATTTGGTTACTTTTCTTTTGAGGGATAAAATGACGAAACCAAATGCTCGTATAAAAGTTGGAAATATTGTTTTTTCCAATGAAATGCCTCTTTCATTAATTGCAGGGCCGTGTCAGATGGAAAGTCGCGAGCATGCTTTTGAAATGGCTGGTTGTATTAAAACAATGACCGATCAGCTTGGTATCGGATTTGTTTATAAATCGAGTTATGATAAAGCTAACCGAACTTCTTTGAGTGCAGCACGTGGCATTGGTCTTGAAAAAGCAATGGCTATTTTTTCTGATTTAAAAAAAGAGTTTGATTGCCCCATATTGACTGATGTGCATACCGAAGAGCAATGTAGAATTGTTTCTTCTACGGTTGATATTTTACAAATACCTGCTTTTTTATGTCGTCAAACAGATCTTTTGATCGCAGCCGCCAAAACAGGGTGTGTTATTAATATTAAAAAAGGTCAGTTTCTAGCTCCGTGGGATATGGAGAATGTTTTAAAAAAGGTTGTTCACAGTGGTAATCCAAATGTTATGCTTTGTGAACGCGGCACATCATTTGGTTATAACCGACTTATTTCGGATATGCGTTCATTACCTATTTTACGTTCATTTGGGGCTCCTGTTATTTTTGATGCAACACATTCCGTCCAAGAACCTGGAGGGCATGGGGCTTCATCTGGTGGACAGCGTCAATTTGTTGAAGTTTTAGCGCGTGCAGCTGTTGCTGTTGGGGTTGCCGGTATTTTTTTAGAAACACATCAAGATCCAGATCATGCACCTTCTGATGGACCTAATATGGTTAAAATTGATAATTTACAAAGATTGCTTGAGACTTTAATGGAATTTGATGATTTGTCAAAGAAGTTGAATTAAGAAGAAAAAAATATTTTACTCATAGGGCTTTAGAGATGAATTGCGGCTTTTATTGGATAAGGAAACATAGATGACTATAATTGTCGATATCATTGGACGTGAAATTCTTGATAGTCGTGGTAATCCGACAGTAGAAGTTGATGTTCATTTAGAAAATGGAGCTTTTGGTCGCGCTCTGGTTCCCTCAGGAGCTTCAACGGGCGCGCATGAGGCTATAGAGCTTCGTGATGGTGGTTTGCGTTATCAAGGGAAAGGTGTTGAAAAAGCGGTTGCTGCAGTCAATGGCGAAATTCTTGAAGAACTTGTTGGACAGGATGCAAGAGATCAAATCGCTATTGATCAAGCAATGATTGCTCTAGATGGAACGCCAAATAAGGCGCGTCTTGGTGCCAATGCACTTCTTGGTGTTTCATTAGCTGTTGCAAAAGCAGCGGCGAACTCATTAAATTTACCTTTGTATCGTTATATTGGTGGACCACAAGCGCATATTCTTCCAACACCTATGATGAATATTATTAATGGTGGCGTTCATGCTGATAACCTGATTGATTTTCAAGAGTTTATGATTATTCCGGTAGGCGCCCCTACTGTGAAAGAAGCCATCCGTTATGGTGCTGAAATTTTCCATGCGTTGAAAAAGCGTTTAAAAGATGCGGGGCATAATACCAATGTTGGCGATGAAGGTGGTTTTGCGCCTCAATTTAAAAGTGCAGATCAAGCCATTGATTTTATTATGGAATCAATCATAACATGTGGTTATAACCCAGGTGAGCAAATTGCCATTGGTTTAGACTGTGCTTCCACTGAATTTTATAAAAATGGTTCGTATTTTTATAAAGGTGAGGGAAAATGTCGTGATATGGGGGAACAGGTAGATTATTTGGCGCAGCTTGTGAAAAGTTATCCTATTGTTACCATTGAAGATGGAATGGCAGAGGATGATTGGGAAGGTTGGAAGCTTCTCACGGATACAATTGGAGAAAAATGTCAGCTTGTTGGCGATGATTTGTTTGTAACAAATTCAGCGCGTTTGCGTGATGGTATCAAAATGGGGGTAGGCAATTCTATTCTCATAAAAGTTAATCAAATTGGGACATTGAGTGAAACACTTGATGCTGTAGAGGTCGCCCATAAAGCAGGTTATCGTGCCATTATATCTCATCGCTCAGGCGAAACAGAAGATTCTTTCATAGCAGATCTTGCGGTTGCAATGAATTGTGGACAAATTAAAACAGGTTCTCTTGCACGTTCGGATAGATTAGCAAAGTACAATCAACTTATTCGTATTGAAGAAATGCTAGGGTCCCAAGCACATTATGCTGGTAATATATATCGTTGATCATTGGGAGCACAAAATATGAAAGTATAAGATCATTTAGATTATGAAATTGAGATTTCTTATCAAAGGCAGGTAACAATCATTTATAAGCATTTAAATTTATAGGGATTAAGATGAGAGGTGTAATTATTAGTCAAGATCAAGGAACGTATCTCGTTTCTGGTGATGATGGTAAGCGTTATCAGTTTGCGACTTGGGATTGGATGGGAAAGAAGCCACCAAGGATTGGTGATACTGTTGATTTTGTCTGTGAAGGAGGTGTGGTCAGTTCTGTTTTCCCATTGTTGAGACTAGGTACAGAGAATTCAAAGATAATGTTTGCACTCCTTTGTTGGTGTGCAGGTGTCTTTGGAGTCCATCGCTTTATGGTTGGGAGAGTCCGAACGGGTGCTTTAATGCTCGTTCTATCTTTATCGATTGCTGGATTGGTGATTACCGGTATTTGGGCAATTGTTGATTTTATACTCATTCTTGCTGGAAAATTTACGGATAAAAATGGGAATCAAATTACAGATTTGTAAAAATCTTATAATAATGTCATAAGTAGGTAATTAAGGTCGCTTTTTATTTTTATAAACATATTAAGTTCATCATGCCGAATTGTTGTACTCTAATTTCTTTAATGTGACATATTAAGAAAAATATGCACAGTTAAATTAAAGTATTGAAAAAGACTGTGCTATTTTATATGGGTAAAATAGCGAAGTAAATCAACTAAGATGTATTTTATGTTGCTGCTTATAGCAGCAGAAGACATTAGATTATTGGGGGGGATCAAAGCTATTTTAATTTCACATTTATCACGGCTGCTACAAATTTTATTTTCGCTGTGGATTTAATTAATATATCATCAGATTAGAAATAATCTCTTTATGAATAACACATAAGGAGCAGCTTTATAGGTGGGCAAGGATGAAGGGTAAGATTATTGGTCAGGATCAAGGAGATTATTTCGTTTCAGGGGCTGATGGTAAGCGCTATCAATTTGCAAGTTGGGATTGGTTAGGGAAAAAACACCAAAGGTAGGGGATACCGTTGATTTTGTATATGAAGATAATGTTGTTAAATCTGTTTTCCCTCTTTTGAGTGAATCGCAGTCAGACAAATCAAGGTTAGCGATAGCACTTGTTTGTTGTTTTTTTTGATGGTTGGGAATTCATCGCTTTATGGCTGGTAAAGTTGGAACGGGCATCGCACTGCTTCTTATAAATATAATAAGTTTGATGATTATACCAATTTTTTTATAGGGCTTATAGGGATTTTTTTAATAGTTATACCTTGGGTATTGATTGATTTTATAGTCATTTTAACAGGAAACTTTAGAGACAAAGATGGATGTCAAATCACAAGTTAGTGGGATATCCAATATTTGTAATATAAAAAGTTGGTCATCTGGCTTACTTTGATTATCTTAAGGGGGGGATAAATTGGTGATAACAAATTGTTTGCATGTGTAGATTGAGTAATGAGGTGTTAATCAAAATCGTGCATAGTTAGGCGGAATATTAAGAAACCTGTGCTGTAGAGACTGTGCTATTTTATGTGGACAAAGCAGAAACGTCGATCAATAAAAGTACGCTTTGTACTACCTCTCATGACGGTGGGCGTTTTGAGCTATTTCAGTTACCACATTTATCATGGTGAGTATGGATTATATTCACGCAGTGAAGTTAATCAATATATTAGCGAATTAGAAAAGGAGCTTCATAAAATAGAAGCTGAGCGGGAATTCATTGAAAAGCGTATTTCTCTTTTACGCAATGGACATATTGAAAAGGATATGTTGGATGAGTATGTCCGAAAGAATTTAAATTTTTCTAAGCCAAATGAATTGACAATCTTAATGCCTTCAAATGATCCCAAAGGTAAGTGAAAAATCGCTTAATTTAGACAACAAACAGCAATGATATTGTTTAAGCCGATTGATAAGGCTTGTAACTTTTGTTCGTAAAGGTTATTCCTAAATAATCATAAAAGGGAGTTTAATATGGCAGAACGACTTAAAAAAAATTCTGCGTCGGTGGCGCGCACTGCATTATCAAGCACCACAAAGAAAGCACCAATAGCAGATTTTACAAAAGAGGAAGAAATTAATGCCTATCGTGAAATGCTTTTAATTCGCCGTTTTGAAGAAAAAGCAGGACAACTTTATGGTATGGGGCTTATTGGGGGATTTTGTCATCTTTATATTGGGCAAGAAGCTGTTGTTATAGGAACATTAAAGGCTGCCAAAGAAGGTGATCAGGTTATTACGTCTTACCGTGATCATGGACATATGTTAGCCGTTGGGATGAGTCCACGTGGTGTCATGGCAGAATTAACGGGACGCCAAGGAGGATTTTCCAAAGGCAAAGGTGGTTCGATGCATATGTTCTCTAAAGAAAAGAACTTTTATGGTGGACATGGTATTGTTGGCGCGCAGGTTCCCATAGGTTCAGGTTTGGCATTTTCGAATCAATATCTTGGTAAAGATAATGTGACATTGGTTTATTTTGGCGATGGCGCTGCAAATCAGGGGCAGGTTTACGAAAGTTTTAATATGGCTTCACTTTGGAAGCTGCCCGTTGTTTATATTATTGAAAACAATCAGTATGCTATGGGAACATCCGTTTCACGTGCATCTGCAGAAACGGATTTTTCTCGTCGTGGTCTTTCTTTTGAAATTCCAGGTATTGTTGTTAACGGCATGGATGTTCGATCCGTAAAAGGAGCTGCTGATGAAGCAATTTCTTGGGCTCGATCGGGTAAAGGGCCAATCATTCTTGATATGCAGACCTACCGTTATCGTGGTCATTCCATGTCTGATCCAGCAAAATATCGCTCTAAAGAAGAAGTCCAAAAAATAAAAGAGGAACACGATCCGATTGATCAAGTAAGAAGTCGGATTCTTAAACAAAATTGGGCGAGTGAAGATGATTTAAAGTCTATTGAGAAAGAGGTCCGTGCAATTGTTGCTGATGCGGCAGATTTTGCACAAAGTGATCAAGAGCCAGATGCTTCTGAGCTCTATACTGATATTTTAGTTTGATGCGAGGGAAGCAAGTATGTCTATTGATATTTTGATGCCGGCGCTTTCACCAACTATGGAAGAAGGTAAACTGTCTAAATGGCTCAAGAAAGAAGGTGATAAGATTAGCATTGGCGATGTTATTGCTGAAATTGAAACGGATAAGGCAACAATGGAAGTAGAGGCCGTTGATGAAGGCACTCTTTGTAAAGTTTTTGTGCCTGAAGGTTCTGAAGGCGTAAAAGTTAATAGTGTTATTGCGTTTTTGTTAGAAGAAGGTGAGCGTGCTGAGGATATTTCGCAACCTACCGATACAGCACAAAAACCTAAAGCGTCCTCCCCTTCTCTTCCTTTGTCAGTTCCCCAGTCTCTTGTTTTGGTGACACCTCCTGACTGTGATATTCCAGCGGGAACACAAATGGTGACAATGACAGTCCGTGAAGCGCTTAATCAGGCTTTGGCTGAAGAAATGCGGCGTGATGAAACGGTTTTTCTCATGGGGGAAGAGGTTGCGCAATATCAAGGAGCCTATAAAGTTAGCCAAGGTTTGTTGGCAGAATTCGGGGACAGGCGCGTTATTGATACCCCAATTACAGAGCACGGCTTTGCTGGACTGGCTGTTGGTGCTGCTTTTGGAGGATTACGTCCTATTGTCGAGTTTATGACCTTTAATTTTGCCATGCAGGCAATGGATCAAATTATTAACTCAGCAGCAAAAACACGTTATATGTCTGGTGGACAAATGACTGCTCCTATGGTTTTCCGTGGTCCCAATGGCGCGGCTGCTCGTGTTGGTGCTCAACATTCTCAATGCTATGCTGCATGGTATAGTCATATACCAGGTTTGAAAGTTGTTATGCCTTATAGTGCTGCGGATGCAAAAGGTTTGCTAAAAGCTGCTATTCGTGATGATAATCCTGTTATTTTTCTTGAAAATGAAATTTTATACGGGCATCAATTTGAGGTTCCTCAACTTGATGATTTTATTTTGCCTATTGGTCGGGCACGACTTCATAAGTCTGGACAAGATGTGACGATTGTTGCATGTGGGATTGGCATGCATTATGCTGTTCAAGCGTTACCAGAACTTGAAAAACTTGGTATTGACGTTGAATTAATTGATTTACGAACCATTCGTCCGATGGATCTTCCAACAGTTCTTTCTTCTGTTAAAAAAACAGGTCGTTTGGTAACAATCGAAGAGGGTTTTCCTCAGTCATCTGTAGGAACTGAAATAGCAACGCGTGTTATGCAGCAGGCTTTTGACTATCTTGATGCACCCATTGCAACGATTTCTGGCAAAGATGTTCCAATGCCTTATGCTGCTAATCTTGAGAAGTTGGCTTTACCTGATATTGCTGAAATTATTGAGGCTGTTAAGGCCGTGACATACCGAGCATAACGGAGGAAAGCACAATGCCCATTAAAATTACAATGCCAGCGCTTTCCCCTACGATGGAAGAGGGAAATTTAACAAAATGGAATATTAAGGAGGGCGATAAGGTTTCCTCTGGAGACGTTATTGCTGAAATTGAAACGGATAAAGCGACGATGGAAGTCGAGGCCGTTGATGATGGTACAGTTGCCAAAATTGTTGTTCCTGCCGGAACACAAGGCGTTAAAGTGAATGCTTTGATTGTTGTTTTAGCAGAAGAGGGTGAAGATTTAGCTGAAGCAGCAACAGTTGCAGAAGAGACTTCTGCTTCTATAAAACAAGAAGCAAAAGGCATAAAACAGGTAGATTCTCTGAAGCAGATGGACTCAAAGGGGACAAAAATGTCTCATGAATCATCAGTTCAGCAATTAATACAGCAAGATGAAAAGGGGATTCGTCTTTTTGCTTCTCCCCTAGCGCGGCGATTAGCTTCTCAGGCAGGTCTTGATTTATCCCTTATTTCTGGAAGTGGTCCCCATGGACGTATTATCAAGCGCGATGTAGAAAAAGCCATGGGCGGTGATCTTTCTCAAGCTTCTTATTCGTCACAAATCGGAGAGGGAGGCGCAGCAGGTGTTTCTGAGAAACAGATATTGCAACTCTTCAAAGAGGATGAATATATTTTTACATCCCATAATAATATGCGTAAAACGATCGCTACACGTTTGGTAGAATCAAAGCAAAGAGTCCCACATTTCTATGTGTCCGTAGATTGTGAACTTGATGCACTATTAGCGTTGCGTGCACAACTAAATGCTGCAGCACCAATGGTTAAGACGTCGGAAGAAGCTAAGCCTACTTATAAGCTTTCTGTTAATGATATGGTAATAAAAGCCGTTGCACTTTCTTTAAAAGCGGTTCCTGATGCAAATGTCTCTTGGCTTGAAGGTGGAATGCTTCATCATAAACATTGTGATGTTGGGGTTGCTGTTTCTATTCCCGATGGATTAATTACACCGATTATTCGCCATGCAGAGGAAAAGCCGTTATCGCTTATTTCCAAAGAGATGAAGGATTTTGCAAAGCGTGCGCGTGAGCGTAAATTAAAAATGGAAGAATATCAGGGGGGAACAACAGCTGTATCAAATATGGGAATGTATGGTGTGAAAAGTTTTTCTGCTATTCTTAACCCACCCCATGCGACGATTTTTGCGATTGGTGCAGGAGAGCAACGCGCTGTGGTTAAAAATGGTGCATTAGCTGTTGCAACAGTTATGACGGTTACACTTTCTGTTGATCATCGTGCTGTCGATGGTGCTTTAGCAGCAGAGTTAGCACAGACTTTTAAGAAGATAATTGAAAATCCATTAGCAATGTTGATTTGAACAACAATTCTTCACGTAAATTATGAGAGTGTGTGTTAAGAGAGTGAAAGCAAATTAAAAAAGTTTGAAGAGTAATACTATTGCTTTTTCTGGTTTGGGTAAAGCATTTATGTGAAGTGTAGAGTAGAAACATAAGATAATTTTATCATGTTGTTTTTCAATTTTAAGTTCAAAAAGTGCATATCCATTTTATATATATCCATGGAGGAATACTGTGGCAAATCTTTATGATGTGATTGTGATTGGATCAGGTCCAGGCGGATATGTAACTGCAATTCGTGCCGCGCAATGTGGCTTTAAGACTGCAATTGTTGAGCGTGAACATCTGGGAGGGATTTGTTTAAATTGGGGGTGTATTCCAACAAAGGCTCTTTTACGTTCGGCGGAAATGAAACATTTTGCTGAGCATGCGAAAGATTATGGACTAAAAATTAATGGTTCAATTGAAGCAAACATTCAAGATATTGTGACACGTTCACGCGGCGTTTCAGCACGTTTAAATGCTGGTGTTGGTTTTTTAATGAAAAAAAATAAGATTGATATTATCTGGGGTGAAGCAAAGCTTACGAAAGAAGCAAGAGGAAGCCAACCTGGGGAAATTATGGTTTCTTCATCCTCAAAACCGGTTATGCAACCGCAAAATCCAATCCCTAAAGGAACATTAGGGAAGGGGACTTATCAAGCAAAGCACATCATTATTGCAACAGGAGCACGTCCTCGTGTCCTTCCAGGTATTGAGCCAGATGGAAAGCTCATTTGGACTTATTTTGAAGCCATGATACCGCCAGCAATGCCGAAATCGCTTTTGGTCATAGGGTCTGGGGCTATTGGTATTGAATTTGCTTCCTTTTATCATGATATGGGAGCAAAGGTCGCTGTTGTTGAAATGATGCCTCATATCATGCCCGCTGAAGATCTTGAAATCTCAACATTTGCTCGTAAACAGCTAGAGAAAAAAGGTTTACGTATTCTTTGCCACGCAAAAGTAACGAAGGTTGAAAAAGCTTCCAATTCTGTGACAATACATATTGATGTTAAGGGCAAAACAGAGACAATGACTGTTGATCGAGTGATTTCCGCTGTTGGGGTTCAGGGTAATATTGAGAATCTTGGGTTAGAGGCGTTGGGGGTAAAAACCAATCGTGGGTGCATTGTAACTGATGAATGGAGTTGGACAGGGGTTGCGGGTGTTTACGCTATCGGTGATGTGGCAGGTCCTCCTATGTTAGCCCATAAAGCAGAAGAAGAAGGCGTGATATGTATTGAACATCTTGCGGGCTTAAAGAGTGTTCATCCGCTTGATAAGAAAAAAATTCCAGGGTGCACCTATTGTACACCGCAAGTTGCGTCTGTAGGGCTTTCAGAAGCAGCAGCAAAAGAAGCAGGTTATGATATACGTATTGGTCGCTATTCTTTTTCCGCAAATGGCAAGGCGATTGCTTTGGGTGAAGATCAGGGGTTAGTAAAAACGATTTTTGATAAAAAAACAGGGCAGCTTCTTGGAGCTCATATGGTAGGAGCTGAGGTAACAGAACTGATACAGGGTTTTGTTATTGCCATGAACCTTGAAACAACAGAGGAAGAATTGATGCATACTGTCTTTCCGCATCCGACCTTATCAGAAATGATGAAAGAAAGTGTATTGGATGCTTATGGTCAAGTTTTAAACGCTTGATGATTGGGTTTGTGTGAAAAATCTTATATTTTTCATTGCTACTTCGTATTTATAAGGCAAAGGCTTAAATGGTTACGGTTGTTGATAGAGTTACGAATAGACGTTTGCGTCACCCTGAAAAGGCTCATCGTCCGGATACAAGCGTACAGAAAAAGCCGGATTGGATTCGTGTAAAAGCGCCAACATCACCGATCTATAAAGAAACGCATGGTATTGTACGCACACATAAGTTAGTGACTGTCTGTGAAGAAGCAGGTTGCCCTAATATCGGTGAATGTTGGAGCCAGCGGCATGCCAGCTTTATGATTTTAGGGGAAATATGTACGCGTGCTTGTGCTTTTTGTAACGTTGCAACAGGTATTCCACTTGCTGTTGATGAGAACGAGCCAGAACGTGTAGCCGATGCTGTTGCACGGATGGAATTAAAGCATGTTGTCATTACATCGGTTGATCGTGATGATCTTACGGATGGTGGTGCTGAGCATTTTGCAAAAGTTATTTATGCGATTCGTCGAAAAGCGCCTAACACAACAATTGAAGTTCTTACACCTGATTTTCGTCATAAGGATGGTGCTTTAGAAATTGTTGTTGCTGCTAAGCCTGATGTTTTTAATCATAACTTAGAAACAGTTCCTTCTAAATATTTGAAGGTTCGTCCGGGCGCACGTTATTTTCATTCAATTCGTCTGTTGCAACGCGTAAAAGAACTTGATCCAACCATTTTTACAAAATCGGGCATTATGGTTGGCCTTGGGGAGGAACGAAATGAAATTCTGCAATTAATGGATGATTTACGCTCTGCGGATGTTGACTTTATGACAATTGGACAATATTTGCAGCCTACGCGAAAACATCATCCAGTTATTCGTTTTGTCCCTCCTGAAGAATTTGAGTCTTTTGCCAAGATTGGTAAAGTGAAGGGTTTTTTACATATGGCTTCCAATCCTCTGACTCGTTCATCTCATCATGCAGGAGATGATTTTGCTATTTTGCAAAAAGCGCGTGATGAAAAATTTTCCTTACAGAGATAATTATGCCAACTTTTTCAACACATCGGCAAGTTGCCCATAGTGCTCGTGAAATGTTTGATCTTGTGTCAGATATTGAACATTATCCTGAGTTTTTGCCCATGTGTGAGGCTTTAATAATACGTTCTCGCAAGGAATGTGACCAAAAGACATTGCTTCTTGCAGATATGACCGTTGGCTATAAGGTTATTCGAGAAACGTTTACGACCCAAGTTTTTCTTCAGCCAAAAAAAGGTTTTATAGAGGTTAACTATATTGATGGTCCATTTAAATATCTTGAAAATCGTTGGGTCTTTCATACTATTGAAAATACCAATGCCTGTAATGTAGAGTTTTTTATTGATTATGAATTTAAAAGCAAAATACTTGGTCGTGTAATGGGCTCAATGTTTGATATTGCATTTCGTAAATTTACTGATGCTTTTGAAAAACGTGCCCATCAGATTTATGGCTCTGCGGTAACATAGCTTATTCTGTTATTTTTTAACAATAAGTATTGCTTATAAAAGCGTGAAGGTAAAAACTGGTTTCTCTCTTTACGATTTGTTTTTAATTCAGCTTTTCGGCTTTTAAAAGCATATAAAGAAAGATCATTTTAAATAATGGAGATGACGCATAGCTTCACGCTTTTGTTTCTCTCTTTTTAAATGGGTGCGCATCCCTTAAAAAAATGCCCAAAATAGAATATGCTTGCGTTCCATCCTGTCACCATAGCGTTCGTAAATAGTATAAGTCTTCCGTAAAAGTGTATAAAATCTATTGTGCACAAACATCTTTACACGTATGAAGAAAGAGGTAAGTTTGCGCTATTTGTTTGCCATCTCTCAAATATCGCGCTAACGCTTGGCATTTGAGGGAAATATAAGCAACCCTTTCTTTAATAATTTTTATCCAGACAGCTTTTCTCATTTGTGATGTACGAGTGAATAAATTTGATTAAGTTAATATAAATAGGATTGAAATGAGATAACCTTGAAATATTCAGGTATTTCCATTTTAAGTTATGATATAATAAGTTATTTTGATAGTGAGAATTACGGACTCCAATGTGAAATAGGGAGTTTTAAATTGGTATGAAGAATTCAGTGAAGTCGTTCCAGAATCATTTGAAAAGCATTTTCAACAGTTGCATGGCGGATAGCTTTGCGATCAAGATGACCAAAGTGCATTTCTTTGTGCAGGGGGGAGTGGTTTTTGTAAGCAACGGCACAATGCACAAGTCCTACAGGTTTGTTCAGATTTGCACCTCCTGGGCCAGCAACTCCTGTTACAGAAACCGCAATGTCAGCTTGTGAATTTTTTAATCCACCCTCAGCCATTGCAAGAGAAACTTCTTTTGAAACGGCACCATAAGTTTTTATAAGTTCAGCACACACGCTAACAAGGCGTGTTTTGGATTCATTTGAATAAACAACAAATCCACAATCGAGAACATCTGATGATCCTGCAATATTTGTGAGGCTTGCAGCAATGAGTCCTCCTGTACAAGACTCTACAGTTGTTAACAACAATCCTTTTTGGCGACAGATATTAAGAACTTCACGCGCTTGTTTTTCACAAAAATATATCATTTTGGAATTTCTCCTGGATAAAGAACACTTGCTGTTGCCAAAGCTGCAATGCCTTCGCCACGACCAATAAATCCAAGTTTTTCATTTGTTGTTGCTTTGATTGAGATTCGGTCAGATGTCATTGCAAGTATTGTCATAAGATTTTCTACCATAGCATGACGATAGGGGCCTATTTTAGGTTCTTCGGCGATCAAGGTGATATCCACATTGGCAATACGCCCCCCTGCTTGTGTAACAAGAGCAAGAGCATGGCGTAGAAAAATTTCTGATGATGCATTTTTCCATTGAGGATCAGAGGGAGGAAAATGTGTACCGATATCTCCAGCACCTTGAGTTGCAAGAAGAGCATCTGTTAATGCATGAAGAGCAACATCCGCATCGGAGTGTCCATTTAATTTTTTATGAAAAGGAATTTTTTCACCACATAATGTAAGACAATTCCCTTCTTCAAAAGAATGAACATCATAACCATTGCCAGTACGGATATCAGGAAACATTTGCATTTTTTTCTGGAGATATAAATGGGCAGTATCAAAATCTTTGTGCCATGTAATTTTTATATTATGAGGATCACCTGGAACAGTAAGCATAGGAATCCCAAACCATTCGGCAATTGCACAATCATCAGTGAAGTCTTCTTTGCCATCTTGTTTTGCTTGTTTATGGGCCGCTAAGATATGTTTAAAGGGAAAACACTGTGGCGTCTGTGCACTATAAAGATGGGTACGGGGAATTGTTTCTAAAACATGCTGATGATTGACGCGTTTAAGGGTATCAGAAATGGGTAGAACAGGAAGAACGCCTTCTTTAGGCGTGAGAGCGTTATGAATGTTATCAAGGAGCTTGTTTTCGATAAAGGGACGTGCTCCATCATGAATATGCACATATTGGGGATTGAATTTTTTAAGTGCCTGAAGTCCATGTAAGGTAGAGATTTGGCGTGTATTGCCCCCTTCAACGATAATAAGGCGCTCTTTAAATTCGGCGAGTGCTTTTTCACAGATTTGATGATCTTCTGGATGAATAACAAGAACAATTGTCGTGATAGCTGGATGCTGCAAAAAACAATGCACGCTATGATAAATAATCGGCTTTTGTCCTAGAAGCCAATATTGTTTTGGAATTTTATGGGGAGATCCTGCTCTTTCACCACGTCCAGCGGCTAATATTATTGCTGCAATAGAAATACTAAATCTCCTTATGTTATAACTTTAGTTGATTATTTATTAACTTTAAAATGATTTTGAAAGGATGGTCGTTGTAGATCAGCAAGTGATATCACGGATAACACCTCAAAAAAAGCATTTAATGCTTTGTAAAGTGCGGTATTTAAACCACAAAAATCGATCAATGGGCAATTCGATTCTGCAGTATTGAAACATTCTACGAGGGAAAAGTTATCTTCTGTTACTTTCAAAATATCAGCAACAGAAATCTCTTCTGCGGGTTTAGCCAATTTAACACCACCATTGCGTCCACGCACGGTTTGTATAAAACCTGCTTGAACAAGCGGTTGAAGGATTTTAAATAAAAAAAGTTCTGAAACAGCATATGTTTTAGCAATTTCTGGAACACGACTGAGCGATCCCTGATTATCTGCACAATACATGAGCATTCGAAGAGCATAATTCGTTTGTTTTGTTAATCGCATCTCATTTCCTTTGTAAAGTATCCTCAAACGCAGTTTATTTTAAAGATATTTTGCAAAATGAAGAAGTTTTTTCTTAGTGACTATATTTATTTGCCCTATTTTAAATGGAGTATGATTATTGTCAATTTTTGTCACAAAAGTTATATGAGAATAATGGGATAAGGGTCTGTAAGTTTATGGTGAATGCAACATCTGTGACGAATATTCAAGATATCGATAAAAATACTTATAACGATGATTTGTATCGTTTAAGTAAGGTATATATCTTTTTAGGGATTGCAATTATTGTATTGGCTTTACTTACAGCCTCTGTTTCATTTATTATTCTTATTGGTTTGACCCTTGTTGTTCCTAGTAGAACAGTAACCCTTATTCTTATAGGGATTAATAGTTTTTGGGTTTTAGGGCTTATTGTCATTGTTTTTTATGAGATGATTCCCATCATTCGTGCTTGGCGTTCAAGGCGTGCAGGCTCGCGTCTTCATGTGCGCCTTATTTCATTGTTTGCACTTGTTGCAACCATGCCAGCTGTTGCTGTGGCTCTTGTATCGGGTCCAGCACTCAATTTAGGACTTGATCGATGGTTTGATACAACAACGCGGCAAATTGTAGGTTCTTCTATTGATTTAGCCAATGCGTATGCAGATGAAATGCTTCAGAATTTAAAAAATTTATCCTACGCGATGGCATTTGCACTTGATAACAAAAAACTTTTAGAACGTAATCCAGCTGAATATCGAATGCAATTGACGCGTCATGCTCTAGGACGCAATTTGCGTGGTGCATTTTTGTTAAGTTCTAGCGGAACTGTTTTTATATCGAGTGCTCTTGGTTATGAGGATAAACTGCCAATTCCTCCGTCCAATCTTATTGAACGTGCAACGAGTGCGAGGCCTTTTTCTTTTCAACCAGGCGTTCATGATTATTTTGGTATTATTTTAAAATTTAGCAACATTCCAAACACATTTTTATATTTGGTGCGTGACGTTGATAAAGGCGTTTTATCAGCTTTGCGTTTGACAGAAGTTAATACAGATCGTTATCGTGATTTAAATGAAAATCGCCTACTGACACAAATTGCATTTGGTATGCTTTATTTATGTCTTTTTTTTAGTTTGTTCTTATCAGCCATTTGGGCCGCTATTGCTGTTGCTGATCGCTTAGTTCGCCCTATTCGTCTTCTCATTAGTGCTGCTGATGATGTTGCTTCTGGAAATATGGAAATTTTCGTGCCAGTACGAGCAAAAGATGGAGATATTGGGCAATTATCCAAAACTTTTAATTACATGGTCAGTGAATTGAAAAGTCGGCGCAATGAGTTGATTGCAGTGCGTGATCAAATTGATGAGAGACGGCGTTTTTCTGAAGCTGTCTTATCGGGTGTAACAGCGGGAGTAGCAGGTATCGATGATAATGGTGATATTACAATTATCAATCGCTCTATTGAAACGATGTTTGATATTCGCTTTGAACACGTTGTGGGACAAAGTCTTTTATCTTTAAGTGCTGAAATTTGGCAGGTTTTTCAGTTTGCGCGTTCATTGGAGCGGAAAAATCATCGTGAGCAGGTCACTTTAAACGTTGCAGGAAAAGAGCGTGTCTGTAATGTCCAAGTGACGATGGAAGAGGATGATGGACAGGGGCAATCTTGGGTTCTAACAATTGATGATATTACAGACCTAGTTGCAGCGCAACGTACAGCAGCGTGGGCCGATATTGCACGGCGTATTGCACACGAAATTAAAAACCCTCTCACACCTATTCAGTTGTCCGCTGAACGTATTCGTAAACGTTATAACAAAGTTATTACACAAGATAGAGAGGTCTTTGAGCGGTGTATTGACACAATTATTCGCCAAGTTGGTGATATTGGGCGTATGGTTGATGAGTTTTCTTCTTTTGCACGTATGCCCAAACCACAGATGCATGTTTTAGATATACGTGAATTGTTGCGTGAAGCATGTTTCTTGATAGAAGTGACACGACATGATATTCATTTTGAGCAAGATTTAGGAAATCTACCCCTTATGGGTGCATTTGATAACCGTCTCATTGTCCAAGCATTTTGCAACGTTATCAAGAATGCAAGCGAATCCATAGATTCGGTTATGCGAGAGGAAAATATTCGCGGTCATATTCTTGTCCGTTCTTATCGTCAAGAAGAATGGGTGGTTGTGGATGTTGTTGATAACGGGAAAGGACTTCCTAAAGAGCAAAGACAAAAGTTATTAGAACCTTATATAACAACGCGGGAGAAAGGGACAGGACTCGGGCTAGCCATTGTGCGCAAAGTTATTGAAGATCACGGTGGTTTAATGGAGCTTCATGATGCACCGAAGAGTTTTTATGAAGGCCGTGGCGCGATGATCCGTTTGATATTTCCCTCAGATGGGGGGAAAAAGGGTAATATTATACAAGCTATAAATCATAAGATAGGGGAATAGTATGGTATCAGATATCTTGATTGTTGATGATGAAGCAGATATTCGTGAGCTTGTTGCTGGTATTTTGGATGATGAAGGTTATGAAACGCGTGTTGCTTGTAATTCTGATGAAGCATTAGCTCAAATTAGTGAGCGTATTCCAAAGCTCATTTTTTTAGATATTTGGTTACAGGGAAGTCGCCTCGATGGTTTAGCATTGCTGGATGAAATTAAAACGCAATATCCAGCTCTTCCGGTTGTTATGATCTCTGGTCATGGTAATATTGAGACCGCCGTTTCTGCTATAAAGCGCGGGGCCTATGATTTCATTGAAAAGCCTTTTAAAGCTGATAGACTTGTATTGGTAGCAGAGAGAACACTGGAAAACTCAAATTTAAAACGTGAACTTTTAGAATTGCGAAAACGTTCAAATGAGACATTGGAGCTGCTTGGAAAATCGACAGTTATAAGAAATTTGCGTCAAATCATAGAAAAAGTAGCGCCAACCAATAGTCGCGTCATGATAACAGGTCCTTCAGGGGCAGGAAAAGAAACGGTTGCACGAACTATTCATGCGCTCTCAACACGTTCGAATGGGCCATTTGTTACAATAAATGCAGCAACGATTACGCCGGACAGAATGGAAATAGAGTTGTTTGGCAGCGAAATGGAGGGAAGAGAGCGCAAGATCGGTGCCTTAGAGGAAGCCCATGGTGGGATACTCTATCTTGACGAAATTGCTGATATGCCGCGTGAGACTCAAGGTAAGATTCTTCGGGTGTTGACCGGACAGACATTTGAGAGAGTTGGCGGTACAAAACGTGTTAAAGTGGATGTTCGTATCATTTCATCAACAGTGCAAAATCTTGAAAACCTCATTTCTGACGGGCGATTTAGAGAAGATCTTTTTCACCGTCTTTCCGTTGTTCCTATTGCTGTTCCACCTCTTTCAGCCCGTCGTGAAGATATTCCAGAACTTGTACATCATTTTGTAAAAACAATATCACAGCAAGTTGGAATTAAGCCGCGTGAAATCAGTGATGATGTGATCGCTATTTTGCAAACACATGCTTGGCCGGGCAATGTACGGCAATTACGGAATAATATTGAACGTCTTCTTATTCTTGTGCGGGATGGTGATGGTCCGATAACAGCTGACTTTCTTCCCAGTGAAGTGAGTGATTCTTTACCACGTCTTCAAATGGATGCAGATGAGAGTATAATGGATTTACCGTTGCGTGAAGCACGGGAATTGTTTGAAAAGAGATATTTAGTGGCGCAGATTGGGCGTTTGGGTGGAAATATATCGCGTACTGCTGAATTTATAGGTATGGAGCGTTCAGCTTTGCACCGTAAGCTTAAAGCTCTTGGAGTTTCTTAAAACATGCGTGTTATCATTTGCGGTGCAGGACAGGTTGGTTATGGAATAGCAGAGCGTCTTGCTGCTGAAAATCATGATGTTACTGTTATTGATATTGAAAGCAGATTAATTGAAAAAATTCGCGATACATTGGATGTGAGAGGTTTTGTTGGTCACGGTTCTCGTCCTGAAGTTCTTTTGGCTGCCGATGCTGACAAAGCTGATATGTTGATTGCTGTCACTTTGTTTGATGAAGTGAATATGGTCGCTTGTCAGGTCGCCCATTCATTATTTAATGTTCCTACAAAAATTGCTCGTATTCGCTCACAATCTTATTTAGAACCACGCTATAAGACGCTTTTTTCCAGAGAAAATATTCCCATTGATGTGGTTATTTCGCCAGAAGTTGAAGTCGGGGAAATGGTTTTACGTCGTATTGCTCTGCCTGGTGCAATAGATGTTCTTTATTTTTGTAATGATGATATCGTTGCGCTAGCTTTGGAATGTATGGAAGATTGTCCTGTTATTAATACACCTTTGCGTCAATTAACAGAGCTTTTTCCAGATCTTCACACGACGGTTACCGCTATTAAACGTGGCTCGGAATTATTGATTGCACATTCAGAAACGCAATTACGCGTTGGTGATATAACCTATCTTGTTGTTGCGCGTGAGCAGATGCGTCGTGCTGTTGGGCTTTTTGGTCATAAAGAACAAGATGCCCACCGCATGATTATTGCAGGGGGGGGGCACATTGGCCTTTATGTTGCTCAGGCTATTGAAAAGCGTCTCCATAAATTAAAATTGAAGATTATAGAATCGCAGAGAGAAAGAGCCCTCACAATTGCTGATCAACTAGAAAAAACAACCGTTTTATATGGTAACGTGTTAGATCCAGTGATTCTTCAAGATGCGGGAATTGATCAGGCCGATTTAATGATTACATTGACCAATCAGGATCAGGTTAATCTCTTAAGCGCTATTATTGCTAAAAGATTGGGCTGCAAAGCCAATATGGTGTTGATTAATAATGTTGCCTACCAAGAATTTAGCCGTGCAGTTGGTGTGGATGCCTATCTTAATCCCCATAGCGTTACAATATCGAAAATTTTGCAACAAATGCGCCGTGGGCGTATTCGTTCCGTTCATTCAGTTTTTAATGGTCGAGCAGAAATTATTGAGGCTGAAGTGATGCAAACATCTTCATTGGTTGGTAAGTCATTATCAGAGCTTAATTTATCAGATGGTTTAAGAATTGGGGCAATTTATCGTAATAAGACAATAATACAGCTTTCAGCAGAGACGCGTATTTTGTCTGGTGATAGAATAGTCATTTTTGCCCTTGCTGATCGGGTTCGTGATGTTGAACAATTGTTTCGCGTAAGTTTGGAATATTTTTGATATATTATTGATGTATATTTGTACTTTTTAGTATAGTGAACGGTTGAGATTGGTGGATAGGTTTTGTTTGTCTTCAATGGTCAAAACTGGACAGCGGTTAAGCTGTTTAGTTATGATAAAGAAATAGACAATTTACCTTCTGGTGTTGAGTTGCATGACGCCGAATCAATTTGAATACGTTCAGCAATTTATCGCCTTGAACCCTATTTTTCTGATGTTAAGCTAGGAAGTACAATTGCTCAGTTTTCGGATTTTTTCGTATTATACTGATGAAATATCAATAAGATGTTTGGTTAGATACAGATGTTTATTTCGTTAAACAGTTTCATAAAGATGCGAATAAGGTTTGGTTGCAAGAAAAATAATATAAGAGTAGGCGTTTCTGCCCTTTATTTTTCTCCAGATAACCCTATTATGAAAGTGTTTGAAGATTATTGGGCAGGCAGGGAAATTATTCCTCATTGGCTTTGGTTTTAGCGTCGTGTTTGGAGATCATTCTGGTTAAAGAAAAAATGCCAATTTTACTGGGAAATCTTGGCTTTAAGATATTTAGCAATGACGGTATTTCACGATTAGAAAAACAATATGTTTTTTTGCACAAAGCAAAGAAAACTTTTTATTATTGAACGGGGCAAAAAACTGAGGACATCTTTGAAGCAGTTTGTGTCGCAAAACTGCTTACAGATTCACGTTTGGTAGGATTTCATATTCACAGAAAGATCAAGACTACGCAAAGATTTCAGGAAGGAAATTTATAGCATGGAGCAGTCTTATTGCTTCCTGAAGTTCATAATTTATTTAGGTAGAGTTATTATTGCTATTTTAACCATTGAGACTTTAATCTATCCTAGGCGGCTCTTGATTGTTGTTTGCACAAGAGAGTAATTTTAGCCTATGGATAAAAATATTGAATGTGTACAGAGCGATTGTTATATGACAAGGAAAGTAAAAATATGAGTGATCCAATGAAAACAGCATTAAGCCTTGTTCCTATGGTTATTGAACAAACCAATCGTGGTGAACGGGCCTATGATATTTTTTCCCGTCTTTTAAAGGAGCGGATTATTTTTATTAATGGTCCTGTTGAAGATGGTATGGCCATGCTTGTTTGTGCGCAATTACTTTTCTTGGAAGCAGAAAATCCTAAAAAGGAAATTAGTCTTTATATTAATTCTCCAGGGGGTGTTGTGACATCTGGTATGGCTATTTATGATACTATGCAGTTTATTCGCCCTCCTGTTTCTACGCTTTGCATGGGGCAGGCGGCATCTATGGGATCATTATTGTTAACAGCTGGAGCAAAAGGTCATCGTTTTACATTGCCAAATGCGCGTATTATGGTGCATCAGCCATCTGGTGGTTTTCAAGGTCAGGCTTCAGATATTGAGCGACATGCACAAGATATTATAAAGATGAAACAGCGTTTAAATGAAATTTATGTTCAACATACAGGTCAAGATTATGAGGTTATTGAGAGAACGCTCGATCGCGATCATTTTATGACAGCAGAAGAAGCTAAAGCGTTTGGTTTAGTTGATGATGTTATACAATATCGTGCAGAAACTGAAAAAGAAGAAAAAGATTAAGAATTTTTATAGAAAAAACAGCTACTTTAAATAAAGAGTTTTATAGAAAATATCGCAAAAATTAAGAGAAACACCTAAAAATATAGAGACATTTATAATTTTCTATATGTCTTTTAGTTTTCATGATGAAAAGCTTCCTTCGAAAAGGCGAAGTATTCATATATCGTGGTGAAAGGAAAGAAAAATGAGCAAAATTAGCAATAGCGGGAACGAATCAAAAAATACTCTCTATTGCTCGTTCTGCGGCAAGAGTCAGCATGAGGTGCGTAAGCTCATTGCAGGGCCAACGGTATTTATCTGTGATGAATGTGTAGAGCTTTGCATGGATATTATTCGGGAAGAAAATAAGTCTTCTGGGGTTAAGGTGCGTGATGGTGTTCCTACTCCACAGGAAATTATATCAGTTCTGAATGATTATGTTATTGGTCAGCAGCATGCAAAGCGTGTTCTTTCTGTTGCTGTGCATAATCATTATAAACGGTTGGCACATCAGTCTAAAAGCAATGATATTGAGTTGGCTAAATCAAATATTCTTCTTGTTGGACCAACGGGCTGTGGTAAAACTTATCTCGCACAAACATTAGCACGTATTATTGATGTGCCTTTTACGATGGCGGATGCGACCACTTTGACTGAAGCGGGCTATGTGGGCGAAGATGTTGAAAATATTATTTTAAAGCTTCTTCAAGCGGCGGATTACAATGTTGAACGTGCGCAGCGTGGTATTGTTTATATTGATGAGGTTGATAAGATTTCTCGTAAGGCTGACAATCCTTCTATTACAAGAGATGTTTCTGGAGAAGGGGTTCAGCAAGCATTATTAAAAATTATGGAAGGAACTGTTGCTTCTGTTCCTCCTCAAGGTGGACGTAAACATCCGCAACAAGAGTTCCTTCAGGTTGATACCACAAACATTTTATTCATTTGTGGAGGAGCATTTGCAGGTTTAGAGCGGATCATTTCAGGGCGCGGTGAAAAAACTTCTATTGGTTTTTCTGCGACTGTTAAGGCCCCTGATGAACGTTGTGTTGGTGAAATTTTTCGTGATTTAGAGCCTGAAGATCTTATAAAGTTTGGTTTAATACCAGAATTTATTGGGCGTCTTCCTATCGTTGCGACCCTAGAAGATTTAGACGTTAACGCCCTCGTGCAAATTTTATCACAACCTAAAAATGCATTAGTAAAGCAATATCAGCGTCTTTTTGAAATGGAAAATGTTGAGTTAGCATTTCACGAAGATGCTTTACGTGCTATCGCGAAAAAAGCAATTGAACGTAAAACTGGTGCACGTGGTTTACGTTCCATTATGGAGAAGATTCTTCTTGAAACGATGTTTGAACTACCGGCTCTTGAAGGTGTTCAAAAAGTGGTTATTTCGAGTGATGTCGTTGATGGGAAAGCGCGTCCTCTTTATATTTACTCAGAACGTGCAGAAGATAAAGAAAATGTATCCGCATGATATTGTGCAATATACAATATAAGAAGTTTTAATGAACAGTATTTAATAAGCGTTTCTAATAATATCGTTATAATGCTTGATTTATGTGTTAGCAATGACCACTTCATGTATTGTGGAGAGCTGAGGTTTTCTAAGGGTGCGCTTGGTGTTGTAGATAGCTCATAGGCTCCAGAAAGGAGAATTATGCAATATATTGATGAAAAGACAGATGAAATAAGAGATGGGGTTTATGCTGTTTTACCTCTTCGGGATATTGTTGTCTTCCCCCATATGATTGTTCCACTCTTTGTGGGCCGCGAAAAGTCGATTCGGGCTCTTGAAGAAACAATGGCGGGTGATAAGCAAATACTTTTGGTGACACAAAAAAATGCTTCTGATGATGATCCAAAATCAGAGGATATTTATCATATTGGTACATTTGCTAATATTCTCCAACTTTTAAAGCTTCCTGATGGCACTGTAAAGGTTTTGGTTGAAGGGACCGCACGTGCAAAAATTAGTCAATTTTCTTTAAGTGAAGGTTATCATCAAGCTTTTGCAACTGTTACAGAAGAACCGAGAGAGTGTGATGTTGAGATTGAAGCTCTTTCAAGGTCGGTGGTTGCTTATTTTGAAAACTATGTAAAGCTTAATAAAAAAATCTCTCCTGAAGTTGTCAATGCGATTGGCCAGATTGATAATCCTTCTAAGCTTGCTGATACAATTGCCTCTCATTTGATGATTAAACTTGCAGAAAAACAGGAAATATTAGAGCTCTTACCGGTACGGGCCCGTCTTGAACGTGTTCTGTCTTTCATGGAAGGGGAAATTTCTGTTTTGCAGGTTGAAAAACGTATTCGTTCGCACGTTAAACGGCAAATGGAAAAAAATCAACGGGAATATTATCTCAATGAGCAGATGAAGGCTATTCAAAAAGAGTTAGGAGCAGGAGATGATAGCCGCGATGAGCTCTCTGAACTAGAAGACCGTATTAAGAATACAAAACTTTCCAAGGAAGCACAGGAAAAAGCTGGATCAGAATTGAGAAAATTACGGAATATGTCTCCTATGTCTGCAGAAGCGACAGTTGTTCGTAACTATCTTGATTGGTTATTAGCAATGCCTTGGGGTAAAAAATCTAAGATTAAAAACAATTTAGATTTTGCTGAAAAGGTCATGAATAATGAACACTTTGGTCTTGAAAAAGTGAAGGAGAGAATTATTGAATATTTGGCCGTACAAAGTCGTGCGTCAAAGATAAAAGGCCCCATTATTTGTTTGTTAGGTCCTCCTGGTGTTGGGAAAACATCATTAGCGCGCTCTATTGCAAAGGCGACGGGGCGTGAATATGTTCGTATCTCGTTAGGAGGTGTCCGGGATGAAGCAGAAATTCGCGGACATCGCCGCACATATATCGGTTCGATGCCTGGAAAAATTATCCAGTCTATGAAAAAAGCAAAAAAATCTAACCCGCTTTTCTTGCTTGATGAAATTGATAAAATGGGACAAGATTTTCGTGGAGATCCTTCTTCTGCCTTATTAGAAGTTCTTGATCCTGAACAAAATGGTACATTCATTGACCACTATTTGGAAGTTGAATATGATCTTTCTGATGTCATGTTTATCACAACTGCTAATACGCTTAATATTCCAGGTCCATTAATGGATCGGATGGAAATTATTCGTATTGCTGGTTATACTGAATGTGAAAAAATGGAAATTATTAAGCAGCATCTTTTACCAAAGGCACTCAAAGACCACTGTTTGTCTAAAAAAGAACTCGGCATTTCTGATGGAGCGCTAAGGTCGATTATTCAGTTTTACACACGTGAAGCAGGTGTTCGTAATCTTGAGCGTGAACTCATGAAAGTTGCCCGTAAATCTGTTACAAAAATTCTCAAAACGCATCAAAAATCTGTAAAAGTTACAGAAAATAATCTCAATGATTTCTTGGGTGTTAAACGCTATCACTATAATCAGATTGAAGGAGAAAATCACATTGGTGTTGTGACAGGCCTTGCGTGGACAGAAGTCGGTGGAGAGTTATTGACCATTGAAGGAGTGATGATGCCCGGCAAAGGCAAGATGACTGTAACTGGAAATTTGCGTGATATTATGAAAGAGTCTATTTCTGCGGCAGCATCTTATGTGCGTTCTCGTGCTGTTGATTTTGGGATTGAACCTCCACTTTTTGAAAAACGCGATATCCATGTTCATGTTCCAGAGGGGGCGACACCGAAAGATGGTCCATCTGCTGGGATTGCCATGGTGACAGCAATTGTTTCGGTTCTTACAGGGATAGCTGTGCATAAAGATATTGCAATGACTGGTGAAATTACTTTACGTGGTCGTGTTTTACCAATTGGTGGATTAAAAGAAAAACTCCTAGCTGCGCTTCGAGGAGGGATAAAAAAAGTACTTATTCCTGAAGAAAACGCAAAAGATTTGGTTGATATTCCTGATGATGTCAAAAATAACATGGAAATTATTCCGGTAAATCATGTGAGTGAAGTTTTGAAACACGCTTTGGTTCATTTTCCTGAAACTATTGAGTGGAAAGAACCTTCTACAGTGGCTGTTCCTATCCGGTCAGAGAATAGCGATAGTGAGGGAATACAGGTCGCACACTGATTCACTTATCTCATTTATATCGGCCTTTTAAAAGGTGTAGAAGGTATTATCGTGGTTGTTATTCTGTTTTTTTTTGAAAAAATTGAAAAATTCCGTGAATAACTGTGATTATTGCTAAAAAAACAATGTTTTGGATAAAAATAAGGCTTCTGTTTGCTGTACTTTTCAATAAACTGACCAATAACATGATGAAGTCATGTTGTCAGGTAATATAGGGAAAGGAAATATTTCATGAATAAAAGTGAATTGGTTAGTTCCGTTGCTGAGAAGGCAGGTGTTTCGAAAGCGCAAGCTGGGGCTGTTGTTGACGCTTTTATGGCTTCTGTAACAGAAGCTTTGGCTTCAGGGGGCGATGTTCGTCTTCCAGGTTTTGGCTCTTTTGAAGTTTCTCATCGTGCTGCGACAAAGGGGCGTAATCCTTCAACTGGTGCTGAAATTGATATTCCAGCACGTTCTGTACCTAAATTTTCTGCAGGAAAAAGCCTTAAAGAAGCAGTTAATAAAAAATAATTTAAACAACATTAAAAAAACCCGATTTATTTATAAGCGGGTTTTTTTACAGACGTTTTTTAGACAGATCTATTGTACACATTTTTCATATAAAAATTTTGAGTCTTTGTACTATTTTTCTCATTTCATGAATTGCTAATGTTTTTGAAAATGATTGTAAAAATTGCCTAAAATACCATAGGTTTGAAATGTATAATTTTTAGCCTTTTCAATAAATATTCCACTTTAATAAGGGGGAAGTGTATAGCTTATAAAGCATGGCGTTAACTTTTATTATGTGGAAAGGCTAAAGTGCTCATTCAGAGCAGTATTTGTAAACAGTATAAAACAAAAAACTCTGTGAAATGTATAAAACCTACTGTAAACCACCACGTTTTTACTTAATAGATGTCCATGTTGGCGCTATCTACTTTTTCTCAGTTTCTATAATGCAGCGACCGGCTCTCAATATTCAGTTCTTGGCATTTGAGGCGGGTACATAAAGGGCAGTTTTATTCCTTTTTTTAATAGTTTTCTTAACTTACAATACCAACCTTAATTGTACGAGACAACACTTGAGCTGGAAAAGATATATTCAATTCTATCTTAAATATTGTTTGTCCATATTTTTATTTCACTTGTGCTATGCAAGCAAGTATTTTTTCTTCATTACACAAAAAATGAGAATGTCTCATAAATATTAAGGAAGGAATTGAAAAAAGAGAAAAATTAACATGATCAAATAATATATTAGAAATAGAAAAATAATAATAAAACAAAGTATTGTTT
>NZ_CAHOYM010000021.1 GCF_903679515.1 Bartonella gabonensis
TGTGAACAAACCAGTGCTTATAAATTCTGATGAAATTTTATTAGTTCATTTAGTTTACTTTGATAGAGATGAACACATTGCAGAATCTGGACCACTTGATGCAAGTCAAATTCTAAGCATTATTGATGGGGTAGATGATGTCTTCAAAATCTTTCGTATAAATCCTTCTGAAAAGAGTTGTGAAGATATCTCGGAAGAGATTGCAGACGCATATGTAGAAAAAAATATCGAACATCTCGATGAAGAGAGTGAGGTTCATGACTTTGTACGTGAAAGTGATGCTTACAATGACCTTTTAGATGATTTAGCAAAACAAAGATATGAAGATGAAATGTACGGTACTTATGAAGAACAGAACCGTTATCCTTGAGATGTGCTTTAAAAACTATGAAAGGCGTTTCTAATAACGCCCCCTTTTCAAAAAAATTACAACACAAACCAATGCCGCTCTTTCTCAAGAGCGACAAAGGAATACTCTAATTTAAAGGAAATAAATCATGGAAAAGAAGTACGAACTAACTGATGAAAAAATAGAGGTTTGTGGTCACACTTTACACCGTATCCGCGCCTTAAAAGATTTTGGAAAAATTAAAGCCGGTGATATCGGCGGTTATATAGAAAAAGAGAGCAACCTATCGCATTATGATACTTGTTGGGTTTACGATAATGCCAAGGTTTTTGGCAACGCCAAGGTTTTGAACAATGCTAAAATCTTTGGTGATACTATGATAGCCATATAAGCCCTTTTTAGCAAACCAAACAACTTTTAACACATGCGTGATTCACGCCACGGGTGAATTGCACGTAAAATAAGGAAATAAATCATGGAAAAAAAATACGAACTTACTGATGAGATAATGGAAGTTTACCTTAAGACACTTCATAGAATTAAAGCATTACGAGACTTTGGAGATGTTAAAAAAGGAGATCTAGGTGGTTGGATAGAAAAAGAAAGCAACTTAAGCCATGAAGGCAACTGTTGGGTTGGTGATAATGCCAAAGTTTATGGTCATGCCAAAGTTTATAATGACGCCAAGGTTTATGGTAATGCCAAGGTTTCTGGCAATGCCAAGGTTTATGACAATGCCCAAGTTTATGAGAATGCCCGTGTTTGTGGTTGTGCCGAGGTTTATGATTTTGCCGAGGTTTATGGTGATGCGCATGTTTATGGTGATGCCTTAATTTTTGGTGATGCTAAGGTTTCTGGTCATACTAGGGTTGGTGGTAATATCGAGGTTTTTGAAAATGCTCGTGTTTTTGGTCATGCCGATGTTTTTAGTAATGCCAAGGTTTATGGCAATGCCGTGGTTAATGGCAATGCCAAGGTTTTTGGCAATATCGAGGTTTTTGGGAATGCAAAAATTTATGGTGATGCCAAGGTTTATGGCAATGCCAAGGTTTGTGGTAATTCCGAGGTTTTTGGTGATGTTGAAGTTTATGGCAATGCTCGTGTTTTTGGTGATGCCGAGGTTTATGACCATGCCGAAGTTTATGGCAATGCCAAGGTTTATGGCAATGCACAAGTTTCTGGTTATGCAAAGATTTCTGATGATGCACAAGTAACCGGAAACGACACTGTTTAAGATAGGGGGTAATCATGAAAAAGAAATACGAACTTACTGATGAAACAATCGAGGTTTGTGAACGTACGCTTTATAGAATTAGAGCATTGAGAGATTTTGGAAAAGTTAAAGTTGGTGATCTAGGTGGTTTTATTGAAAATGAAAGCAACCTCTCTCATGAAGGCAACTGTTGGGTTGGGCATGATGCCAAAGTCTTTAATAAAGCGTGGATTTTTGGGAATGCCAAGGTTTATGGGAATGCGAAAGTTTATGATGATGCATGGGTTTTTCATAATGCACAAGTTTATGGCAATGCCAAGGTTTATGATGCTGCTCATGTTTTTGATTGTGCCGAAGTCTTTGGAAATGCGAATATTTTTGGTAATGCACGGATTTTTGGTGACTCCGAAATAACTGGAAATACAAAAATATCTAGAATGGACCCTCTTTTAATGGAGGGGCAATAATCATGGAAAAGAAATACGAACTGACTGATGAAATAGACATACTCTACAGACGCCCTGTTCGCCGCATTCGTGCATTGAGAGATTTTGGAAAAGTTAAAGCCGGTGATCTTGGTGGCTTTATTGAAAATGAAGGCAATCTATCTCATGAGGGGGATTGTTGGGTTGGAAATGATGCAAAGGTTAACATGAATGCTAAAATTTTTGGAAATGCACAAATATTTGGAGAAGCACGCATTACAAATGAAGCATATGTTTACGGTAATGCTATGGTTTTTGGAAACGCTTGTGTTGAATCCAGTGTACACATTTGTGAGAATGCGCAAGTTTACGGAATAGCCGAAATTTATGGAGATGCCAAAATTTGTGGTTATGCACATGTTTGTGGTGACGCTGTTGTATCTGGCAAGACATGTATCTCAGACTATGAACACATTAGTCATAATAAAAAAAGCCAAACTTATCCATAGAGAAAAGGCATAACGTATAGCCCTTTCTAACAATCAAAACAAACAACTTTGAACACATGCGTGATTCACGCCACGGGTGAATTGCGTACAAATGTAAGGAAATAAAGATGAATGAACTCAGTACCACACAAACGGAATTAGTGGAAAAAACGAACGAGTGTCAAATCAAACCAACTGCTATGGAACTTATTTTAGAAAGAGCTCTAGAAAATGATGTTGATATGGATCGTCTCGAACGTCTTCTCCAATTACGAGATAAGGAGATAGAACGACAAAACTATCAAAGCTTCGTCTCTGATCTTTCTGCTATGCAAACGGAATATCAAAAAATACATAAAAATGCTACTAATCCCCATACGAATAGTAAATATGCAACACTTGATAAGTATATTGATGCAATCAAGGAACCTCTTGCAAAATACCACTTTTCCTTATCTGCTAAAATCAAAGAACAGGGTTCAAACGACATAACCGTAGAAATGACTTTGAGACATCCCACGGGAAATGAAATATCAACAGAAGGACGATTCCCTTATGATAGTACTGGAAAAAAATCAGACATACATGCCTTTGGCTCTGCTATCACCTACGCACGCAGATATCTCTTAGGCATGCTTCTTAATGTTGCAAGCAAAGAAGATGATAAAGATGGAAATAAAGAAGATGATACAGATGAAAATCCACCTATTAAAAAAGCTTGTCCGCAGCACATCAATGAAATTAGAAATCTCATAGAACAAACTGAGACGAATGAAGATGATCTTCTCGCTTACGCAAATATAGAAAAACTAACAGATCTAACTTATGAAAAAGCGCAAGAGGTTTTGGGGCTGTTGGCAAAAAAGCAAAATATTCAAAGAGAAAGAGCGCTACAATCTCTCCCTCAACAAGAGCAAACAGACGCCTCTATACAAGATGCCGAATATATTCATATCCAAGATATTGAATATGCACCAACACAGCAACAAAGGGCGGTGTGAAATGGAACAAAGAACAGCACAATGGTTTCAAGCCCGTTTAGGTAAAGTCACCGCTTCAAACATTTACAATGTTATCAGTAAAACAGCAAAGGGAATCCCTACAAGCAAATATGAAGACTATAAAATTAAACTCATTACAGAGCGTCTAACGGGTCAAACAAGCCCCTATTATGAAACCGAAGACATGAGATGGGGAATTGAAAATGAAGAAGATGCCTTGAGAGAATATGAATTCATTTATGATACTGAAGTCACAAGGTGCGGCTTTATCCAACACCCCACAATAAAAATGGCGGGGGCAAGCCCTGATGGTCTGATTGATAAAGAGGGTCTAATCGAAATCAAATGCCCTAGATCAACTAATCATATGCGTTTCTTTATCGATAATGAAATCAAACCTGAATATCTTGCACAAATGCAATTTCAAATGGCTTCTACGGGACGCAAATGGTGTGATTTTATCAGTTATGACCCGCGTTTTACGGGAGATTCATCTCATTTGCGTATGAAAATCAAACGTATCATCCGTGATGAAAAGCAAATTGAACAAATCAATCAAGCGGTTGAAAGCTTTTTAGCAGAAATAGAACAAGAGATGCAAAAGCTCTCTAAAAAAACCGCCTGAACTTATGGGGGGCTTTGTTCTAGGTTCCAGCATATCTTCTTGCCCCCCACCCTTTCGTAACAATTTTTAATCAATTCGTGATTCACGACACGAGTGAATTGCATCTTAAATGTAAGGAGAAAAGAATGGCGCCTCGTCCTGCTACTATAACACAACCAGCCATTGCTCGCGCTTTAAGAGAAGCTAAAAAACAAGGGTGTGAACTCATAGAAATAAAGCCCACCGGTGAACTGCTTATTTATCTTAAATCCGATATCCCAATACCAAATTCAGTAAACAACCCAGACAAACTTTTAGATTTTTCCACGAATGAATATTACGAAACCGCGCTATCTAAGATGTAAAATACCATGCCTAAACCACGCCCTCCTCATCTTGTTAAAGAAATCACACGGCATAATAAAATTATATGGTATGTACGTATTGGTCATGGAAAACGTATTAGAATCCGCGGAACCTATGGAACGCAGGAGTTTGTTGATAACTACAAAAGCGCACTTGCCGAATTGCAAGGACTTATACTTCCTAAATCCAAAACCGGTAAACTTGTTGAAGGTTCATTCGCATGGCTGCTTAAGCAATATTTAAACAGCTCTAATTGGCATAGCTACTCTAATACGACAAAGAAACAAAAAGAATACATTCTTATGAAGGTATGCGATACAATAGGTAACGTTCCATACCAAACAATTGAAAAGAAACATATCATAGCCGGTGTTGAACGACGTAAAGAAACGCCAGCAATGGCTATAAGCTTTCTGAAAGCCCTTAATGGACTTTTTAATTGGGCGATTGACCAAGGTCTTTTAGAAAATAATCCAGCTTTAGGCATTAAAAGACCAGCCCTTCACAATAAAAATGGCTTTGCTGCTTGGACAGAAGAAGATGTCGAAAAGTATTATCAAAAATGGCATCATGGTACCCATGAACGTGTCTGGATTGATGTTCTTTTATATACGGGTTTGCGTCGTGGTGATGCCGTTCGCATTGGTTGGAAAGATGTCAAAGATAATATTATTCATCTCAAAACAGAGAAAAGTAAATTCCAAACAGATGTTTTTCTGCCTATTTTACCGGAATTAGCCAAAACGCTTGAAACTGGTCCTGTTGGTGATGAAACATTTATTTGTGGTAAAGAAGGTAAAAAACTCATTAAAGAAAGTTTTGGCGATGCATTTAGAGAGGCTTGTAATACAGCAGGCATAAAAAAATCAGCACATGGTTTAAGAAAATTAGCAGCAACACGCGCAGCTAACTCTGGTGCAACAGTATCACAACTCAAAGCGATTTTTGGCTGGACAAATGATGCTATGGCATCTCTTTACACAAAGAGCGCAGATCGTAAAAGACTCGCTCTTGAAGCTATAAAAAAGCTCCAAAAAAGTTAGGGATAGAGGCAAAAAAACGTAATAGAATCAAGAATCACCTATTCCCTTATATTAGACATAACTATTTTATTTTACTTGCTTTTTATATACCATTCACGAACAACATCGCAAAATGGGCTTAAGGGAATTAAGAAATGTTTTTTTAAGAAAGCACGTGAATTTGCAACAGGGTGGCATCTTGTTTTACATACAAGATCTCCCACTTACCTAACCCTAGATACATGAGAGTTAAGATATTACTCCTTTTAGCATTTGTTTTTTCATTTTCAAAATTATACCTTTGTTGTTTTAATAGGCAACAATAATAAAAAATCATCACTATTGTATCATTTGTATGCTTCAATTATCTTATACAATAGCGTTGTGTAATCTGCATATTTATTAGATTACCCTATTGATCATTGCCCTTATAACAGGAATTTTGCCCTATTTATCGACAAAAACACCCTTCAAGATGATCATTGACAATTCCTACAGACTGCATAAAAGCATAACAAATCGTGGGACCAATAAATGTCCAACCACGTTTCTTTAAATCTTTAGAAAGACGAAGAGAAGCAGAAGTGATGGGATTTGCCAACAATGTTTGAAAATCTATCTTTTCATAACGCTCCGATTGTGGTGGTTGAAAAGACCAAAAATAGTGAGACAAACTTCCCCACTCTGTTATAATTTCCTGTGCTCTCAATGCATTATTAAGCACTGAACGAATTTTTCCTTGATGACGAACAATACCTTTATTCTGCATCAACATTTTCACCTTTAACGCATCATAATGAGCAATCTTTTCAAAATCAAAATCATCAAATGCAATGCGAAAAGAAGAGCGTTTTTTTAAAATCGTAAACCAAGAAAGCCCCGCTTGAAAACCTTCAAGGCAAATTTTTTCAAACAAAGGAATATCCTCAAAAATAGGTTTTCCCCATTCGTTATCATGATAAGCGCAATAAAGTGGATCATTTCCTGCCCATGAACAACGAACTTTCCCATCCGCACCTTTAAGAAGCCCTTCATCAAGCATCACATTCACCATCTCAAAAGAGTGTTCCTTGATCATCGTTCGACGGCTTTGTCTGCTTGTTTTTTGAATGTTTACGAGAAGTATTTTCCTGTGCCACAACACTGATATCACCATCAAAAAAGCGTAAATTTATTTGCCTACTTTCAGGAAACTGTACCAACCGCTTAACAGGCTTATTGTCCTGCCCCAAAGCCAAAACAAAGCCTCGTTCTAAAATATTCTGATACGAAGTGCTTTTTAAAAGCCTATATGACAACTCTAATGCTGCGCGTTGTTTTTCTACATTGCGCATAAAAGCACGATGAAAACGTGTCGTATATTCCTTTGTATGGCGTTGAGCTTTTTCAGTATTCAACAAACGCGGTGCCAAACGAACACCTAGTGCATAGAAATAAAAACGTTTTTTATCATAACTCACACAAAGAGCACGCTGTAACCGGCTGGAAATTTCATCAAAACCACGCCGTGGTAGAGCAAAAAGTTGGTCGACAGTGGGGAGAGCACGGACAAGAGCACGCAATTTTTGTTGATGAAAATCAAAAGAACGCGCAAGCCCTTTGCGTAAACGTGCACCAAGCGACGCCACATACACTTCAAGATCAATCTTAACCGGCACAGCTTTTTCTGCTGCTGCTGTAGGCGTTGGAGCACGCCAATCAGCAACATAATCAATCAAAGTCCAATCCGTTTCATGCCCAACCGCAGAGATAACGGGCAGCTCAGAAGCATAAACCGCACGAACAACAGCTTCATCATTAAACCCCCACAAATCTTCTAAACTTCCTCCTCCCCGTGCAACAATAAGCAGGTCAGGTTTTGGAATAAGCCCTCCTGAGGCAAGTGCATTAAAACCTTCAACAGCAGCAGCTACTTCGCTCCCGCTTGTTTCTCCTTGAACACGCACAGGCCAAACCAACACATGCAGCGGAAAACGATCAGATATACGATGAATGATATCACGAATAACAGCCCCTATGGGGGATGTTACAACACCTATAATTCGGGGCATATAAGGCAAAGGCTTTTTCTTTGTTTCATCAAATAAACCTTCATCGGCAAATTTTTTTTTGCGATTTTCTAGAAGAGCCATCAAAGCACCAACCCCTGTTGGTTCAAGAGCCTCAATGACAATTTGATATTTTGAAGATCCTGGATAAGTTGTTAGTTTTCCCACAACAACAACTTCCATCCCTTCTTCAGGAGGAAATTTGAGCTTTTCCATCACGCCACGCCAAATAACAGCCTCTAACCGCGCCTTATCATCTTTTAAGGCCAAATAAGCGTGCCCCGAAGCATGAGCACCACGGTAACCTGAGATCTCACCACGTACCCGCACATAACCAAACTTCTCTTCAACAACACGCTTTAAAGCCCCTGCTATTTCGGAAACAGTAAATTCCGCAACATTCGTTGCACTTATCTTTTCACCAAACAAACCTACCATTTTTCAACTCTTTACGCCCATTTTTTGGATATTTTAAAACAATGCGATCTTTAATTTTTAACTTATTCATCCAATACCCGTGACATCAACGAGAGAACAGCCTTTACCCTTAACCTCAAACCAAAGATCAAAACCATCAAGAACTAAAACCATTAAGGCTTAAAACCACTCTTTATTCCATCCGAAATTCTATCAACGACAGTGAAAATATTCAATCTGAACATCCATAAAATTTAATTGAGAAAAAAAAGAATATCTCTTAAAAATGCCTTCTCTATACAACATAGAGAGCTGTGAGCGATAAACTTCAACGTTTTGCAGAGTTTTTAAACCATACGCAAAACGTTAAAGATATCATCGACACAATTTATTGTTATATATTACAACATTTAAAGCCTGCTTATTTTTCAATTGCAGCATAAAAAATACGTGGAGCATTATTCCACGCCCATTGTTTTACATTAGGTGTCATCGCGACAACATTATAGACCTGATAGATAAAAGCATAGGGCCCTTTTTCCATAAACTCACGTTGTAAATCAGTATACATTTGTGCCCGTTTCTGTGGATCTTTTTGAAACAGAGCGTCTCTTACCTTTTTATTCATATCTTCATCAAAATAACCATGGCACCAACTAGGATAACCAGTATATTTAGCTTCAAATCGATTATCAGGGTTTAAAATAAAACGTGAAGCCATTGTATGAGGGTCGGAAGAAGGATTATTCCATCCTATAAAAATTGTATCAAATCCCCGTGCATAAAATTTTGAAAATAATTGCGTACCGATAAAATGTTCAATTTTAAAACGCACACCTATCTTTTTTGCATTGTCTTGGATGGACTGAGCAATAGGCAAAGCAAAAGGATAAGGAGATTTTCCCGCAAAAATATTGGCCTCAAAACCATCCGGATAACCTGCTTCCGTTAAAAGCTGCTTAGCTTTTTGAAGATCAAGTTTAAAGGGCTGCCCTTCTTTTTCATCCAAAGCCCCAAGATTCCCAATGGGAATAAAGCTTGCCCGTTGAATACCAACATCTTTAAGAAGAGTCTTTCCAAGAGTTTCATAATCAATAAGATAGCGCATTGCCAAACGCACCTTTTCATTGGCAAAAATGGGATTTGTCATATTGAGCCCCCACATGATCATAGATGGCGCCAACACTTTTTCAATCTTAATATCTGTTTTTGCTTGGAGATCTGCTATATCTTCTGGCATCAAATTACGGGCCACATCAATATCGTGTTTTTCCAACAACAAACGTTGTGTTCCAGGTTCAGCAATATGACGAATGAGGATCTGCTTCAATTTTGCTGCTCCTCCCCACTAATGGGAACTTGCACGCAATAAAATTGCCTCGCCAGAACGCCAGTTCACTAACTGATAAGGACCAACACAAGCCGCATGGCTTGCTAAATAGCGATTTCCCATATCACCATCTTGTTCGTGTTTCATAATGGTTTCACGATCAAGCAAAGCAGCAACACGAGTCGTAAGAATATGTCCAAGGATTATCTCTGCTGGATAAAGCTTATCAAATTTCATCACCACTGTCTTCTCATCGGGTGCTTGAAGAGTAGAATCAACATTTTGTTCTGCAATTCCATATTCGTTAAATATTGCCGCTGCAGACAACTTCAATTTAACACCCCCCCCTCATCCCTCAAACAAGATCATGGGCATCGGCAGACCGGCCATCATTAAACTTCAAATCATCACGCAAATGAAAAGTAATGACTGTACCTCCGCCCCCATTTGAAACATCCCAACTCTTTGCCAAAGAAGGCGTTATTTTAGCTGCATCATCCCTAGCCGAATCGATGAGGTATCACAAATATTGGCAACGATTTCATTTCCATAACATTCATTGATCTGCGCAGAATCAAAAGTCTCGATTGAATCAAGATTCAAAGCCATTATCAAGGATATCAGCAGGTGTTTTCGCTGAAACTTGTTGCACAAACATCCCTAGAGCCATAAGAGCATAAACAAAAGGACTGCTCCCTTTTAATATTTTTCTTTTTAAATTCATAGATTTCTCCCTTTAAAGTTTATTGTATAAATTCTCTATGCTGCCAACATGTGCCAAATAATAAAATGGGACGAACCATAGGCTCCAAGAGATAAAATTTTAAAACCTTCCCCCAAAAACTTCTTGTTAATCATTCCTCCTGTCCACACTTATAAACCAAACCATATAAAAGAAAACACGCTGATATATGATGAACAACGACCAATAACAGAGCTATTCATCCTCTCTTAATACCTACTATTGAAGACTATAAGACTAAAATTCCTTTTTTCTCTTGCTGAGCAAGCTTGTCTCTTGTTTTTTTAACATTTATTAACGTCATAAAATTCTCATGTTATCAAAGCACAATCTCTCTTGGTTCAAGTACTTTAATAACAAAAAGTCTTCATAAGAATTTGGAACTTCAATAAAATAGGAAAATTCGTCAATTTACCAAATGCAACGGTTTTTGTTTCTTTTTCAAATTTTTGCATCGCTTCCTATAAAATACCCCCTTCCAATGGGCTTCTCATCATCTTTCAAAGCAAAAGAAAACACGGATACCATAAAAAAGCTAATATTCCACGCCATCCTTCAAGACGCTTCCATAAAAAAATTTCAACATTGCAAAACCTTTTATCCTTTAGCAATATTAAATTATACCGCATTAGTTATGATTTTTTTCAGCCAATAAATTGCCCCTTTTCAATTCAGAGAAGTTGAAATATTCAATTTTAATAGCCATGCAAACACATCCTCAATGAGAATAAATATCTCTCTTCAAAGAATGCCTTAAAAAGGTATTCAATAACACACTCACTCCTCAGCCATAAATTCGACGTATTCTAAAGCTCGAAAACTCATACAAAACGCCGATTATGGCTATGCTCTTTATCTATTTGACAGCATTGAAGACACGCTTATTTTTCAATTGCACCATAAAAAATACGCGGCGCACTATTCCAAACCCATTTTTTAATATCAGGTGTCATCGCTATAGCGCTATATTTCTGAAAGATAAAAACATAAGGCCCTTTTTGCATAAGCTCACGCTGCAAATCAGCATAGATTTGTGCCCGTTTTTGTGAATCTTTTTGAAACAATGCTTCTTCCACTTGTTTATTCATAGCTTCATCCAAATAGCTATGCTGCCAGCTTGGGTAGGCTGTATTTTTAGCCTCGAACCGATTATCAGGATTATAAATAAGGCGTGAAGCCATTGTATGAGGATCTGCAGAATCATTATTCCATCCAACAAAAATTGTATCAAAAGCACGTGCATAAAGTTTTGAAAACAACTGTGTTCCTGCTAAACGCTCAAGTTTAAGCTTTATCCCCACCTTTGCCGCATTATCTTGCACAGACTGAGCAATGGACAAAGCATAAGGAGAAGAATTGCTCACTAAAAAATTAACCTCAAAGCCTTTTGAATAACCTGCTTCTGCTAAAAGCTGTTTTGCTTTTTCAAGATCAAGTTTAAAGGGTTGCCCCTCTTTTTCATCCAAAGCTCCAAGATTACCAATGGGAACAAAGCTTGCCCGTGGAACACCAATACCTTTAAGAACAGTCTTTCCAAGTCCTTCATAATCAATAAGATAGCGCATCGCCAAACGCACTTTTTCATTGGCAAAAGCAGGGTGCGTCGTATTAAGGCCCCAATACATCATAGAAGGCTCCAACACTCTTTCAATTTTAATATCTGTTTTTGCTTGAAGATCTGCAAGATCCTCGGACGCTAAATTACGTGCAACATCAATATCGTGTTTTTGCAACAATAAACGCTGTGTTCCAGGCTCCGCGATATGGCGAATGAGAATCTTTTTCAATTTAGGCGCCTGCCCCCAATAATGAGAACTTACACGCAATAAAACAGCTTCACTCGGACGCCAACTCTCTAACTGATAAGGCCCAACACAAGCAGCATGACTAGCCAAATAGCGATTTCCCATATCACCATCTTTCTCGTGCTTCATAATAGTTTCACGATCAAGCAAAGCAGTCGCACGACTGGCAACGACATTATTAAGAATGAGTTCTGCCGGATAAGGCTTATCAAATTTCATCACCACCGTTTTATCATCCGGCGCTTGCAAAGCATCATCAACATTTTTCTCTGTAATACCATATTCATTAAATATCGCCGCATTGCCTAACTTTAATTTAACAACCCGCCTCATCCCCCAAACAAGATCATGGGCATTCGCAGGCCGACCATCATTAAACTTCAAACCATCGCGCAAATGAAACGTAAATACCGTACTGTGATCATCTCCTGAAACATCCCAGTGTGTTGCTAAAGAGGGAACGATTTTTGCTGGATCATCTGTAGCAGTACCAACCAAGGTATCACAAACATTGACAATAATTTCATTACCATAAACATCGTTAAGCTGCGCGGGATCAAACGAACTGATTGCATCAATATTCCAACCCATCACAAGGGTATCAGCAGGTGTTTTTGCTGAAACCTGTTGTGTAACCACCCCAAGTGCTATAAGAACAGAAACAAGAGAGCCACTGCTTTTTAATATTTTTCTTTTCAAGTTCATAGACTTTTCCTTTTAACGTTTATTGTATAAATTCCCCACGTAACAACAACGTGCAAAATAAATGAGTTTAAACAAATCATTGGCTCTAAGAGACAAAGGTTTAAAATTTTAAACAGCACGACTTACCAACCACTCCTCCTGCCCCACTTATAAGCTATCCTCTTCAATATGCACCGACAAACAATTTAATATGCAATAAATGGTATAACCGATAACAAAATCTACTGATGCTATCACAACGCCTACCATTGAAGAGTATAAGGCAAATATTTTCTTTCTCTTGTCGAGCAAGCTTGTTTCTTCTTTCTTCTAGCGATTTTTCCGTCATCAAAGCACTCGCCCCACTAGCGCAAGCGCCTTAATAACAATTTGATATTTCAACAAAACAGGAAAATTCACCCATTTTTCAATATCAACCACCTCTCCCCCTTTTTCAAAGCTAAATAACAAGCTTCTCATTATATCTTATTGCAAAACAAAAAGAGCATAAGCACCACAAACCCCTGATATTCGCTCACGCGCTCGTAGAGAACAAAACTTTTTTCAACATCCTATTTTAATATCTTTGCTCCTTTAACCATACTCAATTCATTGCTTGCATTTTTTAGAAAAAAATATCTTTTCAATTCACTAAAGTTGAAATATCCAAATATAATACCCATATAAGCACAGCCTTATCAGAATAGATAGTCTTTTTTTAAGTAAACGGTTTTGAAATATTATTCTATACACGAGACAATACTAAGTCCATTACAACATCTTCAACGAATAAGAACTTTTACCCTGAGGAGAAATATCAAAACGTTATAAAAATTGCCTTACAAGTTCTTAGAAAAAAAAGGAAATTTCTTCATTTAATAAAAGAAGGACCATGAAAATATTGCAAAAAATAATAAAAACAGCATATATTTTAACAACCGGCACCAATATTACACCAGTACTAAGGTGGTGAAAAACAAAAAAATGTTTTTCCGTTATGATAATAATATCACTGTCCAATGATAATATAAAAAAACACAAAAGATTCGAAAGTATATTTAAATGAGCCGAAAGAAAAAATTATCAAATTCTTTTCATAAATTTCTTAAAGAAACATTCAGCCACGTCGGCCTAAAATTACTTATCCTTTCATTTTTCATTGGTATTGTAATGAAATTTTTTGGATGGACACCTCACAACCTCATACAAAAAATAATAGATTTTCTTCAATCTTTATGGGGAACAGGATTTATAACGCTTAAAAACTTCTTCCACACAACCATGTTGGGCGCTATTATTGTTGTGCCTATTTTTCTTGTCTTACGCATTTTTCATAAAAAATAAACGCCTTAAATATTTTTCTTGGGTGTTAGTCTTTTCGAAAAATCAAACGACATAAAAATCCTGTGCTCACAGCGATAATCACTGCAAAAATACCATAGAGGAAACGATACTGATGCGCCGCATAGAAAATTGTATAAGCAATATGTGCTTTAACAATTTCAAGAGTCGTTGTTGCACTATCAATAAACTGCCCATCACGAAAAAGATAAGCTCGAGCCTTATAATGTCCAACAGGAATATTAGCTGGTAAACGAAAATGTGCCGTGAAAAGTTTATCAGAACCAAAACGAACACCGCCTACTTCTTCATAATAAAGACTTTTAGCTTTTTGCAGTTTTGTAAGTTCATCACGAAAGATTTGAACTTTTTTCTGATCTTGATCATCTGTCTGCAATGGCAAATAGAGTAACCCTAATCCCAAACGTTTATAATCTTCAACACTGGTAATATCATCAATTTCACGCGTTGTGACCATAGAGTAAAAAAGAGGAACATTTTTAAAAATAAGGGAATCCGTATTAACCCATACACCAGCATTGCGTTTCTTTTCCCGCATGACCATTGGCTGAGTTTGTCCTTCCAAGCTTACAACAACATCATAACGGTTTTGTCGAGAATATAATGGATCAATATTTTCCAAAACACCAGCAATATAAAGATCGCGACCAGCAAAATTTGCATCCACCGTAATCGTATTCGATGTGACGATAATTTGGACAGTTTCGTGATCAATTTGATCAATGAATGTTTCTGTCATCCCAATATGGGAGCATGTAGAAAAAGAAACAAAACAAAAGCAACCTGCAATGATGCATAAAGAAAATAATCTACCCATTTTTATCTCATAAGAATATCTAGAGAGAAAAGATTATCAGGGCGTACAAATAATTGAAAAGCAAGACGCATACACACAATCAACACCAAACATGCAAGGGCCATACGCAATTGTTCAGCCTTTAGCTTCCGTCCAGCCCGTGTTCCATATTGTGCGCCAATACTTCCTCCAAGCATTAACAAAAAAGCCAAGACAATATCAACGGACTGATGAGTCATACTTTGCAAAACTGTCGTGAAAGAAGACACAAATGTAATCTGAAAAAGCGAAGTCCCTATCACGACACTGGTTGGAACACGTAGCAGATAAATCAATGCTGGGATCATAAAGAACCCCCCACCAATTCCCATAATAGAAGATAACAACCCCACAATGAGACCAATTCCTAACACTGGAATAATGCTGACATAGATCATAGATGTCCGGAAACGCATTTTTAACGGTAAGCGATGAATCCAGTTATGTCGACGTCGACCTGCAAGACGAACATTGGCTTTTCCTAACCTACGCTTGCGCATCATATCATACCAACTTTCAACAATCATCAAGCTTCCTATACTTCCAAGAAGAATCACATAAAGAAGCGAAATCATGAGGTCTAATTGACCTAACTTTTTCAAAATAGAAAAAATCAGAATCCCGATTAACGAACCAGCCCCTCCTCCTATCGCCAGAATAATACCAAGTTTGATATCAAGCGTACGTCGTCTAAAATGTGTAATCGCCCCCGTTACAGATGATGCAATCATCTGGTTAGCACCTGTTCCCACAGCAATAGCAGGAGAAATATTATAAAAAATCAATAAAGGCGTGATCAGAAAACCACCACCAATGCCAAAAAGACCTGAAAAAAAACCCGCAACAACTCCCATACCAATCAAAATCAGCATATTGAGTGACATTTCAGCAATTGGTAAATAAATACTCACGAAAAGAACCTTTAAGATAATTTGAAACTTTTCAATAATTAGAGAATCCTTCTCCCCCTCTTTTCCCATCATCTATGTTGCATGTTTAAAAGAATAATTTTAAGTGCTATAGCTTTCGCACAATTTACGAATGCGCAATACATTTCACATCTATTAACATCAACAGCGTAAAAACTAAAAAAAACGAGCTCCTTTTAAAAGCTATAAAAACATAACGTTATCGTGACCATAAATGCAACGATTAAAAAATAAAGAGCACTTTTTTTACAAAATAAGATAAAAAAGAGACATGTCCCCGAGACTGCACCTTTAAGGGAGGAGAAAAATCAGTCTCAATACAATGATGAGATGCAGGCCCTTCCATACCCTTTTCTTCTATCACAGTACGCTCCACTGTTTCTTCAGTCTTTTTAAAAGAAGACTTCAGAGCATCACTTGGCAAAAGTGCACCTCTGGGCAAAGAGCTTTTATTTTCTTTCTGCAACGCATTTTCAACATTTGTGTGGAGTGGCGTTATACTATTTTGTCTTGAAAAATTTTGCGCTTTTTGAAGGAATAAGCGTTCTTGATTTTCCTCACATTCCATATCCATATGAGCAAGTTTTTGCACAACAGAATCAGGTGATTTTGAACGAAACCCCCGTCGTGTTAGAGCTGCTTCTTCTAAGCTTTTTTTTTCACTCTGCAAACTTTGAATAAGTGTTTTAATCTGGTCTAAAGACTCAAAAAGCCTTTTTTCCCTTTGGCGACGAATATAATATTCAGCCAAAATGGCTCTACTAATATCATCTAAGTAAGATTTAAAATGCTCTTCTACCAAACCCTGCTGGTTCAAAGGACGTGGTGAATGCTTCATTTTCATTTGTGCATAAACAGTGCGTAATTTCTGAGCAATATCCGACATTGTTACTTCTACAGACGTATCCACTCTCTTCTTCTGCTCAATAAAAGAAGAAATTTGATCACTCCGAACCTGATTGGGTGCTTGGTCGATCGTATGCCCCTTCGTATTCACAAACGTCTACCCCTCATTAACCTTTTTGAAAAGAATCGTAAGAAATGATAAGAAGTGTGCTCTATTTTAGTAAATAGAGCTTTAAGAACTCCTATTTTTTGTTAGAAATATTTTTTCCCAATCTTCATCTAAAATATTTGCCTAATATTCATCCCAACTATTTGAAAGAAAGATCTTTAATTTTTCTACCCTTAAGATTTGCAGCGTAAAACCATTCCCCCATTTTTATTTTTTTCACTTAATTTTTCATTGCATAAAATTTCTATTCGTCATCATAAACAGAGCCTATAAAACGAAAAAAGAAAATTTTCACAAGACAAATTGATTTTTTTACTTTTTATTCAAGCAAATAAGGCAATTATAAAAATGCAAAAGAAATGAAGATTGAAAATGACGATATGTAAAGTACACGTAAACATAAAAAAGCTTATATGGATAGAGAGCACAGGTTATAAGTGAGATTTCATTTTAAACAATTTTCTTTCTTATGATTATTGCTATAAACTTGTAATCATACAAAAAAAGAGGATCATCATGAAGATAATTGTCGCTGTCAAACGTGTTGTTGATTATAATATCAAGATACGCGTCAAATCCGATAGCACAGGCGTTGATCTGTCTCATGTAAAAATGTCTATGAATCCTTTTGATGAGATAGCCGTTGAGGAGGCAATTCGCCAAAAAGAATCTGGTAAAATTTCAGAAGTTGTTCTTGTTTCAATTGGGCCAGAAGCAACCCAAGAAACTTTACGAACAGGACTTGCCATGGGAGCTGATCGCGCACTTCTTGTCACAACAGATCAAACACTTGAACCCTTAAGCATCGCGAAGGTTCTCAAAGCCATTGTTGATGAAGAAAAACCCGATATGGTCTTTTTAGGAAAACAAGCAATTGATGACGATAGCAACCAAACTGGACAAATGCTGGCCGCTCTTCTTGGTTGGGGACAGGCAACTTTTGCTTCACATCTTAACATAGAAAATGGATATGCTACCGTTATACGTGAGGTTGATAATGGAACACAAACCCTTTGTCTTCCCCTTCCCATGGTTATGACAACCGATCTACGGCTCAATGAACCGCGTTACACTTCTCTTCCCAATATCATGAAAGCAAAAAAGAAAATCATTGAACAAAAAACTCTTGCTGATCTTGGCATCGATACGAAAGCACGCCTAACAATTTTAAGTGTTGAAGAGCCAAAACCCCGTCAACCTGGGATTAAAGTGGCTAATGTCGCAGAGCTTGTCGGTGCACTAAAACAAAAAAACTGCATTTAATATTCTCTAGAGTAAAAGCAATACTCACATCAAAGGGCAAACATTTATGGCAATTCTTTTATTAGCCGATCATAATACAGAAGAAACCGCAAAAGCACTCACCGCTGCGCACGCACTGAAGAGCGATATCGATATTTTGGTTTGCGGAGAAAACGTTCAAACGACAGCGGAAAAGAGTGCTAAACTTAACGGTGTGCGGCAAATCCTTATTGCCGAGGCCGATTATTTAGCTCATCAACTTGCCGAGCCTATAGCAGAGACAATCATCACTTTAGCCAACGATTATGATGTGATCATGACGCCAGCCAGCAGCACTGGGAAAAATGTGATGCCGCGCGTAGCAGCCCTTCTTGATCTTATGCAAATTTCAGATATTACCACTGTCCTTTCCCCCGATACCTTCAAACGCCCTATTTATGCAGGCAATGCCCTTGAAACTATCCGCAGCAATGATCATAAAAAGATTATAACCGTTCGCACAGCCTCTTTCACACCAACACCTTCCCAAAATAATTTAGCGCCCATTAAAACAATAACACCAGCGCCCAATCCCAATCTTTCTTCTTTTATAAAAGCAAAAACCAACAAAAGTAATCGTCCGGATCTTTCCTCTGCACGTGTTATTATCTCAGGCGGGCGTGGTCTTGGTTCACAAGAGCAATTTATGGCTCTTCTTCTTCCCCTTGCAAACAAATTAAATGCTGCTTTAGGTGCCAGCCGTGCAGCAGTTGATGCTGGCTATGCTCCCAATGATTGGCAGATTGGACAAACAGGAAAAGTCGTTTCTCCTGAACTCTATATCGCTGTTGGCATTTCCGGTGCAATCCAACATTTAGCCGGTATAATGGATGCCCAAATTATCGTTGCCATTAATAAAGATGAAGAAGCGCCCATCATGCAAATTGCCGATTACGCCCTTGTCGGTGATCTCCACCAAATTATTCCAGAATTGGAGAAAACTTTATAAGCGATGAATGCCTTTCAGCATCTTCAACACGAAAATATGGAATTTAACAAAGCCATTGTTAAAAACAGAACCAACACCAATAGAACTTTTCGCCATGCAAATCGTTGAGTTCCATCTTGTGGTCAATCCACGCCAAACTGTTCCAGAATTGGAGAAAGCTTTATAAGCCATGAAAGCACCTCTGCATGATCAGCGTGAAAGTATGGAGTTTGACATCGTCATTGTCGGAGCAGGTCCTGCAGGGCTTTCTGCTGCAATTCGTCTGAAACAAATTAATCCTGAGCTTTCTGTCACAATTATTGAAAAAGGAACAGAAGTTGGAGCCCATATTCTCTCTGGCGCTGTTGTTGACCCCATTGGTATTGATACACTCTTACCGGAATGGAGAAGTGACCACGACCATCCCTTCACAACGCCTGTTACCCGTGACCAGTTTTTTTTTCTAAAGCCGCAAAAAGCGACACGATTACCCAATACCTTGTATCCCAAAATCTTATCCAATGACGGGTGTTATATTGTTTCACTTGGAAGCGTTTGCCGCTGGCTCAGTAAAAAAGCCGAAGCGCTGGGTGTAGAAATTTATCCAGGTTTTGCCGCAACAAAAACCATCCAGAATGAGAACGGAGCCATCATTGGTGTTCTCACCAGTGATATGGGGCTTAACAAAGATGGAACCCCTGGAAAAAATTATATGCCTGGTATGGCATTATTGGCAAAATATACACTGATTGCGGAAGGCGCACGCGGCTCAATTGCAAAACAACTGATACAACATTTTAACCTTAGCAAAAATCGTGAACCCCAAAAGTTCGGTCTCGGTCTCAAAGAACTCTGGGAAATTGATCCCGCAAAACACCAACGCGGTTTAGTGCAACATTTCACCGGTTGGCCCTTAGACAATCATACCGGCGGGGGKGGTTTTCTTTATCACCAAGAAAACAATATCATTTCTGTCGGTTTTGTTGTGCACTTAGATTACAAAAATCCTTATCTTTCTCCCTTTGAAGAATTTCAACGTTTTAAAACCCATCCAAAGCTCTATGAAATCTTCAAAGGTGCAAAACGCCTTTCCTATGGTGCACGTGTGATCAGTGAAGGAGGGTGGCAATCTGTCCCAAAACTCACCTTTCCTGGTGGAGTGCTGATTGGTTGTTCTGCTGGCTTTGTCAATGTTCCTCGGATCAAAGGATCACACAATGCCATTTTATCGGGCATATTAGCTGCCGATAAAATTGCTACCGCCCTTACGCAAGGACGTGCCCATGATGAGGTCAAAGAAATCGAAGAACAATGGCGAAAAGGACCCATTGGCAAAGATCTTTATAAAGTGCGAAATGCCAAACCACTTTGGGCAAAATATGGCACAAAATATGGAATTAAACTTGCCGGGTTTGATATGTGGTGGCAACAACTGTTCGGATTTTCCTTATTTAAAACACTCCCCCATGGCAAGGAAGATTATGCCTGTCTTGAACCAGCAGAAAACTTTCAACCCATTGCTTACCCAAAACCCGATGGTATTGTAACCTTTGACTGCCTTACAAGTGTTGCCCTTTCCAACACGCACCATGAAGAAAATCAACCTTGTCATTTAAAAATAGCCTCATTAGAAAAACAAAAAGACTCCGAATATGCAATCTACGGAGGACCTTCCACACGCTATTGCCCCGCCGTTGTCTACGAATGGCTAGAGTATAATGATCATCTAACGTATATGATCAACGCTTCAAATTGCATACATTGTAAAACGTGCGACATTAAAGACCCAAACCAAAACATTACCTGGACCTGTCCGCAAGGCAGCGAAGGTCCCTTTTATCCTAATATGTAACCTCCCTCCCAATAATCATTGCTTATTTCCCTGAAATTGAAAATCTATCGATCACCTTCATGCATAGGCTCTTTCACAATATAAAAAGTTATCCTATTATGAAGTAACCAGCTATTTAAGTAAGGAAGCCTGAGCAAATAAGTCGTTGTAATGATAAAAATGTGCTGGTAAAAAGTGAGCAAAAAGAACTTATGCGTATGCATAAAATCTTGATAAGATATCTTGTGGTGAGGGGAATTTGATGAAGAGCAAAGAGCATGTGTGAAAAAGCATATTCTATAGGTCCGCATGCTTATTCGGCCCCCATCATAGAGCCAGGGCTTTATCTTGTGGCAACACCTATCGGAAATCTTGCAGATATTACGCTTCGTGCTTTGCAAGTGCTGGCAGGCGTTGATATTTTAGCATGTGAGAACACGCGGGTAACCCGTGTTTTGTTGGAACGTTATGGTATTCACAAAAAAACTTTTCTCTATCATGAGTATAATGCACAAAAATCAGGTCCGAAGCTCTTAGCGGCTTTAGCGGAAAACAAAACGGTAGCGCTTGTTTCAGATGCGGGAACGCCCCTTATTTCTGATCCTGGATTTCGATTAGTCGAAGAAGCCCGTAAGGAAGGTCATAAAATTGTTCCGATCCCTGGGGCATCAGCTCTTTTAGCTGCTCTGACCCCGACAGGGCTTCCAACCGACAGCTTTTTCTTTGCAGGTTTTTTGAGTGCACGCAAAGCACAACGTCAAAAACGGTTAGAACAATTAAAAGAGATTCCAACAACTTTGAWTTTTTATGAATCACCGCATCGTCTTATTGAAACTTTACAGGATATGGTCACTCTTTTTTCGGCCGATCGGCCTGCCGCAATTTGTCGTGAATTAACAAAAAAATTTGAAACCGTAGACGTTTCTAATTTGGGAAGTTTGTTGGAAACTTATAAAAAACAAACACAGATTCGTGGGGAAATTGTTTTGCTTGTTGGAGAATCATCATCTTCTTTAAATGTGATGAGTGATCAAGAAGTTGATGAAATGTTATTAAAACTTGCACAGACACATTCTGCTGCTCAAGCAGCAGCTTTGGTTGCAAAAAAGTCTGGAGTTAAAAAGCAGGAACTTTTTCAGCGGTTAATTTTTCTAAAAAATGCATAAAATCATGCGTAAGACGATAGAAAAAAAACAGAGACAAAAGTCTTTTTATCGAGGGGTTCGTGCAGAAAAATTGGCCGCTTGGTGGTTGCGTTTCAAAGGATTTCACATTGCTGAAATGCGGTTTAAAACAAAGTGTGGGGAAATTGACTTAATTGCACGACGTGGAAATTTAGTATTAATTGTTGAAGTTAAAGCACGTTCAACATTGATGGAAGCAATGGAAGCGGTTTCCCGAATGAATGAAAGACGAATTGAGGCAGCAGCCGATATTTGGCTCGCACGGCAAAAAGATTATGCTCTTTTGTCTGTGCGCTTTGATTTGATCGCAATTTTACCTTGGCGTTTGCCACAACATATTCCAACATTTTTTACCTCTGATCAATAAGTGGCCCCCCCCTATTTTAACCATACTCAATAAAAAATATTTCTTCTTTATGTGCATATGCGTTAAAAAGTCTATAACCGTTTGAGCGCTATAAGGAGCGAAATATGGATGATTATGAAAAATTTGCAACAGCTTTGCTCATTGTTTTTGGAGTGCTGATTATTGGTGGTTTAATGGCAATGCATATTGTACTGATGAATAAACCAGGTTTTTTATTTGCCTTAGCCGCAGCTATTGGTGGTTGGTTTTCTGCTTTTGCCGTTCTATTTGATAAGCCCAAAATCTATTTAGGGTTGATTATTTTTGCAATGCTCTGTGTTGCTTCCTCAATTAGCATTTATGTTAGTTAAAACCCCTAATGAGATTCCTTTTAAAATGTAAAACTGAGAAATAAACATGAAACTGAGCTTTTTGGGAACAGGCACAATCAGCGCTTGCATGATAGATGGTCTCATGACAAGCGCCTTTAATGTTTCTTCCATTATTGTTTCACCTCGCAATGCTGAAATAGCAGAGCGTCTTTCACGCACTTATGATAAGGTTATGATTGCTGAAAATAACCAAGCATTGCTCGATGTAAGTGATTGCGTTTTTCTTTGTTTGCCCAACCAAATTGCAGAAGAGGTTTTGCGCTCTCTTCGTTTTCGTCCAGAACAGCTAGTTATTTCCGTTCTCGCTATGGCAAAAGCAGTAGAAGTGGAAGCGTGGATCAACCATAAAGTTTATCGTGCTGTTCCGTTACCTTTTGTTGCAGAATGCAAAAATTTGACACCCATTTATCCTGATCATCCCTTTTTACGTAGTTTATTTGATGCATTGGGGGGCACATTGGTGCTAGAGAAGGAAGAACAGTTTAATCTTTTTATGACAGCAGGTTCTCTTATGGGCGTATATTTTAATTTTATAGAAACAGCCCATCAATGGTTTATAACACAAGGGGTTAAAAAACAGCAATCAGCAGAATTCCTGACCATGATGTTTGGAAATCTTACGGATGAAATGCGTAAAATTATAGCAACGGACCGTTCTAGCTCTCTTGATTTTGCACTGCTTGAAAAAGAGTTTTCAACAAAGGGGGGAACAAATGAATTTTTATCAAACTATTTTTCTCATCAAGGGGGAAGAAGTGCTTTAACAACAGCTCTTGAGGCGACTTTACAAAAAATGGATGCTTCTAAAAAGACTTGACCAATATTTTTTCTCATCTCAATTAAGAGAGAATTAAACATGGATTGATAAAATTGTCTGCTATAGATCTTTCAAGAGAAGGAAAAACAGATTTTTTAAATGCCTATCCCTTTAATTTACATGAATAGAAATAAATCTTTCAATTAATCTGCAAAATATTTTTATAGCATAAAATCGCTTATAGGAAGATCATTCATCCTTTAACATTTAAATGAGAATACTAAAAAAATCTTTTCGCATTTTTCTTTCTTTTATAAGAAAACAACATTGAAATAAAAGCGTTTAAGAAGAGCGTAAAGAGACGTGCTCACTTTATGCAAAAATAGGGGAAAGCTTGGAGAGAGTAAAAAGCATAATGGATATGACTTATATTTAAATAAAAATAGAATGAGATCTATACACTTCATACAAGTCTTTACATTATACCATTCACAAGCTCTCTCGTGAAATGGTATAATGCATTGAGCAATATTTTCTTTAAAACAAACGCTTGCATGAAAAACATCAATATACTCTTGAGAATTTTGTTGTTGCGTAAAAAGCATATTCTAATAAAAAACGCGAAAGAATACATCATCTCTACTTTTTTAAAAATCTTTCTTTCGATACTTTTGAACGTAGAAAAATCGAATGAAAAGATGATGATAGAAAATCACTTTCTCCGGATTAGAATTCATATTTCACTTACAAAAAAAGCAACTATTTTTGTACTTTTCATAAATTTTCTTTAGCAAACTCGTTTAAACAAACATAAATTCAAAAGAGTTTATTTTTTATTCGATCAACAATTGTACAATACAGTTGAACGTGCTCGCCATCAGGCTGAGCAACAAAAATAGGGATTCCCTCATCTGAAGAAAATCGTAAAGCTGCATCAAGCGGTATTTCTGCTAAGAAAGGGACCTCTCGACGTTCCGCTTCTCCCCGTGCACCACCATGGCCAAAAATATCGTAGCGTTTTCCTGTATCAGGAGCGATAAAATAACTCATATTCTCAATCAGCCCTAAAATAGGAACATTGACTTTCATGAACATTTCTATCGCTTTACGTGCATCAACTAAAGCAAGATCTTGAGGCGTAGAAACAACCACCGCACCCGTTAATTGTACTTGTTGCGCAAGCGTTAATTGTGCATCCCCTGTCCCGGGTGGCATATCCACAACCAAAACGTCCAAAGGCCCCCATACAACATCTCGTAATAATTGCGTTACAGCGGCCATAACCATAGGACCACGCCAGACCACCGGCTTTTCTTCCTCAACTAAAAAACCCATCGACATTAATTTAAGACCAAATTTTTCAAGAGGTTTAATCTTTTTTCCCTCAATGAAGTGTGGTTTTTGGTTAACAAGTCCTATCAAACGTGGCAAAGATGGACCATAGATATCTGCATCCATCACCCCTGTTTTGAAGCCTGCATTTTGTAAAGCTAAGGCGATATTGATCGCCATCGTCGATTTTCCCACCCCTCCTTTTCCAGAAGCAACAGCAATCACATGGCCCACACCTTCTATAGGCATTTTTACTGGCAAAAGATTTGCTCTCTGTCGAGGTACTCCCTTTGTTGTTTTTTCTGCTGTAAGCGTGACAACAACAGATTCTACTCCATCCACAGCGCACACCAACTCTTCAGCAGAACGGCGCAATGATTCCCATTCTTGCACACGTCCATCAGGAACTGTAATGGAAAAGAAAACCTTGCCATCAGCAATTAATATTTCTGAAAGAAGCCCCAACGAGACAATATCGCTTTCAAGATCTGGTCCTTTGATTTTACGTAACACGTTGCGGACAACCTCACTTGTAATAGGATCCACGCTCTTTCCTCTCTATAAAATATCAACAAATACAAGCATAAAAACGAACAATACTGATAGATTCATCTCCTAAAAATTTCTACTTTACTGAAGAATATAAAGTATAAATAACTTATATTTTATCTCTTTAAAAACATGAAGCACCCTTAAATTAAAGAAACTCAAGCACAAAATCTGCTATAAAAGCTTATCAAGCACATTTATGCGACAACACTTTAATGAACATTCTGATAAGGATTTTGTAAAAAACAAAATTGAGAAAAGCTCTCAGTATCAAAGTCTTTTTTAAATTGAGCATACAATAATCCATCACACTTTATTTAATTCTTTAACGCCCTAGTCATTATTTTCTGACACTTTTAAGATATCACAAAAAAGTGTTGCAAACAGTTATAAGGTGTTTTGTATTTTTTCAAGCGAAGAAAAATAATCTGAGATTGACTTTTTTTATATTTTTTCTTATGGCTTAACAGCCGTCTGATAGGGTGAAATTGTTCATCTCGCATAAATTATTCATAAAACGAAGATTAAGAAGGGCCGCACTCCGCGGTATTTAAATAAATGAAACGTACTTACCAACCCTCTAAACTTGTCCGTAAACGCCGCCATGGATTTCGTGCACGCATGGCGACAGCTGGAGGACGTAAAGTTATTGCTGCAAGACGTGCTCGTGGACGTAAACGGCTCTCTGCTTAACTCTTTAATTTTCACAACCGTTGAGGATTGCTCATCATTTCTTCGTTGTGAAACTTTTGTTATGAACCTCTAATGCTTGGTCAGCCAAGCATTTAGTGAAATTGCGAAATATTCTTTATGAAGAAAAAACATCCCTGCCGCATTCGCAAAAGAGCAGACTTTTTGGCTGTCCGTACAGGAGAAAGGCGACGTGGCCCTTTATTTTTACTCGAAGTTAAATCTCGTGAACAAACAACAGAAAGCAAATCTTCTCTTGTTGCACGTGTAGGCTTCACCGTTACCCGTAAAAGCGGTAATGCTGTGAAACGTAATCGTATCAAAAGGCGCTTGCGTGAAGCCGTAAGAGTTGGTGTAACACCCCACATGGAAGCAGGAACAGACTATGTCATTGTAGCGTATCGTGATGCGTTACACGCGCCTTTTACATCTTTGATTAATGAATTAAACCGGCGAATAAACCCACAAACAAAACATCAGCAACGACAACAAGGGTATACGAATGGAATATAACCGCAATTTCTTTATCGCTATTGGCTTATCTTTCGTAGTGCTCGTCGCATGGCAATTTCTTCATGTTGCTCCCAAACAAGCAAAGTTACAACAACAAGTCATCACACAACAACAGCAATTGTCAAAACCACAATCAACCCTTTTTACTGCCACAACGAATCTTTCTGACGATACCTCAACGCATCAAATAACATCCATCATCGAACAGCCAATGACTCCCGAAATCCGGAAAGCTGTATTAGCCAAAACAGAGCGTGTTGCGATCAAAACCGATGAACTGGAAGGTTCTATTAATCTTGTTGGTGCACAATTTGATGATCTTTACCTCAAGAGATATCGTGTAACAGTTGATAAACAATCACCGGAAATCGATTTGCTGAATCCTAAAGGATTCAAAACGACCTATCTTGCTGAATTTGGTTTTGCAAGTGCATCTTTGCCAGCAAAAGCTTTGCCACAATCCGATACACAGTGGCAAATAGAGGGAAACAATACAACCCTGACCCCTTCAACACCCGTCACTTTAATTTATAATAATGGGCAGGGACAAATCTTCCGCCGTACCCTTTCTGTTGATGATCATTACATGTTTACCATTGAAGATTCTATCAGCAATGAAGGCGATCAACCGATACATCTCTCCTCCTATGCCCGCGTTGCACGTGCAGCGCCACCAGAACATACAAATGCAACCTATTTGCTTCATGAGGGGATGATAGGTATTGCAGGGGACTCACTCAAAACTGAAAAATATAAAACCTTAGCAGAGCTTGATCCCAATCCTGATAATGGACAAAAGAGCATGACTTTTTCCAAAGTAACAGGAGGCTGGATTGGTATTACCGATAAATATTGGGCTGTAGCGGTTATTCCCCCGCAAGATAAAGAATATACAAGCCGTTTTATTTATTTTGATCGTTTGCAAACACATTATCAATCTGACTTGTTAGGAACGCTTTTAACGATTGCTCCCAATGAAACAAAAACCGTTACAAATCGTCTTTTTGCTGGTGCAAAACAAGTTGAAATCATTAATCACTATCAAAATGACCTAAAAATCAACAAGTTTGCTCTCTTAATTGATTGGGGGTGGTTTGATTTCATCACAAAACCCATGTTTGCCCTTATTGACATTCTTTATAAGCAAACAGGAAATTTTGGTATTGCCATCCTTCTTGTCACAGTTCTCTTAAAAACATTTCTTTTCCCTCTAGCCAATAAATCCTATAAATCTATGGCGCGCATGAAGCTTATACAACCACGATTGCTAGAAATAAAAGAAAAATATCCCGATGACCGAACAAAACAACAACAAGCAATCATAGAATTATATAAAACTGAAAAAATTAATCCTCTTGCAGGTTGTTGGCCAATGCTGGTTCAATTTCCAATATTCTTTGCTCTTTATAAAGTTCTCTATATCACCATTGAAATGCGCCATGCCCCTTTCTTTGGCTGGATTCAAGATTTAGCGGCCCCCGATCCAACGTCTCTTTTTAACTTATTTGGTCTCTTGCCATATACAACGCCAGCATTTCTTATGATTGGTGCATGGCCTTTGATTATGGGAATAACGATGTTTTTACAAATGCGTATGAATCCTACTCCTCAAGATCAAACCCAAGCGATGATTTTCACATGGATGCCTGTCATCTTTACTTTTATGCTCGCCTCTTTCCCTGTTGGTCTTGTCATCTACTGGGCATGGAACAATATATTATCAATTATTCAGCAAGGGATTATGATGAAACGCCAAGGAGTCAAAATTGAGCTTTTTGATAATTTGAAAGCCATGTGGGGAAAATCATCCAAAAAAGAAGAGCGGGAATGAGAAGAGATTCTTCCCTTGCTGGAATTTTTTCTCGTAATTGGGTTTTTATTCGTGGTGTCCCCGCAATACACTTTCTCCCCCCTGAAGGTCCAGCAGAAATCGCATTTGCGGGACGTTCCAATGTTGGAAAATCATCTTTAATCAACGCACTTGTTCAGCAAAAAGGCTTAGCACGAACCTCAAATACACCAGGACGGACGCAAGAACTTAACTATTTTGTCCCCGATGGTTTCAGTGGGCAGCGAGGAGATCTTCCCCCTTTCGCACTGGTAGATATGCCTGGTTATGGTTTTGCTGCTGCTCCTAAAAATCTGGTTGATGCTTGGACAAATTTGATTTTTAGCTATTTACGGGGGCGCACAACACTAAAACGTGTATATCTCTTGATTGATTCACGGCACGGAATCAAAAACAATGATGAAGATGTTCTTGCACTCCTTGATAAAGCAGCCGTTTCTTATCAAATTGTTTTGACAAAAAGTGATAAGATCAAATCAAATGCCTTAGAAAAATTAATGATGACCACACAAACAAAACTTCTCAAACGTCCAGCAGCTTATCCTGAGATCCTTGCAACCTCTTCAGAAAAAACATGCGGTTTGGAAGAATTACGAACCGCCATTTTGCAAACCGTTGCATAAGAGAACACATTCATATTATTAACAATTTATTAAGTGTAATTGCTAGCCGTTGCTAATGATCTTGTACTTCTAGTCAAGCATCTTTATAAAAAAGATGACTTGAAAGAATTCTGATCAACTCTATTTAAGAATATAAATTATGCTGACACTTTTTCACTCTCCCCTATCCACTGCTTCGCGCTTCATACGCCTCATTCTTGGAGAATATGGTGTAGCCACTCAACTGATTGAAGAATATGAATGGGCTAGAAGACATGAATTTCTCGCTCTCAATCCCGCTGGTCATGTTCCTGTTTTTCTCGATGAACACGAAGTTCCATTATCAGGTCCCTTTGTTATCTGTGAATATTTAGATGAAACCCATGGGGGTTTACGACAGGAAAATAAACTTTTTCCGGAAAATCCTTTAGATCGTGCAGAAGTACGCCGCCTCAATGACTGGTTTTTAAATAAATTTGAAAATGAAGCAACGCGCCATATTGTACGAGAAAGAATCCATAAACGTGAAATGCCGCTTGCTATTGGCGGTGGAGCTCCCAATTCACAAATTTTACGCAATGCACGGGCCAATATTCCACCCCATATGAATTATCTCAATTGGCTCTGTGCCTCTCGCGATAGCTTAGTGGGTTCTGCCTTGTCCTATGCGGACCTAGCAGCCGCAGCTTCTGTTTCTGTACTTGACTTTTTAGGGGAAATTGACTGGGAACAAACCCCTGCTGCAAAAGACTGGTATATGCGGATTAAATCACGACCTTCTTTTCGTTCTCTTTTAACAGATCGTGTCCGCGGAATTATTGCAAGTGCCCATTATGCTGATCTTGATTTCTAGTTTCCTCTCACAAATACAAGTAAAAGATATTTTACCTAAAGGAGACTTCTCTGTTTATAAATTTTTATGCATACTAAACAATTTAAGAATAGATTGATTCATAATCCTATTGAACAGAAAATAAAAAACCATCATAATCTCTTATTTCAAGCCTTCTTATAATTCACCTCAAAAATCATTTTGCCGTATCACAAAAAAGACCCGTATAGAGATCAAAATATTTAATAAGGATTTTAAAATCTCTCTTTAAATACAAGAGCTGTAGGGCCATTGAAAGCTAGGCAAATAAAATAACAATAATGCATGATTATCCTCCATTCTTCCCAATATAAGAAAAAACGCATTCCATAACATGCATAAATATTTACTCTTAAATAAAAAAAGCCCATCATGTATTTTTACAAAATAACAATTTTTTCAACGGACTATCCCTAAAAGATAAAGAAGCCAACCAACGCCCATGTGTCAACAATCCAACTTCTCAGACAAACTCCTGTTTCTTTCCCCTTGTATGTGTTTTTATTGATAGATAAC